>NZ_PZKF01000019.1 GCF_003034995.1 Phaeovulum veldkampii DSM 11550 | reverse complement strand
GTTTAAGCCGAGCCGCCGACATAAGGCGCCACAAACCGACACAAACCGACAAGCTATTGTTTTTACTTGAATAAGTGAGAAGAGGACGGTTCTCTCAGCGTACAAATCTGAGAGAACCCAAAATGTACGACGATATCTTCGCGCCGCTGACTGCGGCCAATGCTTTGCATCCTACGAAAATGACGCCACGCGAGCGGCGTGCTGAATTGTGCAAGATCCTTGCTGTTGGGTATTTGCGGATGCGCGCTCGAAAAAGCAGGCAACACACTGAATATAATAGAGAAAGTTCTCTACACTTTCGCGCAAGACGGAGCGTTCATGCGGAACCAACTCACAAGGAGGTCCCATGACCAAAGAAGATCCCGTCTACGCCCGCGTCGCAGCTCTCAGAATTAAAACGCCCACCGAATTGCGCGAAATCTGGCGCGACCTGATGGGGACAGAACCACCGCCCTTCACCCGGCGTTACCTGGAAACCCGTCTGAGCTATCGCATCCAGGAGCTCGCCTATGGCGGCCTGAAACCAGAGACCCGCAAGCGACTCGAGGAATTGGCTGAGAAATGGGACGGCGACAACTCCGCCAAAAGGCGCATTCGCCACGATCTCAAGCCCATCGCAGGCACCCGCCTGATCCGTGAGTGGCAAGGTGAAGAATACGTCGTGACCGTCACCGCCGATGGCTACGAATGGCAAGGCCGCCCGTATCAATCCCTCTCCGCCATTGCGCGGGCCATCACCGGCACTCGCTGGAACGGCCCGGTGTTTTTCGGCCTCAACAATTACAGGAAGCGCAAATGACAAAACCGGCACCCAGAAAGATGCGCTGCGCGGTCTATACGCGCAAATCCAGCGAGGAAGGGCTCGAGCAAGAGTTCAACTCGCTTCACGCCCAACGCGAAGCCTGTGAAGCCTACATCGCCAGTCAGCGCTCAGAAGGCTGGGTCGCCCTTCGTGAACACTATGATGACGGCGGCATTTCCGGCGGCACATTGGAGCGGCCCGGGTTGAAACAGCTGCTGGCCGATATCGAGGACGGCTTGGTCGATGTGGTCGTGGTCTACAAGATCGACCGTCTATCGCGCTCGCTGATGGACTTTTCCAAACTCGTAGAGGCCTTCGAGCGAAATAACGTGACCTTCGTCTCCGTGACACAATCGTTCAACACCACATCCTCGATGGGACGTTTAACGCTGAACATCCTGCTCTCCTTCGCCCAATTCGAGCGCGAAGTGACCGCCGAGCGCATCCGCGACAAGGTCGCGGCTTCGAAGAAGAAAGGCATGTGGATGGGCGGCGTCCCACCATATGGCTACGTTTGTATCAACCGCCGGCTTGAGATCAACAACGCCCAAGCCGCAGATGTGCGGTGGATCTTTGAGCGGTTCATCAGCCTCGGCTCGACCCTACTCGTCGCCAAAGAGGCAGAAAAACGCGGTTTGAGGACGCCAAAAGGCAATCCAATCAGCAATAGTTACGCCTATAGGATCCTGACAAATCCGATCTATATCGGCAAGATCGTGCACAAGGACGAGACCTATCCCGGCCTGCACAAACCCATCATCGACATGGAAACCTGGGAAAAGGCCCGCGCGATTAATAGTGAAAACCCGCGCATTCGCGCTGCCAGCACCCGTAAACAGACCCCTTCACTGCTGGCCGGCCTCATACGCGGACCTGACGGCGCGATGTTTTCGCCGACCCACACCCGCAAGCGCAACCGCCTTTACCGCTACTATGTCAGCCAGACGATCTTGAAGCACGGTGCTGGCAGCTGTCCTGTGGGCCGCATCCCCGCCGGTGAAATCGAAGCCAATGTAACGGCGCAGTTGCGCGCAGTCTTCCGTCAACCCGAAATCGTGGCCGAGGCCTGGCGCAACGCGGCAATCGACAAGCGGGCCTGCAGCGAGCAGGATATCCACGCTGCGCTCAAAAGCCTTGACCCGCTGTGGAGCGAACTGTTCCCGGCTGAACAAGCGCGCATTGCCTCGATCCTGATCGATCACATCGACGTTTCCGAGACGGATATGAAGGTGCACCTGCGTGTCGACGGTCTGTGCCACCTTGCACAGGACCTGAAATCCCGAACTCTCCCCAGAAAGGACGCAGCATGACGGACAAGACCACCACAACTGAAACCATCACACTGACCATTCCCTTCAAGCTCAAACGGCGCGGCGGGCGCAAAGAGATGGTCCTGCCAGATTTTGCCACACCACCGCCCAAACTGGATAACGCGCTGATAAAATCGCTCGCGCGGGCGCATCGCTGGAAACGACTTGTTGATGAAGGGCATTTTGCGTCGATTAAAGACTTGGCTGAGCACGAGAAAATTCCAGCCTCCTACATGATCCGCACCATGCGACTAACAACCCTGGCGCCTGACATCGTCGAGGCGATCCTGAAAGGCCGAAACCCGAACAAAACCCTTCGTGAGTTGCTCGACCCCTTCACGCCGATGTGGGCCGAGCAACGCTGGGAGCTCGGCTACCACGATATGCCATGAAACCGAACGTCCGCGTGGACGTGAGCCGTCCGACGCAGGTCGTGGCCGGCTATATGGGAGTGCGCTCAAGACATTATCCGCACAAAATGCGGAGATTGCCGCTGCTGTTCTCCGCATGAGCCCGAACGGCCGCGCATCGGCAGAGCCGATCTTATTGCTCAGCACCTTGAAGTTTTGGGCATTTTATGATATAGTATGAACTATTATGATTCACGGCCAAGGAACCGAAAGCATGTCTCGACTGACAATCTCGATGCCAGACCAAATGAACGACTGGGTTGAAGCACAAGTCAGCGCCGGTCGTTATGGGAATGTTAGCGAATACTTTCGCGATCTTGTCCGACGCGACCAGGAACGGCGTGATACAGCCATCAATGAACTTCGCGTAATGCTTGAACGCGCGGAAGCGAGTGGGGTTAGCAAGCGCTCATTAAGCGAAATCTTAGACGCCGCACGTGAAGAGGCTCGGCAGAAGGGCCTGCTCGATGGCGAGAATTGAACTTTCGGTCGAAGGCAAATTCCCCCTGGTGGAAATTTTTATGACCGCTTTGCCGGCTGCCAATCATGGCAGGCCATCAGGTCCGTACAGAAAGTCCTGACTGCAAGCAGCACTGGCGCCAGCAGCAGCCTTCTGGGCTGCAAGTGCGCGAACTCGGCGAATGGTTTCGGCCTTGCCCCTCACGTCACCCAGCACGGCCAAGTCCAAAACTTGTACCAAAGCTGATGGAAACGCGGCAACGACCTGCGCCACCGCGGCCGTAAGGACTTGCTCCAAGTCGGGGCCATCTCGTGTAAAACCGAGTGCGATCCTATCCGACCGGCCGGTCCCAACAATCGTGTCATCCAGCCCCGCTTGAAACAAAGCGTCCAACACCGCCGCCTCGTCAGGCTTTCCATCGGGAAAATTGATCACAATCTCGAATTCAAACATGGGCGTCACGCTACATCCAATGTCGGCGCCTGACTTACATCGATTTCGCGTTCGGCATGCCATGCGTCATGCGCACCCTGCATCCGGATCCAGAACAACGATCCATTTCCGAACATCTTTCCCAAGCGCACTGCGACGGGTGCGCTGACGGGCTTCTTTTCATTCAAGATGTCATAGAAATGCTGCCGAGAAATGCCCAGCATCTTCGCAAGCTGCGTTTTACTGTAGTCCATACATGGCAAAATATCATCCCGCAGCAACTCACCCGGATGCGTTGGGCAGCGTTTGTGATCTGCAGAAATCATTTTCCGCCCTCCTCAGTGATATTGCTCACGCGTCGTATTTTTCGAGGCCTCCCGGATCAGAGATCGCTCCGCCAATTCCGCCGCTGAGATAGATTTCCCGTAGGGCGGTCAGACCATCGTTGGGATTGTTCAAGCAGCGCGGCATGTTTTTCCCCACATGCGCTTATTTCCGGTTTCGATCGATGACCTGCCCTGCGCCAAGCAATTTGAAGGTCGGCTCATCCGCGGAAAAGGCCTCTTGAAGTTCGGCTTTTAATCGCGCCAGCGCAGCATCCGACGCGACCATGTCGTCACCGGAATGCACACCTTCGCCACACTCATCGCAGTACCACCCGGGCATCACGATCATGTCCGACCGCCCTCGGTGTTCCAAGGTCATGTCGCGAACATCGCGCAGCATTTGCGCACCGCAGGCCGGGCACATTCGCTCTTTGAACAGGTCTGTGTCGTTGGTCACGAGCGAAGCTGTGCGGGATCGAAACCTGGCAACAGCACTCTTCAACTCATCCCCCAATTCAGCATCCGCGCCCAACGCAGCAAAAAAGGTTTCATAATCAAAGGAACGCAAATTAGTCGCTGTGATCGTACCCAGCCGCTTTGCCGCACGGTGCGCCACGTCGAAGGCATCATCGATGAAAGCAGGATCACGGCTGGCCAAGGCGTCGGTCAGATACCCCAGGATCGCATCACCGTTCTCCAGGAAATCCGCAGGATCGAAGGGTGACGTTGATGGTTTATCTTCAGCTTTCATCGCATGGGCCCTCGTGCAACTCACCCCATCCTCAGAATGAACAGGGACAGATAAAATGCAATTAATTTCATATGCTTATTGTGAATCTCGATAGCAAGTGCGCTACAACAATGTTCGATGCCAGCACCAGATTGCCATCGCGGCATTGCCAGCGAAAGGAACTACGATACCTAACAAAATCATTTAATTTCAATGCTTTAGCATGAATGTAGCGCGATTCTTGTGTTACCCGCTGCGGAGAATATCGGCCTATAGAGAGAGGATACGGCACCCCACAGCACGTGCGAGGTAAATACGGTGCCAGCTAAAGCCTTTGAATATAGGGAAAAATTTCGCGCCAGCTTACCTAAGAGAACGGTTTTTCTTTGGTAAGTGGCGGAGACGAAGGGATTCGAACCCTCGAGACGGTTCCCCGTCTGCACCCTTAGCAGGGGTGTGCCTTCGACCACTCGGCCACATCTCCGCCGAATCGTTTAGCGGCCTCGCTGCGCCGCGACAAGAGGGAAAGTCTGTGTGGGCCAGTATCGGGGGCACGCCAGAACCGCTCCGCCGCCGGTGGTGCCGGTTGCGGAGCGCGCGGACGCGGCCTTGCAAGGCCCGCTTTTTCCCGCCCCGCCGGCCGCCTGTTGCCCCCATGGCATTGCCGAGGCGCGGCGCGCTGAATTTGCATAATGGTCGCTCTGCGGGCAGCAAGCGCCGTTTTCGGGCGGTTTGTCGCGCGCGGGCATGCTTGCATCAAGGTTGCGGACATTACCGGAATTGACGGGTTGAAAACGAGCCTCGGTTCCGTTTTAGTCAGCCGACGGGAACAAACGAACCACAAGAATGAACGGGGAGCCCGCCTTGACCTCTAACGCCTCCGGCGAAGGATTCGTCGTATTTGACCATGTGCAGAAAAGCTATGATGGGGAAACGCTGGTCGTCAAAGACCTGAACCTGTCGATCGGCAAGGGCGAATTTCTGACGATGCTGGGCCCGTCCGGCTCGGGCAAGACCACCTGCCTGATGATGCTGGCCGGGTTCGAGACCGCCACCCACGGCGAGATCAAGCTGAATGGCCGCCCGATCAACCAGGTGCCCCCGCACAAGCGCGGCATCGGCATGGTGTTTCAGAATTACGCGCTGTTTCCGCATATGAGTGTGGGCGAAAACCTGTCGTTCCCGCTTGAGGTCCGCGGGACGGGCAAATCCGAGCGTGAGGCCAAGATCAAGCGCGCACTTGACATGGTGCAGATGGGCGCCTTTGCCAACCGCCGCCCGGCGCAACTGTCGGGGGGGCAGCAGCAGCGCATCGCACTGGCCCGCGCGCTGGTGTTCGACCCTGAGCTGGTGCTGATGGATGAACCGCTGGGTGCGCTTGACAAGCAGTTGCGCGAACATATGCAGTTTGAAATCAAGCACCTGCACGAAAGCCTTGGGCTGACCGTGGTCTATGTCACCCACGATCAAGGCGAGGCGCTGACCATGTCGGACCGGGTGGCGGTGTTCAATGATGGCCGCATCCAGCAGCTTGACGCCCCTGATGAATTGTATGAGCGCCCCAAGAACAGCTTTGTGGCCCAGTTCATCGGCGAGAACAACAAGCTGCCCGGCACCATCGAGGCGCTGGAGGATGGCAAGGCACTGGTGCGGCTGGCCACCGGCGAGGTGATCGACGCGACCCCGGTGAACGTGACCCAGAAGGGCCAGCGCACGCTGGTATCAATCCGCCCCGAGCGGGTGGAGTTCAAGCCCGAGATGATGCCCCCCGGCGCCCATACGATCGATGCCGAGGTGCTGGAGGTGATCTATATGGGCGACATCTTCCGCACCCGGCTGCGGGTGGCCGGGTCTGAGGATTTCGTGATGAAAAGCCGCAACACGCTGGGCCAGACCAAGCTGGTGCCGGGCCAGCATGTGCGCATCGGCTGGCATCCGCAGGATGCCCGCGCGCTTGAACCGATGTAAGATTTCATCGGCGCGGGTGCCCTGCGCCGATGCTGCCGCATTTCGCGGCCAAGAATGACAAAACGTCATCACTGCAAGACCAACAACGGGAGTATGACAT
This sequence comes from Phaeovulum veldkampii DSM 11550, assembly GCF_003034995.1. Taxonomy (GTDB): domain Bacteria; phylum Pseudomonadota; class Alphaproteobacteria; order Rhodobacterales; family Rhodobacteraceae; genus Phaeovulum; species Phaeovulum veldkampii. Next base: position 51,352 of record NZ_PZKF01000019.1, on the reverse strand, counting down.
GAAGACGACACTGATCCTGACCACGGCTCTGGTCGCCTCGGGCTTTGCCGCCTCGGCGCAAGAGCTGAACGTGGTGTCCTGGGGGGGCAGCTACACGAAAAGCCAAGTGGAGGCCTATCACAAGCCCTTCACAGAAATGACCGGCATCAAGATCAACTCGATCGACGCCGACAACCCGGCGACCCCGCTGAAAACGCAGGTCGAGGCGGGCAACGTCACCATCGACCTGGCCGATATCGAACTGTCGGATGCAATCCGCCTGTGCGACGAGGGCCTGCTGGAGCCGATCGACCCGGCCAGCCTGCCGCCCGCACCCGACGGCACTCCCGCAATCGAGGATTTCGTGGATGGCGCGCTGCAGGATTGCGCCGTGGCCACCATCGTCTGGGGCACGATCTATGCCTATGACACCACCAAATTCACCGGCGAAAAACCGTCGAAGATCGGCGACTTCTTCGACACCGAAAAGTTCCCCGGCAAGCGTGGCCTGCTGAAAGCGCCCAAACGCTCGCTGGAAATGGCGCTGCTGGCCGATGGCGTGCCCGCGGCCGAGGTCTATGACGTGCTGGGCACGCCCGAGGGCGTGGACCGCGCCTTTGCCAAGCTCGACACGATCAAGAACGACGTGGTCTGGTGGGAGGCGGGTGCGCAGCCGCCGCAACTGCTGGCCGATGGCGAGGTGGTGATGACCACCGCCTATAACGGCCGTATCTTCAACGCGATCGCCGATGAGGGCAAACCCTTCCAGATCGTCTGGGATGGCCAGTATATCGACTTTGACCTGTGGGCGATCCCGAAGGGCGCGCCGAACCTTGAGGCGGCCAAACAGTTTCTTGCCTTCTCGACCGACACCCAGCGGCTGGCCGATCAGGCCAAGTGGATCGCCTATGGCCCGGCGCGCAAATCCTCGGCCTCGCTGGTCGGCCTGTATCAGGATGGCAAGATCGAGATGGCGCCGCACATGCCCACCAACCCGGACAACATGACCAATTCGCTGGTCAACGATCCCGAGTTCTGGGCCGACCACGATGTGGAGCTGAACGAGCGTTTCAACGCCTGGCTGGCCGGCTGATCCGGCACGGCGGCGCACAGACCCGCGCCGCCCAGTTTCCCAAACCGTGCCCGACCGCAGTGCGCCGGGCACGGTGCCTGTCTTGTCCCGAGGATTGTGCATGACCGATACCACGGCCTTGTTGACCACCGCCGATGGCAAGCCGCTCAAGTCGGCATTGGCCAAGTCGCAGGGCCGCGCCCGGCGCCGCGCCTTCCTGCTGGTGGCGCCGCTGTTTTTCTTTGTGCTGCTGACCTTTATCATCCCGATCGGGCAGATGCTGTTCCAGTCGGTTTACAACCCCACATTCACCCAGGCCGCGCCCAATCTGGTGCGCTGGTTTGACGAAAACCCCGCCGGATCACAGATCGACGAGGCCGCCTTTGCTGCACTGGCCGCCGATCTGAAACAGATGAAAACCGACAAGACCGCGGGCAGCGCAGGCACGCGCATCAACTATGACATGCCGGGCACACGCTCTCTGTTCACCGCTGCGGCGCGCAAGGCCGACAAGCTGGAACCGCCCTACCGCGAGGCGCTGCTGGAGATCGACAAGACCTGGGGCGACCCGATGCTGTGGCGTGTGATGCGCTCGGCCGCGTCGGCGCTGACGGCCGATTTCTACCTTGCCGCGCTGGATCTGACGCGCGACGACACCGGCGCGATCATTTCGGTTGCGCAGGACCGGCAGGTCTATGTCACATTGTTCGCGCGCACCTTTCTGCTGTCGGGGCTGATCACCGGGCTGTGCCTTGTTCTGGCTTTCCCGATCGCGCATCTGCTGGCCACGCTGCCGCTTGCGCGGTCGAACCTGCTGATGATCCTTGTTCTGCTGCCGTTCTGGACCTCACTTCTGGTGCGCACAACCTCGTGGATGGTGCTGTTGCAGGGCCAGGGAGTGGTGAACAACGTGCTGGTGTCGCTGGGTATTCTGGGCGAAGACGGGCGCATCCAGATGATGTATAACCAGACCGGCACAATCATTGCGATGACGCATATCCTGCTGCCGTTCATGGTGCTGCCGCTGTATTCGGTGATGCGGCCGATCCCGCCCAGCTATGTGCGCGCGGCGCGCAGCCTTGGCGCCTCATCGTGGACGGCCTTCCGCCGGGTCTATCTGCCGCAAACGCTGCCTGGCATCGGGGCCGGGGCGCTGTTGGTGTTCATTCTGGCGGTGGGCTATTACATCACGCCGGCTCTTGTTGGCGGGGCGGATGGGCAACTGATTTCCAACCTGATCGCCTTCCACATGCAGAAATCGCTGAACTGGTCGCTGGCGGCGGCGCTGGCGGGGCTGCTGCTGGCGGCGGTTCTGGCGCTCTATTGGCTGTATGACCGCGTCGTCGGCATCGACAATCTGAAACTGGGCTAGGCCGATGAACCCTGGCACCACCCCCAACCGGAGACAGCGCTGATGGCCCTTCCCATCTATGCAAGCCCGCTGGAACGTGTCTGGCATTACACCTATCTGGTGATCTGCGGGCTGATCTTTCTGTTCCTGATCGCGCCCATCCTGATCGTCATTCCGCTGTCGTTCAACGCCGAGCCGTATTTTACCTTTACCGAAAAGATGCTGGCCTTCGACCCCGAGGGCTATTCGATGCGCTGGTATGACAGCCTGTTGACCTTTGGGATGCAGAACCCCGACGCGCCGCGCGATGCTAGCTGGTGGCGCGATGTCTGGCACAATACGACCTGGGTGCAGGTGACCAAGAATTCTGTCATCATCGGCGTGTTCGCCACCATCGTGGCCACGGTTCTGGGAACGCTGGCGGCGCTGGGCCTGTCTCGGCCCGAAATGCCCTATCGGCGCACGATCATGGCGGTGCTGATTTCGCCGATGATCGTGCCGATCATCATTTCGGCGACTGGAATGTTCTTCTTCTTCTCGAACCCCGGCTTTCCCTATCCGACGATCTCGTTTTCCCCGTTCGAAATCGGCATCGGCCACTTCTCGCTGCGCGAAGAATACGGCTTCAAGCTGGCCAACAGCTATCCGGGCATCATTCTGGCCCATGCGGTTCTGGGTATTCCCTTTGTCATCATCACCGTGACAGCGACGCTGGTGGGCTTTGACCAGTCGCTGACCCGCGCCGCGGCCAGCCTTGGGGCGAACCCGCGCACCACCTTCTTTCGGGTGATCATGCCGCTGATCCTGCCGGGGGTGGTGTCGGGCGCACTGTTTGCCTTTGTCACCTCGTTTGACGAGGTGGTGGCGGTGCTGTTCATTGCCGATTACGAACAGCAGACGATCCCGCGGCAGATGTGGAACGGCATCCGCGAACAGATCAGCCCGCAGATATTGGCGGTGGCGACGATCCTCGTGATCATCTCGATCGCGCTGCTGGCCACGGTCGAATTGCTGCGCCGCCGGTCCGAGCGGTTGCGCGGTGTCACCCCGCGCTAGGGCAGGCCACCTAAGGCAGCACCGCCAGCCAGAACCACACCGTCAGGATCGACCCCGCGGTGGCGATCAGCACGCTGGAGGCGGCCACCCGCCGCGCCGCGCCATACATGTTGGCGAAAAGATAGGCATTCACCCCCGGCGCCATCGCCGCCGTCACCACCACCGAGCGCATCGCGTCGGTGCCCAGCCCAAAGCCCCAGCGCCCCAGCAGATAGGCCACCGCCGGGTGCACGATCAGCGACAGGCCGGTGACCATGGCGATGGCGCGGCCGTCGCCCTCCGGTCGATAGCGCAGCAGCACGCCGCCCAGCCCGAACAGCGCCGCAGGCAGGGCGGCAGCGGCCATCATGTCCACCGCGGCGCCCGGCGCGCCGGTCAGGGGCAGCCCGCTCAGGTTGGCGGCAAAGCCCGCCATGATCCCGATCACCAGCGGCGTGCGCGCGATTCCGCTCAGCGCGCGCAGCGCCACGCGGCCCAAACCCGCATCCGAGCCATGGCTTTTCACCGCCTCCATCAGAGTGATGCCGAAGGTGTAAAGCAACGGCGAGTGAATCGAGATAATAGCGAAATTGCCCGCCAGCGCCTGCGCCCCATAGGCGCGTTCGGTGATCGGCACCCCCAGCAGCAGCGAGTTCGAGAACAGACAGCAAAACCCGATGGCGACACAATCGGGGCCGGGCCGCCCCAGCATCCGAGCACCGATCAGCCCCAACCCGAAGGCCGTGAACGCGCCGGCGTAAAACGACACCATCAGGCCAAGGTCGTAGCTGGCGCTCAGGTCAAGGTTGGCAATCGACCGGAACAGCAGCACCGGCACCGCAAAGTTCTGCGCAAAGCGCATCACCCCTTCGACGGCGCTCTCGCTCATCAGCCCGCGCCAGGCGGCCAGATAGCCAAAGCCGATCACCAGAAAGACCGGCAGGATCACCTCGATCAGGGTGGACATTCAGAGAGGAAACTCCAGCACCATCCCGTCATGGGCGGGGTGCACATGGGGGGGCGTTTCGGCTGCGACCGCGTCATGGTCCAGATCAAGATGCATATTGGTCAGCACCGCGCTGGCGGGGCGGGCGCGCGCGATCCATTCCAGCGCCAGCCCCAGATGGGCATGGGTCGGGTGCGGCGTGCGGCGCAGCGCATCCAGCACCCAGCAATCAAGCCCGCCCAGATGCGCCCATGCCGGTTCGGGGATCGCCGAGACATCGGGCAAATAGGCCAGCCCGCCGATACGAAAGCCCAACGCGTCGATATTGCCATGCGCCACCTCGAACGGCACAAAGTCGATGACGCCGCCCGCCCCCGCAATCTGGAACGGCCCGCGGATCGTGTGCAGGTCGCAGATCGGCGGATAGTTGGTGTCGGGCGGCTGCACAAAGGCATAGCCAAAGCGGTTGAGCAGCGCCTCTTGCGTGGGGGTGTCGGCCCAGACCGGCAGCCGGGCACGCATGTTGAAGGTGATCTGGCGCAGGTCATCCAGCCCGTGCATGTGGTCGGCGTGCGAATGGGTATAGACCACGGCATCCAGCGTGCCCACACCCGCGCGCAGCAACTGTTCGCGCAGGTCGGGCGAGGTGTCGATCAGCACGCGGGTGGTGCCCGCCGCGGTGATCCGCTCGACCAGCATCGAACAGCGCAGGCGGCGGTTCCTGGGGTTGCCGGGGTCACACTCGCCCCAATGCCCGCCGATCCGCGGCACCCCGCCCGACGACCCGCAGCCCAGAATGGTAAAGCGCATCCGGTTCATGCCGCGCCCCCTGCGGCCTTGGTGAACAGCCGGTCGAAATTGGCGCTGGTGGCGGCGGCGAATTCATCCACCGTCAGACCAAAGACCTGCGCCCCCACTGCGGCAGTATGGGCGGTAAAGGCCGGTTCGTTGCGGCGCCCGCGATGCGGAGGCGGCGCCAGATAGGGCGCGTCGGTTTCCAGAAGAACCCGGTCCAGCGGCGCGGCGGCAAAGATATCGCGGATGTCCTGGCTTTTGGGGAAGGCGGCAATGCCCGACATCGACAGATAAAACCCAAGATCAAGCGCCGCGCGCGCCAGCGCGAGCGATGAGGAAAAGCAGTGCATCACACAGCCATAGGCCCCTGCGCGGTATTCCTCGGACAATATCCGCGCCATGTCGTCATCGGCGGCGCGGGCGTGGATGATCAGCGGCAGGCCGGTTTCGCGCGCCGCCGCAATATGGATGCGCAGCGAGGTCTGCTGCACTTCGGCGCTGTCGGCGGTATAATGATAATCCAGCCCGGTTTCGCCAATGCCCACAAATTTCGGATGCTGCGCCAGCGCCACCAGTTGATCGACTGTGGCCAGCGGCTCGTCGGCGGCGCTCATCGGATGGGTGCCCGCGGCGTAAAAGACGCCTGCATAAGCCTCGGCAATGGCGCGGGCCTGCGGTTCCAGCCGCAGCTTGGTGCAGATCGTGACCATTCGCGTCACCCCGGCGCGGTGGGCACGGGCGATCACCTCAGGCAGTTCACCGGCAAAATCGGGGAAATCAAGGTGACAGTGGCTGTCAACGATCTGCGGGGGGGTGGTCATGGCCTGTCCTTCGCTGTCAGGCGGGGGCGGCCGCCGCGATCTGCAGAACCATATCCATGACCAGCGCGGCGGGGTCAAGGTTGACAGCCCTGCCATGCCGCGCCCGCGCGCCAAGGCTTTGGTGCAGCCCGGCCCAGTGTCGGGCCGCAGGGGCATCGGGGGCCAGCCGCGCCATCAGCGCGGCCTCGCCCGGCGCAGCCTCGGGCAGGGGCTGGCCAGTGGCACCGCTGCGCGCCAGCCGCGACAGAAACAGATCGAACAGCCCCAGCATCAGATCAAACCGCGCCTCGGCGGCCTTGCCCGCCACGCTGTCGGCCAGTGTCAGGGCCTGCGGTCGATCCAGCCGCGGCAGGCTGGCCAGCAGAGTGACCAGCCGAGCATAGGTGTCCAGCCCGTCAAGATTGGCCAGCCGGATCGCCTCGCCCACCGAACCGCCCGACAGCTGCGCCAGCGCGACCGGATCGGGCGCCTCGGCCCCGGCCTGCGCCAGTGCCGCGGCCATGTCGGCGGGCGCCAGCGTGGCCAGTCGCAATTCGCGGCAGCGCGAGCGGATCGTGGGCAAAAGCCCGGCAGGCTGATGCGCGACCAGCAGGAAAATGGCCCCCGCAGGCGGTTCCTCCAGCAGCTTCAGCAGCGCGTTGGCGGCGGCGGTGTTCATGTCATCGGCGGCATCCACGATGACCACACGACGCCCGCCATCTGCCGAGGACAGATGCAAAAACGATTTCAGCTTGCGCACGTCATCCACCCGGATATCGGCAGACAGCGCGCTGCCCTTGTCGTTCGGGCCGCGGCGCAAAAGAAAGAGCCGCGGCTCTGACAGGGCTGACAGGCGGCGGGCCACCGGATGATCGAGCGCGATATCCAGATCGCGCGGCGGCGGCGCGGCGAAAAGCCCGCCGTCGTCGTCCGGCGTGGCCAGCAAAAACCGCGCGATACGCCAGGCCAGAGTGGCCTTGCCAATGCCGCGGGGGCCGGTCAGCAACCAGCCGTGATGCAGGCGGCGGGTTGCAAAGGCCTCCAGCACGGACGCTTCGGCGCGCGGCTGACCGAACAGGCGCAGCGTGTCGCGCGGGTGCGGGGCGCCATCGACCCGGTCGGGTTCGGGCAGGCCGCCCTCGCTCATGCCAGCGCCGCGCGGGTCAGGGCTGCCACCTCCGCGGCCACCGTCTCGGGTGCGCGGTTGCCATCGATCAGCCGAAAGCGCGCCGGAAACTCGGCCGCCAGCGCCAGAAAGCCCGCGCGCATCCGTTCCTGCATCGGCAGGCCAAAATCTTCGAACCGTTCCTCATGGCCTTTGCGGGCGCGGGCGCGGGCAAGGCCTATGCCAGGGTCGATGTCGATCAGAAATGTCAGGTCCGGCTCGCGCCCGATCATCAGCGCGTGCAGCCGGTCCACCAGCGCGCGCAGGTCGCCCCGCGTCAGGCCCTGATAGATACGGGTCGAATCCGCGAAGCGGTCACACACGACAATCCGGCCTTCGGCCAGCGCGGGCGCGATGGTGCGTTCCAGATGGTCGCGCCGGGCCGCGGTGAACAGCAAAATCTCGGTTTCTGCCGACCAGCGGTCGGGGTCGCCTTGCAGCACCAGACGGCGGATTTCCTCGGCGCCTGGGCTGCCGCCGGGTTCGCGCGTAGCCACCACCTCGCGGCCATCTGCGCGCAGGCTGTCAGCCAGCATCCTGCTTTGGGTGGATTTGCCCGATCCGTCGATGCCCTCGAAGGTGATGAACATGCCGCGCTCAGCGCTCCGCTGCCACCAGCGCGCGGGCAATCAGCCGCTGCCCGGCCGTCTTGACGCGATCGGCAAAGCCCGCCTCGGCAACCGCCGCCTCGGCCACCAGCGGCACGCGATGTTCGGCCATGCCCGGCACTGTCACCACCAGTTGCCCCAGTTCCTGCCCGGCGGCAATCGGCGCCGTGACGGGGCCGGAAAACACCGCCTCGGCGGTTACCCCGTCATGGGCCAGCGCGGGCAGCAGCAGTTGCAGATCCGTGGCAGGCACCAGCCCGACAGAGGGTGCGGCCCCCAGCCAGACCGGCGCCTCGGCCAGTTTCGTGCCCGCCTTGGCCAGCGTTTTCACCACGAACTGGCGAAAGGCCCAATTCACGATCTGCTCAGCCTCCTGTGCGCGGGTGGCCTCGCTATCCAGCCCGGTGATGACAAAGATCACCCGCCGCCCCCCCTGCACCGCCGAGCCGACCAGCCCATAGCCCGCCTCGGAGGTGTGCCCGGTCTTCAGCCCGTCAGCCTTCCAGTCGCCCGAACCGAGCCGCAACAGCGGGTTACGGTTGAGGCTGTTGGCAGGTGCGCGATTTTCAAAGTTGTATTCGGTTTCCGAAAAGATCGGGTAGAATTCCGGGAAATCGACGATCAGCCGACGCGCCAGAACACCCAGATCATGCATCGACATGCGGTGCCCCGGATCGGGCCAACCCGAGGCATTGGCAAAAATGGAATTCGTCATCCCCAGCGCGCGGGCGCGCTCGGTCATCAGCCGGGCAAAGGCCTCCTCCGACCCGGCCAGCCCCTCGGCGACCACAACACAGGCATCATTGCCGGAATTGACGATGATCCCGTGGATCAACTGATCAACCGTGGGCCGGTCCATCTCGTTGAGAAACATCGTCGAGCCGCCCATTTCCTTGGCGCGGGTCGAGACGGAAAACTGCGTGTCCATCGTCACGCGCCCGTCGCGTAGCGCCTCGAACAGCATGTTCAGCGTCATCAGCTTGGACATCGAGGCGGGTGGCAGCGTCACATCGGCGTTCTTTTCCAGCAGCACCGTATCGGTGCCCACGTCATAGACCCAGGCCGCCGAGGCACGGGTTTCAAACGCCCGCGCAGGCAGCGCCGTCACCAGAAGCGCGGTCAGCAGAAGGGCAAGAAGCGGGCGAAGCGAAGGCAGGGTCATAGTCGGGCCTGACGGTCAGTTGGAAACGGCATAGGCATCGGCGTAGCCCAGGCCCTTGATCTTTTTCACCAGCGCCTCGCGCTCGGCAGCAGAGCCCGCGGGGCCAGCCACAACGCGCCAGAAGGTCTTGCCCTGGCTTTCCTCTTTGCGGACCTCGGCAGCCGGCCCGGCAGCCCGGATCTGATCGGCGGCGCGCTTGGCATTCGCCTCGACGCTGAAAATCCCGATCTGCACAAAGGCCCGGCCCGAGCCGCCCTTCGGCGCGGCTGCCGCCGCAACCGGTGCCGCAGCCGCCGCTGCGGGGGCGGTCGCCTTGGCCGGGGTTTTGGCGTCAGGCGCTGCCGCACCGGCCAAAGGCGTGGCGGTGATCGTTTCGGGCGCACCGGGGGGCGTTTCGGCAGCGGGGTCTGCTGCTGCGGCGACAGGCTCGGGCACCGCCTCGCGGCGCAGGGCAACAACACTCAACGAAACGGGCTGGCCCGCCAGCATTCCCAGCGCCTCGGCCGCATCCGACGACACCTGAAGCTTTGGCCCCGGATTGTCCCGCTCGCGCCGAAACAGCGCGCCAATCACAGATTTCCCGGTTGCGGCGTTGCGGATCATCACCCGCTCGGGGTCTTTCACATCCGCATGGGCCACCCAGACGCCGCCCAGCGACGGCCGCCCATCCCACAGGCCCTGATCTGTGGCCGAAAACACATCGGGCTTCTCGACATCGCGCTCGGTGCTGCGCGCGGGGGCGGCAACGGCGGCTTCGCCGCTGTCTGAGGGGGCACGGGCGAAGGGGTTTTTTCCCGCCTCGCAGCCGGCCAGCACCAATCCCGTTCCCATGATCAGCACGATGCGTCCGATATGTCGCCCAAACATCCTTGCCCCCTTCGCGCGGTTTCTGCCGCGTCTGACTGCTCCGGGCCTGGCCGAAGGCCCGTTCTTTCGTGTGCGACACGGCCCCGGCATGGCCCGAGCCGTCCTGCTACGCTGCAAGCGGACTGTATCCGCTCCGCCCTGCCAAGGAAAGTGCGGCCAAAGCGGCCGCGCGGTTTTCAGCCCGAACCACTCTTTCAGAATCGCGTGATCCGCTATATCGGCAATACTTGTGACGCTTGTCGGACAGACTAGCACCCCCAAGCGTGAATGAACGAAAATCAAACCCGGCCCGGTAATGTTTAAACTGGCAAACGGGGCTGTGTTTGCGGCAGGGTGCGGGCAGGCTCGCAAAAGCTGGTCGGGTCGTGACAGTCGCCCGGCAGTTGATCGCAGGTGACAGTGCCCGAACGGTATGGAAGTTTGGCCGAGTGGTTTAAGGCTCTAGTCTTGAAAACTTGTGCAGGAGTATTGTGGAAGGGTGGCAGAGTGGTCGATTGCAGCGGTCTTGAAAACCGCCGATGTGCAAGCATCCGTGGGTTCGAATCCCACCCCTTCCGCCAATAGTTTCAATAGGTTAGAGTCGATCAGATCTGCCCGCAAAACCCTGCTACAATGTGGCAAATCTCCCGGTCTCCTGTAACGCGACAGAAACATGGGGCCAAAGGTGGAAACGGGCCGGCATTTGTGGGAACAGTTGAGAGCAGCCGAAAATAGCCACAAATCAAAGCGTTAGACTCAAGACCCATTGATTTGGTGCGTTTGGCGTGATTCAGGTTCCGCAAGGAGACCTGATCGTTGAGCAATCTTTACTGGCTGACGGACGCCCAGATGGAGCGCCTCAAGCCTTTCTTTCCGAAGAGCCATGGCAAGCCCCGCGTCGATGATCGTCGTGTTCTGAGCGGCATAATCTTCATCAATCGCAATGGGTTGCGGTGGTGTGATGCGCCGAAGGAATATGGGCCAGCCAAGACCCTTTACAACCGTTGGAAGCGCTGGAGCGACAACGGTGTCTTCGCCCGGATCATGGTGGGGCTGGCCGCCGAAAGTGCCGGACACAAGACGATCATGATCGACGCGACCTATCTCAAGGCACACCGCACGGCATCGAGCCTGAGCCTAGCGGATTGCCGATGACGCTTCGTTTTTCGACTGGCTGCGCGATCATTGGGTGACCATCGGGCATGATGTCCCGATTGCCCATGGCCTAAAGATTTTGGCCGGAGCCACGGTGGGCACCGGCGCGGGGATTGTCGCGGCCCTGAAATGGCGCTTCGCGCCGCATCAGGCCGAGACCTTGCAGCAAATCGCCTGGTGGGAGGAGCCATGGCGCGCTGAAGGCGGCCTTGCTGGACATGAGAGCCTTGGATATTGACGTGTTGATCGCTCAGTATCGCCACCTTGACGCCCACCCTTTACCGGATTTCAAACGTGCCAAACCTGCCCCGCATAGCGCTCGCCCTAGGTATAGGGACTGCGGGCGGGATCTTGTTCTTTTTGATGCACCTGCCGTTGCCGTGGATGCTGGGGGCGCTGTTTGCCACCATGGCGGCGGCTGTCGGCGGTGCGCCGGTGACAGCCCCGGCCCGTCTCCGGCCTGTTGTGGTGGCGGTGATCGGCGTGTTGCTGGGCGCCCGTTTCACGCCAGAGGTGGCGACGCAGGCCAGCGTCTGGCTGGGCACTGTGGCGGTGTTGATGGCCTATGTGGTCGCGGTGGCGCTGGTCGTGGTGCCGTTTTATCACCGTTTCGGGCGGATGGACTGGACCACCGCCTATTTCGCCGGAATGCCCGGAGGACTGAGCGAGATGATCGAGATCGGCGAAGCCAACGGCGCCAAGCCGGCGCCGATCATCCTGGCCCACAGCCTGCGGATCGTGATCACCATAGCCCTGATCGCATTCTGGTTTCGTTTCGTTCAGGGGCAGGATGTGGGGGCGGCCAGCGGCCCGCCGCAGTTGGCGTTGTCCTGGGTTGATGCGGCGGTTTTGCTGGGCTGTGCCGTTGCGGGCAGCGTGCTTGGCAAGCGGTTGCATCTGCCGGCGCCCACCTTTCTGGGCCCAATGGCGCTTTCGGCGGCGCTGCATCTGACCGGGCTGACCCACAGCGCGCCGCCGCCGCTATTGGTTACTGCGGCGCAGGTAATTTTGGGCACCGTACTGGGCTGCCGGTTTCAGGGCATCGGCGCCGCTGTCTTGTTGCGCGCCGTGGGGCTGAGCCTTGCGGCCACGGCCTTGACGCTGATGCTGGCCTCCGGCGCGGGGCTGGCAATGCGCGCGGTTGCAGGTGTAGGGGTCGATCAGGCGATCCTTGCGCTTGCGCCGGGCGGTCTGACCGAAATGGGGCTGGTTGCTCTTGCCATCCATGCCGATGTCGCCTTTGTGGCGCTGCATCATGTGGTGCGGATCTTGTTCGTGATCCTGCTGGCGCCCCTGGCCTATCGGGCACTGGCAGGCGGCAGCTTGGGGCGCTGACCCGGTCGGCCTGCACGGGTTCGACGGTATTCGCTGCGCCTTTGTGAAAAACCTGTCGCGTGTTATCGCTTATCATCCCGGAAATTGCTTTGCTGAAACAGACAACAGGGGGCGTGGCCGCATGCGGCTGACCCGCTGCGGCAACTTCTGAAAGGACAAGACATGAAGCGGTTTCTGATTTCGAGCACAGCTGTATCGGTTGCGCTGGCAACGATCGCGCCGGTTCAAGTGCTGGCGCAGGTCCAAGTGACGGTGGGCGACAGCACGGTCATGTGTCTGACCGGGCCAGACATGCCTTGCCCCGAGGGCATGACCTGCGTCGTGGCCCCCGCCGCGCCGTGCGATACCATCGGCGCCACGGTCTCTGACGCTGCCGCCGCTGCCGCAACCGAAGCCGCCGAAGCCGAGGCGGCGGCGGCAAAAGCGCTGGAAGACGCCGCAGCCGCAGAAGCCGCCCTTGCTGCGGAGGCACAAGCCGCCGCAGAGGCCGCCGCTGCTGCGGCTGATGCCGACGCGGCGGCTGCCGCAGAGGTTGACGCGGCGGCGACGAAGGCGCTGGAAGAGGCCGCCGCGGCGGAAGCCGCCGCTGCCGAAGCCGCAACTGCCGCAGAGGCGCAAGCGGCCGCAGAAACTGAAGCCGCCGCCCCCGAGGCTGCAACACAGGCCGCGCCCGAAGCCCCGCCTGCAGTCGCGGTGCAAACGCCGGCTGAAAAGCCCACGCAGGAACCGGCCCCCGCCACAGACGCCGCTGCCGCCACCGAGACGGCGGTTGCGGGCGATGAAAGCCTGCCGCTTGTCATCACCGCCGAGCCGGCTTCGGAGGAAGCCGTGCAGACCCTGTCCGACATTCTGACCGCGCCCGAAGCCGCCGAAGGCGGGGCGGCCCCTGCCGCCGCGGCTGCGGCAGCAGGACTTTTCGGCGGCGCCGTTGATGCGGCCCCGGCCGAGGGCGCGACCCAAACCGTCACCGCTGTGACCGAGGCCGACACCCGCAGCAGCGATGAGGATTTCGCAAAACCCCAAGCCACGGCACTGGCGCCCGCCGTCGGGACCAAAGCCAAGAAGGATGACGGGCTGACGAACCTTGAAAAGTTCGGGCTGGTCGTGCTGGGCGGGCTTGTTGTCGGCGCGATCCTGAACAATGGCGACAAGGTCGTGTCGAATACCGGCGACCGGGTTGTCGTTCAGCGCGACGATGGCCGCTATGTGGTGCTGAAGGATGATGATACGCTGATCCGGCAGCCGGGCAGCACCGTGCGCACCGAAACCTTCCGCGACGGCTCTACCCGGTCTGTGGTGCAGCGCGCTGATGGCAGCCGGATCGTGACGATCCGGGATGCCTCGGGCCGGGTGCTGCGCCGCTCGCGTCTGGATGCGGCAGACCGCGAACTGGTGCTGATCGACGATCTTGAGTCGGTGGACCGGATCGACATAAACACCTTGCCGAAACCCCGCCCCGAGGCCCGCTTCATCCGGCCGGGGGCCGATGATGCGGAGCTGCGGGCCGCCCTGTTCGCCGCGCAGGCGCGCGAGATTGGCCGGTCGTTCAGCCTGCGTCAGGTGCGCGACTATCCCGAGGTGCGCGCCCTTGCCCCGACGATCGACGTGGAAAGCATCACTTTTGAAACCGGCTCGGCGGCGATCCGGCCGAGCGAGGCGCAAAAACTGTCACAGCTTGGCCGCTTCATGTCGGACCTGATCGACGAAAACCCTGCCGAGATGTTCCTGATCGAAGGTCATACCGATGCCGTCGGCTCGGGGTCATCAAACCTTGCCCTGTCTGACCGTCGGGCCGAATCGCTGGCGCTGGCGCTGACCGAATATTTCGGGGTGCCGCCGGAAAACCTTGTGGTGCAGGGGTATGGCGAGGCTGAATTGCTGGTGCCCACACAGGCGGCCGAACAGCGCAATCGCCGCACCGCAGTGCGGATGATCTCGCCGCTGCTGGACCGGGTCGTCCGCCGCTGAGGGCGGACGGGGCCAACATACAGGGCCGGGGTGTGAAAACGCCCCGGCCCGATCGGTTCAGCGACAAAGAGACGGCGGGCGGTGCCTGTCGCCAGGGCGGGCGGTGAAGCCCCTGAAAGGCTCTACAACCACTGGAAGCGCTGGAGCGAAACGGTGTCTTCGCCCGGATCATGGTGGGGCTGGCCGCCGAAAGTGCCGGGCACAAGACAATCATGATCGACGCGACCTATCTCAGGGCACACCGCACGGCGTCAAGCCTGGGCGTGAAAAAGGGGGGCGCGGACGCCAGATAGGCCGAACCAAAGGCGGCATGAACACCAAGCTGCACGCCGTTGCGGATGCGAAGGGGCGGCCGATCGGGGCTATGATGCCGATTGGTTCAGAGAAGCGTTGAAAGACAAGGGGATAAAGGTCTGGATCCCGGGCCGGAAGCCCCGCAAGAAGGCCGTCAAATACGACAAGCGGCGCTACAAACCGCGCAACCGCATCGAGATCATGTTCGGGCGCCTCAAAGATTGGCGGCGCGTGGCCACCCGATGCGACCGGGGTCCGGAAACTTTCTTCTTCGCCGTCATCCTCGCCGCCATTGTCTTGTTCTGGCCAGAATCCAGAACGAGTCCTGAGCCTAATGGTTCAGGGGGTGCGGACCATAGCGCCACGGACAACGGCAGACAGCGCCGAAAACCGCGCAAACCGATTGGCCAATGGCTGCCGCCGGCCAATTGGCGCCAAATTACATCTGCAGCATTTCAGGGGGATGAGTGGTACAGCTTCCCCGGCTCGAACGGGGGACCCCCAGATCCACAATCTGGTGCTCTAACCAACTGAGCTAAAGCTGCACTGCGCGCGATTTAGCGGCACAGCCGCCGGATTGCAAGACCCTAGTCACGCGCGCCGTGCCCTCGCGCAGCCCTTGCCGGGCGCGGGGTTTCAGGCTAACCGCGGGGTAGGCACAGTTCTGCCGCAGGGGGCCCCGATGGGAATCGACAAGGAAAGCGACATCGCCGCCAATCTTCAGATCGGGCCGACGACGCTCGGGATGGTGCGGCTTTACATCGAGGCCGAGGGCGTCGAACTGCCGCTCGACTTCGACCCCGAAGAGGCCGAGGAAATCGCCGAGGAATTGCTGGCCGCGGCCGCAGCCGCCCGCGCGATGACCGAAGCGCCTAAGTCCAACCCCCGGAAATAACCGCGCCAGGGTCGCGCAGCGCCGTCAGCCGCAGCGCGGCGGCGCGGGCAAAGCCCTGCGTCAGCGCGCGGCGGCGGGCGGGGAGCAGCCGGGTTTCCGGGGCCATCCGCAAAATCTCGGCGCCATAGCCATCGGCCAGGATCAGCCCGCTTTCGGCGGGCAACAGGTCGGTGGGGAAATCGGCGTCCACCGCCCAGAAGAACCTGTCACACCAGTCCAGATAGCCCTGCCATTTGCGGTCCGAGGTAAAATCGGCCCGACCGGATTTGCATTCGACAATCCAGATCTCGCCCTTCGGCCCCAGCGCCATCACATCACAGCGTAGCCCCGGCGCGGGCACCTGTTCGGTCAGCGGGGCGAAATTCAGCCCGACCAGCGCACGGCAGACACCCCGAGCCAGAATCTGGCCGGGCATCGGGGCTGGCTGCACAGGGCGGAACATGGCGCCATCATGAACGGATCAAGAACATCGCGCAAGCCTTGCCGAACGCCCCGCCCTGCCCTATCTGTTGATCAGGCGGGTTTCTGCTCCTCGCGTGTGCGGCACTTTTCCAGTGGCCGATAAGCAATTCCGAGGGAGCTGGCTCTGCCAGGGCCGTGGCCTTGGTATCTGGCGCCCACCTGGTGTAACCAGGCTCTCGGGAAAACACGCCGACACGGTCGCTGCGGTTCCCGCCGCCTTTTCCTTTGGATTTCTGGGTCTTGCCTATTTAGCGCCGGCTGCGCGCGGGCACCGGAACACGCACCAGTTCGGCGCGCACCACAGGTTCGGGCCGCTTGCGCCCACCGCCCGACCCGCCCTCGGGGTCAGCCATACGCATCACGGCAATGGCGAACTGTACCCCCGAAAACACGATGGCATTGCCCAGAACCAGCATCACCACGGCCAGCGCCCCACCATCGGTCGAGGTCACCAGATGCCAGAGGTTGGCCACGTTGAACCACAACAGCAGCGCGACGAAAGCGACCGCCAGCAGAAAGCCATAGGCGATATTGCGCAGATACAGGCGAACAAGCTCGGGCATGATGGACTCCGGTTGCATGCGATCAGTTTACAACCGTTCCAGAAAATTCCCAGAAGTTTCTGCAAAACCGCGCAAGGCGGTCAGAACGCCTCGGGGCGCACCTCGTGCGCCATGTGATCCAGCACGGCGTTTACGAATTTCGGCTCTTTGCCTTCGGGGAAAAAGGCGCGCGCCACATCGACATATTCGGTGATCACCACCTTGGGCGGGGTCGCGGTGTTCTGCAATTCGGCGCCCGCGGCGCGGAACAGCGCGCGCAACACCGGGTCGATCCGGTCTATCGGCCATTTCGCCACCAGCGCTCGGTCAGTCGCCTGGTCGATTCGGGCTTGCCACATCACCGCATCCTCAAGGATGCGGCGGAACAGGTCGGGGTCGCCCTCGGCCATTTCGTCGCCCTCGTAGACGGCGCCAAATCGGTGGGTTTCAAACTCGGCCCGCACCCGGTCCACGCCCTGACCTGCGGCCTCCATCTGAAACAGCGCCTGCACCGCATACAGCCGGGCGGCGGATTTCATCTGGCGGCGTTCTTCCAGCGAACGCTTGCGGGGGGTGTCGGTCGTCATGCCTGGGTCGTGTCCTTGTCAGTGGCCGCGATGCGGATCGCCTCGCCCGCGGGGCGAAAGCCGATGCCCTTGGTGCGGCCCGCCCATTTGCGGGAAAGCGCCACCAGATGCAAGGCCGCAGCCGCCGCACCGCCGCCCTTGTTCTGGCCTGCGGGATCGGCGCGCACATCGGCCTGGGGGCGGTTTTCAACGGTCAGGATGCCGTTGCCGATGCACACCCCCTCCAGCCCCATCAGTGCGATGGCGCGCGAACTGTCGTTGCAGACGGTGTCATAATGCGTCGTCTCGCCGCGGATCACGCAGCCCAGCGCAACGAACCCGTCATAATCGGCCATTCGTGCCGCCATGGCGATCGCGGTGGGAATTTCCAGCGCGCCAGGCACCTCGACCAGATCGGCCACCGCACCGGCCTGCGCGGCGACCGCGCGCGCGCCCGCCACCAGTTTGTCGGCGATGTCCTTGTAATAAGGCGCCACGACGATCAGCAGGCGCACCGGCTTGTCAAAGCCCGGCAGCGGCAGCGTGTAATGGGATTCGTTCGCGGCCATCAGTTAGCCCCTCGGGATCGGGCGGGTGCCGGCGATGGTCAGGCCATAGGCCTCAAGCCCCACCACCTTGGGCACCGCCGAGTTTGATACAAGGATCAGTTGCGACAGACCCAGTGCCGACAGAATCTGCGCCCCCAGCCCGTATTGCTTCAGCGTCTGCGGCGACACCTCGCCGGGCCGCGCCAGTTTCATGTGCGTGTCGCGCAGCAGCACCACCACGCCCCGCCCCGCCTCGGCAATGGCCCGCATCGCCGAAGGAAGATCGTCGGCGTGATCGGGTGTCAGCCCCAGCACATCGGTCATCGGGTCCAGCGAATGCATCCGCACCAGCACCGGCTCGGGCGTAGAGATATCGCCCTTGGTCAGAACGATATGTTCCGCGCCCTGGGTTTCATCGGTAAAGACGCGCATCGCCCATTGCCCGCCATGCACCGAAGTCACCGGGCGCTGCGCCGTTTCGTTGACCAGATTGTCATAGCGGCGGCGATAGGCGATCAGGTCGGAAATCGTGCCGATTTTCAGCCCGTGCTTTTGCGAAAACGCCACCAGATCGGGCAGCCGCGCCATGGTGCCGTCTTCGTTCATGATCTCGCAGATAACGCCCGAGGGGTTCAGCCCCGCCAGCCGCGCCACATCGACCGCCGCCTCGGTATGGCCGGCGCGCACCAGCACCCCGCCCTCGCGCGCGCGCAGCGGAAAAACGTGGCCGGGCGTGGCAATATCGGCCGCGCCCTTGGTCGGGTCGATCGCCACGGCGATGGTTCGCGCGCGGTCATGCGCCGAAATGCCGGTGGTCACACCTTCGCGCGCTTCGATCGACAGCGTGAAGGCGGTTTCATGACGCGAGGCGTTCTTGGCGCTCATCAGCGGCAGGCCCAGTGCGTCGATCCGCGCGCCCGGCAGCGACAGGCAGATCAGCCCGCGCCCGTGGGTCGCCATGAAATTGATCGCATTGGGCGTGGCCATCTGCGCGGGGATCACCAGATCACCTTCATTCTCGCGGTCCTCATGGTCCACCAGAATGAACATGCGCCCGTTGCGCGCATCTTCGATGATCTCTTCGATGGCCGAGATTGCGTCGCGGAAGTTTTCTTCCACAGGACCGGGGCTTTCGAACGTCATGCTTTCCACTCCGCAAGCCGCGCGACATAGCGCGCGAGCGTGTCGATCTCCAGGTTGACCTTGTCGCCCACGGCCGCCTGGCCCCAGGTGGTCACGGCTTTGGTATGGGGGATGATGTTGACGCCGAAGTCGCAGCCATCGACCTCATTCACCGTCAGCGAGGTGCCGTTCAGCGCGACCGAGCCCTTGGGCGCAATGAACCCGGCCAGATCGCGCGGCGCACGAAAGGTAAAGCGGGTGCTGTCGCCCTCATCCCGCATCGCCACGATTTCGGCCACGCCATCGACATGGCCCGACACTATATGCCCGCCCAGTTCGTCACCCACCCTCAGCGCGCGTTCCAGATTGATGCGCGCGCCCTCGGCCCAGCCGCCAATATTGGTCTTGCTGACCGTCTCGCCTGAAATCTGCACCTCGAACCAGCCCCGGGGGCCGTTGCCGGTGGCCACCACGGTCAGGCAGACACCGTCGCAGGCGATCGAGGCGCCGGTGTCGATGCCCGCCGGATCATAGGTGCAACCGATGCGCGCGCGCAGATCGCCCGTGCGGTCCAGCGCCAGAATCTCGCCCAGATCGGTGATGATGCCGGTAAACATGCCAAGCCCCCAGTTTTACCCGCCCTGCCTAGCCCGCGCGCGCCCCCATCGCAAGACCCCGGCGGGGCCGCCCGCAGTGCAAAGCGGCGCTGCCGCAAGTTTGCTTCGCAGCGCTGCCGCAAGATTGATCGTGACAGCCCCGCGCTTTGGCGCCAGAACGACGCCAGCCAAGACAGGACCATGATGACCGATCCCGCCAAACGGTGCTTTTTGTTGCTGCAAGGGCCGCATGGCCCCTTTTTCGGGCAACTGGGCAAGGCTCTGCGCGCCACGGGCGCAATGGTCTGGCGCGTCGGCTTCAATCAGGGCGACCGCATGTTCTGGCCCGATCCGGCCAACTACATCGGCTATCGCGGCAGCACAGCAGACTGGCCCGAGACCTGCCGCGCAATCCTGCGTGAGCGGGGCGTGACCGATCTGGTTGTCTATGGCGATACCCGACCGCTTCATGCCCAGGCAATCGCCGCGGCGCGGGCGGCGGGCGTGATCGTGCATGTGTTCGAGGAAGGTTATCTGCGGCCCTATTGGATCAGCTACGAACGCGGTGGGGCGAACGGCCATTCGCGGCTGATGACGATGGGCGTGGCGCAGATGCGCGCCGCCCTGCCCACCCCGGCCGAGACCCCGCCCGAGGCCCCGGCCCATTGGGGCGAGATGCGCCAGCACATCCTTTACGGCGCGCTTTACCATTTCTTTGTGCTGGCGCTGAACCGCGGCTATCCGGCGTTCCGGCCGCATCGCGACCTGATCGTGGCGCAAGAATTTCGGCTGTATCTGCGACGGCTGGCGCTGATGCCACTGCACACCGTGCATCACTGGCTGGCCAGTGCGCGCATCCGCCGCGGCGGCTTTCGGTTCCATCTGGTGCTGATGCAACTGGAACATGACGCCAGCTTTCGCGCACATTCACCCTTTGCCACGATGGCCGAGTTCATCGAGCTTTGCCTGTCGGGCTTTGCCGAAGGCGCGCCCGCCGATCATCATCTGGTGTTCAAGGCCCACCCGCTGGAAGATGGCCGCGCGCCGCTGCGCCGCACCATCGCGCGGCGGGCACAGGCCCACGGGCTGGCGGGGCGGGTGCATTTCGTGCGCGGCGGAAAGCTGGCGGGGCTGCTGGCGCGGGCCGACAGCGCCGTGACCGTGAATTCCACTGCCGCCCAGCAAGCGCTGTGGCGTGGGTTGCCGGTGCGCGCCTTTGGCCGCGCGGTCTATGCCAAGCCCGAATTCGTCTCGGACCAGCCGCTGCCCGCATTCTTCGCCGCCCTCCCCCGCCCGGATGCCGCCGCCTACCGCGCCTATCGCGCCTATCTGCTGGCCACCTCACAGGTGGCGGGCGGGTTTTACTCGGCCCGCGGGCGACGGCGGCTGTTGCGGCGACTGCCTGCGCTGATGCTGGCACCGACCGATCCCTACGATGCGCTGACCCCGTCCGAGGCCACAGCGCACCACTCGTCGCGGACGCCATGACGCGCTGGAATCATCGGGCGCGCTTTCGTATGGTCTGCCGCATTGTCCAGCCGATTCCCCGCACCAAGGAGCGCAGAGTGACCAGAACCGCTGTCCGAGCCGCGCGCGCGCTGACCCTTGTGGCGCTTGTCGCAGCCCTTGCGGCCTGCGGCCTGCCCCGGTCAGGCCCGCACAAGCGCGAACTGCTCGCGGCCTCGACGCGCGGCGAGGGAGCAGTGATCGCGGTGACCGATCGGGTCATCCGGGCCACCACCACGGTGCCCGGCCTTGGCTTTTCCTCGGCGTTTCGCGATGCCGGCGTGGTCGGCTCGGACGATATAAACCCCGGCGACGTGCTGGGCCTGACGATCTGGGAAAACGTCGATGACGGGCTGCTGGCCCAGCAGGGCACCAGCGCCACCCAACTGACAGAGATGCAGGTGGATGGTGCGGGCTATATCTTTGTGCCCTATGCCGGGCGCATCCGCGCCGCGGGCAATTCGCCCGAAGGTCTGCGCCGCATCATCACCGAAAAGCTGGCCGCCCAGCCCCCCGATCCGCAGGTGTCGGTCACTCGGCTGGCGGGCGACGGGTCAACCGTGTCGATCATGGGCACGATCGGCGCGCAGGGCGTCTACCCGATCGAGCGGCCCACGCGCACGCTGTCGGGCATTCTGGCCAAGGCGGGCGGCATCACCATTGCGCCCGAACTGGTGCGCGTCACCGTCAAACGTGCGGGTCGGGCCGAAACGATCTGGCTGCGCGACCTCTATGAAAACCCGGCGATGGACGTAGCGCTGCGCCCCGGCGACGTGATCTTGCTGGAACAAGATACCCGCGCCTTTACCGCGCTGGGGGCCACCGGCGCGCAGGCTCGCGTGCCCTTCACCGCCCCCACCCTCTCGGCGCTGGAGGCGATTGCAACTGTGGGCGGGCTGCAATCGAACCTCGCCGACCCCAAGGGCGTCTTCGTGCTGCGCAACGAACCCGCGCCGGTTGCCCGCGCCGTGCTGGGCCGGGCAGATCTGGCCAGCGATCAGCGCATCGCCTATGTGCTGGATCTGACCCAGCCCAACGGGCTGTTCATGGCGCGCGACTTCATGATCCGTGATGGCGACACGCTGTATGTCACAGAGGCGCCCTATGTGCAGTGGAGCAAGACGCTGGCCGCGCTGACCGGATCGCTTGGCACCGCCAGCTCGATCGACAGCCTTGCCGCAAAGTGAGGGGCAACCCGACCGGCGGCGGTTGTTCGTCTTCAACGGCGGCTTTCTGACCGGGCGCAGACTACGCCGCATCCTGACGCTGGCAGGCTATGATCTGCGCCTTGGCCTGCCGGAGCCGGGTGATCTGGTGGGCGTCTGGGGCCGCAGCCCGACCGCCGCGCGCGGCGAGGCGGTGGCGGCGCGCCGCGGCGCCGGTCTGCTGCGCATCGAGGATGCCTTCCTGCGCTCGGTCCATCCGGGGCGCCGCGGCGCGCCGCCGGCGGGCCTGCTGATCGACCCCGACGGCGTGCATTTCGACAGTGCCACCCCCTCGCGTGTCGAACGGATGCTGGCCACAGAGCCTCTGGACGATACATCCATTTTACAACGTGCTCGCGATGGAATCGCGCGCCTGAAGGCACTGGAATTATCTAAATACAACAATTTTGACCCAGAGCTTGCCGCACCACCGCCGGGCTATGTGCTGGTCATCGACCAGACCCTTGGCGATGCCTCGATCCGCCACGGCGCAGCAAGGCCCGCCACCTTCCGCGAGATGCTGGTGATCGCGCAAGAGGAAAACCCCGGTGCACGGGTGATCATCAAGGCGCACCCCGAAACGGTGCAGGGGCTGCGGGCCGGGCATTTCAGCGGCGCCGATGCGACCGGGCGCGTGACATTTCTGACCGATCCGATCTCTCCCTGGGCGCTGCTGGAGGGGGCGGTGGCGGTTTACACCGTCTCGTCGCAACTGGGGCTGGAGGCGATCCTTGCAGGCCACCGGCCGCGGGTCTTTGGCCAGCCCTTTTACGCCGGATGGGGCCTGACGCAGGATGAAAACCCGGTGCCACGCCGAAACCGCAGGCTGACGCGGGCGCAGCTTTTCGCGGTGTCGCATCTGCTGGCGCCCACATGGTACGACCCCTGCCGCGACCGGCTTTGCCGCTTTGAAGAGGCGGTGGATCAGATGGAGGCCGAAACCCGCGCCTTTCGCGAAGATCGCGCCGGGCATGTCGCCAGCGGAATGCGGCTGTGGAAACGGCCCGCGCTGCAACAGATGTTCGGTGCGCAGCGGCGCCTGATCTTTGCCGATCCGCCCGCCCGCGCCGCCACACGCGCCCGCGCCACCGGCCGCAGCCTGCTGATCTGGGCGGGCAAGGAACCCGCCGACTGGTCCGCCACCTGCGCTGACCTGCAGGTCCGCCGCGTCGAAGACGGCTTTCTGCGCTCGCGCGGTCTTGGTGCCGATCTGGTACCGCCGCTGTCGCTGGTGACCGACCGGCGGGGCATCTACTACGACCCCACGCGCCCCTCGGACCTTGAAACCCTGATCGCCGCCGCGCCCCCTCCCGGCGGCGCCTTGCGGGCCGAACGTCTGATGGCGCGGCTCACCGCGGCGCGACTGTCGAAATACAACCTTGCCGCCACGGCCCTGCCTGCCCTGCCCCAAGGGCACCGGATTCTGGTTCCCGGGCAGGTGGAGGATGATGCCTCGATCCGTCTGGGGGCACCACAAACTTACACAAATCAGACATTACTGGCGGAAACAAGGCGGCTAAATCCGGGTTCTATCATCATTTTCAAACCTCACCCCGATGTGGAGGCCAACCTGCGCCCCGGCGCGATTGATGCCGAGCAGGCATTGCGCCATGCCGACATGGTCGTGACCGGCGCCGACCCCGTCGCCCTGATCGAGGCGGTGGATGAGGTCTGGACACTGACCTCGCTGCTGGGCTTTGAGGCTTTGCTGCGCGGCAAGGCTGTGACCTGTCTGGGACTGCCTTTTTATGCCGGATGGGGGCTGACGCGCGACCTGTGCCCCGCCCCCGCGCGGCGGCAGGCGCGGCCAGCGCTGGTGCAACTGGCCCATGCCGCGCTGATCGCCTATCCGCGCTACATCGACCCGATCACGGGCCACCCTTGCCCGCCCGAAGTGGTGGTGGAGCGGCTCGCCACCGGCCAGATCCCGCGCCCCGGCCCCGGCAACCGCCTGCTGGCCAAGGCGCAAGGCGCACTGGCCAGCCTTGCGCCGCTGTGGCGTTAGATGCGCCGCCAGCGGTGCATCAGATCGGTGCCCACCGTCTGAACACTGACCAGTTGAAAGCGCGTGGCATCGGCCAGCCGGGTCAGGCCCAGCGGCCCGACCCCGGCCTGCGCATCGGCCCCCAAAGCCAGACCGGCGGTAAAGCCCACCATGTCTTGCACCATATCGGCGGCCAGAAGGCTGGCCGCCAACTGCCCGCCCCCTTCGCAAAACACCCGCGTCAGCCCGGCCTGCCCCAGCACCGACAGCAGCGCCAAAGGGGCAAGCCCGGCGCCGCTTTCGGCAACCTCAAAGGTTCTGGCGCCCCGGTTATGCCACCAATCCAGCGCCTCGGCGGGTGCGGCGGGCCCGTGCATCAGCCATAAGGGCGCCTCGGGGATCGACGCGGCAAGGGCGGCACGCGGCAGGTCGAGGCGCCGCGATGCCACGATCCGCACCGGCTGACGCACCGCGCCAAGGCCACGCACCGTCAGCAACGGGTCATCGGCGCGCGCCGTGCCCCCACCCACCAGCACCGCGTCATGGCAGGCGCGCAGGCCATGCACCCGCCGCCGCGCCTCGGGGCCAGTGATCCAGCGGCTTTCGCCGGTGGCGGTGGCAATGCGGCCGTCAAAACTGGTGGCCAGCTTCAGTGTCAGCATCGGGCGCCCGAGCCGCAGGCGGGACAGAAAACCGATCTGCTGCGCCTCGGCCTCGGCGGCCATCACGCCCTCGGTCACGACAACCCCGGCGGCGCGCAAGATCGCATGGCCCCGGCCCGACACGCGGGGGTCGGGGTCGGTCAGCGCGGTGACGACCCGCGCCACACCCGCCGCTACCAGTGCCTCGGCGCAGGGTGGGGTTTTACCGTGATGGGCGCAGGGTTCCAGCGTGACATAGGCGGTGGCGCCGCGCGCGGTCGCCCCGGCCTGCGCCAATGCGACAGGTTCGGCATGGGGCCGCCCACCCGGCTGCGTGAACCCGCGCCCGACGATCCGCCCCCCCTGCACGATCACGCAGCCCACCGCCGGATTGGGCCAGACATTACCCAAACCGCGCTGCGCCAGCGCCAGCGCCAGCGCCATAAAGCGGCGGTCGGTTTCGGTCACTCGGCCTCGCCAGGGTGGGGGCGCAGTTCAGAGACGAATTTGTCGAAATCGTCCGCCGCCTGGAAGTTCTTGTAAACGCTGGCAAAGCGCACATAGGCCACGGTGTCGATCCGCGCGAGCGTTTCCATCACGATGGCGCCGATGGTCTTTGACGGGATGTCGGTTTCACCCAGGGATTCCAACCGCCGCACGATGCCGGAAATCATCTGGTCAATGCGTTCGGGGTCGATCGGGCGTTTCTGCATGGCGATGCGGATCGAGCGTTCCAGCTTGTCACGGTCGAAATCCTCGCGCTTGCCCGAGGTCTTGATGACCACCAGATCGCGCAACTGGACCCGCTCATAGGTGGTAAATCGCCCGCCGCAGGCCGGGCAGAACCGGCGCCGCCGGATCGCCACATGGTCCTCGGCCGGGCGGCTGTCTTTCACCTGAGTATCGACATTTCCGCAAAACGGGCAGCGCATCGTCTTCCCCTTGTTCCTGATCTCGCAGGGGGCTGCGCCCCAATTTCCACAGGGACTATAGGATCGGGGCGAATGGTTGGGTAGCGTGAAGTTGGCGCCACCAGATACAGGGGGCGCTTCTGTGGCGCGGAAGACTCAGAGGCCGGGGCGGGTGCGCTGTGAAGGCGCACCCTGCGCGGGGTTATTGGTCGAGAAAGCTGCGCAACTTGCGCGAGCGCGAAGGGTGTTTCAACTTGCGCAGCGCCTTGGCCTCGATCTGGCGGATACGTTCGCGCGTGACGCTGAACTGCTGGCCCACCTCTTCCAGCGTGTGATCGGTGTTCATGCCGATGCCAAAGCGCATCCGCAACACGCGCTCTTCGCGGGGGGTAAGGCTGGCCAGAACCCGAGTCGTCGTTTCCTTCAGGTTCTCCTGGATCGCCGAATCCAGCGGCAGAACGGCGTTCTTGTCTTCGATGAAATCGCCAAGCTGGCTGTCTTCCTCGTCGCCAATGGGGGTTTCAAGGCTGATTGGCTCCTTGGCGATCTTCATCACCTTGCGGACCTTTTCCAGCGGCATCTGGAGTTTCTCGGCCAGTTCCTCGGGTGTCGGCTCGCGGCCGATTTCGTGCAGCATCTGCCGCCCGGTGCGCACCAGCTTGTTGATCGTCTCGATCATGTGCACCGGGATACGGATCGTGCGGGCCTGATCGGCGATCGAGCGCGTGATCGCCTGGCGGATCCACCAGGTCGCGTAGGTAGAGAACTTGTAACCGCGGCGGTATTCGAACTTGTCCACCGCCTTCATCAGGCCGATGTTGCCTTCCTGGATCAGGTCAAGGAATTGCAGGCCGCGATTGGTGTATTTCTTGGCGATCGAGATCACCAGCCGCAGGTTTGCCTCGACCATTTCCTTCTTGGCCTGCCGCGCCTCTTTCTCGCCCTTCTGGACCTGGTTCACGATGCGGCGAAATTCGGAAATGTCCACGCCCACATACTGGCCCACCTGCGCCATCTCGGCGCGCAGGTCTTCGACCTTGTCGCGGCTTTTCTCGATCAGCGCCTGCCAGCCGCGGCCCGATTTGGCCGCCATCCGGTCCAGCCATGCCGGGTCAAGCTCGTAGCCGCGGTATTCGTCGATGAATTCGCGCCGGTTGATGCGGGCGGCATCGGCCAGTTTCACCATGCCGCTGTCGATCGACATGATCTTGCGGTTGATGCCGTAAAGCTGGTCGATCAGCGCCTCGATGCGGTTGTTGTGCAGGTGCAGCTCGTTCACCAGCAGCACGATTTCCGAGCGCAGCTTCTGATAGGCCGCCTCATCGGTTTTCGAGAAGGTGCCGTCTTCGTTCAGCGTGGCCGACATCCGCAGATCCTGCATCTCGGCCAGCCTGGTATAGTCGCGCGCGATCAGCTCCAGCGTCTCCAGCACCTTGGGCTTGAGCGCGGCCTCCATCGCAGCCAGCGACATGTTGGTGCCTTCGTCGTCCTCATCCTCTTCCTCGATCCGGCTGATCGGGTTGCCGTCGGCATCCAGTTCAGGCTCGTCACTGGCAGCCTTCTTGGGCGCCGAGGCCACATCAAGCCCTTCAACCACCGGCTCGTCCAACTCGCCGTCCTCGTCCAGCGAACGGCCAAAGGTCGCCTCAAGGTCGATCACGTCGCGCAGCAGGATTTCTTCGCTCAGCAGTTCGTCACGCCAGATCGTGATCGCCTGGAAGGTCAGCGGGCTTTCGCACAGCCCCGCGATCATCGTGTTGCGGCCTGCCTCGATCCGTTTGGCGATGGCAATCTCGCCCTCGCGTGACAGCAACTCGACGCTGCCCATTTCGCGCAGATACATGCGCACCGGGTCGTCGGTGCGGTCGAGCGTCTCGCTGGTCGAGCTGGCCAGCGCCACCTCGCGCGAGGTCGATGCCTCGACCACCTCGCCGCCCGCCTCGCCATCTTCGGCCTCGTCGCTTTCGATGACGTTGATGCCCATTTCCGACAGCATCGACATCACGTCTTCGATCTGTTCCGACGAGGCCTGTTCCGGCGGCAATGCAGCGTTCAGCTGATCGTAGGTGATATAGCCGCGCTCGCGGGCTTCGGCGATCATGCGCTTGACGGCGGTCTGGCTCATGTCGAGCGTGTGGTCGGCGTCCTGGTCGTCCGGTTTGGCGTCGTCGGTATCTTTGGCGGCCATGAGGGCTCCTCGGGGATCGGGTCTGGGTCGTCAGATCAGTCGCGCGGCGTGCAGGGTCGAATCATGCCCGCCAGTGTTATCGAATCATGGAGGCGAATCACAGGGGGCCTTGCCACGACCGTCACGGCCGCTTCTTGCGCCACACCTCGCCGTCGATCAGGCTTTGCAGATGCGCCGAAAGCGCGGCCCGGTCTTCGCCCATGTCGGCCGTATCGGTCAGCTTGGACCGGTCCGCCTGATGGCAGGCCCGCGCGGCCTGCGACAGCCGCCAGGTCACGCCTTCATCGGCCAGTCCGCTCATATCCTCCATCGCTTCTTCAATTTCAGTGCGCACCGCCCGGCGGGCCGACAGCTTGGCCAGTTCCTCGGCCAGACACATGCGGGCGAATTCAACATCCGCCGTCGGATTCACCGGAGGCGCAATCCGGACATGGGGCAGCGCCATCACCTTTTCAAGCTGGGCGCCCGCCCCGGCAAGGATCGCTTTACCGATCGCCTCGGGGGCGTCATGGGCGTGCATCAGCATCACATGGCGCAGCGCGTCATGGTCAGGGTCGGTCAGGGCCACGGTTTCAAGCTGGCTTTCAAAGGTCGCAATGCAGACCGGATGCGCGGTGCAGATCGCTAGAATCATCGCCTCGCGCAGATGATCCTCCACGTCCGGCGCGGCGGCCGCCAGAAGCGAGGCCTTGGTCGCCTCCAGCGGCGGGGCGGGGGGCGGGGTCCATTTGCCGGTCCGATCACGGCTGCCGCCGCGCGCGGCGGCCTTGGGGCGGCGGGTGCCGAACAACTCCCACCGCAGCCGCTTGATTTCCTCACCATAATGGGTGCGGATCGACGGATCCTTGATCCGCCCGATCAGCGAGCGCAGGGTCTTGTCCAGCGCCGCCTTGCGTTCGGGGCTGTCGAAGTCGCGCCCCTCGGTCTCGCGCCGCCACAGCAGGTTGACCATCGGCTCGGCCGCCTCGATCACCCGCGCCATCGCCTGAGCGCCCTGCGCGCGGATCAGGTCGTCGGGGTCAAGCCCGGCCGGCATGACGGCAAACCGCAGGCCCTGCCCCGCCTCCAGCAGCGGCAGCGCCAGATCAATCACCCGCAGCGCCGCCCGCATGCCCGCCGCATCGCCATCAAGCGCAATCACCGGCTCGGGGTGGATGCGCCACATCATGCGCAACTGCTCTTCGGTCACGGCGGTGCCCAAGGGGGCCACCGCGCCGCCAAAGCCCGCCTCGACCAGCGCGATCACATCCATATAGCCTTCGGCCACGATCAGCGGCGCACCCTTGCCGCAGGCCTCACGTGCGGGGCCTGCATTGTAAAGGCTGCGTCCCTTGTCGAACAGTTCGGTTTCGGGGCTGTTGAGGTATTTGGCGGGCGCGTCCGGTGCCATCGCCCGCCCGCCCAGCGCGATGCAGCGCCCGCGCTGGTCGCGGATCGGGTAAATGATGCGGTCGCGAAAGCGGTCATAGGGCTCGCCCCCGCCCTCGGGCCGGGCGGCAAGGCCCGCATCCACGATCAGATCGGCGGCGATGCCGCGGGCGCGCAATGCGCCATACAGCCCCTGCCGATGACCCGGCGCAAAGCCGATTTCGAACCGCTCCTGCGCAGCGATCCCCAGCTTGCGCCGCGCAAGATAATCGCGCGCCGCCGCCCCGGCGGACGTGTTCAACTGCATCCGGTAATGCCGCACCGCCTCGTCCATCACGCGGGCGAGTTCGGTGCGGCGGTCGGCCTTTTGCGCGGCCTCGGGGTCGCGCGCGGGCATCTGCATTCCGGCCTCGCGGGCCAGCAGTTCTACCGCCTCCATGAAACCCATGTTCTCGGTTTCACGCAGAAAACTCAGCGCGTCGCCCTTGGCGTGGCAGCCAAAGCAGTAATAAAACCCCTTGCGGTCATCGACATGGAACGAGGCGCTTTTTTCCTGATGAAACGGGCACGGCGCCCAAAAGTCGCCCTTGCCTTGGTTCGACTTGCGCACATCCCAGACGACCTTGCGCCCGACCACCTGACTGATCGGGACGCGATTGCGCAGTTCATCAAGGAAGCCGGGGGGCAGACTCATAGCCCCTATATCGGCTGTCGCAGCCACACCAATCAAGCCCGCCGATGAACCCCCGGCAGAAAATCTGCCCGGTCTTGGGCGGCCAGACCCGCGCGGGATCAGCGGGCCGCCCTACAACCCCTTGGACTGATAGCTTTTCGCCACCCGGTCGATCGCCACAATATAGGCCGCCATGCGCAGGTCGGGCACATCGGGGCGGCCCAGCCAGGTTTCGCGCATCGACTGGTAGGCGGTGCGCATCGTGTCATCCAACCCCGAGCGGACCAGCTCCAGCTCGTCCGAGCCGCGCAGGAACCGATCCTTGAAATCGGGCGACAGCGTCCAGCCAAGACCTCGGTCGGCCGACAGCCGTTCCAGTTCATCGACCAGCAGGCGGTTGCGCGCTTCTTCGGCGCGGCGCTGCATCCGGCCAAAGCGGATATGCGACAGGTTCTTGACCCATTCGAAATAGGACACCGTCACCCCACCCGCATTGGCATACAGATCGGGGATGATGATCGTGCCCTTTTCGCGCAAGATCGCATCGGCCCCCGCCGTCAGCGGCCCGTTGGCCGCCTCGATGATCAGCGGCGCGCGGATGCGCCCGGCATTGCCCTGATGGATCACCCCTTCCAGCGCCGCGGGTATCAGGATGTCGCAATCGGCCTCCAGCATCCGCACGCCCTCGGCCTCGTAACGGCCCAGCGGGCAATCCTTGACCCCGCCGGTGCGGCGCACCCAATCCTGCACAAAGGCCACATCCAGCCCGCCGTCGTGCCACAGCGCCCCGTCACGCTCGACGATGCCCACGATCTTTGCGCCGTCCTCCTCGGCCAGAAAGCGCGCGGCGTGGCTGCCCACATTGCCCAGCCCCTGCACCACGACCCGCTTGCCCTCCAGCCCGCCCGCAAGCCCGGCCCGCGCCACATCCTCGGGGTGGCGGAAAAATTCGCGCAGCGCATATTGCACCCCGCGCCCCGTCGCCTCGACCCGGCCCTGAATCCCGCCGGAATTCAACGGCTTGCCGGTTACGCAGGCGCGGGCGTTGATGTCGGTGGTGTGCATCCGGCTGTATTGGTCCACGATCCAGGCCATCTCGCGCTCGCCGGTGCCCATGTCAGGGGCTGGCACGTTCTGGGCCGGGCTGATCAGGTTGCGCTTGATCAGTTCATAGGCAAAGCGGCGGGTGATCTGTTCCAGCTCATGCGTTTCCCAGGCGCGGGGGTCGATGCACAGCCCCCCTTTCGAGCCGCCGAATGGCGCCTCGACCAGCGCGCATTTATAGGTCATCAGCGCCGCCAGCGCCTCGACCTCGTCCTGATCGACGGCCATGGCATAGCGGATGCCGCCCTTGACCGGCTCCATATGTTCGGAATGAACCGACCGATAGCCGGTGAACGTCTCGATCTTGCCACGCAGCCGCACACCAAAGCGCACCGTATAGGTGGAGTTGCAGACCTTGATCTTTTGCACCAGCCCCGGCGGCAGATCCATCACCGCAACGGCCCGGTCAAACATCAGATCTACCGACTGGCGAAAGCTGGGTTCGGCTGCTGGATGCATCGCATATCTCCTCTTGGCCCGGCCCGGCGGCGAGCTTGACCAACTCCAGCCTAGTGGCAATCTTTTGCGTCGGCTACCGCGATTGCGTTGCCATGTCGGGGGCTTGTGCGGGCGGGCACAGGGGCTGTGCCAGCGAGGTTCTGGGCGAACAGGGCACGGCACCCTAAGTGAGACTCACGAACCCGCTTGGAAAGGTCAGGCCATGTCGATCCGCCCTGTTCTGGAAGCTCGCACCGCCCGCCCGACGATGGAGGGCGCCGGTGTGCATCTGCATCGCGCCTTTGGCTTTGTCGATCCGTCGGAACTTGACCCGTTCCTGATGTTCGATGACTTTCGGGGCGACCACCCGTCCGACTATCAGGCAGGCTTTCCCTGGCACCCGCACCGCGGGATCGAGACGATCACCTATGTTCTGGCGGGCGCGGTGGCGCATGGCGACAGCCTAGGCAACACCGGCACGCTGGGCGCGGGCGATGTGCAATGGATGACCGCGGGCCGCGGCATCCTGCATCAGGAAATGCCCCGGGGCAACGCGGCGGGTCAGATGCACGGATTTCAGCTGTGGGCCAATCTGCCGTCGCCGCTGAAGATGACCGCGCCGCGCTATCAGGATGTGCGCGGCACCGATATCCCCGAAGTGACCGACGATGACGGCACCCGCGTCAAGGTGATCGTGGGCAGCTTCTGGGGCCGCACCGGCCCGGTCGATGGCATCGCCGCCGACCCGCAATATCTTGACATCTTCGTGCCCGCGGGGGTGAGGAAACGCTTCAAGGTAGACACTTACCGCCGCGCCTTTGCCTATGTGTTCGAGGGGGCTGCGGCCTTTGCAGATGCCTCGGCGCCGCAGGGGGTGCTGCTGGAAAAGGAAGTGATGGGCGCAGAGGTCAACATCCGCGACCTGTCGGGCAACCGGACGCTGGTGCGGTTCGGCACCGGCAACGAAATCGTGGTCAAGGCGGGCGAACAGGGGGTGCGGTTCCTCTTGATCTCGGGCGCGCCGATCGAGGAGCCGGTGGCCTGGCACGGTCCGATCGTGATGAACACGCAGGCCGAATTGCGGCAGGCGATGGCCGAGTTGCGCAACGGCACCTTCATCCGCCCCGCGCATTGACCAAGGGGGAAATAGCCCGGCGTCAGGCCGCCACGGCCTTGCGCGCCATGTCCCAGTAAATTTCTTCCACCGTGTCGCGGCTCAGCCGCCCGCCCTCGCGGAACCAGGTGTTTACCCCGGTCAGCATGGCGATGATGGCCAGCGTGGCCAGTTTGGTATCGGGCAGCGCAAAGACGCCCTCGGCCTGCCCGGCCTTCAGGATCGCCTCAAGTTCGTTTTCATAGGACCGCCGCAACGCCTCGATCTGCGCGAAATTCTCGGGGCCAAGGTTGCGCAGTTCCATGTAGGACAGGAACACCACCTCGGCACGGTCGAGATGAAAGCGGATGTGAAAGCGCACGAATCGTTCCAGCCGGGCCAGCGCGCCGCCGCCCCGCGGCTGGGCGGCCCAGGCCGCCAGCAGGTCATCCATATGCCCCTTGAGCAGATCGACCAGCAGGCTTTCCTTGTCGGCGGTGTAAAGATACAGCGCGCCGGCCTGCACCCCCACCGCCGCCGCGATCTGGCGCATCGACACGGCGGCAAAACCGTGGCGTGCGAACAGGCGCTGCGCCTCGGCGCGGATGCGCGGGCCGGTGATATCGGAATGAGAGCCGGTCTTGCGTGCCATTCGGGCAAGTTATCTGAACGAATGTTCATTATCAAACCGAACCTGCCCCGGCGCGCGCGGCGTTCGGCGCCCCTTGTCCTTGCCCCCTGCCCGGCCCTATCGTGGCGCCATGACATGCCGCACCCGCCCGCCCCGGTTCTGGTTCCTGCTGCCGCTGGCGGCGCTGACGCTGACGGCCTGTCAGGGCTGGCCCGGCGCGGATGCGGCGCGCAATACGCCCTATCCGGTGCTGTTGCCTCTGGAACAGGTGCTGGCCGAGACCACAACCCCGCCCGACCCGGCGCCTGCGCTGAACGCGCGCGCCGCAGCCCTGCGCGCCCGCGCCGCAACCCTGCGCGCCGCCACGCCCTGAGGCGCCGGGCTGCGTTGCAAGCCCCGGCTGAAGGCGCTAACAGGGCACAGCATCCAAAGCACAGGAGTTTGCCATGCCCACCCCGCCGCGCGCCGCCGCCTTGCGTCTTGGCATTGCCGGCCTTGGCACCGTGGGCATCGGCGTGGTCAAGATCGTGCAGCGCCATGCCACGCTGCTGGAGTCGCGCTGCGGTCGCCCGGTCGAGATCGTGGCGGTGTCGGCCCGCGACCGCACGAAAAACCGCGACGCTGACCTGTCGGGCTATGCCTGGGAAGACGACCCCGTGGCGCTGGCGCGGCGGGGCGATGTGGATGTGTTCGTCGAACTGATGGGCGGCCACGAGGGCGCGGCCAAGGCCGCGCTGGAGGCCGCGATCGCGGGCGGCAAGGATGTGGTCACCGCCAACAAGGCGCTGCTGGCCCATCATGGGCAGGCACTGGCCGAAGCCGCCGAGGCCGCGGGCCGCGTGATCCGGTTCGAGGCGGCGGTGGCGGGCGGCATCCCGGTGATCAAGACGCTGACCGAGGGGCTGGCGGGCAATGCCATGCGCCGGGTGATGGGCGTGATGAACGGCACCTGCAACTATATCCTGACCCGGATGGACAGTGCGGGCCTGCCCTATGATGCGGTGTTCGAGGAAGCGCGCCAATTGGGCTATCTGGAGGCAGACCCCAACCTTGACGTGGGCGGCATCGACGCAGGCCACAAGCTGAGTCTGCTGGCCGCCATCGCCTTCGGCACCCGCGTCAGCTTTGACGCGGTGGAACTGGAAGGCATCGGTCGCATTTCGATCGACGATATCCGCCGCGCCGGTGACATGGGCTACAAGATCAAGCTGCTGGGCGTGGCCCAGATGACCGGCCGCGGACTGGAACAGCGCATGACGCCCTGCCTTGTGCCCGCCGACAGCCCCTTGGGCCAGTTGCAGGGCGGCACCAACATGGTGGTGCTGGAAGGCGACAGCGTGGGTCAGATCGTGCTGCGCGGCCCCGGCGCGGGCGAAGGCCCGACCGCCAGCGCAGTCATGTCGGACGTGATCGAGATCGCCCGCGGCTGCCGCCTGCCCACCTTCGGCCAGCCCGCCGCCAGCCTTGCCGATCCGATCCCGGCACGGGCCAATTCGCCGGCGCCCTATTACCTGCGGCTGGAGCTGATCGACAAACCCGGCGCGCTGGCCAAGGTGGCCACGGTTCTGGGCGAGGCCGGCATCTCGATTTCGCGGATGCGCCAGTATGGGCATGACGATGCAAGCGCCCCGGTGCTGATCGTCACCCACAAGACGACGCGCGACGCGGTAGACCATGCGATTTCCTGCCTGCCCGCCACCGGCGTGGTCGCAGGCGAGCCGGTGGCGATCCGCATTGAGGCGGTCTGAGCCCGCGGCCTGTCTGATGCGGGACAGATCATCAAAGCTGTTCGGCCCGGCAACCCTGCCCCTGCGGCAGGCCCGCTGCCGTTAGCGCTCTCGTCCTTGCCCCGGCACGGTTCAAGCGGCTAGATGACCCGAACAGGCCCATCATTGCAGGACGATCCCATGCCCCATACCCTTGATTTCAACGACCGGATGCTTTCGCTGGGGCTCGCGCGCGTGTCTGAAAAGGCCGCCCATGCCTCGGCCCGGCTGATCGGGCGCGGCGATGAAAAAGCCGCCGATCAGGCCGCCGTCAACGCCATGCGCGAAGAGCTGAACCGGCTCGACATCAAGGGCGTGGTGGTGATCGGCGAGGGCGAGCGCGACGAGGCGCCGATGTTGTTTATCGGCGAAGAGGTCGGCACGGGCGATGGTCCCGAGGTGGACATCGCGCTTGATCCGCTGGAAGGCACCACGCTGACCGCCAAAGACATGCCCAACGCGCTGACCGTGATCGCCATGGCGCCGCGCGGCACGCTGCTGCACGCGCCCGATGTCTATATGGAAAAGCTCGCCATCGGGCCGGGCTACCCCAAGGATATCGTCAGCCTCGACATGACCCCCGCCGAACGGGTGCACGCGCTGGCCAAGGCCCGCGGCGTGACCTGCGAAGACATCACCTGCTGCGTGCTGGAACGCCCCCGGCACGAAGACCTGATCGCCGAAATCCGCGATACCGGCGCCTCGATCCGGCTGATCACCGATGGCGATGTGGCCGGTGTCATTCATTGCGCGGAATCCGAAATCACCGGGATCGACATGTATATGGGCTCGGGCGGCGCGCCCGAAGGGGTGCTGGCGGCCTCGGCACTGAAATGCATGGGGGGGCAGATGTGGGGCAAACTGCTGTTCCGCAACGATGACGAACGCGCCCGCGCGGCCAAGGCCGGCATTACCGACCTCAACCGCATCTATGCGCGCGACGACATGGTGACGCGCGACGTGATCTTTGCCGCGACCGGCGTCACCAATGGCTCGATCGTGCAAGGGGTCAAACGTGAACCCGGCTATCTGACCACCGAAACGCTGCTGATGCGGTCAAAGACCGGCTCGGTCCGGCGGATGATCTATCGCAACCCGACCCACCGCCGCTAACACCCCGCCGGCCCCGACGGGGGCCCGCAAGGGCAGACCGTCGGGAATCGGCGGCCGCCTCTGGCCAGCCGCGCCGAAATCCGTCATGGGAGAGGCATGACCGCCAAAGCCTTCCTTGATGTCGAAACCTCTGCCACCGGCCGCCGCTGGGTAGGCCCCGATGCGCAGTCCGACCGGCTGGCCGAGGCGATGGTGCAGCAAACCCGCCTGCCGCTGCCCCTGGCCCGCGTTCTGGTCGCCCGCGGCGTCGCGCCAGACGAGGCCGCGCGGTTTCTGGAACCGCAACTGCGCGACCTGCTGCCCGACCCGCACCGCCTGAAAGACATGGCCGCCGCCGCAGCGCGGTTTCTGCGCGCGGTCAAGGCGCGCGAGCCGATCGCCATTTTCGCCGATTACGACGTGGACGGTGGCGCCTCGGCGGCGCTGATGATCTGCTGGCTGCGCGCGATGGGCAGGCCTGCCACGCTTTATATTCCCGACCGGATCGACGAGGGCTATGGCCCCAATATCCCCGCCATGGCCGACCTGGCGCGCACGCACAGGCTGATTGCCTGCGTCGATTGCGGCACGCTGAGCCACGAACCGATCGCCGCCGCACAGGGCGCCGATGTGATCGTGCTCGACCACCATCTGGGCGGCGAAACCCTGCCCCCCGCGCTGGCCGTTGTAAACCCCAACCGGCAGGACGAAGACGGCAGCCTTGGCCACCTGTGCGCCGCCTCGGTCGTGTTCCTGATGCTGGTCGAAGCGAACCGGCAGTTGCGCGCCGAGGGGGTGGCCGGCCCCGACCTGGTGGCAATGCTTGATCTGGTGGCGCTGGCCACGGTGGCCGATGTGGCGCCGCTGATCGGGGTCAACCGCGCGCTGGTGCGGCAGGGGCTGAAGGTGATGGCCCGGCGCGAACGGCCCGGCCTTGTGGCGCTGGCCGATGTGGCGCGACTGGATCAGGCGCCCAACACCTACCATCTGGGCTTTCTGCTTGGCCCACGGGTGAATGCCGGCGGGCGGATCGGCGCCGCCGATCTGGGCGCGCGGCTGCTGGCCACCGAAGATGCCGCCGAGGCCGCGGCACTGGCCGAGCGGCTGGATGCGCTGAACACCGAGCGGCGCGAGATTGAAAACCGCGTCCGCGATGCGGCGCTGGCACAGGCCGAGGCGCGGGGGCTGGAGGCGCCTCTGGTCTGGGCCGCAGGCGCGGGCTGGCACCCCGGCGT
This sequence comes from Phaeovulum veldkampii DSM 11550, assembly GCF_003034995.1. Lineage (GTDB taxonomy): Bacteria > Pseudomonadota > Alphaproteobacteria > Rhodobacterales > Rhodobacteraceae > Phaeovulum > Phaeovulum veldkampii. Next base: position 14,275 of record NZ_PZKF01000019.1, on the reverse strand, counting down.
CGTGGGCATCGTGGCCGCACGCCTGAAAGAGGCCACCAACCGCCCCGCCGTGGTGATCGGTCTGGAGGGCGGCGTAGGCAAGGGCTCGGGCCGGTCGGTATCGGGCGTCGATCTGGGCGCGGCGGTGCAGCGTCTGGCCGCCGAAGGGCTGCTGTTGAAGGGCGGCGGCCACCGCATGGCTGCGGGGCTGAGCGTTGCCGAAGACCGGCTGGAGGCAGCGATGGCGCGGCTGTCAGACCTGCTGGCACGTCAGGGCGCCGGTGTCGCAGGTCCGCGCGACCTGCGGCTGGACGGCCTGTTGATGCCCGCCGCCGCCACGCCCGCGCTGGTGGATGACATCGACAAGGCCGGCCCCTTTGGCCAGGGCGCCCCCGCCCCCCGCTTTGCCTTTGCCGCGATGGAAGTGACCGCCCCGCGCCGGATTGGCGAAAGCCATCTGCGCTTCAGCTTTGGCGACGGGATCGGCCCGCGGATTGACGCGGTGGCCTTTGGCGCCTTCGACGGCCCGCTGGGCGCCCTGCTGGCCACCCCCGGCGCCGGGCGGTTCCATCTGGCCGGGCGGCTGGAGATCAACACCTGGGGCGGCCGATCCAAGCTGCAACTGCGCCTGGAAGACGCGGCAAGAGCCTGAAATTTCTTGAGCTTCCGGGCCACGCACAAAGTTTCGCAAAATCGCAAAATCCCTCTTGCGAGTCATCGCCCGCTGGCCTAAACACCGCCCACGCAACGCGAAGCGGCTCAAATCGCCAAAGCGCGGCCCGTTCGTCTATCGGTTAGGACACCAGGTTTTCAACCTGGGAAGAGGGGTTCGACTCCCCTACGGGCTGCCACTTCTTCTTGTAAATCATTGTTAATCATGGGTTATTCCTTCTCGCTGTCCAACGGGTCAGAAGAGTTGGACAAATTCTTGAGCCTTGCGAAGCCGCTGTCGGCGAGTTTTGAGCGACTTGCCGCCTTGGTGTAGATTGCAGCCTGTGACGTATCGGTGTGCGCCAGAAAGGCCGCAATCTCATTCTCGGTTGCACCGGCAAGCGCTAGCCTTGCGGCCCCTGCCTTTCGTAGCCCGTGTATCGAGCCGGGTACTCCGGCCTTCACGCACTTATCACGAAACCAGTTCCCAAAGGATTCGACCACGTACGGTTCCTGGCTACCGTCCTTGGGCAAGAAGAACTGCTGGTCTGCGGGGACGTGTTCAAGTGCGTCTTCAAGTTCGGGAAGCAGCGGCAAGTCGGCTTCGACCCCTGTTTTGCTTCGGGCATATACAATCCTCTGTTTGCCGTCTCGCATCCCACAGATCGGGGTTTTGCGATAGGACCGGGACATCTCAGAACTCCTTCGCCTTATGCTCGACATCCACCCAATGCTTGTTCACGGGCAGGGTTTTGGCGCGTCGGGCGATATCCTCAAAGCGCACTGGCATGAAATCCCAAACATCGACGCCCGCGTTGATGCTGTTGCGCGACCCTTTCCAGTTGTTGTGGACGTGACCAAAGATTTGGAGCGCGTCACGGCGGGCGCGGTTCCAGGTGATCATGGGATAGTGGCACAGCGTATGGCCGAGGGGGGTTGGCAGAGACATACGAAATGTCTCCGCCGGAAACGTTCCCTTGTCTTTCCACCACACGCGCCGCCGAAACCGCGTAGGATCAGCGGGTTACAGCGCGCCTGACAGTTCCGATTTCTGTCCCTGACTGTCAGGTGGCGGGGCTGGCACCTGCCTTCTTCTTTGCGGCGGCGGCTTCCAACGCCGCGTCATCGTCATCGGACCAGTTGGACCAATCGGCAGCGCCCTGTGTCATTGCCGATCCGGCGAACGATCCAGCCTTCTGCGCGTCATAGAAATTCTGGACGTAGGTCCGATACCGCTGGTAGAGCCGCAGCTTCACTTCGAGGGAAAAGCCAAACCACCTTGGGCCGTAAAGATCGGCGGGATACTTGACCTTGGCCTCATGCTTCCCCGTCAACCTCGGAAACTTGGCTTCAAAGAGCTTTGCCTTCTTCTCCATCCTTGATGACTAGAACGGCGTGGCCGAAGCCCGCGACGCCCGTGTAATAGACCGCGTAAAAGCCTTCCATGTGCGAACCCCTGTCACGATTGCGTTATACAACATCATGTGGGAACCAGCCCGACGCAATCAAGACCTTGCTTCGCCTATGACAACGAAAAAAGCCGCGCCCGAAAGCGCGACAGTTGTTCCGATCTTCACTTCGGGAACTATTCGGCGAACAATTCGGCAGGGATGCCCACAAGGGGCGCGTCGGGGTCGATACCCGCAGCGGTGCAGGCTTGGCGCATGGTGGCCCCTGCGGCGACCCGCAGCACGGCCTGCCTGCCGCGACCGCCAGCGCGGCGGCGGCGGAAATCGGCCCCGACTGCCCCCGCGCAAGCCAAGCCCCCGGCCTTATTCCGCCGCCTTGGCCATAGGGTTGTTGGGATGCGTGGTCCAGTTGGCATAGGGTTCCACCTTGCGGCCGGTGCGCGGGTCGGTGGCGCCAACGGGCAGTTCCTTCATGGTGATGCAGTTTTCGACCGGGCAGACATCGACGCAAAGGTTGCAGGCCACACAGTCTTCGTCTTTCACGGTAAACACCCGGTCGGCGCCCATGGCGATGGCCTGGTGGCTGGTGTCCTCGCAGGCGGCATAGCAGCGGCCGCATTTGATGCACTTGTCCTGATCAATCACCGCCTTGGTGACATAGTTCAGGTTCAGATACTGCCAGTCGGTCACGTTGGGCACCGCGCGGCCCACGATCTGGCCGGTCGAGGTGAAGCCCTTGGTGTCCATATACTCCGACAGGCCCGAGATCATTTCCTGCACGATCTTGAAGCCATAGGTCATCACCGCCGTGCAGGCCTGCACATTATGCGCGCCCAGAGCCATGAATTCGGCGGCATCGCGCCAGGTGGTGACACCGCCGATACCAGAGATCGGCAGCCCCGCGGTGGCCGGGTTGCGGGCGATTTCAGCCACCATGTTCAGCGCGATGGGTTTGACCGCCGGGCCGCAATAGCCGCCATGCGTGCCCTTGCCGTCGATGGTGGGTTCGGGCGCAAAGCTGTCGAGGTTGACCGAGGTGATCGAATTGATCGTGTTGATCAGGCTCACCGCATCGGCGCCGCCGCGTTTGGCGGCCTCGGCGGGGCGGCGGATGTCGGTGATGTTGGGGGTCAGCTTGACGATGCAGGGCATGCGTGAATTGGCCTTTACCCAGCGGGTGACCATTTCGATGTATTCGGGCACTTGCCCCACGGCGCTGCCCATGCCGCGTTCGGCCATCCCATGCGGGCAGCCGAAGTTCAGTTCCACCCCGTCGGCCTCGGTGTCTTCGACCTGCTTGAGGACGAATTTCCAGCTTTCCTCATCGCAGGGCACCATCAGCGACACGACCATTGCACGGTCGGGGTAGTCGCGCTTGACCGCCTTGATCTCGCGCAGGTTCACCTCCAGCGGGCGGTCGGTGATCAGTTCGATGTTGTTCAGCCCCATCAGCCGCCGGTCGGGGCCATAGATCGCGCCGTAGCGCGGCCCAGAGACGTTCACCACCGGCGCGCCATCCAGCCCCAGTGTTTTCCAGACCACGCCGCCCCAGCCAGCCTCGAAAGCGCGACGGACGTTATACTCCTTGTCGGTGGGCGGCGCCGAGGCGAGCCAGAACGGGTTGGGGGATTTGATGCCCACGAATTCGGATGCAAGGTTTGCCATGGTCTTCCCCTTACGCCATCAGGCTTGCATGGATGTCGTCGGCCGCATCGCGCCCCTGCGCGACAGCCGTCACCGTCAGATCTTCGCCGCCGGGGGTGCAATCGCCTCCCGCCCAGACGCCGGGCAGGCTGGTGCGGCCCGCGCCCGTCACCGCGACCTTGCGACCCGCAAGCGTCAGCCCCTCGGGCAGGGCGCCCAGCTTCTGCCCGATGGCGGTCAAGACCTGATCGGCCTTCAGCCGGAAGGTTTCGGGCAGGGTGTGCAGCCCTTGGGCGCCTTCGGCGGTATAGGCAAATTCAACCTCGGCCACAGCGCCCGCGCCATGTATCGCCACCGGCGCGGCATGTTCGACGATCTTGACGCCGTTCGCGGTGGCATGGTCCTGTTCCACCCGGCTGGCCGGCATCTGCGCGCGTGACCGGCGATAGGCGATGGTCACAGTCTCGGCCCCCAGCAGTTTTGCCTGCACGGCGGCGTCGATCGCGGTCATGCCGCCGCCGATCACCACCACATTGCGCCCCACGGGCAGCATGGCCAGATCAGACGCCTGCCGCAGATCGGCGATGAAATCGGTGGCGGGGGTGACATGGGGCAGATCCTCGCCCGGAATGCCCAGGGCATTCACGCCCCCCAGACCCAGCCCCAGAAACACCGCGTCGAAATCGGCGCGCAGGCCATCAAGCATGATGTCGCGCCCCAGCGCGCAAGCGCCTTCAAATGTGATACCGCCGATCTGCATCAGCCAGTCCACCTCGGCCTGCGCAAACCCGCCCGGCGCCTTGTAAGAGGCGATGCCGTATTCGTTCAGACCGCCGAGCTTGGGGCGGGCGTCAAACACCGTCACCTCATGCCCCAACAGCGCCAGACGGTGCGCGCAGGCAAGCCCCGCTGGCCCCGCCCCCACGACCGCCACGCGCCGCCCGCTGGCCGCGGCACGCCCAAAGGGCTGGGGGCCTGCGCGCATCATCGTATCGGTGGCAAAGCGTTGCAATGCGCCGATCTCGACCGGCTTGCCCTCGGCCGCCTCGCGCACGCAGGCGCCTTCGCACAGGGTTTCGGTCGGGCAGACGCGGGCACAAATGCCGCCAAAGATGTTTTGCGACAGAATTGTTCTTGCCGCTGCCATCGGCGTTCCGGTGGCGATCTGGCGGATGAACAGGGGGATGTCGATGCCGGTGGGGCAGGCCGTGATGCAGGGCGCATCATGGCAGAAATAGCACCGGTCGGCGGCCACCCGCGCCTCGTGCCCATCCAGCGGCGGAGCGACATCGGCAAAGTTCGTGCAATAGTCCCCGGCGCGGAGCCGCCCGGCAACAACCCCCGGTGTCAGCTGGCTTGTGGTCACATCGACCTCCCTGGCTTGCGTGTTTTGCAAAGGCTGGCACAGGTCATTTTTTTTATCAAACGGTAAAATACGCCGCAGTGCGACAGCCTGCTGGCTGCACATGCGGCAGGCAGACCCGCGGCCCTATGCCGCAAAAAGTAGCCCCATGGCGATGACCTGTCGGAAAACTCGCGGCTTTCCTCGCCCGCCGGGCTGGCGTATAACCCCCCGGATATTGGCTGCGCCCGCACAGGATGCGGGCCCCTGCCGCGCATCAGACCTGAGGATGGCATGACCCAACAACCCCATGACAGCGACGTGGCCTTCATTCAGGCGCTGGCAGAGCTTTTGAACAAGAACGAGCTGACCGAGCTGGTCGTGAAACGCGAATACGGCGAAGACGACAGCCTTGAGGTGCGCGTGGTCAAGCAGGCGACCGTGGTGGCCGCAGCCCCGGTGACCTATGCCGCGCCGGTCGCCACCGCCCCCGCCCCCGCCGCCGCAGCCCCGGTCACAGTCGCCGCAACCAGCGACCCTGCTGCGCATCCGGGCGCTGTGCCGTCACCGATGGTCGGCACCGTCTATCTTGCCGCCGAGCCGGGCGCCGAGCCCTTCGTGGCCGTGGGTAGCCCGGTGCGCGAGGGCCAGACGCTGCTGATCATCGAGGCGATGAAGACCATGAACCACATTCCCGCGCCGAAATCGGGCACCGTGAAACGGATTCTGGTCGATGACGGAACGCCGGTGGAATACGGCACCCCCCTGATGATCATCGAGTGAGGCGGCCATGTTCGACAAGATCCTGATCGCCAACCGGGGCGAGATCGCGCTGCGTGTCATCCGGGCCTGCCGCGAGATGGGGATTGCGTCCGTCGCCGTCCATTCCACCGCCGATGCCGACGCCATGCATGTGAGAATGGCCGATGAATCGGTCTGCATCGGGCCGAACCCCTCGTCGGAAAGCTATCTGTCGATCCCGGCGATCGTCTCGGCCTGTGAAATCACCGGCGCACAGGCGATCCATCCAGGCTATGGCTTTTTGTCGGAAAACGCCAATTTCGTGCAGGTGCTGGAAGATCACGGCATCACCTTTATCGGCCCGTCGTCGGATCACATCCGCATCATGGGCGACAAGATCACCGCCAAGGACACGATGAAAAAGCTGGGCGTGCCCTGTGTGCCCGGCTCTGACGGTGGTGTGGCCGATGTGGACAGCGCCAAGCGCGTGGCAGCCGACATCGGCTATCCGGTCATCATCAAGGCCACCGCGGGCGGCGGCGGTCGCGGCATGAAGGTGGCCAAAGACGAGAGCGAACTGGAAGTGGCCTTCCGCACCGCCCGCGCCGAGGCCAAGGCTGCCTTCGGCAATGACGAGGTCTATATGGAGAAATACCTCCAGCGGCCGCGTCACATCGAAATTCAGGTTTTCGGCGACGGCCGCGGCCGCGCAGTGCATCTGGGCGAGCGTGACTGTTCGCTGCAACGCCGCCACCAGAAGGTGTTTGAAGAGGCCCCCGGCCCGGCCATTACCCCCGAACAGCGCGCGCGCATCGGCAATATCTGCGCCGATGCTGTGGCCCGCATCAACTATATCGGTGCCGGCACGATCGAATTTCTGTTCGAGGATGGCGAATTCTACTTCATCGAGATGAACACCCGGCTTCAGGTGGAACATCCGGTGACGGAATCGATCTTTGGCGTTGACCTCGTGCGCGAACAGATCCGGGTCGCCGCGGGCTTGCCGATGGACTTTGTCCAGGAAGACCTGTCCATTCGTGGCCATGCGATCGAGGTGCGGATCAACGCCGAGAAACTGCCCAACTTTTCCCCCTGCCCCGGCAAGATCACCCAGTATCACGCGCCGGGGGGCCTGGGCGTGCGGATGGACAGCGCGCTGTATGACGGCTACACGATCCCGCCCTATTACGACAGTCTGATTGGCAAGCTGATCGTGTTTGGCCGCGACCGCCCCGAGGCGCTGGCACGACTGAACCGCGCGCTGGGCGAGCTGATCGTGGACGGAATTGACACCACGGTGCCGCTGTTCCGCGCACTGCTCGAAGAACCCGACATCCAGCGGGGGGACTATTCGATCCACTGGCTGGAAAAGTGGCTTGCCCAGAACTTCAGTTGACGCCTTGGCCGGGTGGGGCATTTGCACCGCCCGGCGAATTGCGCCAGACTGGCTGCGTTTCCAAGTAACGTGACCGGATGCGCACCGCCGACCTGACCCCCGATCTGCTGTTGTCGGCCTACGCGCAGGGCATCTTTCCGATGGCCGAAACCCGCGACAGCGACGTGCTGCACTGGTTCGACCCGCAGCGCCGCGGTATTCTGCCCTTGGACAATTTCCACATATCGCATTCCCTGCGGCGGTTTGTTCTGCGAGAGAATTTCACTATTCGAACCAACAGTGCCTTTTCGGCGGTGGTCGCAGGTTGCGCTGCGCGCCCCGAAACCTGGATCAGCGCGGGTCTGGTCGATCTTTACGACAAGCTGCACGACAGAGGCCTTGCCCATTCGGTCGAGGTCTGGGACGCTCAGGGGCTGGCGGGGGGCGTGTTCGGGATCGCCCTGGGCGGCGCATTCTTTGGCGAAAGCATGTTCTCGCAGCGCACAAACGCCTCAAAGATCGCGCTGGTCTGGCTGGTAGACCGGCTGCGACGGGCGGGGTTTTCGCTGCTCGACACCCAATATATCACGCCGCATCTGCAAACCCTCGGCGGACGGGAAATCCCGCGGGCTGCCTACCGGGCGCTGCTGGCTCGCGCCCTGGCCCGCCGCTGCCAGTTCACCGCCCCGCCCGAAGAGGGTGCTCAGTCGGTCTTGCAGCGAATGACCCAGACGTCATAGCGGTGATGGTCCAGCGCCGAAAGCGCGGGGCTGTCGGCGATCATCCAGCCCGAAAACACCTCGGCATTCTGCGTGGTATCAACCACGGTCAGCCGGGCGAAGGCGTTGGAGGACGGGTCTTCGACCGGATAGCGGCATTCCCACAGCGTCACCTGCAACCGGCCATAGGCACGGGTTTCGCCCGCGCGCATGTCGAGATCGGTGGTGACGCCGGCAATCTTGTCGAGCCCGCGCAAAACGGCCCCCGGCGCCTCGGCCACCTGCTGCGCGCCAGCGGCGCCCGTCAGCGCCAGCAGCACCAGCGCGGCGCGGATCACTCGGCCCCCTCGGCGGGTTTGTCACCGCCGCCATCGACAAATTTCATCATCAGGGAAATCACGCTGACAGCGCCCTGGGTATCCTCGATCTCATCGCCGGGCGCAAAATTCTCAAGGCTGCCGCCGGGCTGAAGCTCGATGAAAGCCCCCCCCAGCAACCCCTCGGACGACACCAGCACCGTGCTGTCATCCGGCACCAGAACATCGTTGCGGATCGAGATCGTGGCATCGGCAAAGAAGGTCTGCGGATTCAGGTCCAGCGCGGTCAGGGTGCCCACCTTGACCCCTGCCAGCCGCACATCGGTACCAACCGTCACCCCCTCGACCGAACGGAACGAGGCGCGCAGATCATAGCTGCCAGCGCGCGCGCCAAAACCTGCGCCCTGCCCGGCCCAGACCACAAAGCCCACCGCAACTGCCAGAACGGCAGCGCCCGTCAACACCTCAAGGCGATTTTCCGACATCGGTCTATTCCGGCTGCCACGCCTCATAGTCGCGGCGCACCAATGGCTCGGTCCGGCGCAGCGACCCGGCGGGGGCATGGGCGCCTTCGGTGCCGGTCAGGTTTTCCAGATGCGGCAGTTCCCAGGCCTTGTGCGCCAGAGGCTTTTCGCTGGGCGTTTCATCCCAGGTGTAATGCAGCCAGCCGTGCCAGTCCGGCGACACCCGGCTTGCCTGAACCTCGCCGTTGTAGATGACCCAGCGGCGTTTTCCATCGCGCGAGCGATAGTAGATGTTGCCCTGCGTATCCTCGCCCACCTTGACGCCATGGCGCCGGGTGAACAGTTCTGTGCCATAGGTCTGGTTGTCCCACCAAGTCGCAAAGCGAAGAAGGCGTTTCATCTCTATCTCTCCCAAAGGCTCCCGCGCCCGATATGCCGCAGACGCGCTCGCAGGTCCAGCGCCTTGCGCCCTCAGCCTGCGGTGGCCGAACCCTTCTTGGCCTCGGAATGGATCAGCAGCGGCGCGGTGCCCGGCGTATTCACCGCATCCTCGTTCACCACCACCTCTTGCACCGATGCCAGCCCCGGCAGTTCGAACATGGTATCCAGCAGGATATCCTCCATGATCGACCGCAACCCGCGCGCCCCCGTCTTGCGCTTGATCGCACGCTTGGCAATGGCCGTCAGCGCATCTTCGGTGAAGGTCAGCTTGACGTTCTCCAGGTCGAACAGCCGCTGGTACTGCTTGACCAAGGCGTTCTTCGGCTCGGTCAGAATGGTGACCAGCGCGGCCTCGTCCAGATCGGTCAGGGTGGCGATCACCGGCAGGCGACCGACAAATTCGGGGATCAGGCCGAATTTCAGCAGATCTTCGGGTTCCAACTCCTTGAACAACTCGCCTGCGCCGCGCGATTCAGGGTCTTTGACTTCGGCGCCAAAGCCGATCGCGCTGCCCTTGCCGCGCTGTGCGATGATCCGGTCAAGCCCGGCAAAGGCGCCACCGCAGATGAACAGGATATTCGTGGTGTCCACCTGGAGGAATTCCTGCTGCGGGTGCTTGCGCCCGCCCTGAGGCGGCACCGAGGCAACTGTGCCCTCCATGATCTTCAGCAGCGCCTGCTGCACCCCCTCGCCCGACACGTCGCGTGTGATGCTGGGGTTGTCGGACTTGCGCGTGATCTTGTCGACCTCGTCGATATAGACAATGCCGCGCTGCGCGCGTTCCACGTTGTATTCGCTGGCCTGCAACAGCTTGAGGATGATGTTTTCCACATCTTCGCCGACATAGCCCGCTTCGGTCAACGTGGTGGCATCGGCCATGGTAAACGGCACATCCAGAATCCGCGCCAATGTCTGCGCCAGCAGCGTCTTGCCGCAGCCGGTGGGGCCGATCAGCAGGATGTTCGACTTGGCCAGTTCGATGTCGGATTTGCCGCCATGGTTCAGCCGCTTGTAGTGGTTGTGCACCGCGACCGACAGCACGCGCTTGGCATGTTCCTGACCGATGACGTAATCGTCCAGCACCTTGCAGATGTCGCGCGGCGTGGGCACGCCATCGGTCGATTTCAGGCCGCTGGTCTTGGTTTCCTCGCGGATAATGTCCATGCACAGTTCGACGCATTCATCGCAGATGAACACGGTCGGCCCTGCAATCAGCTTGCGCACTTCGTGCTGGCTCTTGCCACAGAACGAGCAGTAGAGCGTGTTCTTGCTGTCCGAGCCGGTGTTGTTGGCCATCGTCATCCTCTGTGGCTTGCCCGGAACACCTTTGTGCCGGGGCCTTTTAACGGGCTTCCTTCGCCAAAAGACTAGGGCAGCCCCTTGTTCATCACAACGTCAAAATTCCCCGGCGGGGTTGACGATGCGCCGCAGTCAGGCTGCGGGTTTGTCGGGCTCGCCGCGGCTGGACAGGATTTCGTCGATCAGGCCCCAGTCTTTCGCATCCTCGGCCGACATGAAGTTGTCACGCTCCAGCGCCGCCACGACGGTGGCCAGCTCCTGCCCGGTGTGGCGCACATAGATCTCGTTCAGGCGGTTCTTGAGCTTTTGTGTTTCCTGCGCGTGAATCATGATGTCGGTGGCCTGCCCCTGATACCCGCCCGAAGGCTGGTGCACCATCACCCGGCTGTTGGGCAACGAGAAGCGCATCCCCTTTTCACCCGCAGTCAGCAACAGGCTGCCCATCGAGGCAGCCTGACCGATCACCAGCGTCGAAACCTTGGGGCGGATGTATTGCATCGTGTCATAGATCGACAGGCCACTGGTGACCACACCGCCAGGGCTGTTGATATACATGGCAATTTCCTTGGACGGGTTTTCCGCCTCCAGAAACAGCAGCTGCGCGCAGATCAGCGTCGACATGGCGTCATGCACGGGGCCGGCCAGAAAGATGATCCGCTCCTTCAGCAGGCGCGAGTAGATGTCATAGGCACGCTCGCCGCGCGAGGTCTGCTCGACCACCATCGGAACAAGCGTGTTCATGTAAAGATCAATCGGGTCTCTCATCGCTGCCTGCCTCTTTTCGTCTCGTGAAATTCATAGCCCCAGAACCTTGCCCGAGTCTTAGTGTCGCGGCCCCGGCGCTGCAAGGGCGGGAACGCGCTGTTGATGCCCCATCGGCTTAACTCCCGGCCCGCGCCGCCCGATACCACCGCACGATGCGCGCCCGCTCTTCGGGCTCGACAAAGGTCAGGTTGCCCGGCGGCATCGCATGGGTCAGCCCGGCCTGCACATAGATCCGCCGCGCCTCACGCGCGATCTGCGCAGGCGCCTCCAGCACAACGGCCTTGGGCGCGCGGGCAATGCCCGGATAGATCGGCTCGGCGGCGTGGCACATGGAACAACGCGCCACGACGATCTCGGTCACCGCGTCAAACCCCGCGGCCTCGGCAAAGCGGCGGACAGCGGGCGACGTATCGCTGGCCGTGACCGGCTGCGCCGAGGCGGTGCCGATGATCGACAACCAGACGATCAGCGCGAATACCGCCACAGTTGCAATCCATGTCCACCACGGGCTGCCGGTGCCCGCATGGCGGCAGTTGAACCAGTGCCGGATCGTCACCCCCATCAGGAACACAAGGCTGGCAATGGCCCAGTTCCACGCGCTGGCAAAAGCCAGCGGATAGTGGTTGGACAGCATCAGAAACACCACCGGCAGCGTCAGATAATTGTTGTGCAGCGACCTCTGCCGCGCAATCTGGCCATAGCGCGGGTCGGGGCTGCGCCCGGCGATCAAATCGGCCACCACCACCTTCTGGTTGGGGATGATGATCAAAAACACGTTGGCCGACATGATCGTGGCGGTGAAGGCGCCCAGATGCAGCAGCGCCGCGCGCCCGGTAAAAACCTGCGCATAGCTCCAGGCCATTACCACCAGCAGCGCGTAAAGCGCCAGCATCAGCGCCGTGCTGCGGGCGCCAAAGCGCGACTTGCACAGCAGGTCATAAACAACCCAGCCAAAGCCCAGCGACCCCGCCGAGATCGTCACCGCCACCCAAACCGGCAGATCGGCCCGTGCCGGGTCGATCAGCGTGAACTCGGCGCCAAGGTAATAGACCAGCACCAACATGGCAAAACCGGTTAGCCAAGTCGAATAGGCCTCCCATTTGAACCAGGTCAATTCGTCGGGCATCCCCGGCGGGGCCACGCGATACTTACGCATGTGATAAAACCCGCCACCATGCACCTGCCATGTGGCGCCATGGACACCCTCGGGGGCGCCCGGTTCAGGCCGCAGCGACAGGTCAAGCGCGATGAAGTAAAACGACGAACCGATCCAGGCGATCGCGGTGATCACATGCAGCCAGCGCATGGCGAATTCGGCCCATTCCAGCAGTATCGTCCAATCGACCATCGCCCGGCCCTCTGTTGCCTGTTCCCAAGGCTATACCCCACCGCGCAGCACTGTTAAGCGCCGAAATCGCACAGTCCGCACCGCCCGCCCGAGGGCTTTCCAAATTGCCGCACAAAGTGGCGCCCGCGGCCGGGGTCTGACAAAAAAACCACCTGTTTTCGGCGCCTTGCCGCAAGTTCGTCAGATTTCCTCGGCGGATATCCGCCACGACCGGGCATGATCGTCAGCCGAAAAAACCGGGGCCTTCGCGGAAAGATCAACAATATTAGACATCTGCGAAAAAAAGCGGCAAGGCATTCCGTGGGTGCATGGCTGCTATGCGCTACGCACGCCTCCTTCGATGTAGAAGCTTTGCCATCTAACTGTCATCAGTAGCACGCCTTTTCCGGGATTCGCAAAATCACCATGCCCCTTGCCCCTGCCCGCCCTTACGGCCAGTTCCGCCCCTCACGGCGCGCGTTGCTTGCCGGTCTATCGGCCTCTGCCCTGATTGCGGCTGGCACGGGTCTGCCGGGGCCGGTCTGGGCGCAAGACGCCGCGACTGACGGGTTCCGTCCGCAGCCGTTTTCATTCGACCTGCTCAGCGAAGAGATGCGCGCGCTTGCGCAAACCTCCTACCAGGCCCCCGAAAAAGCATCGAGCGATTTTCTGAACCAGCTGAGCTATGATGATTACCGGCTGATCAACTTCAATCCGGGCCGGGCGCGCTGGCGTGGCGACGACAGCCGTTTCCAGCTGCACGCCTTCCACATGGGCTGGCTGTTCAAAGAGCCGGTGCTGTTGTTCGAGATCAACGGCGAGACCGCGCGCGCGCTGCGCTTCAGCACAGATGACTTTCTGTATTACAACGCACTGGCCAGCCGGGCGCCCACCCACGAACCGCTGCCCGGCGTGGCAGGGTTCCGTCTGACCGCGCCGCTGAACCGTCTCGATCTGTTCGACGAGGTGGTGGCATTCCTCGGCGCCAGCTATTTCCGGGCCTTGGGCCGCGGCAATGCCTATGGCCTCAGCGCCCGCGGCCTTGCCGTCAACACCGGGCTGTCAAAGGCCGAGGAATTCCCCCGCTTCTCACGCTTCTATCTGCAACGCCCCGAACCGGGTTCGGATGCGGTGACGGTATTTGCCGCGCTCGACAGCCCCAGCGTGACCGGCGCCTACCGTTTCGTGATCCGCCCCGGCGCGGTCACTGCGATGGACGTAACCGCGCGGCTTTATTTCCGCGCCGATGTGGATCAGGTTGGCATCGCACCGCTGACCTCGATGTTCCTGTTCTCCGAAAAGAATCGCGCGAATTTTGACGACTACCGCCCCAACGTCCATGACAGCGACGGTCTGGCGATCACCCGCGCCGATGGCGACCTGATCTGGCGCCCGCTGAACAACCCGCCGCGGCTGGCCAGCTCCTACTTTGTCGAGGAAAACCCGCGCAGCTTCGGCCTGCATCAGCGCGACCGCGACTTTGCCAATTACCAAGATGCCAGTGCCCATTACGAGCGTCGGCCGTCGGTCAATGTCGAACCCATGGGCAATTGGGGCAAAGGCGCGGTGCGTCTGGTCGAGATCCCGACCGATCTGGAGGTCAACGACAACATCGTGGCCTTCTGGGTGCCCGAGGGCAAAATGCTGGCAGGCACCGCGCGCGAATTCGCCTACCGCCTGCTTTGGGGCGATCTGCCGCATGACAGCCGCGATGACCGCGCCTATATCTTTGAAACTCGCGCCGGACACGGCGGCGTGTCAGGGGTGGCCAGCACCGACGGCACGCGGAAATTCGTGGTTGA
>NZ_PZKF01000018.1 GCF_003034995.1 Phaeovulum veldkampii DSM 11550 | reverse complement strand
GAGGCGCGTACGCTGGGGTCCGGTGTGACCTCGCTGGTGGTGTTTCTGGCGATTGCGGTAGGCATTTTCTACGCCGCCGAGGTCTGGCTGGAGCCGGGGCATGGCAAGAATGCGGGCATTCTGGCCGCGGGGCTGGCGGTGATCATGCTCTATGCCTTTGCGCTGCTGGAGCGGGCGCTGAAGCTCAACCTGATGTCGCGGCTGGCAAGTCAGGTGATCATCGTGCTGATCCCGCCGCTGGCGCTGATCTTTCTGGTGCTGGGCACGATCTTTCTGGGCGTGGCCACCCCCACCGAGGGCGGCGCAATGGGCGCGGTCGGCGCGCTGGTGCTGGCCTTTGTGAAAAAGCGGCTGAGCCTTGAGGTGATCCGCTCGGCGCTGGCCTCGACCACGCGGCTGTCTGCCTTCGTGATGTTCATCTTGCTGGGCGCGCGGGTGTTCTCGCTGACCTTCTACGGGGTGAACGGGCACATCTGGGTCGAACATCTGCTGACCTCGCTGCCGGGGGGCGAGATGGGCTTCCTGATCGCGGTTTCGGTGCTGGTGTTCCTGCTGGCCTTCTTCCTCGACTTCTTTGAGCTGGCCTTCATCATCGTGCCGCTGCTGGCGCCGGCGGCCGAGGCGCTGGGTATCGACCTGATCTGGTTCGGGATCATCCTTGCGGTGAACATGCAGACCTCGTTCATGCACCCGCCGTTTGGCTTTGCGCTGTTCTACCTGCGCTCGGTCGCGCCGCGGCAGCGGTTCATCGACAAGGTGACGGGCAAGTGGACCGAGCCGGTCAAGACCAGTCAGATCTATTGGGGGGCGGTGCCCTTTGTGGTGATCCAGATCGTGATGATCGCCGTGGTGATCGCCTTCCCGCAGATGGTGATGCACTACAAGGGCCCGGCTATCGACCCGTCCAAGGTGCAGATGACCCTGCCCGACATGCCGGGGCTGGGTGGCGGCGGCTTTGGTGGACTGGGCGGCTTTCCTCCGCCGGGGGCGCCTGCTGCGCCGGGCGGGGGCCTTGGCCTGCCGCCTGCGCCGGGCGGGGGGCTGGGTGGTCTGGGCACGGGCGGGCCGAATTTCGGCACCCCGCCCGCGATCCCCGGCAATTGAGCCTTGCAAGACACGACCGGCGGCCTTCGGGCCGCCGGTTTCGTTTCACCCCCCGCGTGGCCCGAAAAAGATAACGGCCGTTCCTGCCAACGCCAGCGCAAGGGGCGGCGCGCGCCCGCAGCCGCCCCGGCCGGACGCTGAAACAGCCTGCGATCTTGGTACCGGCAAGCGGAGACGGAACGGTGAGCTTTATCCGCCGCCGCCCGGTTGGCGGGGCGTTGCGCCTGCAAGACCCGGAACGGGAAACCCGTCAGGATGTGCGGGGCCGTCGCGCGGCCCCGCACCAAAGCGATCAGAGCGTGCCGTTGCGCTGCTGGATCATCTGGTAGGTGTCGAACGTGTATTCCGACAGTTGCGCCCAGAGATAGGCATCCTTCTTGAACGCCTGCTGGCTGTCAAAGATCTTCTTGAAGGGGGCGTTGGTCGCGGTGATCTCGGCATAGACCTCGTCCGAGGCCTTGCGGCAGGCGTCCAGAACCTCTGCGCTGAACGGGCGCAGTTGCGCGCCATTCGCCATCAGCGATTTCAGTGAGGTCGGGTTCTTGAAGTCGTACGACGCCATCATGTCGCTGTTGGCGGCCTGGCACGCGGCGGTCAGCACCGATTTGTAGGCGTCGGGCAGGCTGTCCCATGCCGCCTTGTTGAACATCGCGTGCAGGCAGGCGCCACCTTCCCACCAGCCGGGATAATAGTAATAGGGCGCGACCTTGTAGAAGCCCAGCTTTTCGTCGTCATAGGGGCCGACCCATTCGGTCGCGTCGATGGTGCCTTTTTCCAGCGCCGGGTAGATGTCGCCACCCGCGATCTGCTGCGGCACGCCGCCGAGTCGTTCCAGCACCTTGCCGGCAAAGCCGCCGATCCGCATTTTCAGGCCCTTAAGATCTTCGGGCGTGTTGATCTCCTTGCGATACCAGCCGCCCATCTGCGCGCCGGTATTGCCGCAGGGCAGGGCGTGCAGGCCTTGGGCATTGTAAAACTCGTTCAGCAGCTCGTTGCCGTTGCCGTAGTAGAACCAACCGTTCTGCTGGCGCGCGTTCAGCCCGAACGGCACGGCGGTGCCCAGCGCATAGGTGGGGTCTTTGCCCCAATAGTAATAGGACGCGGTATGGCAGGCCTCGACCGTGCCGTTGGCCGCGGCATCGGCGGCCTGCAGGCCCGGCACCAGTTCGCCCGCGGAAAACACCTGAATGGTGAAATTCCCGTCGGTCATTTTGGTGACGTAGTTCGCCATGGTTTCCGCCGCACCATAGATCGTGTCGAGCGATTTGGGGAACGACGAGGTCAGCCGCCAGCTGACCTTGGGTGCGCTTTGCGCAAGTGCGGGCGTGGCAAGGCCTGCAGCCGCAGCGGCGGCGCCGCCCAGCGCCCCCTTGCGGATGAACGAACGACGATCCATTCGATAACTCCTCCCGTCATGATTTGGCTGTCCCACAGGGTTCCGGCCCGCCAGTGTAGGCGGCTCCTCCCGGCCCGTGGTCGCCGCGTTACTTTAGCTGTCGCTCAGCACCTGTAAAGCTCCGTGATCGGGCCTGCGATGCCGCCCGAGATGCCACCGCAAACAGGGGCGCGCAGCGCAAAGAAAAACCCCGAAGCGCGGGGCGCGCGCTTCGGGGTCGGATCGGACGTGGCGCGGGGCGCCCGTGACGGGCCTTACAACTGGCCGCCGCGCTGCTTGATCATCATGAAGGTATCGTAGTTGTATTCCGCGACCTGCGTCCACAGATAGTTGTCGTTGCGGAACGCCTTGATCGAGCCCCAGAGCTTGGCGAATTCGGGGTTCGTGGTCTCCATCTCGGCATAGACCTCGTTGGCGGCGTTGAAGCAGGCTTCCAGAATCTCGGGGCTGAACGGGCGCAGTTGCGCGCCCTGCGCCACCAGCGACTTGATCGCGGTGGGGTTCTTGTAGTCGTATTTCTGAAGCATGTCGGCGTCGGTCGCATGGGCCGCGGTGCGCAGCAGTGCCTGATACGACGGGGGCAGGCCCTCATAGGCCGCCTTGTTGAACATGAAGTGGATGGTCGGGCCACCTTCCCACCAGCCGGGATAATAGTAATAGGGCGCGACCTTGTAGAAGCCCAGCTTTTCGTCGTCATAGGGGCCGACCCATTCGGTCGCGTCGATGGTGCCTTTTTCCAGCGCCGGGTAGATGTCGCCACCCGCGATCTGCTGCGGCACCACGCCCAGTTTTTCCATCACCTTGCCGGCAAAGCCGCCGACCCGCATCTTGAGCCCCTGAAGATCGGCGACGGTGTTGATTTCCTTGCGGAACCAGCCGCCCATCTGCACGCCGGTGTTGCCACCCGGCAAGCCGAACAGGCCCTGTTTCGCGAGGAATTCGTTATACAGGTCGATCCCGCCGCCGTGGTAATGCCAGGCATTGATGCCGCGTGCCGACAGCGAGAACGGCACCGCGGCTGCAACTGCCCAGGCCGGATCTTTGCCCCAGTAGTAATAGCCCACGGTGTGGCAGGCCTCGACCGTGCCATTGGCCGCGGCATCGGCAGCCTGAAGGCCCGGCACCAGTTCCCCGGCCGAAAAGACCTGAATCTGGAAATTGCCGTCCGACGCCTCGGACACCATTTTCGACAGCACTTCGGCGCCGCCGAAGATCGTGTCGAGCGATTTCGGGAACGACGAGGTCAGGCGCCAGGTCACTTTTGGCGCCGACTGCGCCAGCGCGGGCGCCGCGAGCGTGCCGGCTGCGGCCGCGCCCGCGCCACCGATGGCGGCCTTGGTCAGGAATGAACGACGATCCATTGGGGCTCCTCCCATGATTGATCTGTCCCGGCGGCGGCCCTGGGGCGGCCTGAACCGGATGTGCGCGCATCTTACACGCGGGAAAACGCCTGTCCAGAAGGGCCGAACAGGTCTGCGGCGTTTCGCACTGTTTCGGCTAAGTCCTTGAATGCCTTTTTATTTGGCATCTACCCGGCAGGGCGGCGCGGGGTGCGGGGTGATCAACCCCCGCGTGTGTCTGGCAGCGCGATCCGGGCCACCTGCTCGGCAATCGGATCGACCGACAGCGGGTGGGTTTCGCCGGAATGGTCCGACGGATCGCCGATCGGCTGCCACTGCCCGCCCTTGTAGATTTCCAGCGCGCCGAACTTGGCCTTGTAGCCCATCTTGCGGCTACCGGGCACCCAGTAGCCCAGATAGACATAGGGCAGCCCGGCGCGGCGCGCGATTTCGACATGATCCAGGATCAGATAGGTGCCCAGCGAGGCGTCGTGCCGGTCAGGGTCGTAAAAGCTGTAGACCATTGACAGCCCGTCATCGAGCACGTCGGTCAGGCTGACGGCGATCAGCGGGCGCGCCGCGCCGGGGGTGGGCGGTGCACTGCGATATTCGATCACCCGGCTTTTGACCGGGGTTTCCTCGATCATCGCGGCAAATTCGAAAATGTCCATGTCGGCCATGCCGCCATCGGCGTGGCGACTGTCCAGATAGCGGCGGAACAGCGAAAACTGCTCCTCGGTTGCCCAAGGGCTGGTGGCGGTGCGGCGCAGGTCGGCGTTGCGTTTCAGGGTGCGGCGCTGGCTGCGGTTTGGTTCAAAATCGGCTACCCGGATGCGCGCCGACAGGCATGCCGCGCAATCGGCGCAAGAGGGGCGATAGAGCACGTTCTGCGACCGGCGAAACCCCTGTCGTGACAGCGCATTGTTCAGCTTTTCCGCCCCCTCGCCTTGCAGCGCCGTGAACAGCTTGCGTTCGGCCCGCCCCTCAAGGTAGGGGCAGGGCTGCGGCGCGGTCACATAGAACTGCGGGGCAAGGGGAAGGGAGTGGCGCATCATCGGCCGGATATAAGGGCGATCCTGCCATTACGCTAGCAAGTTGCGCCCGACCCGCCAAGCCTAATGTCACAACCGCCGCCCCGGTGGCCGGGGCGGCGCAAATGGATCCCGTGGGAACGGTCAGCGCCCGTCGCGCTCGCCTGGTTCGGCCGGGGCTTCGGGGGCGGCTGCGGCGCGGGCGCGTTCGTCCATGTATTGGTCAAACTCGGCCTTGTCGCGGGCGGCGCGCAGGCGGTGAAGGAAGGCCTCGAACTCGGCCTGTTCGCGTTCCAGCCGGGCCAGCATGTCGGCCTTGTAGGTGTCAAAGGCGGCATTGCCGGTAAAGCGGCGCGGAGCGGCCATGGACGTTGCCTGCCAGCGCGGGCTGGAGGAACTCAGCCGTCCGGTCCAGGCCAGATAGGCCAGACCCACAAGCCCGAACGGGCCGGTGAACATGAAGGACAGAACCAGAACGACGATCCAGGCGCGGCGACCGCGCGCGTCAAGCCAGTCTTCGGCACGCAGAAAGCGGCTGTAGACGGCGTTGAAGCATTGCGCGTGTTCGGGCCGCATCTGGACGGTGTTCGGAAAGGGGGCGGTGCTGGGCATGGCGAACTCCGTGGCGTCAAGGATGTGAATTTGTTTCACATGCGTAAGATCGGCGTTGCACGGGTTGGCTTCAAGGGGTGATGTAAAGAAAGTTTACATCCCGCCCGCACTATTCGGTGAAGTCGGCCAGTTTGGCCCCGGTGACGCGGAGCAGATCGGCGGGCGCGATGGAAAAGATGTGGCGCGGGGTGCCCGCCGCTGCCCAGACTGTCGCAAACTGCGTCAGGCGGGGGTCCAGAAAAGCGCGCACCGGGGTCAGATGGCCCACGGGCGCCACGCCGCCGATGGCAAAGCCGGTTTCGGCCCGGATCAGCGTCGCATCGGCCTTGCCCAGCGGCTGACCCGCCACCCGGCTGGCCTTGTCGGTGCAGACCTGTTTGCCGCCTGCCGTCAGGAACAGCATCACATGGCCTGATGTTTCGCCCCGAAAGATGATTGACTTGGCGATCTGATCGACCGTGCAGCCCGCCGCCGCAGCGGCCTGTTCGGCGGTGCGGGTTTCGGCGCCCATCTCCAGCACCTCGACAGCCAGCCCCGCATCGCGCAGCGCGGCCTGCACCCGGTTCAGGCTTTTGCTCATGCTGGCGGACCTGCCCGCAGCTCTGCAATCCGCGCGGCCAGCGCGCGGGTCGAGCCGTCCTTGCCGGTGCCCGGATCGCGCCCCTCCAGCACCGGGGCCAGTGCCAGCGCCAGTTCCTTGCCCAGTTCGACCCCCCATTGGTCAAAGCTGTTGATGCCCAGAATCACGCCCTCGACAAACACCCGATGTTCATACAGCGCCAGGATCGCCCCCAGTGCTTCGGGCGTAAGCTGCGGATACAGCAGCGTGGTCGAGGGCCGGTTGCCCGGAAACACCCGATGCCGCGCCTGCCGGTCCAGTTCGGCGCCCGACAGCCCCTTGGCAGCCATCAGCGCGCGCGCCTCGTCCAGCGACCGGCCGCGCATCAGCGCCTCGGATTGGGCCAGACAATTGGCGACCAGCAGCAAATGCTGATGCGCCAGATCAGGCTCGTGCCCGTTGGCGGCCAACAGAAATTCGCAGGGCACGACGCGGGTGCCCTGATGGATCAGTTGATAAAAGGCATGTTGCCCGTTGGTGCCCGGCTCGCCCCAGACCACGGGGCCCGAGTGAAACGGCAGGTCGGTGCCATCCATCGCGACACGCTTGCCGTTCGATTCCATCTCAAGCTGTTGCAGATAGGCGGGCAGGCGCGCCAGTCGCTGGTCATAGGGCAGCACCGCGCGGGTGGCGTAGCCGCAGATCTGGTTGTGCCAGATCCCAACCAAAGCCAGCAGCACCGGCAGGTTTTCGGCAAAAGGGGCGGTGCGGAAATGCCCGTCCATCGCCCGCGCCCCGGCCAGAAAGCCATCAAAGCGTGCCGCCCCGATCGCCAGCATCAGCGACAGCCCGATCGGGCTCCAGACCGAATAGCGGCCCCCGACCCAATCCTCAAAGCCGAACACCCGCTCGGGCGCGATGCCCCATTCTGCGGTGCGCCCGGTGGCCGACGACAGCGCCACGAATTGCGCCGCCGGGTCGGCCACCCGCGCCGCCATCCAGCGCCGGGCGGTTTCGGCGTTGGCCATCGTTTCGGCCGTGGTAAAGGTTTTGGAGGCGACGATCACCAGCGTCGTTTCGGGGTTCAGCACCGCCAGCGTGTCATGCACATGTGCCCCATCGACGTTCGAGACGAAATGGCACCGCGGCCCGTCATGCACATGCGCCAACGCCAGCGTGGCCATCGCCGGCCCAAGGTCAGACCCGCCAATACCGATATTGACCACATCGGTAATGCGCCCGCCCTGCGCGGCAAACCGGCCGGCGCGCACATCTTCGGCAAAGGTGCGCATCCGCGCCAGCGTGGCGCGAACCGCTGGCATTACATCCTGCCCGTCCACGGGGATCGTGGCCGCGCCCGCGCGCAGTGCGGTGTGCAGCACCGCCCGGTCTTCGGTTTCGTTGATCCGCGCGCCCTGAAACATCGCCGTACGCCGGGCCGCGACGCCCCGCGCCTCGGCCAGCCGGATCAGCAGATCGCGCGTCGTGGCATCAATGTTGGTCTTGGAGTAATCGAACAGAAAAGCCCCGAATTCCGCACTGAAATCGGCTGCGCGATTTTCATTTTCGAACAATTCGGAAATCGGGCGATCCTTCACCGCGGCATGGTGCAGGTGCAACTCGTCCCAGATGGTCATGTCATTCAGCCCAATGGATCGTGGCGTGGGAAAGCACGGCGCGGACGGGTGCCTGTTCAAGGGGCAGGCTGGCGGCGCGTTCAATCGCGGCGCGTTTGTCGGCTCCGGTAATCAGGATATGCAGCCGCAGCGCCGCCTTCAACACCCGAGCGGTCAGGGTGATGCGTGGCTCGCCTGCGGCATCGGCGCGCAGCGCCATCAGCGCCGGCGCATCGGGGGCCAGCGCCTGAGCCAGACGGTCGGCACCGGGAAACAGGCTGGCGGTGTGCATGTCGGCCCCCATGCCCAGCAGCAGCACCGAAATCGGCAGATGCGGGGTGATCCCTGCGGTCAGTTCGTCCAGCCTGTCTTCGGGCGTTGGGGCTGCGGCATAAAGCGGGATCAGCCGGGCCGCAGCGGCCGGGCCGCGCAGGAACCGCGCGCGCAACAGCGCGGTGTTGGAACGCGGGTTGTCCTCGGGCACCCAGCGTTCGTCATTCAGGAACACCGCAACCTTGGCCCAGTCGAGATCGACCCCCGACAGCGTGTCGAACACCGGCCCCGGCGTGGTGCCCCCCGGCAAACACAGGCTGGCATGGCCCTGCATCCGCAGCGTTTCGGACAATTCGCTGGCAAGCCGGTCAGCCAGCGACAGCGCCATCAGCTCGCGGTCGGGGTAGTCGATGATCTTCATTCGCGGATCTCCCGCCAGCGTCGGCCATCGCGGTGCATCAACATAAGCGCATCCTCTGGCCCCGAAGACCCTGCGTCATAGGGCTGCGGGCGGTCGCCGCGCGCCTCCCATGCGGCGATGATCGGGTCGGTCCAGGCCCAGGCAGCCTCGACCTCGTCGCCGCGCATGAACAGGGTCTGGTTGCCGCGGATCACATCCATGATCAGCCGTTCATAGGCGTCGGGAATGTCGGTACCATCCTCGCCAAGCGCGGTGGCAAAGGACATGTCCAGCGGCACTTGCACCAGCCGCATTCCGCCTGGCCCCGGTTCCTTGATCATCACCTTCAGGTTGATCCCCTCATTCGGTTGCAGCCGGATCACCAGCACGTTTTCGCGCCAGCCGCGAGCATCGTCAAAGATCGAATGCGGCGGCTCCTTGAAGGTGATGGCGATTTCCGACGTGCGCGCGCGCAGCCGCTTGCCGGTGCGCAGATAGAACGGTGTCCCGGTCCAGCGCCAGTTGGCCACATGCACCTTGAGCGCGATATAGCTTTCGGTGCGGCTGGCGGGGTTGCCCGCATCATGCAGATAGCCCGCCCCCCCCGGCGCCGGGTCGCGCGCCACATATTGCCCCCGCACGATGTCGGGCGCGGGCACCGGCTGCAATGCGCGAATTACCTTCAGCTTTTCGTCGCGTACCGCGTCGGGGTCGAAATGCCAGGGCGGCTCCATCGCGATCAGGCACAGTAGTTGCAGCATGTGGTTTTGCACCATGTCCCGCATCGCGCCTGACTTGTCGTAATACGCCCCCCGGCCTCCGACACCGACGGCTTCGGCGACCGTTATCTGCACATGGTCGATATACTGGGCGTTCCACAGCGGCTCGAACAGGATGTTGGCAAAGCGCACGGCCATCAGGTTCTGAACGGTTTCCTTGCCCAGATAATGGTCGATCCGGTAAATCTGATGTTCGGCAAAATGTGCGGCCAGCGTGGCATTCAGCGCCCGTGCCGAGGCCAGATCGCGGCCAAAGGGCTTTTCCACCACGATCCGGGTTTGGGGTGTGGCAAGTCCGTGCTCGTGCAGCCGTTCGGCCAGCTCGCCAAACAGCCCCGGCGCCACCGAGAAGTAAAACGCCCGCACCACATCGGGCCGCAGCGCGGCTTTCAACGCCCCCCATCCCGCAGCCCCCGACACGTCGATGGCGACATAGCCGATCCGTTTCAGAAAGGCGGCGATTTCGGCGGGGTGCTGCTTGGCCGCGTCCACATGTGCGGCCAGCGCGTCGGCCACCATGGCGCGAAAGGCGGCCTCGGTCAGGTCGGACCGGGCGGCGCCCAGAATGCGTGCCTCGGGCGGCATCTGCCCCGCCAGGTGGCGCCGATACAGTCCGGGCAGGATCTTGCGCTGGGCGAGATCGCCGGTGGCGCCAATAACCACCAGATCGAACGGATCGACCGGAATCACGCGAGACACCATCTGCAACTCCGCTTCGGCCCTGGGATCGGACCTCAAGCCTTTGTGCCGCCCCGGCCCGGCAAAGTCCAGCGTGCCCCGCGGCCCGGCAGGCACACAGACGTGATGACCCCCCCCTGTTCAGGCGGCGATGCGGCGGCTAAGGAAAATTATGTTATAGCGTAACGCGAGGGTGAAATGGATCATTCAAGAGATCTGGCGCAGGCAGGCCAGAGCGCGACAGCGGCGGGTGCGGTTCAGGTGCCCTTTGCCGGTTTGGGCCAGTTGTGGCTGAACGCGGGATCGTTGTGCAACATCACCTGCGCGCATTGCTACATGGAAAGCTCGCCCGAAAATGACCGCCTGTCGTATCTGACGGTCGCCGATGTGGTGCCGTTTCTGGATCAGGCACCTGATCTGCCCGAGGTGGTGCTGACCGGGGGCGAGCCGTTCATGAACCCCGACATCATCGAGATTCTGCGCGCGGTTCTGGCCCGTGCCGGGCACGCGGTGGTGCTGACCAACGGCATGGGGCCGATGCAGCGCCCGCGCGTTCAGGCCGGTCTGCTGGATCTGCTGCGCGATTTCGGGCCGCGGCTGGTGCTGCGCGTCTCGCTCGATCATTTCCGGGCCGACCGGCATGATGGCGAGCGTCGGATGGGGGCATTCGCGCGCACGGTGCAGGGCATCGACGGGTTGCTGGGCCGGGGCTTTCGCGTCGAGGTGGCCGGGCGCGGGCGCTGGCCCGAGGATGCGGCAGCGTTGCGGGCGGGCTATGCGGCGCTGTTTGCGGCGCGGCGCTGGCCGCTGGATGCCTTCGATCCCGCGCAGTTGAGCATTCCGGCCGAAATCGGCGGCACCCCGGCCGAGGCGGGGGCGACCCCGGCCTGCGCGACGGGGCGGATGGTGGTGCGGCGCAAGGGGGCGGCTGCGCCGGTGGTGCTGGCCTGTCCGTTCCTGCCCTATGATCCGCGCTTCGAGATGGGCGCGACGCTGGCCGAGGCCGCGCGGCCCGTCACCGCGCTGCATCCGCACTGCGCGGCCTGCGGCGTGGCACCGGCTGCGGCCTGAGCGGCGCCCGTTTCACGCCCGGTCCAGCCAGTTCAGAAGGGCGGGCAGATCGGGTGCGATTTCCTCGGCCAGATCGCCGGCGAAGGCGTCAAAATCGGCGCGCATCCGGGGTGGCACCGACAGGATCACCGGCACCCCTGCGTCCAGCGCGGTGGCGATCAGGGGGCGGCAGCCGCGGCCCTCGGCCTCGATCCGGCCGAATTTGTTGAGGATCAGCACCGCGGTGTCTGGGCGCAGCCGCGCCGCGGCCTCGCCCAGCGCGGTTTCCAGTGCGCCGGTATCCAGCGCGCAGCCCTCGGCGCCCGCGCCCAGGGTCTGGCTGATGCCCAGCCGCGCCCCGTCGGGCAAAAGCCGCACGGTCATTGTGCAGACCGGGCCATCGGCAGGGTCTTGCACCAGCCCGGCCACCGCCACCCCGCGCGCCAGCAGCCCCTCGGCCAGTGCCGCCAGCAGCCGGTCGGCCGCGCCACGATCCGGGCAAGAGACAAAGCCCAGCCTCATGCCGCCAGCGCTTTGCCCAGTCGCGGCAGCTTGGCCCGTTTCATCAGCCCCCGCAGCGGCTGCGGCTGGCCCGAAAGCCGCTCGGCCTCGGCACGCACCGCCTCGGTTGCGGCGACGACGGTTTCGGGGTGATGCGACCACAATTCCCACAAGAACCCGTCGGGATCGCGCCGGGTCAGCCCTTCGGCGGCCAGTGCGGCGCGCGGAAAATCGACGGCGTTGAAGGTGATGATCCCGTCGGCGCTGCCCGCGATGGCGGCGGCAAGAACGTGGATATCGTTCCGGTCGGGCAGATCAAGCCGCGCCTCCAGCCCGGCGTGGCGGGGCACCGCTGCGCCGGGAAATGCCGCGCGCAACGCCGCGACCTCGCCGCGCGCCACGGCCTCGGCCCCCGGCCCCAGACGGGCCGCGGCGCGCGCCCATTCCTCAAGGATGCGGTCGGACCAGAGCGGCGCGAACAGCCCCGCGCGCGCCACGCCGATCAGGATTTCGCGCAGCACGGTCGGGTAAAGGACGCAGGCGTCCAGAACCATTTTCATCCATCAAGCCGGAAGAACAGCGCCTTGAGATAGGCGGTTTCGCCAAGCTGCGGCAGCATCGGATGGTCAGGTCCGGCAAAGCCGGTGTGGATCAGTTGCCCGCGCCGCCCGCCGCGCCCGATGCCGCGCGCGCTGGCGTTGCGGAAGGCGGTCAGGTCGGCGGCATGCGAGCACGAACACAGCCCCAGATAGCCCCCCGGCGCCACCAGCGGCGCTGCCAGCCGTGCCACCCGTTCATAGGCGCGCAGCCCCGCTTCCAGCGCCTGTTTCGAGGGGGCGAAGGCGGGCGGGTCGCAGACCACCAGATCAAAGCGCGCGCCTTCGGCGGCCAGCGCCTCCAGCGTGGCAAAGGCATCGCCCTGCCGCGTGGCAAAGCGCGCCCCGGCCCCCATCGCCGCCGCGCCCTGTTCGGCCAGCGCCAGCGCGGGTGCCGATCCATCGACGGCCAGCGCGCTGGCCGCGCCGCCCGCAAGCGCCGCCAGCCCGAAGCCGCCGACATGGGCAAACACATCCAGCACACGCGCCCCCCGCGCCAGCCGCGCGGCAAAGGCATGGTTGGGGCGCTGGTCAAAGAACAGGCCGGTCTTTTGCCCGCCCAGCAGGTCGGCCATGTAGACCGCGCCATTCATCGGCACCGCCACGGGGCCATCCAGCGCGCCGGTCAGCACCACGGTTTCCTCGGGCAGGCCCTCCAGCGCGCGCGACCGGCTGGCGCCGTTCTTGACGATGGTGGTCACGCCCGTCACCTCGGTCAGCGCCGCGGCCAGATCGCCCAGCGCGGCCTCGGCCCAGGCGGCATTGGGCTGAATCACCGCCGCATCGCCAAAGCGGTCGATGATCACGCCGGGCAGGCCGTCGGCTTCGGCATGAACCAGCCGGTAAAAGGGCGCGTCATGCAGCCGCTCGCGCAGCGCCGCCGCCCGCGCGATGCGCGCCGCGATCCAACCCCGGTCGATCACCGCCTCGGGGTCGCGGTCCAGCATCCGCGCGATGATCTTGGAGCCGGGGTTGACCGTGACCAGCCCCAGCGCGCGCCGCTCGCCATCCTCCAGCAGCGCCAGCGTGCCGGGTGCCAGCGCCTGTGTGCGCCGGTCGGTGACCAGTTCGTCGGAATACACCCACGGAAAACCGTGCCGGATCGCGCGGGCCTCGGCCTTGGGGCGCAGGCGCACAACGGGAAGGGGGCGGGGCAGATCGGTCTGGGTCATCGGGGGCCTGTGGTTGGGGGACTGGCCTTCCTCTATCCCGATCGGGCGGGTTGCGAAAGCACCATCAGGCGCCCCGCCCCCGCGCCGTCAGTCTTCAGTCGCCTGTCGCCGGGGCGGCCGGGCTTGCCGGGCGCGACAGTTCAGCCCGGATCACCCGTTCCAGATGGTCGGTGATCAGAACCTTTTGCGTCATGCCCGCCGCATCTTCGGCAATCGCCCGGTTGCCGCCCGAGGCGGGCAGATCGGCCTTGACCTTGCGCGGCCCGTCGATCAGGGCGCCGGTGCGGGCATCACGCACCGTCAGCAGGAACTCGATCGAATGCACGCCGCCCACGCTGTAGCGGGCCTTTTCGGTCAGGCAGTGGAACCGTTGCACATCGATTTCGGCCACGACACGGGGGCCTTTGGTCATCGGCCGGGTGGCGCGGGTTGCGGCCGCGTCAAAGATCGCCTTGACCTGCGTGTAGCGGTTGCCCGCAGGGTCGCCGCGCCACACGATATCGGCCAGCGGATAAAACAGGTTCGCCTCGGACACGCGCAGGGTGTCGGGCACACGGACCTGAACCGCGCGCACGGCGTAAATTGCGGCCGTGGGGGCGGGCGCGGTGGCCGCGACCGGCGCCGAGCCGTCGGACGACCCCGACATTGGGGCCGGCGCACAGGCCGACAGCGCCAAAGCCATCACGATCAGGCCGGAACCAATACTCTTGCGCATCTTGAACCTCTTGTTCGTATTGTGCCGGGCGGGGCAGTTGACCGGCGTTGCTATGGTTGTGGTTACCTCTTTAGGGGCAAATAATGGCCAAGTCGGGGAATTTTTGCATCCGCGAACGGAATTGATCGGTTAGCGCTAACCGGCTAGGAAGGATCATTCCCGGCCCGAGGTTCCCATGTCCCTGCATCCTGTCATCGCCCGCATTACCGACCGTATCCGTGCCCGTTCGGCGGTGCCACGGGCCGAGTATCTGGCACGCATCCGGGCCGCGGCTGCGGCGGGGCCGGCGCGGGCGCATTTGACCTGCGGCAATCAGGCTCATGCCTATGCCGCCACTGGCGCCGACAAACCCGCGTTGGCGGCGGGGCGGGCGCCCAATCTGGGCATCGTCACCGCTTATAATGACATGCTTTCGGCGCATCAGCCCTATGAGCATTACCCCGAGGTGATCCGTCAGGCGGCGCGCGCGGCAGGCGCTACGGCGCAGGTGGCGGGCGGGGTTCCGGCGATGTGCGACGGGGTCACGCAAGGCCAGCCGGGAATGGAGTTGTCGCTATTCTCGCGCGATGTGATCGCGCTGTCGGCGGGGCTGGCGCTGTCGCACAACACCTTTGATGCGGCGGTGTTTCTGGGGGTCTGCGACAAGATCGTGCCGGGGCTGGTGATGGCGGCGGCGGCCTTTGGCCACCTGCCGGCGGTATTTTTGCCCGCAGGCCCGATGACAAGCGGCCTGCCGAACGATGAAAAGGCCAGGGTGCGTCAGCAATTTGCTACCGGCGCGGTGGATCGTGCGGCGCTCATGCAGGCCGAAATGGCCAGCTATCACGGCCCCGGCACCTGCACTTTTTACGGCACCGCCAACACCAACCAGATGCTGATGGAGGTGATGGGCCTGCATCTGCCGGGGGCCAGCTTTGTCAACCCCGGCACGCCGCTGCGCGCAGCCCTGACGGCGGCCGGTGCGCGCCGGGCCACGGAAATCACCGCGCTGGGCAACGACTATCGCCCCGCCGCCGAAATCCTGGACGAGCGCGCCTTTGTCAACGCGCTGGTCGGCCTGATGGCAACGGGCGGGTCCACCAATCTTGTGCTGCACCTGCCCGCGATGGCGCGGGCGGCGGGGATCGTGCTCGATCTGGAGGATTTCGACACGGTATCCGATGTGGTGCCGCTGATGGCCAAGGTCTATCCCAACGGGTTGGCGGATGTGAACCATTTCCACGCCGCGGGGGGGCTGGGCTTTCTGATCGGGCAGTTGCTGGATGCGGGGTTGCTGCATGACGATGCACGCACGATCATGGCCGAGGGGCTGGCCGCCTATCGGCGCGAGCCGAAGCTGATCGGCGGCGAACTGCTCTGGCAGGAAGGCCCCGCGGCCAGCCTGAACCAGCGTATCCTGCGCCCCGTCGCCGCGCCCTTTGCGCCATCGGGCGGGCTGCGGCAACTGGCGGGCAATCTGGGGCGCGGGGTGATCAAGGTGTCGGCCGTGGCGCCCGAGCGTCAGGCGATCACCGCGCCTGCGCGCATCTTTGCCGATCAGGCCACAGTGAAGGCCGCCTTCCAGCGGGGCGAGTTCACCTCGGATGTGGTGGTGGTGGTGCGGTTTCAGGGGCCGCGGGCCAACGGAATGCCCGAGTTGCATTCGCTGACGCCGGTGCTGGCGGTGTTGCAGGACCGCGGGCTGCGCGTGGCGCTGGTGACCGACGGGCGGATGTCGGGTGCCTCGGGCAAGGTGCCCGCCGCGATTCACGTCAGCCCCGAGGCCGCCGAGGGCGGGCCGCTGGCGCGGTTGCGCGATGGCGATCTGATCTGCCTTGATGCCGGGGCCGGAACGCTGGACTGCCTGACGGCAGGCTTTGCCGACCGCGCGCCGGTGGCGCCCGATCTGGCCGCCAATGCCACGGGCTGCGGACGCGAGTTGTTCGAGGCGTTCCGCCGCAATGTCGGCCCCGCGACCGAGGGCGCGGCGCTGGTGATCTGACGGCGATCTGCTTGCGATCTGTCCGCCGCGCCTCAGCGCAGCCACAGCCCGGCGCGGCGGATCGCGTTGCGCAACGCCTGTTCGCGGCGCGGCAGGGCGGCGCGGTCGAACATCGCGCGGATCTTGCGCCCCTTGCCCTGATAAACCAGCTTGCGAAAAGGCTCATGCTCGCGCAGCAGTTTCTTGACCTTGTTGGGGGCGCAGACCTCTTCCAGCACCGCCACCACCCGGTCGCTTTCGCGCGCGTATAGCAGGGGCAGCGCCCGGTAATGGCAACTGACATCGCCATCCAGCCCCGTCAGGCCCGGCCCCGGCCGCCCGCCGCCAAAGGAGTGGATCACCGGCGGCAGCGCGATCTGGTCCAGCCAGGGGTCAAGGCTCTGGCAGGCCAGTTCTTCGGGCGGGTCGTCGCGGATCGACAGCGCATAGGCCAGGAACCGTTCGCCAAAGGTGCGGGGGCTGCGGTGAAAGAACCATCCCGCGTTGAAATACAGATACCGCTCCCAATGCTCATCGGGCTGCGACAGATCCAGCGAGGTGGCAAATTCCAGCCCGAAACGGTCGTAAAGCGATCTCCAGATCGCCGCGTAGCCGGGGCCATAAAGCGGCGGCTCGGGCCAGGTTCCCTCGCGCCGCATCGAGGCGGCGGGGCGGTCGAAATCGAAGCCGACGCTTGTGATCCGGCCGGTAAACAGCGTGTCGGTATCAAAGAACACAAAGGGCGCATCGGGCAGGGTGCCCAACATCTCGATCTTGTTGCCCTGCGGATAGCTGGCGCCAAAGGCGCGCGCCTCGAACGGCACGATCTGCGCGCCCTGCGCCTCCAGAAAGGCGCGCACCGGGGAGCTGATGCGCGGGTCATCGGGCCAGCGAGGGCCGGGCTGCGGCTCGGCCACGATCAGGCGGCCAGGAAACGCGGGGTTCATCGCGCAAAACGAGGCGGCGAACAGCACCGCCTCGGCCTCTAGCCGACCAGACTGGGCCACGCAGACCACATTGAAGATGTCAGTTGCCATCGGTTCTGTCCCCGGTCCAGCCCTACAGGGGCGCGGGCACAGGCGCAATCGTCGCTCTGTCGCGGCAATCGCAAGGTGTGGCCATGGCGGGCGGCGGCAAGGGATGGGCAGAACCCAACCCTGCCGATCCCTGCCGGCAAAGGCCGCGCGGGCGCTTTTCAAACCCGGCCCTTTGCGCTAGGGCTGCGCGCGACGGAGACCCCAAAGGAGACGGGCCATGAGCGCAGGCAAGAACGGGCTGACCTATGCCGAGGCCGGCGTCGATATCGACGCAGGCAATGCGCTGGTCGAGCGGATCAAACCAGCGGCGAAACGCACCGCCCGGCCCGGCACCCTGTCGGGGCTGGGCGGCTTTGGCGCGCTGTTCGACCTGAAGGCCGCGGGCTACACCGACCCGGTTCTGGTGGCTGCCACCGACGGCGTGGGCACCAAGCTGCGCATCGCCATCGACACCGGCAATGTCGATACGATCGGCATCGACCTTGTCGCCATGTGCGTCAACGATCTGGTCTGCCAGGGGGCCGAGCCGCTGTTTTTCCTTGATTACTTCGCCACCGGCAAGCTTGACGTCGATCAGGCCACCCGCATCATCGAGGGCATCGCGACGGGCTGCGCCCAGTCGGGCTGTGCCCTGATCGGCGGCGAGACGGCCGAGATGCCGGGCATGTATCATGCGGGCGATTTCGACCTTGCGGGCTTTGCCGTGGGCGCGATGGAGCGCGGCGGCGAATTGCCCGCAGGCGTCGTGGCGGGTGATGTGCTGCTGGGGCTGGCCTCGTCGGGGGTGCATTCCAACGGCTACAGCCTGGTGCGCAAGGTCGTCGAGCGGTCCGGGCTGGGCTGGGACGCGCCCGCGCCCTTCGGGCCGGGCACGCTGGGCGCAGAGTTGCTGGCTCCGACGCGGCTTTACGTCAAACCCGTGCTGGCGGCTCTGCGGGCAGGGGGCTTGCATGCCGCGGCCCACATCACCGGCGGCGGTATCACCGAAAACCTGCCGCGCGTGCTGCCCGAGGGGCTGGGGGTCGAAATCGACCTTGATGCCTGGGGCCTGCCGCCGGTGTTCGGTTGGCTGGCCCAAACCGCGGGCATCGCCGAGGCCGAGATGCTGAAAACCTTCAATTCGGGCATCGGCATGATCCTGGCGGTCGCCGCCGACCGGGCCGAAGACCTGACCGGGGTGTTGGAAGGCATGGGCGAAACCGTCGCGCGGCTGGGCCATGTGCAGCCGGGGCCGGGGGTCAGCTACCGGGGCCGGCTGGCGTGAAACGCGTCGTCATCCTGATTTCGGGCGGCGGGTCGAACATGGTCCGTCTCGTCGAAAGCATGACCGGCGATCACCCCGCCCGCGCGGTGCTGGTGGTATCAAATGATGCCACGGCTGCCGGGCTTGACCGGGCCGCGCTACTGGGTGTGCCCACGGCGGCCATCGACCATCGCCCCCATGGCCGTGATCGCGCCGCCTTCGAGGCCGAACTGCTCAAGCCGATCCTTGCGGCAGAGCCTGACATTCTTTGCCTGGCCGGGTTCATGCGGGTGCTGACCCCCGCCTTTGTGGAACGCTTCGCGGGGCGGATGCTGAACATCCACCCCTCGCTTTTGCCGAAATATCCGGGCCTGCACACCCATGCCCGCGCGATCGCGGCGGGGGATGGCGAGGCCGGCTGCACTGTGCACGAGGTGACACCGGTGCTGGATGATGGCCCGATCCTGGGACAGGCGCGTGTCCCGGTGCTGCCGGATGACACGCCCGAAACGCTGGCCGCTCGTGTGCTGACGCGTGAGCATCTGCTTTATCCCGCTGTTCTGCGCCGGTTCGCTGAAGGTAACCGCAGCCCCCTGATGATCTGACCTTGCGCCCGGTGGCGGCTGCGGAAGCCTCCGGCGGGGATATTTGGGCCAAGATGAAGGAGCGGGTTTTCATCTTGGTAAAAATATCCCCCGCGGAGCGTTCTGCCCGCACCACGAGGCGCGGCGCCGCAAGGTCAGAACCCGTCGCCGCCGCCCTGCCAGGCCTTGGCCAGGTTGCCAAACCGCGTGAATCGGCCCTCGAATGAAAGTTCGACCGAGCCGATGGGGCCATGGCGCTGCTTGCCGATGATCACTTCGGCCTTGCCGTGCACCTGTTCCATGATCGCCTGCCACTGGGCCATCTTGTCCAGTTCGTGGTCTGCGGGCTTTTCGCGTTCCTTGTAGTATTCATCGCGGTAGACGAACATGACAACGTCGGCATCCTGCTCGATCGAGCCGGATTCGCGCAGGTCCGACAGTTGCGGTCGCTTGTCCTCGCGCGATTCGACCTGCCGACTCAGCTGCGACAGCGCCACGACCGGGATGTTCAACTCCTTGGCGATGGCTTTCAGCCCTTGGGTAATCTCCGACACTTCGTTTACCCGGTTCTCTCCGCGCCCGGTGCCTTTGACCAGTTGCAGATAGTCCACCATCAACACGTCAAGCCCATGCGTGCGTTTCAGGCGCCGGGCGCGAGCGGCCAACTGGCTGATCGGAAGGGCGGGCGTGTCGTCGATATAAAGGGGGCAGGATTCCAGCGCCTTGGCGGCCTCGACAAAGCGGCGAAATTCGGTCTCGGTCATGTCGCCGCGGCGGATCTGTTCGCTGGGCACCTCGGAGGCCTCAGACAGAATCCGTGCCGCCAGCTGCTCGGCGCTCATTTCCAGCGAGTAAAATCCCACCACGCCGCCATCGACAGCGCCTTCGGTGCCGTCGGGCAGGCGGCCGCGCTTGTAGGCCTTGGCGATGTTGAAGGCGATGTTGGTGGCAAGCGAGGTTTTCCCCATCGAGGGCCGCCCGGCAAGGATCAGCAAGTCCGAGGGGTGCAGCCCCCCCAGCTTCTTGTCCAGATCGACCAGCCCGGTTGAAATACCCGCAAGGCCCCCGTCGCGCTGATAGGCGGCGTTGGCCACGTTGACGGCATCGGTCACGGCCTTCAGGAACGACACAAAGCCGCGCTCGGCGTGGCCCTGTTCGCCCAGCTTGTAGAGCGCCTGTTCGGCGGCCACGATCTGTTCGCGCGGGTCGTCATGCACCGCGACCTGGCCCGCGCGGGCGGCTACATCCTGCCCCAGCCGGATCAATTCGCGCCGCACGGCAAGGTCATAGATCATCTGGGCATAATCGCGCGCCGCATAGGCCGAAATCGCCGCTCCGGCAAGACGGGCGAGATAGGCCGGACCGCCCAGTTCCTTCAGTCCGGCGTCGTCTTCGAGATAGGCTTTCAGCGTGACCGGGCTTGCCAGTGCGTTCTTCTGGATGCGCGCCACCGCCACCTCGAAGATGCGCTGGTGGACCGGCTCGAAGAAATGATCTGCGCGCAGAATCGCGGCGATCCGGTCATAGATCTCGTTGTTGGTCAGGATCGCGCCCAGAAGCTGCTGCTCGGCCTCGATATTATGCGGCAGCGCCTCGGGGGTGGCGGGTTCCGCCGCGTCGCGCAACGCCCTGACGTCGTTCATGCCTGGCCTCCAGTCTTCAGACCGGCTTTGTGCCCGATCATGCGTCCTGGTGCAAACTGGGAAAAACTGTGGATAACACCCCTGCGAGCGGCGGTCTTGGTCTGGATGTGGTACGCCCAGTGCTGCATCCTACCAGATGTTTGCAACCGCGTCGATGTTGGGCGAGAAATGGGTCGGTTTTGCACAAATTGCCCCCCGATCATCCACAGCCTTATCCCCTGAAATCGTCAGCCCTTGCGCGCGTCCTGCCATGCGCGCGGGGTGGTCAGGAACGCCTCGACCTCGGTCAGCGTCTCGGGGCTGAAGCTGCCTTGCGCGCGCGCCTCGGTCAGCACGTCCCACCAGGTGCAGAGGTGATGCAATTGCACACCGTGCGCGTCCAGCCGGTCGGTCGTTTCGGGGAAGATGCCATAGTAGAAAATCACCGCAGTATGGCCGCAAGTGGCGCCTGTCTCGCGGATCGCATCGACGAAGGACAGTTTCGAGCCACCGTCGGTGGTCAGGTCTTCGACCAGAAGTACCCGCTCCCCCTCGGTCATCACGCCCTCGATGCGGGCGTTGCGACCGTAGCCTTTGGGCTTCTTGCGCACATAGGTCATCGGCAGTGCCAGCCGTTCGGCCACCATCGCCGCAAAGGGGATGCCCGCAGTCTCGCCGCCCGCGATATTGTCGAAGGCCTCGAAACCCGCCTCACGCATCACCGTGACGGCGAGGAAATCCATCAGCGTTGAACGAATGCGCGGATAGCTGATCAGTTTGCGGCAGTCGATATAGGTTGGCGAGGGCAGCCCCGAGGCCAGCGTGAACGGCGTTTCGGCGTTGAAATGCACCGCCTTGACTTCCAGAAGCATCCGCGCCGTCAGCCGGGCGATTTCCTCTTTGGGCGGGTAGGTCGAGGGGATCATGGACACTCCTTATGCGGCGCGGTTTCATCTTGGTCTAAATATCCCCGCCGGAGGCTTCCACGGCTGGGCCGGGAGCCTCCGGCGGGGATATTTTCACCAAGCTGAAAGATCAGTCGCGCACATGCCAGTAGACCGGAAAACCGGGGTTGAAGACGGTGACGGGGCCTGCGCCTGTGGCGATCTTTTCGGGCCAGGCGGCCGGTTCGGGCAGCTTTTGCAAGGTGATCCGGGCCGCGTTCGGGGGCAGGCGGTAAAAGGCCGGGCCGTTCAGGCTGGCAAATGCCTCCAGCCGGTCGAGCGCGCCCTGTTCGTCGAAAACATGGGCCAGCAGTTGCAGCGTGTTGGTTGCGGTAAAGCAGCCCGCGCAGCCGCAGGCATGTTCCTTCAGCGCATCAATATGGGGGGCGCTGTCGGTGCCGAGGAAAAACCGCGCCTCGCCCGAGGTGGCGGCTTCGCGAAGGGCAAGGCGGTGTTCCTCGCGCTTGGCAACGGGGAGGCAATAGTAATGCGGCTTGATCCCGCCCACGAGGATGTGGTTGCGGTTGAGGATCAGGTGGTGGGTGGTGATCGTGGCCGCCAGATCGGATCCGCCCGCGCGGGCATAGGCCACGCCCTGTTTTGTGGTGATATGTTCCATCACCACCCGCAGCCCCGCTGTTGCCTGCCGGATCGGGTCAAGCACTGTGTCGATGAACACCGCCTCGCGGTCGAAGATGTCCACCTCGGGCGTCGTCACCTCGCCATGCACGCAAAGCGGCAGGCCGATCTCGGCCATCGTTTCGAGCACGCCGCGCACCTTGTCGAAGTCGCGCACGCCCGAGTTTGAATTGGTGGTGGCGCCTGCGGGATAGAGCTTGACCGCATGAACCAGCCCCTCGGCCGCGGCGGCGGCAACATCGGCGGGATCGGTGGTTTCGGTCAGATAGAGCGTCATCAGCGGCGTGAAATCGGCACCTTTGGGCCGCGCGGCCAGAATGCGGTCGCGGTAGGCGCGGGCGTCGGCTGCGGTGACGACCGGCGGCACGAGGTTCGGCATGATGATGGCGCGGGCGAAATGGCGGGTGCTTTCGGGCAGGATGCCCGCCAGCATGGCGCCATCGCGCAGGTGCAGGTGCCAGTCGTCGGGGCGGCGGATCGCAAGGGTCTGGGTCATGCATTCTCCCCTAGCCGATTGCGCGCCGCGTTTCCAGCGCGCAATCGGGCGCAGCGGGGTTCAGAACCGGCGGTTCAGGCCCAGCCGGAGGCTGTGGAATTCTGGCGTCGCCTCGGTGCTGTTCACGCCGTCGCTGACGGTGGTGCGGCCAAAGTTCTGGTAGCTGATCTCGCCGCGCAGCGTCCAGTCACCGCCCGCCAGCGCCTGTTCATAGCCCAGCCCGTAGGTATAGCCCCAGTCGTTGCCGGAATGGTCGATCGCCACCGGCGCCCCGGCCGAGTCGGTGCCGGTCACGCGATAATCAAGCGCGCCGAGGGTCAGGCCGGACATGCCATAGATCAGCCCGTTGCCCATGGCATAGCCCAGGCGCAGGCGCAGGCTGGCGCTGCGGTCGACGTGCGATTCGCCCCTGAGGTCGGCGTTGCGCAGGCTATCGCGCACCCGGCCCGCCTGCAGGTCGGCCTCGATCCCCCAGACCAGATCCCCGAATTGCCGGTTCCAGCCGATCTGCACCCCGGCCTGCGTGCCGTTCAGTTCCAGCTTGCCCGGCGTATCGCCCGACGGGCGCAGCCGCACGCTGTCATCCGACAGGAAGGCGGTGCCCAACGACAGGCCGACATAGCGGCCTGACCAGTCGTTGGGCTGACGGTCTTGTGCCATGGCGGGGCTGGCCAGACCAAGGGCGGCGATCAGGGCGGCGGTTTGCGGGTGAAAACGGGTCATCGGAAATCTCTCGGGTTGAATGGGCCAGATAGTGCTGCCAGCGCGGGCGCGGCGCGAGACGAATCATGCAGGGCGCGGCCCGAGTGTGCCGCCGGCGCCGCTGTGCGGCAAGCTGGCGACCTTATAAGATTTGCGACAAAAACGGGCATATGTGCCTTTTATATGTGCGGGCCTCCTGTTGCGCGGCGGCGCTGCGGGCGGCGGCGGGGGGTGACCGTGGTCTGCCCCGGTTCGGGCTGCAAGGCTGATGCCATGTTGGATCACCCCTCCTTCGCCCCGATGCAGCGCGTCCAAGGCCGGGCGGCGGTGGCGCTTGTGCCGGGGGCAGGGCGGCCGCGGATCGGCGGGCTGGCGCAGTCAGGCTCGGCTAAGGTATTTTTGCCCGCCGTCCATTCCGCGGTGCCCGAAGTGGTGTTTCTGAACACCGCAGGCGGGCTGACGGGGGGGGATCGTTTCACTTGTCGCGTCGATCTGGGGGCGGGGCTGCGCGCTGTGGCCACGACCCAGACGGCCGAACGTGGCTATGCCAGCGCGGGCGGGCAGGCCGAGGTGGCGGTGACACTCAGCCTTGGCGCGGGGGCCGAATTGCACTGGCTGCCGCAGGAAACGATCCTGTTTCAGGGCGCGTCACTGGCCCGCCGCACGCGGGCCGACCTGACGCCCGGCGCGCGGCTGGTGCTGGCGGAAATGGTGGTGCTGGGCCGCGCCGCGATGGGTGAAACGCTGGAGAGCGCCGCCTTTTCCGACCGGCGCGAGGTCTGGTCGTCGGGGCGCCCGGTCTGGGTCGATCCGTTGGTGCTGGGGGCGAGGGCGCTCGCGCCGCGGCCCGCCTTGCTCGCGGGCGCGCGGGCTTTTGCGACGTTGGCGCTGATCGGGCCGGGGGCCGAGGATGCGGCGGGGGCGCTGCGCGCTGCGCTGCCCGATACCGTTACGGGCGCCGTGTCGGGCTGGGATGGCAAATGCCTTGCCCGGCTGACCGCGCCCGATGCGCTGCCGCTGAAACGCGCGGTGGCAACGCTTCTTTCCATCTTGCGGCAGGGCGCCCCCCTGCCGCGCGTCTGGCAGATCTGAGGAGCCCATGAACCTGACCCCACGCGAAAAGGACAAGCTGCTGATCAGCCTTGCCGCCATGGTTGCCCGCGGGCGGCTGGAGCGTGGCGTCAAGCTGAACCACCCCGAGGCGATCGCGCTGATCACCGATTTTGTTGTCGAAGGCGCCCGCGCGGGGCGCAGCGTTGCCGACCTGATGGAGGCCGGGGCGCAGGTGATCCGCGCCGAAGACTGCATGACGGGGATCGCAGAGATGATCCCCGAGGTGCAGGTCGAAGCCACCTTTCCCGACGGCACCAAGCTTGTCACCGTTCACCACCCGATCCGTTGAGGTAAGCCCATGAAGAAAATTGCATTGGCCCTGATGTTCGTGCCCACGGCGGCACTGGCCCACACCGGGCATGATACCGGCAGCTTGATGGCTGGGATCGGCCATCCGCTGGGCGGGTTTGATCATGTTCTGGCGATGGTGGCGGTGGGGCTTTGGGCGGCGCAGGCGGGGGGGCGGGCGCTGTGGGCCGCGCCGCTGACCTTTGTCGGTGCGATGTTGGCGGGCGGGGCGCTGGGCATGGCGGGGCTGCCGTTTGCGGGGGTGGAGCCGATGATTCTGGCCTCGATCGTGGTGATCGGGCTGGCGGTGGCCGCCGCGGCGCGGCTGCCGCTGGGGGCGGCACTGGCGGTGCTGGCGGCGTTCGGGATGGCGCATGGTCATGCCCACGGGGCCGAGGGGCCGGGGGCTGGGCTGGCGCTTTATGCCGTCGGCTTCGCGCTGGCCACTGCGGCGCTGCACGGCGCAGGTATCGGGTTGGGCCTAGTGACGGGCACGCTGGCGGGCCGGGCGCTGGGCGCCGCCGCCGCGGCGGCGGGCGTGGCACTGGCCGTGGCGGGGTAGAGATATGATTCCGGGTGAAATCATGCCCTTGCCGGGCGATATTGAGATGAACGCGGGCCGCCCGGTGCGGCACCTGATGGTGGCCAATACCGGCGACCGCCCGATCCAGGTGGGCAGCCACTACCATTTCGCCGAAACCAATGCAGGATTGGCCTTTGACCGCGCTGCGGCGCGCGGGATGCGGCTTGATATTGCCGCAGGCACCGCGGTCCGGTTCGAGCCGGGCCAGACCCGCGAGGTGGCGCTGGTGCCCCTTGCCGGCGCGCGGCGCGTGTTCGGCTTCAACGGTCATGTGATGGGGGATCTCTGATGCCCGCCCGGATTTCCCGCGCCACCTATGCCGACATGTTCGGCCCAACCACTGGCGACCGGCTGCGGCTGGCCGATACCGATCTGATCATCGAGGTGGAGCGCGACTTCACCACCTATGGCGACGAGGTGAAATTCGGCGGCGGCAAGGTGATCCGCGATGGCATGGGCCAAAGCCAGATGACCCGCGCCGCGGGCGCGATGGATACCGTCATCACCAACGCGCTGGTCGTCGATCACTGGGGCATCGTGAAGGCCGATGTGGGGCTGCGCGACGGCCGTATCGCCGCGATCGGCAAGGCGGGCAACCCCGACACGCAGGCGGGCGTCACCATGGTGATCGGACCTGGAACCGAGATCATCGCGGGCGAGGGGCGCATCCTGACCGCAGGGGGGATGGATGCGCATATCCATTTCATCTGCCCGCAGCAGATCGACGATGCGCTGCACTCGGGCCTGACCACGATGCTGGGTGGCGGCACCGGGCCTGCGCATGGCACGCTGGCCACCACCTGCACGCCGGGTCCGTGGCACATCGGGCGGATGTTGCAGGCCGCCGATGCCTTTCCGATCAATCTGGCCTTCGCGGGCAAGGGCAACGCCAGCCTTCCCGCGGCGCTGGAGGAACAGGTCCGCGCCGGGGCCTGCGCGCTGAAACTGCACGAAGACTGGGGCACCACCCCCGCCGCCATCGACTGCTGCCTGACGGTGGCTGATGCCTGGGATGTGCAGGTGATGATCCACACCGACACGCTGAACGAATCGGGTTTTGTCGAAAACACGCTGGCCGCGATCAAGGGCCGCACGATCCACGCCTTTCATACTGAAGGCGCGGGCGGTGGCCATGCGCCCGACATCATCCGCGTCGTTTCCAGCCCGAACGTGATCCCCAGTTCCACCAACCCGACGATGCCCTACACGGTGAACACGCTGGAAGAGCATCTGGATATGCTGATGGTCTGCCACCACCTCGACAAGCGCGTGCCCGAGGATGTGGCCTTTGCCGAAAGCCGTATCCGACGCGAAACCATCGCCGCCGAGGATATTTTGCACGACATGGGCGCGTTCTCGATCCTGTCGTCGGACAGTCAGGCGATGGGCCGGGTCGGCGAGGTCATCACCCGCACCTGGCAGACGGCGCACAAGATGAAGCTGCAACGCGGCAGGCTGGCCGACGAGACCGGCGACAACGACAACGCGCGGGTGAAACGCTACATCGCCAAATACACGATCAACCCCGCCATCGCGCACGGGCTGTCGCGCCACATCGGCAGCATCGAGGTGGGCAAGCGCGCTGATCTGGTGCTGTGGCACCCGGCATTCTTCGGGGCCAAGCCCGATATGGTGCTGCTGGGCGGCTCGATCGTGGTGGCACAGATGGGTGATCCGAACGCCTCGATCCCGACGCCGCAGCCGGTGTATTCGCGGCCCATGTTCGCGGCTTTCGGGCGCAGCCGTGAGGCTTCGGCGGTGGTCTTTGTCTCGGCCGCGGCCGAGGCCGAAGGGGTGCGCGGCCGGCTGGGGCTGGCCAAGCAGACCGTGGCCGTCGAACACACCCGCGGTATCGGCAAGGCCGACATGATCCACAACGCCGCGATGCCGCAGATCGAGGTGAACCCCGAAACCTACGAGGTGCGGGCCGATGGCGAATTGCTGACCTGCGAACCCGCCACGGAACTGCCGCTGGCGCAGCGGTATTTCCTGTATTAGGCGGGCTTTGGCCGAAGCTGCGGGCGGGGGCTTGCGGATTTTCGCGCCGCTCCGCAGCATGGCCAAAAACAACGGAGAGCAGCATGAAACAGGCCCTTCCCTTTGCCATGATCCTGGCACTTGGCGCGTGCAGCGATCCTGGATTTCGCGGCGTGCCCGAGGTTCAGGCGGTCGATCAATCTGCCGTCGCGGGCTGCACCCTGGTTGCCAATGTCTCCATGAAACCCGGCGTCTATGGCCCGGTTCTGGCCGAGCAAGGTGTGAAATACGCCCGCAACAAGATCATGGAAGATGCGCGCGCGGCAGGTGCCAACCGTGTGGTGTTTGACCCGGTGCAGCCCGGCGTCGAGGTCTATGAGCTGCGCGCGACCGCCTGGCGCTGCTGAATGCTGCGCTGCAGCGTGATCATGCCTGCCATGCGCCGGGCGGGGTGGGTAAGACAGTAATTCTGACTTATATTGCCTTTCGGGAGGACACCATACCTTCATGGAGGGTTCCAATGGCTGTCATGGCTACCAACGCCCGGCGCGAGGCGCGCCTGCTGAAAGGGCTTGATGACTACTTCACGTCGCTGGGCCAGGGCATCAACGCCTATGTCGAACGGCAATCGCGCGTGCAGGAAATTGACCGGCTGAATGCGATGTCGGATGAAGAGTTGCTTAAACTGGGCATCCGGCGCGAACGGATCGCGCAGCACGTCTTTCGCGACCGCTTCGTGTTCTGATCCGGGCTTGCGGGGGCAGTCGGCGCAGCCGATACTGCCCCCCGGCGCCCCATCGGCGCCGGAAGGAGCATGACCCGTGACCCATATTCCCCACACCCATGACGTGCTGCGCGCAGGCCAGTGGCAGGGCGCATCCGACCTTGTGACGCTTGGATACGAGGACCGTTTCCTGCGCCGCAAACGGCTGGAAACCGCGGGCGGGCAGGCGTTTCTGGTCGATCTGGCGGAAACCGTCAGCCTGAACCATGGCGATGCGTTCCGTCTGCCCGATGGCCAGATCATCGAGGTGATCGCCGCCGAGGAAGACCTGATCGCCGTGGTGGGCGATCTGCCGCGGCTGGCATGGCACATCGGCAACCGCCACACGCCATGCCAGATCGAATCTGATCGTCTGGTGATCGCCCGCGATCGGGTGCTGGAGCGGATGCTGGAAGGGCTGGGCGCCAGCCTGACCCCGGTGCAGGAACCGTTTACCCCCGAGGGCGGCGCCTATGGTCACGGCCGCACGATGGGCCACGACCACGACCATGGGCACGACACCCATGGCAAGCGCCATGTCCACCACCATGTCGCGCATCTGCACACCGCCGACGAGGATGACCTCGACGAACCCGACGTGCCCGCCTCGAACGCATGACGGCCCCGAACGTATGACGGCGGCGCTGATGCAACTGGTGCAATGGCTCTCGCCGGCCTTTCCGGTGGGCGGGTTTGCCTATTCGCACGGGCTGGAATGGGCAATTGCCCAGGGCGGGCTGGCGGGGGCCGAGGCGATCGGCGACTGGATCGGCGATGTGATCGGGCAAGGCTCGGGCCGGGTCGATGCCTGCCTGCTGGCCGCCAGCCTGCGCCCCGGTGCCGACCATGCGGCGCTGGCGGGCCTTGCCCGCGCGCTGGCCGCCGCGCGGGAACGCGCGGTGGAAACCGAAGATCAGGGCCGCGCCTTCACCGATCTGACCAACACCCTGACCGGCACAGCCCATCCGCCCGCGCCGCTGCCGGTGGCGGTGGGCCGGGCGGTGGCGGCGCTGGGCCTGCCGGCCGAACAGGTGGTCGCGCTCTATCTGCAGACATTCGCGGGCAATCTGGTGCAGGTCGCGGTGCGCTTTGCCCCCCTGGGCCAGACCGAGGGGCAGCGGATGCTGGCGGGCCTTCAGCCGCTGATCCTGCGGGTCGCAGCCGAGGCGGTGGCTGACCCTGACGCGATCGGTTCGGCGGCCTTTGGCGCCGATATGGCGGCGATGGCACATGAAGTCATGGAAGTTCGTATTTACAAGACATGACAATGTATTGCGTGACAAACCTTGCAAAGGACTTGAGCAAATGAAAAGCCCCAATGGCCCGCTGCGCGTGGGCATCGGTGGCCCGGTCGGCGCCGGCAAGACGACGCTGACGGCCCAGTTGTGCCGCGCCATGGCGCAGGAATTTTCGGTCGCGGTGATCACCAACGACATCTACACCCGCGAAGATGCCGAATTTCTGATGCGCGCGCAGGTGCTGCCCGCAGACCGTATCCGCGGCGTGGAAACCGGCGGTTGCCCACATACCGCGATCCGCGAGGATGCCTCGATCAACCTTGCCGCCGTGGCCGATCTGACCGCGGCCTTCCCCGATCTGGACGTGGTCTTCATCGAATCGGGCGGTGACAATCTGGCCGCCACCTTCAGCCCGGAACTGGCCGATGTGTCGCTGTATGTCATCGACACCGCCGCCGGGCAGGACATTCCGCGCAAGAAGGGGCCGGGGGTCACGCGGTCGGATCTGCTGATCGTCAACAAGACCGATCTGGCCCCCCATGTAGGCGTTGACCCGGTGCTGCTGGAGGCCGATACGCGCGCGGCCCGCGGCCCCCGGCCCTTTGTGATGGCCAGCCTGCGGCAGGGCAAAGGCGTGGCCGAGGTGGTGGCATTCCTGCGCGCGGCGGGCGGGCTTTAGCTGCGGGCGACAGGCAGGCTGCGGCCCTGCGCGGCCAGCTCCTGCTCCAGCTGGATCAGTCGATAGCGAAAGCGCCTGTCGTTCAGCCGTCTGGCGGCGTGGCGGCACAAAAGCGCGTTCAGAAGCGGGCGGCGCGCCTCGTCCAGCCGCGCCATCAGCCCGCTCAGATAGGGAACCGAGTTTCGGCGTGCACGGTAAAGCCGCCAGAACGCAGCCGGTTCTAGCCGCCCCTCAAGCGCCAGCCGCAGCATCGGGTCCAGCACGCCCATGTCGCGCAGCGCCGCCTCGATCCCGTTGCCGAGGTTGGGGCAGGGCAGCAGTGTCACGAAAGGGCGCCGGAAAAGTGCCGCATGCATCGCATCCAGCCGTTGTTCGGGGTCAAAGATCACCATGCCATCGCCCGCGCCTTCGATCATGTCGGGGGCAAAGCCGTAGCGGTCGGTGAACGATAGCCGACGCATCCGACGAAAGCGGCCATCCCAGCCCGCCACGCGCGGGTCGAGCGTGGCCTGCGGCTGCACCGCAATCACCATCGCACCGGGGGCGGCCACCGAATAGGCCGCCGCCGCATAGCCCGCCATGCCCGCACCATAGAACACCACGCGGTCGAAATCCTCGAAGAAGGCATCCTCGATCAGCCGGTCGAAATAGGCGAAAACCGCCGGGTCACGAAACCATGTGGCACCCGAGGCGATCAGCGTCAGGCACGACCAGCCGTTGGGCTGGGCCACGGCCAATGCGTGCGGCAACCCGCCATTGGCGCCAATGGCGGCCGCGGTTTCAAAACTGACCAGCAGCAC
This sequence comes from Phaeovulum veldkampii DSM 11550, assembly GCF_003034995.1. Lineage (GTDB taxonomy): Bacteria > Pseudomonadota > Alphaproteobacteria > Rhodobacterales > Rhodobacteraceae > Phaeovulum > Phaeovulum veldkampii. The sequence goes on along the minus strand of NZ_PZKF01000018.1, from coordinate 28,702 downwards.
CGGCCCATCATCGGCAAAAAACGCCGCATGGCGCTGCCCCAGCGGCGCGAAATAGCCCAGGTCATCGCCCGTTGAGACCAACGCCTCGGGCCAGGCCGCAACCTCGGGGTCGGGATGTCCGGTTGCTGTGGCCGTGTCGAAGCGCATCATCCCTCCGTTGTCATCCACCATTCGAGCAGATGGCAGACTTCACTCTAACATCCTAGCGACACGTCCAAAATGGGCGCGCGGAATGGCTTTTTCATGGCGTGTTGCGGTTTGCGCGCCAATCTGGGGCCCCGGCGGGATTGTCACTTTGCAGGCCGCGATCCCTGCCGCGCCTCGGCCTGCGCCCAGGCTGCCAACTGCCGAATCGTCGGGCCGGGCAACGGCTGGCTGGGCGGCGTCATCAGCAGGCGCCCGAACAAGGCGCGAAACGCCTCGGTCAGCATCAGCGCCTCGAATCGTGCCTGCCGCCAGGCTACGGCGCGGTCATGCAGCGCGGCCAACACAGGATCGGCCCGCAGTTCGGCCCGGATCGCAGCCGTCTGCGGGGCCAGTGCGGCAATGCTGCTGTCGTCCTCGGAGCAGAAATTCCGCTCCACCCAATAGGACATGTCGAAGGTCGAAGCCTCGCGATTGGCCCGCCCGCGGTCGCATTTCAGCACATAGCTGTGCATCGCGCCCAAGGGATAATGGTTCAGTTGCACCAGCCGCTGACAATTCTGCCCCAAGGGCGTGAACAGCCGCTGGCGATGATACAGCGGCGGCAATTCGCGCCCCGATCCGTCGAACCAGCGTTGACCGTGCAGGCGCGCCGGGTCGGGCTGGCGCGGGCGATGCACGCCAAGCCGGGCATAGCTGCCGTCGTTGCGAAACAGCGTCTTGAACAGCGAGGCCCGCCACGGCCAGATCAACCCACGGGGGGCTGCGCGGGTGAACTGCTCGGGGATCGGACGATCCACATATTCGACCACGCCGCAATTGCCGAACAGCCGCCACGTCAGCGGGATCGCGGTCGCCTCGGGCAGGGCCGCCCGCAGCGCGGTCAGGCTGTGGTCGCCTGCGTGGATGGTCACGAATTCGTCGATGTCGAGCACCAGCACCCAATCTGCCGCGGCCTTGGCCGGGTGCCGGTCGGCGGCCTTCAGCGCGGCCCATTGTGGCCCGCGTGCGAACGGCCCGCTCTGCGCCACATGGGTCAGCCCGCCGAACTGCGCCAGCCGGTCGAGCATTTCGGCGGTGCCATCGGTGCAATCGTTCGAGAACACCAGAAAATCGGTGAACCCCACGGCCCGATGATGCGCCAGCCAGTCCAGCAGGAAGGCGCCTTCGTTTCGCACTGTGGTGATGGCAAGGCTGCGCATGGCCCAGATGTGCACCGCCCGCGCAGGCCGGGCAAGGGGCGGCGTGCGGGGATGGCTGCTACTTTGTCGCAGGTTGCGATCACGCAAACTTGACCTAGGTCAAAGTTGGCCCCCGGCTCGAGGCGTATTCCGAACAAGACGGACCTCGGTTCTCCCTGACACGCGGCTCTCCCGCCGCAAGGGGTCCGCCCCGGGCAGACGCTCTCCCTCGTCTGACCAATAATGCGCTGCGGGCCTCCCTCCCGCAGCGCTTTTATTTTTTCCCCCCTCACATCGCCCATAGGACGCTTGGCTGCGACAAAATATCCGGTAATGTGAATGTGAGCATATGACCTGAGGGAGGTGTCAGATGTCACTGTCGTGGAAATTGGGCGGGCTTTTGCTGGGGGTGGTGTTTTTCGCCGCTGTCCTGCTGGTCAAGCCGATCGGGGTCTCGACCCAGTTCGTGGTGCTGGACGGCATCATCTGGGACATGATCAACCCCGATATCATCGTCGATGGCCCCGAGGGGCCGAGCTCGCCCAACAGCTATCTGGCGAAAGAGGCCAAAGATATCGCCAACCCGCTGAACTACAACTTCCTGTTCGTCATCGCGATGATGATCGGGGCAGGGGTGTCATCCTATCTGCGAAAGGGCGTTGCCCCGCACGAAGCCAACCTGCCCGAATTGTGGGAGGCGAACTATGGCCGCAGCGTGATCAAACGCTTTGCGGTGGCTTTCGCAGGCGGCTTTATCGTGCTGTTCGGCGCGCGGCTGGCGGGAGGCTGCACCTCGGGTCACATGATGTCGGGGATGAGCCAGACAGCGCTGTCGGGCTATGTATTTGCGCTCGGGGCCTTTTTGGCGGCCATCCCGGTGGCGCGTGCAATGTACAAGCTGGGGGATTGAGCGATGCAGATCATTCTTGCACTTCTGATCGGCGGCGCCTTTGGCATGGTGCTGGACCGGGTGGGCGCCACCAACCCCAGCGTTCTGGGCCGGATGCTCGCGCTGCGCAGCCTTGGCCTTATGAAGGCGATTTTGCTGGCGATCGGGGTTGCCTCGGTGCTGACCTTTGGCGGCCAGATGCTGGGTTTGGTCGATGTCGGCCATATGTCGGTCAAGGCCACCTATGCGGGGGTGTTCGTGGGCGGGCTGTTGCTGGGCGCGGGCTGGGCGATGTCAGGCTATTGCCCCGGCACCGGGGTTTGCGCGGCGGCCTCGGGGCGGCGCGATGCCATCGTTTATGCGCTGGGCGGGCTTTTGGGCGCGCTGGCCTACACGCTGTCACATGATGCGATCAAGGCCACGGGGCTGCTGGCAAATCTCGCTGGCGGCAAGGTCACGCTGGGCAAGGTTCCCGGCACGAATTACGAATCGCTGTTTCCGGCGCTGCCGGGCGATGTGCTGGGCATCTCGCTGGGGGCGGTGTTCATCGTCGTGGCCTTTGTGATCCCTGAACAGATCGCACCCAAGGACCGCGTCGGCGTCCACGCCCCGTTCTGAACCCGCTGTGTGGTCAAGCCCCTCCTCCGCGCGGGGGGGGCATGAAAAAACCCTCCCTTGCGGGAGGGTTCTGTTCATCGTGATCGGCAGCCTTATTTCGGCGCGATCATCATCACCATCTGGCGGCCTTCCAGCTTGGGCATCGATTCAACCTTGCCTGCATCACCGACATCGGCCGCCACGCGATTCAGCAATTCCAGCCCGAGCTGCTGATGCGCCATTTCCCGGCCGCGGAAGCGCAGCGTCACCTTGACCTTGTCGCCCTCGTCCAGGAACTTCATCACCGACCGCATCTTGACCTCATAGTCATGCGTGTCGGTGCCGGGGCGGAACTTGATTTCCTTGATTTCGATGATGTGCTGCTTCTTGCGGGCCTCGGCCTCACGCTTTTGCTGCTCATACTTGAACTTGCCGAAATCCATGATCTTGCAGACCGGGGGAACGGCGGTCGGAGAAATCTCCACCAGATCGAGTCCAACTTCCTCGGCCATGGCCATCGCCCTGGCCGGGGTAACGACACCCACGTTTTCGCCATCCGCGCCAATCAGGCGGATTTCCGGGGCGCGGATACGGTCGTTGATACGGGGACCAGTCTCGCGCTGGGGCGGGGCATTGTGCGGTCTGCGGGCTATGGTGGGACTCCTTCTGTGGCCATCGGCTGATTGTGGCGCAAACTAGACGTGCAAAGGCGTGGTTTCAACTCAAATCGCAAGGCGTGGCATTTCGTGCCCTTACAATTGCGGGCAGATTGCCCATATTGCGGGCACTGGAACGCAGACCTCTTGCAAGATGGGAGTGGGTCATGAACAAACTTGTTATTCTGGTCATTCTTCTGGCCGCTGCGGCGGGCGGATATTACTACTACAACAGCACCAAAACGGTGGCGCCCGCCGAGGTTGCCGCACCGGCCGCCGATGCGGCGAGCGACGCTGCCGAAGCCGCCAGCGAAGCCGCCACCGCCGCTGGCGAAGCGGCCGATGCCGCGGTCGAGGCCGCGGGCCAGGCTGCCACCGCCGCGACCGAGGCCGCGGGCAATGCGGTTGACGCCGCCGCCGATGCGGTAACTGACGCGGCCACCGAGGCGGGAGCCGCCGCCACCGAAGCGGCCACTGACGCGCTCAACGCGGCGAGCGAGGCGCTTGAAGGGGCGGCTGATGCCCTGCCCGCGACCCCCGAGGCCCCCAAGCCCTGATGCTTGGCATGATATGACGAAAACGCCGCGCGAGTGATCGCGCGGCGTTTTGCGTTCGGGAGGCTGGCGCTGTCAGACGCCGTCGCCCACAAAGGCCTTTTCGACCACATATTCCAGCGGTTCGCTGTTGGCGCCCTCGCGCAGCCCGAATCCCTCCAGAACCGCCTTCACATCCAGGTTGAAAGCCAGGCTGCCGCAAACCATCGCGCGGTCATGTTCGCGGTCCATCGGCGTGATGCCCAGATCGGCAAACACCTTGCCCGAGGTCAGGTTGTCGGTGATGCGCCCCATGTGGTGGAATTCTTCGCGCGTGGTGGTGGGATAGTATTTCAGCTTGCCCGCCACCATTTCGCCGATCAACGGATCGTCGTTCAGGCTCTCCACCAACTGCCGCCCATATTCCAGTTCGGCCACCTGACGGCAGGTGTGCATCATGATGACTTCGTCATATTTTTCATAGGTCTCAGGGTCGCGCATCAGGCTGGCAAAGGGTGCGATCCCGGTGCCGGTGGCCAGAAACCAGATCCGCTTGCCCGGCAGCAGGGCATCATGCACCAGCGTGCCCACGGGTTTCGGGCGCAGGATGATCTGGTCGCCCACCTTGATGTGCTGCAACCGCGAGGTCAGTGGGCCGTCCTGCACCTTGATCGAGTAGAACTCCAGTTCCTCGTCCCACGACGGCGAGGCGATCGAATAGGCGCGCTGGATCGGCTTTCCGGCCTCGTCCAGCAGCCCGATCATCACAAACTCGCCCGACCGGAAACGCAAGCTTTGCGGCCGCGTCACGCGGAACGAAAACAGCGTGTCGGTCCAATGCGTGACCTCGGTCACGGTCTGGGCATCGGGAAGCACGCGGGCGGTGGAGGGGGAGGCGTCGTTCACGGCAATTCCGTCCTGTTTCTGGACCAGTGATTCCCGACCTTTTAAGACGGAAATCCCGGACCGGAAAGTCACTTTCCGCCGCAGGACAGCGACCGATGGTCATCCTCGGTCCGCGCCCCGGCTGCGTCGCGCACACCGCAGCGCGGCGTCGTTCGGCCCGAACGCAGGAAATTTTCCTGCCCACCGTTGCTAGTGCCTTGCCGGGCGGGACAGCGGGCCGCTATCCTGCACACAGGGAGACGCCTGTTCCAAACCGGGAGAGACCAAATGGCCGTCCGTCTGGACGAGATGGACCGGAAGATTCTGGCCCAGTTGCAAGAAGATGCCAGCCAGTCGCTGGATGATATCGCCCGCAAGGTGGGCTCGTCGAAAACGCCGGTCTGGAACCGTATCCGCAAGATGAAGGATCAGGGCGTGATCGGCCGCCAGACGGTGCTGCTCGACCCCGAGGCGCTGGGGCTTGAGGCCTGCTTTTTCGTGCTGATCCGCACCTCCGAACACGAGGCCGACTGGCAGCACCGCTTTCTGACCACGCTGCGCGCCCGCCCCGAGGTGCTTGAGGCGCATCGGCTTGCGGGCGACATCGACTATATCCTCAAGGTCCGGGTCCGCAACGCGCGCGCCTATGACCAGTTCTATCAGGCGCTGATTGCCGAGGTGAAAATCCACAACGTCACGGCGCTGCTGTCGATGGAAGAAATCAAATCCACCACGCTGCTACCGCTCTGACCCCGGCCCCCTTCATCTTGGTGCAAATATCCCGGGGGTCCGGGGGCAGCGCCCCCGGCTCCCCGTCAACCGCCCTCAGGCCGCGTCCAGCGCCGCGATGATCGCGCCAAAATCCGCCGCCGTCAGGCTGGCTCCGCCGACCAGCGCGCCATCCACGTTCGAGGTGGCAAAGATCTCGGTCGCGTTCGACGGCTTGACCGACCCGCCATAGAGCAACCGCATCGCCCCGCCCTCGGCGCCAAAGCGGTTGACCAGTTCGGCGCGCAGAAAATCATGGACTTCGGCAATCTGGCCCAGCGTCGGCGTGCGGCCGGTGCCGATCGCCCAGACCGGCTCATAGGCGATCACCGTGTTGTGCCCGGTGCAACCCTCGGGCAGCGAACCTGCCAGTTGCGCCCCGATCACCGCCAGCGTGGTCCCCGCATCGCGCTCGGCCTCCGTCTCGCCCAGGCAGACCACCGCCACCAGCCCGGCGTCATGGGCGGCGACGGTCTTGGCGCACACCATTGCATCGGTTTCGCCGTGATCCGCCCGACGCTCGGAATGGCCCAGAATCACATGGCTCGCGCCCGCATCGGCCAGTTGGCCCGCCGCAATATCGCCGGTATGCGCGCCCGAGGCCCTGGCATGGCAATCCTGCCCGCCAACCGCCACCGGGGCCGCGCCGATCCGGTCCGCCATCCAGGCGATCAGGGTTGCGGGGGGGCACAGCAGCACGTCACAGGCGGGTTCGGGATGCGCCGCGATCAGCGCCTCGACCTCGGCAAGGCTCGCCCGCGTGCCATTCATCTTCCAGTTGCCTGCTGCCAGTTTCCGCCGCATGTCTTTCCTCCCTTGAAATCGACCGAGGGGACATTAGGCAAAACCGGCGACGCGCGCAAAGCGCAAAAGCGCGCGGTCCGGCAAACCGGTCAGAGGGTGGGCACGTCGCCGAACTTGATCGATTCGCCGCAGCCGCAGGCCTCGACCACATTGGGGTTGTTGAACCGGAACCCCGATTCCAGCACATCGCTGACATAGTCGATCTCGGTGCCGAACAGGAACATCTGCGCCATCGGCGCGATCAGCACCTGCGCGCCGTCCTGCTCGATCGCCACATCCATCGGGTCGGCCACCTGCACCGGCTCGATGGTATATTCCATCCCCGCACAACCACCCTTCTTGATGCCCAATCGCAGGCCCGCCGCGCCGGTCTTCTCCATCAGGCGGCGCACCTGCGCCACCGCGGCAGGCGTCAGCGTGACGGGGGTTTTCGGTGCGGGCATCTTCATCACATGAACCCCAGTTCCAGACGGGCCTCGTCGGACATCATGTCCATGCCCCATTCGGGCTCGAACACCAGATTCACGCCCGCCTGCCGCACGCCGGGAACGGACTCGACCGCATCGCGCACCCAGCCCGGCATGTCGCCCGCCACCGGGCAGCCCGGCGCGGTCAGCGTCATCGTGACCTCGACCAGCGCATCCTCGGTAACGGTGATCGTGTAAATCAGACCCAGATCATAGATGTTGACCGGAATTTCCGGGTCGAACACCGTCTTGATCGCCTCCACCACCGGCTCATACAGCGGATGATCGGTGGTCGAGGGCTGGATCAGCGGGGCCCCTTGAAGGGGAGAGGAGGCTTCGGCCGTCATGATGTTCTCGCGCTATTGTCGAGTGAATATATAGGGATTGTGCCGCCCGCGTAAAGCCCCGGCTCAGGTCTGCGCCGGTTCTCGGCTTGGCGCAGACTTGGCAGACCGCGCGAAATTGCGCACAAGGGGCCACTGTTACAGGAGCCTTGCATGACCACCGCTTTCCGCTTCGATCTGCACGCCACCGACGGGCGCGCCCGCACCGGGGTGATCCACACCCCCAGAGGCGCAATCCGCACCCCCGCCTTCATGCCGGTGGGCACAGCGGCCACCGTCAAGGCGATGCTGCCGGAAAGCGTGCGGGCGACCGGGGCCGACATCCTGCTGGGCAACACCTACCACCTGATGCTGCGCCCCACCGCCGAGCGCATCGCGCGGCTGGGCGGTCTGCACCGCTTCATGGGCTGGGACCGCCCGATTCTCACCGATTCGGGCGGCTTTCAAGTGATGAGCCTCGCCTCCCTGCGCAAGATGACCGAAGAGGGCGTGCGCTTTTCCAGCCATATCGACGGCTCCAAACACATGCTCAGCCCCGAACGCAGCATGGAGATTCAGCGCCTTCTGGGCTCCGATATCGTGATGGCGTTTGACGAATGCACGTCGTTTCCGGCCGATGAGGCGACCGCGCGCGCCAGTATGGAACTGTCGATGCGCTGGGCGCGCCGGTCGCGTGATGCCTTCGGCGACCGGCCGGGGCATGCGCTGTTCGGCATCATGCAGGGCTCGGTCTACCCCGACCAGCGCGCGGAAAGCGCCGCGGCGCTGCGCGCCATCGGCTTTGACGGCTACGCGGTGGGGGGGCTGGCCGTGGGCGAGGGGCAGGAGACGATGTTTTCCGTCCTCGACTACGCCCCTGACCTGCTGCCCTCAGACCGCCCGCGCTATCTGATGGGCGTGGGCAAGCCCGATGACATCGTGGGCGCGGTCGAACGCGGCATCGACATGATGGACTGCGTGCTGCCCTCCCGCTCGGGCCGTACGGGCCAGGCCTTCACCCGCCGCGGCGTGGTCAATATCAAGAACGCCCGCCACATGGACGACCCACGCCCGCTGGACGAGGCCTGCACCTGCCCGGCCTGCCGCGGCTATTCCCGCGCCTATCTGCACCACGTCTTCCGCGCGCAAGAGATCATCTCGTCGATGCTGCTGACCTGGCACAACCTGCACTATTATCAGGAGTTGATGTCCGGCCTGCGCTCCGCCATCGCCGGGGGCCGCCTGTCGGCCTTTGTGGCCGAGTTCCACGCCCAGCGCGCCCAAGGCGACATCGAGCCGCTCTAGCCCGGCCGGTCGCTTGCGGCGCCTGCGGAACGCTCCGCGGGGGATATTTTGGCCAAGATGAAAGGGCTGCGATTTCATCTTGGTCCAAATATCCCCGCCGGAGGCTTCCGCCGCGCGGTGCCGCGACCGGCGTGCTCAGCCCATCGCCGCGATCAGGCTGCGCAGAGCGGCCACCGGGTCTTCGTCGGTCCAGATTTCGGGACCGAAGGCAAAGAAGTCTGTGACCGGCGCCAGATCGGCCACCAGCGCAGGCGTCAGCGCGCCTTCGGCCACCACCGGCACTTCGATCATTTCCGACCACCAGGCGAACAGGTCGCGTTCTGCGCGCGGCGTGGTGCCCAGCAGCGTGTCGCCCACCGGGCCGAGGCAGACATAATCGGCCCCCGCCTCGGCGGCGTTCATGCCCTCGTGCCGGGTGGCGCCGCAATAGGCGCCGATGATCGCATCGGCCCCCAGATCCTTGCGCGCGGCGCGGACTGATCGCGCGCCGTCGGTCAGATGCACGCCGTCAAGGCCGTGGCGTTCTACCAGCTTCAGATGGGTTTCGATCACGACCGCCACGTCCCGCTCATGCGCGACCATCCGGCAGGCGTCGGCGGCGCGGCCCACCGCGTCTTCGTCTGCGGCGGCCAGCGCAAGGCGCAGACAGGCCACATCGGCGGCATCGAGCACCGCGGCCAGCCGGTCGGGGAAGGTGTCGAGGTCGAAGTGGGGCGGGGTGATCAGATAGATTTGCGGGCGGTCTTGATCGGCCATGGCGGTTCCTCGGGCTTTTGCCCCTGTTAGCGCAAGGCGCGCTGCCTTGCCAGCACCTGCGCGCCCGCGTAAGGACGGGTCATGCAAGCCAAGCCTGTTTTCATCCTCGTGCGGCCCCAGATGGGCGAGAATATCGGCGCCGCCGCGCGCGCGATGCTGAATTTTGGTCTGGACACCCTGCGTCTGACCGATCCGCGCGACGGCTGGCCCAATCCGCGCGCGGTGGCGATGGCCTCGGGGGCGGCGGGGCGGGTGCTGGACCGCGCCGGGGTCTTTGCCGATGTGCCGGGCGCGATTGCCGATTGCGATTTCGTCTTTGCCACCACAGCGCGCGGGCGCGAACTGACCAAGCCGATCTACACGCCCGAGGCCGCAATGGCCCAGGCCCGCGCCCTGATCGGGCAGGGGGCGCGGGTGGGAGTGTTGTTCGGCCCCGAACGCACGGGGTTGGAAAACGAAGATGTTTCGCGCGCGAATGCCATTGTTACGGTGCCGGTAAACCCCGATTTCCCCTCGCTCAATCTGGCGCAGGCGGTTCTGCTGACGGGCTATGAATGGGCGCGGCAGGGCCATGACGGGCCTGCGGTGCAGTCGGGGCTGGCGGGGGCCGACATGGCCAGTCGGCTGGAGATCGAGAAGCTGGGCGATCATTACGAAGAGCGGCTGGCAGAGGCGGGCTTTTTCTTTCCTCCCCACAAGGCCGCCAACATGAAGCTCAACCTGCGCAATATGTGGGGGCGGCTGGGCCTGACGCGGGCCGATGTGCAGACCCTGCACGGGATGCTGCGGCAGATTGTTCGCAAGCGCGACGGCTGACCTTGAAGGCCCCCGCGCGCGCGCCTAGTCTGCGCCGCGACAGCAGGGAGGCGGCCATGGCCAAGAAACGCTCCATCTTCGAAGAGGTCGCAACCCCGCAGGCGCCGGTGCCGCAGGGCGGCATGATCGACGCGCGCCCGCAGCGCGGCGCGCGCGGGCCGATCCGGGTCTGGCTCGCGCTGGTGTCGGTGCTGGTGCTGGCGGCGTTGATGGCGGCCGCATGGCTGCGGCTGAGCGATGCCGACCTGGCCGCCGCGCTGTGGCAGGCGCCGTTGTCGCTGGTGCCGCCGATGGATGCGGCCGGTTGGGTCGCCGCGCTGGCCGCGGTGCAGCCACCCCCTGCGGTGCCAGCCTTGATGCTGCTGACGCCGCCGGGCGGAGCATCACCTTTGGCCGCGCCCGAGGCGGGGCTGACCCTGGCAGCGTTCCAGCCGCTATACTGGGCGCATTGGGGGCAGATGGTGGCCGTGCTGGCGGCGGTTTTGGTCTGGTTGCTGGGCTGGCTGGGCTTTGCGCTGATGCGGCGATTTCCGGCCGGCATGGCGGGGGCGCAGGGGCTGGTCGGGCTGGTGCTGATCGCGGCGGCGGCGCTGAGCCTTGGCGGTTCTGCGGGGGTGCTGGCCGATCAGGCATTGGTGCAGACCGCGCGGCTGGTGCAACTGGCGGGGCTTGACCCTGCGGCACTGCCGCAGGCGCCGCTGTGGCCGGGGCGGGCGGCAGTTCTGGCGCAGCTTGCCCCGTGGCGGGCGGCGCTGGCCGCGGCGCTCGGCTTTGCTGCGCTGGGGATGTTGCTGTGGCCATGGCTGAAGCTGGCGCGGTCGGATGTGGCCCTGTTGCAGGCCCGCCGTCTGGGCGAGCCGCGGCTGTTGGCTCTGGCCACCGGGATGATGTTTTTCGCCTTTGCGCAAATCCTGCTGGGCGGGCTGCTGGCCGGGATCGACGCCGGGCGCGGCTTTGCCGACTGGCCGATGATGGCCGGGAAGGTGCTGCCGGTCGAGGTGCTGGCGGCGCTGCGCTGGCCCGAGGCGCTGCGTGATCCCGCGCTGGTGCAGTTTGCGCATCGGGGCGCGGGCTATCTGCTGGTGGTGCTGGGCCTTGTGGCTGTCTGGCGCAGTCGCCGCAGCCCGCATCCCGTTACCCGTGGCGCTTTCACGGCGCTTGCTCTGGTGCTGGTGCTGCAATCGGCGCTGGGGGTGCTGGCGGTGCTGCGCGGCAGCCCCGCGGAACTGGGGTTGGCGCATCTGGCGGGCGCGGTGGTGCTGTGGGGGGTGATCCTGCGGGCGCGGCTGTTCGCGCGCTATCCGGTGGTGCAGTCGATCCGGGGGGGCAAGCAGTGACCGCGTTTTCGCACCTGATGGCGTTTCAGCGCGAGACCGAGGCGCTGGGTCTGATCTCGGAACGGCTGGGTTGGGACCGTGAGACAGTGATGCCGCGCGGCGCCGCGGGCCAGCGCGCCGAGGAAGTTGCGGCGCTGGAGGGCGTTTTGCACGCCCGCCGCACAGACCCGCGCATCGCAGACTGGCTGGCCGGGGCACAGGCCCCCGATGCCGCGGGCGCCCGTGCGCTTGATCTGATCGCGCATCAATATCGCCGCGCCAGCGCGGTGCCCGCCGATCTGGCCGCCGAACTGGCGCGCGCCACCAGCCTTGCGCAGGGCATCTGGGCCGAGGCGCGGGCCGCCGATGATGTCGCCCGCTTTCTGCCCACGCTGGCGCGCATCGTCGCCCTGCGGCGCGAGGAGGGGGCGGCACTGGCCGCGGCGGGCCTTGGTGCCGATGCCTATGATGCGCTGCTGGACGGCTATGAGCCGGGGGCGACCGCTGCCAGCCTTGGCGCCATGTTCGACCGGATGCGCCCGCGTCTGGTGGCCCTGCGCGAGGCGGTTCTGGGCGCGCCCGCGCCGCGCGCGCTGACCGGGCATTTCCCGGCCGCGGGGCAGATGGACCTGGCCCGCCGCGCCGCTGCGGCCTTTGGCTATGACTGGAACCGCGGCCGGATCGACCTTGCCGTGCATCCGTTCTCGTCAGGCTCGGGGTCTGATGTGCGCATCACCACCCGCGTGGCCGAGGATGACCCGTTCAATTGCCTTTATTCCACCATTCACGAGGTCGGCCACGCCGCCTACGAGCAGGGCATCGCGCCGCTGCATGCCTTTACCCCGCTGGGGCGCGGCGTGTCGATGGGTGTGCACGAAAGCCAGAGCCGGATCTTTGAAAACCAGCTGGGCCGGTCGGCGGCCTTTACCGGCTGGGTATTTGGCCAGATGCAGCAGGTTTTCGGCGATCCGGGCCTGCCCGATGCCGCGGCGTTCCATGCCGCGGTGAACCGGGTTCACGCAGGCTACATCCGCACCGAGGCCGATGAGGTGCAGTATAACCTGCACATCATGCTGCGGTTCGATCTGGAGCGCGCGCTGATCGGCGGCACGCTGGCGGTGACCGATCTGGAGGCGGCCTGGAACGCCCGCTTTCTGGCCGATTTCGGTTTTGCGGTCGATCGGCCTGCCAACGGGATGTTGCAGGATGTGCATTGGTCAGTGGGCCTGTTCGGCTATTTCCCGACCTATTCGCTTGGCAACCTCTATGCGGGGTGCCTGCATCAGGCGCTGCGCGCGGCGCTGCCCGATCTGGATGCACACCTTGCCGCGGGCGATGCCAGCCCCGCCACCGACTGGCTGCGCGACCATGTGCAGCGCCCCGGCGGGTTGTATCGCCCGGTCGAGCTGATCACCCGCGCCTGCGGCTTTGCCCCGACCGAGGCGCCGCTGCTGGATTATCTGGAAACCAAGTTCCGCGCGCTTTACCGGCTTTGATCACGCCGGGTCAGGCGCAGCCAGATGCCGTCCTTGCTGCGCACCGTCAGTTGCGCGGCAGGCATCGGCGTGCGCCCCGGCACCGGGTCAAAGCGATAGGCCGCGACCAGATGCGCCAACATCAGCGGCCCTTCGGCCATCGCAAAGCCTGCGCCGGGGCAGGCGCGCGGACCCGATGAAAACGGGATATAGGCCGTGCGCAGGCAGGCCCGGCCGGTGTCGGTGTCGAACCGGTCGGGGGCAAACTCGTCGGGCCGCGCCCACAGCCGTTCATGCCGGTGCAGATGCCAGGGCGAGATCACGATCTGCGCGCCGGGGCGCAGTGCGCGACCGCGGAAGGTAACGGGGCAGGCGGCCTCTCGCACCATCATCGGAACGGGCGGGTAAAGCCGCATCGCCTCGCGAAACACCGCGCGCGCCACCCGTAACCGCCCCAGCGCGGCCATGTCGGTGCCCGCAGGGTCCAGCCCCGCGGCCTCCGCTGCCAGCCGGTCCTGCCAGTCGGGGAACAGCGCGAGCAGATACAGCGACCACGCCAGCGCCGAGGCCGAGGTTTCGTGCCCGGCCAGAAAGAAGGTGGCGACCTGATCGACCATTTCGGCGGGGGCAAACCGGCTGCCTGTGTCCGGGTCGGCGGTGGTCATGATCTTGGTCGCCAGATCGTCGGGCGCGGTGCCCGCGGCGATTTCGTCGGCGCGCGCGGCCACCATCTGCCGGATCGGCGCGCGGATCGCGCGTGCGGTGGCCCGTGTGCGCGCCGAATGCAGTCGCGGCACCCAGCGCGGCAGCGGCAGAAAGGCGCCCAGGTTCACCAGGGGCTGCGTTGCCTGGTGCGCGCGAAACGCGGCAAAGGCGGCGGTGGCCAGATCATCCTCGATCGGGATCGAGAACAGCGTGCGAAAGATAGCATCCGCCGCTGCATGGGCGGTTTCGGCCTCGATCTCGACCGGCTGGCCATCGGCGCGGGGGGCAAGCCGGGCCACCGCCGTGCACGCCGCGGCCTCCATCGCGGGCAGGCTTTCGTGCAGTCGCCCGCCCTCGAATGCCGGGTCGATGATGCGGCGCTGACGCTCCCACTCGGGGCCGTTGGTCAGAAACACTGACCGGCCCAGCAGCGGGCGCAGCCCCTCGGCCATGCGATTGGATTTGGGAAACTCGCGGTTCGGCGCCTTCAGCACACGGGCTACGATTTCGGGGTCGTTGCACAGATAGCTGCGAAAGAACGGGGTGCGAAACTCGGCCATCCACGCCCGATACAGCCGGGCCGGATGCGCCGACAGGATATCGCGCCGCATCAGCCGCAGATAGCGCCAGAACGAGGCGCGGTCGGGCCGGGCAGGGGGCTTGGGCGGAATCGGAGGGCTCATGCGCAATCGGTATGGCGGTTTTCCGCCCGCTCAATGCGGCTTTTTGACGGGGCACGCCCGGCAAAGCGCGCCGCCAGCGTCGCAGGCCCCGCGGTGATGCGGAAATAGTCATAGTCACCGGGCTGATCAAACGCGCACAGATACTGGATGTGGCGGCGAAAGAACCGCCAGCGCATCGCCCGCAGCCGTGCAGGTGACAGCGTCTGGCGGAACGCGGCCGAGATCACCAGGGGCCCGTGCCGCACCGCAGGCGCCACCCCCGACACCGCCACCGGATCGCACAGCGCGAATGCGCAGGGATCGCCTGGCGCGCTGACATCAACCCAGGTCAGCGCGTCCGACCCGGCCAGATCGCGCAGATCGGCCCGCAGTCGGCGCGCCTCGGGCAGGAATGACACCATCGGCACCACTTGCCCAAGGCTCAAAAACCCCAGCGCGGGTGCGCCGGGCGGCAGCCCCGCGCGGATCACCTCGGCCAGCGCCGACACCGCCAGATGCGCCCCCGACGAATGGCCAACTACCAGTACTTCGTCATAGTTTCCGCGCAGGGCGGCATTGATGCGGGCGGCGAATTCGGCCATCCGCACCTCCAGCGCCGGGGGCCAGGCGCCGCCCGATTGCGCGGTGAAGGCATAGTCATGCATCAGGTAATGGGCGAAAAACCGACGGTCGGCACGGCGAAACAGGTGCAACACCGCCCCCAGCGCCAGCGCGCCTGACACCAGCCCCACCAGCCCCGCATAAGGCAACCCCGGCACCGCAGCCACCATGCCCGCCGCCACCACCGCCGCGGCCAACGCCAGAGCCAATTGCCCCAACAGCACCGCCACCGGATACAGCGCCACAATCGCAGGCCCCCGGCGCAGCCGCATCAGCCGGACAAAGGCGCCCGAGTGCAGGTAGGCCCAGCCGGTGCGGATCAGCCGCAGATAGCTGCCCGCCACCGATTGCCCCATTGAGGCGCGCACGATGTCGGACCAGACCAGCACCTCCACCTCGGCCACCACCTCGGCGCCCTCGATCCGGGCCTGCACCTCCCAGCCCTGAGCAATGCCCGCAGGCCGTGGCGTCAGCTCCAGCCCGTAGCCCGAGATCGCCGCCTGCGTGGCCCCCTCGCGGCGATAAAGCTCGCGGTAGCGGCGCGGCGGAATCGGGTCATAGCCGGGGATGTAAAACACCCGCCGCCGCCGCACCTGATCTGTGTCGCGCTCTGCCATCGCTCCCCCGCTTGCCAGGCGCAGGCTAGCGGGAACGGTGGCAAGGGCAAGGGCCGCTGTGGCTCTCTGGTCCGGCCGGTCGCTTGCGGCGCCTGCGGAACGCTCCGCGGGGGATATTTTTGCCAAGATGAACGGGCTGCAATTTCATCTTGGTCCAAATATCCCCGCCGGAGGCTTCCGCAGGCGCCGCAAGCGACCGGGCGGGCAAAGGGCAAGCGGTCAGGCCGGGGGCGCCACGCCCCAGCGCGCCTCGTTGGCCTCTATCGCGGCGATGCGGGCGGGGCTTGCGGGATGGGTCATCAGCCAGGCGGGCGCGCCGCCCTTGCCCTGTGCCAGCCGGTCCAGCTTGGCAAACAGCGATTTTTGCGGGCCGGTGCCAAGCCCGGCTTTCACCAGCAGCGCCGATGCCCATTCGTCGGCTTCGTATTCATCCCCGCGCGACAGGCGCGCCGCCAACGCGGTGGCCGCCAGATTGGCCAGCCAGACCCCCAGGCCCAGTGGCAACAGCCGCCCCAGAAGCCCCATCAGCGCCATCCGCAGCGCGTTCTGACCGGTGAAGTCGATCATCCGCCGTCGCGCGTGGCCCAGAGCCACATGGCCCAACTCATGCGCAATGACCGAGGCGATTTCCTCGGCCGTCACCTCGCCTGCCTTGTATTTGCGCAGGAAGCCGCGGGTCAGGAACACCCGGCCGTCCGGCGCGGCCAGCCCGTTCACGGGATCTACCTCGTAGACATGGACCGGCACCATCGGCAGATCGAGCGCGCGCGCCAGCCGCGCGGTTACCGCTGCAAGCGCCGGATCACGCAGCGGGGTTGAGCGCGCGTCCAGCTCGCGCCCCAGCCGCCAGACCGAAAAGCGCCACATCGCAAGGCCGTAGCCGATCATCAGCAGAAAGGGGAGGAACTTGATCATGCGCCAGATATGGATCGCCCGGGGCCCCGGTCAACCCAGCATCCGCATGGCGCGGGTCAGCCCGTCCAGCGTCAGCGGCACCATCCGGTCGTCAAATATCTGGCGGATGATCCCGATCGAGGCGGTATGGTCCCAGCCCGTCTCGGGCTCGGGGTTGATCCAGACATGGTCGGGCCATTGCGCGCGGGCGCGGTTCAGCCAGACCATGCCGGCCTCGGGGTTCCAGTGTTCGTTGGCGCCGCCGGCATGGGTGATCTCATAAGGGCTCATCGCGGCATCACCCACGAAGATGCATTTGTAATCGGACCCGTAGCGGTTCAGCAGTTGCCAGGTCGGGGTCTGTTCGTGCCAGCGGCGGGTGTTGTCGCGCCAGACGCCCTCATAGAGGCAGTTGTGGAAATACCAGTGTTCCAGATGCTTGAACTCGGACCGGGCAGCGGAAAACAGGTCTTCGACCTGCCGCACATGGGCATCCATCGACCCGCCGATGTCGAGAAACAGCACCACCTTGACTGCATTGTGCCGTTCGGGGCGGGTGCGCACGTCGATAAAGCCCGCCTCGGCGCTGGCGCGGATCGTGCCGGGCAGGTCCAGTTCCTCGACCGCGCCGTGGCGTGCCCAGAGCCGCAACCGTTTCAGCGCGACCTTGGCGCTGCGGGTGTTCAACTCCACCCGGTCGTCCAGGTCGCGAAACTCGCGCCGGTCCCAGACCTTGACGGCGCGGCGGTGGCGGCTTTCGTGCTGGCCGATCCGCACGCCCTCGGGGTTGTAGCCATAGGCGCCGAAGGGCGAGGTGCCGGCGGTGCCGATCCATTTGTTGCCGCCCTGATGGCGGCCCTTCTGTTCGGCCAGCCGGTCGCGCAGCGTCTCCATCAGCGTGTCAAACCCGCCAAGGGCTTCGACTTTTGCGCGGTCTTCGGGCGAAAGGTTGCCCTCGACCAGCTTTGCCAGCCAGTCGGGCGGCAGCGCCACCGCCTCCAGCACGGCGTCGGCGGGAATGTTCTCCAAGCCGCCGAAGGTGGCGGCGAAGGCGCGGTCGAAGCGGTCGAAGTGGCGTTCGTCCTTGACCATCGACAGCCGGGCAAAGCGGTGAAATCCGGTCACGTCGGGCCAGCCCAGACCGGCTGCCAGCCCCTCCAGAAAGCTGAGGTATTCGCGCAGGCTGACAGGCACGCCTGCGCTGCGCAACTGATGCAGGAAGGGCAGGAACATGGCCGCGCCCCCCGTCAGGCTGCCCGCTGCGGGCGTGGTGAGGTCGCGTTGCGCATCTGTCCCTCGGTTTCAGTAGGCCGCCGCAGCGGTCGTGCCCGTGGTCGTACCCGCCAGCGCCGCCAGATCGCGCGCGCGCCGGGCAGCCTGATGGGGGCGGCGCGCCCCAGCCTCTGCGCCAAAGCCATAGCGTGCCCAGACCTGCGAGTCGACCACCGCCTGCCGCGCTGCGCCGGACTGCCCCAGCGCCAGCAGGGCCTCGGCCCGGATCATCAGAAGCGAGGCGATCAGCGCCGCGTTCTCCCCTGCTTGCGCGGCGGGCAGGGCGGCCTCGGTCAGCGCCAGCGTGGCCTCGGGCTGACCCAGCGACAAGGCGATGGCGGCCAGTTGCATGTCCACATGCGCGGTTTGCACCGCGGTGCCGGGCGTGGCGCGGTAGAGGGCGGCCGCGCGCAGGAAGGCGTCGGTGGCCGCGTCCGGGGCGGTATCCATGCTCAGACGGCCCAGCACGAACCAGGCAAAGGCGGTGCGCGTATCGGCCCAGCCCGCGGCGCTGGCGATGCTGACGGCCTGACGCGCAGCGGCGCGGCGGCTGGCGCCGGGGGGGCCTGCGCGCAGCGCCCGTTCCAGCGCGGTGGTCAGCGCGCGCGGCTCGGGCCGGGGCGGGGCGATGGGGCCGGTGGGGCCGCCCGAAGGGTTCAGCCGCGCCAGAACGGCGGGCAGCCGTGCCGCCACCTCGGGGGCGGTCATGCCGCTGCGCAATTCGGGCGCATAGGTGGCACGCAGGATCATCATGTCAAACCGCGTCAGCACAGCGTGGAAATTGTCGTCGTTGAACACCGATTGCGGCAGGCGATACAGGTCATTCAGCGGCCCCAGCGCCTGCGCGATTTCTTCATGCAGGCAATCGCGGATCTCCTGCGGCGCGGTGTCGGCGGGGATGAAGATGCTGGCCGTGCGGCGGGTGTCAAGGCTCGCCCAGTCGGTCGCGGCGGTGCCGCGGGCGCGGCGATACCCGTTCCAGCCGCGCACGCCGGGCACCACGAAACAGGCGGCATTGGGCACCACCGACCGGATCGCGCGGCGCGGCAGGAATTCTACCGTGATCGCCGCGTCGGGGGCGCTGGTGCGGGCGATGTCGATGCCGGCCTCGGTGCGCAGCCGCGCCAGCAGACGGTCCAGATCGGGGCTGGCGCTGGTGGGCGCGTTATCCGCAAGGCGCAGCGTGATCGGCCCCTCGAACCGGGTCAGCCGGGGCAGGGGGCGGCCGCTTTCCAGAATAAAGCTGAGTTCCATGAAGTCGCGCGCCAGATCGGCATTGTTCAATGACCGCGCGGGTGCCTGTGGCCCCGGTGGCGGCAGGCGTGCCGGGCCGGGCAGTTCGGTGAAGGCAGAGGGCGCGCGGGCACTGGGCGGAGCTGCGGGCGCGCAGGCCGCCAGTGCCAGTCCGATCATCAGCGCCACCCCGATGCCGTGCCGCCTGTGTGCTGATCTGTCGGTTGCCGTCATTGTCTGATGCGCCTCGCGTTCGTTCCGCGGGGAGAGTCCCCCAAACCCTCTGTGGGCACAAGCGCACGGCGGGGCGGGGTGCGAAAATTCTTGGGATAAGGAATTTTCCCGCCGCCCCGGCCCCGCTTCAACCCCGCGTTCAACCTCGCGCGCGGCGCCGTCCGCCCCGGCCCGCGCCTGCCGCCGCGGCGGCCTGGCTGGCCTCGGCAAAGGTCGCGCCTTCTTTCATCGCATCCAGCACGCGCGAAAAGCGGATCCAGTCGGCGCCGTTGGGGTCATGGTTCATCAGCAGGTTCGCGGCGCGGATCGCCTCCATCTCGACCGAGCGGACGGGGTTCATGATCGCGCTGGTCATTCCCGCCCCGATCGCCATCGGCAGGAAGGCCGCGTTCACGCCATGCCGGCCTGGCAGGCCAAAGCTGATGTTGGAGGCGCCGCAGGTGGTGTTCACCCCCAGCTCGTCGCGCAGTCGGCGCACCAGCGCAAACACCTGCTGGCCCGCCGAGGCCATCGCCCCCACCGGCATCACCAGCGGATCGACGACGATATCGCAGGCCGCAATCCCGTAATCCGCCGCGCGCTGCACGATCTTTTTCGCCACTGCAAAGCGCACGTCGGGGTCTTCGGAAATGCCGCTGTCGTCGTTGGAAATGGCCACCACTGGCACGTTGTATTTCTTGACCAGCGGCAGGACGAGTTCCAGCCGCTCTTCCTCGCCGGTGACCGAGTTCAGCAGCGGTCGCCCCTCGGCTGTGGCCAGCCCCGCCTCAAGTGCCGCGGGAACCGAGCTGTCGATCACCAGCGGCACATCGGTAATGGCCTGAACGCGGGCGATCATCTCGCGCATCAGCATCGGCTCGACAAAGTTGTTGTCGGCATAGCGCGGGTCTTCGGCCATCTTGTTGGTGAATACCGCGCCCGAGTTCACATCAAGCGCGGTTGCCCCGCAGGCGACCTGTTCCAGCGCGTCGCGCTCGACGGTGGAAAAATCGCCCGCCTCAAGTTCGGCGGCCAGTTTCTTGCGCCCCGTGGGGTTGATCCTTTCGCCGATCACGCAGAACGGCTCGTCAAAGCCGATGATGACGGTTTTCGTCTTGGATTCCAGCACGGTGCGGGTCATGGGTCAGCCTTTTCGTTGCTCCGCCAGCCAGGCGGTGTTGGTCTTGATGCCCCCAAGGGGGAAGAAATGCACCGATTCGATGCCAAAATCGGGGTGCGCTGCCTTGTGAGTGGCCAGCGTCAGCAGAAACTCGGTCGGCTCGAACGGGGTCAGCAGTTTGGTCACGTCGCGGGCCCGGCGTTGCAGGGTGCGCAAGGACGGCCCCACGCCGCAGGTGATGGCGAATTTCAGCAGCGTTTGCAGCTTGGCCGGCCCCGCCACGCCGATATGCACCGCCAGATCGACGCCCGCCGCCCTGATCCGGTCGGCCCAGGCAATGATCGGCTCGGCGTCAAAGCAGAACTGGGTGACGATGGCCATCTGTGCATCGGTCCGGCGCGAAAACTCCTGCTTCCAGATCAGCGCCTCCATCACGCCCCGCTCGCCGCCCGCGGGGTCGATGTCGCGGTTGCCCTCGGGGTGGCCCGCCACATGCAGCCGCGTGAACCCGTCAAACGCGCCGGAGTTCAGCAGTTGCATCGCGTTGTCATACTGCCCAACGGCAGATTTCAGCCCGCCCGCCAGCAGCAGCGCCTGGGCAACCCCGGCCTCGCCCTGATAGCGGGCGATCCAGTCGGTCAGGGTTGCGCGGTCGGGGATCAGCCGGGCCGGAATATGCGGCATCGGCTCGAACCCTTCGGCGCGCAGGCGCTGGGCGGTGGCGACCATGTCGTTGATCGGGGTGCCGTCGATATGGGCGATATAGACCCGCGTGCCAGCGGGCAGCAGGGCGCGGAAATCCTCGATCCCGGCCGCGGTGCGCGGCATCACCTCGATTGACGCGCCCGCCAGAAAGCCGGGCAGGGGGTTCGTGGGCAGGCTCGCCTCGCGGCAGAAGTTCAATAGCGCCATGTCACTCTCCGTCAGGCGGGGCGTCCCAGCCATCATTGCCGATCAGCGCGGCCAGACGGGCCGCGTCATGGGTGGAGAGAATCCGCGCCAGTTCTGCCGCCGCCGCCATGGCATCGTCGCCCGGCACCTGAACCGGGGCAGATTTGCGCCATTCGGCCAGATAGGCATCGCTGTCGCGGGCGCCGATCTTCATGGCGCAGCGGTCGATGGCCTGTTCGAACCGTTCGGGCAGGGGCAGTTTCACCCCGCGCCGCCCCTTGCCCGCGATGATCTGGGCCGGGATGTCGCGCCAGTAGACGATGGTGATTTCTGCCATGTGATTCCCTCTCAAACCCAGAAATACGCGGCCTATGGCGACATCCGGTGACGTTTTCGACCCATCCGGTGGCCGTTTGCGACGCTTCCCTTGATATCGCGCGGCGCGGCCCGAAAGCCACGCCCGGCCATCGGAAAAATCCGCATGATGAAGATGAGCGGGGTTCACGCCGCAGATGACTTGAACGTGACGCCTGCGCAGTCTACCTTAAAGACAACTTGAGATCGGAGGGCGTGAATATGGCGCCCAGGCGTCCCCAGGGTGCGGGCGCGTTCCCCAAAGCGGTTGAGCCGCCTGTCACCCTCCCGGCCGAGTCGGGCGAGCTTTATGCTGCGCTCGATCTTGGCACCAACAGTTGCCGGATGCTGATTGCCCGACCGTCGGGCAGTCAGTTTGTGGTCGTGGACAGCTTTTCCAAGGCTGTTCAGCTGGGTCTGGGGCTGGAAGCCTCGGGCCGGCTGTCGCGTGCCTCGATCGGGCGCGCGGTGCAGGCATTGCAGATTTGCCGCCGCAAGATCGAATTGCACGGCGTCAAGCGCATGCGTCTGGTCGCCACCGAGGCCTGCCGCCGCGCCCGCAACGGCCGCGATTTCACCCGCCTTGTCCGGCGCGAAACCGGCCTGCCGCTGGAAATCATCGACCCCGAGGAAGAGGCGCGGCTGGCCGTCATTTCTTGCGCGCCGCTGGTGACGCCGAAAAGTGAACAGGTGCTGGTGGTCGATATCGGCGGCGGGTCAACGGAACTGGTCTGGATCGACCTGACCGAGGTGCCCCCGCCCGACCGGGCACGCGCGATCATGCGGCTGTCGGCGGGCTTCAACGCCGATCAGGGCGGCCAGCCCGCGGCGCGTGTGGTGGACTGGATATCGGTTCCGCTGGGGGTGGCCACGCTGAAAGACCAGTTCGCCGATGTCGAGGATGACGCCGCGCGGTTCGCGCTGATGAGCTGGTATTTCGAGGAAAAGCTGGCAGGATTTGCCCCCTATGCGGCCGGAACGCCGCCCGAGGGGGTGCAGATCATCGGCACCTCGGGCACCGTCACCACGGTGGCGGCCTGTCATCTGGGGCTGAAACGCTATGACCGCACACGGGTGGATGGCTTGACCATGTCCACCGCGCAGATCGACGCGGTGATCCGCAACTATCTGGCGCTGGGCCCCGACGGACGGCGGGCCGACCCGCGGATCGGGCGCGACCGGCACACGCTGATCATGTCGGGTGCGGCGATCTTGCAGACGCTGATGCGGGTCTGGCCCACCGACCGGCTGAGCGTGGCCGACCGTGGCCTGCGCGAGGGGCTGCTTTATGCGCAGATGGCCGCCGATGGCGTGCTGAGCGAAGGGGGAATGATCTGATGCCGAAGGCGCCGACGGGCAAGAATACCTCGGGCCGCGGAACCCGTGACCTGCGGGTGCGGGTGAAAACCGCCAAGGGGCGCAAGCTGTCCTCGACGCTGTGGCTGGAGCGGCAGTTGAACGACCCCTATGTGGTGCGTGCGCGCAAAGAGGGCTATCGCGGCCGCGCGGCCTACAAGATCATGGAGCTGGACGACAAGTTCCACTTCCTTGTTCCCGGCGCACGGGTGGTCGATCTGGGCTGCGCGCCCGGCGGCTGGTGTCAGGTCGCGGTGGCGCGGGTGAATGCGCTGGGCGAAAAGGGCGGCAAGAAGGTGGGCACCGTTCTGGGCGTTGACCTGCAAGATGTGTCGGCGATCGCCGGGGCCGAGATCCACCAGCTTGATTTCCTGTCGGACGGCGCTGACGAGTTGGTGAAGGGCTGGCTGGGCGGCAAGGCCGATGTGGTGATGTCGGACATGGCCGCCGCCTCATCGGGGCATCAGGGCACCGACCATCTGCGCATCATCGCGCTGTGCGAGGCGGCGGCAGAATTTGCCTTTGACGTGCTCGAAGAGGGCGGCACTTTTGTGGCCAAGGTGCTGGCCGGGGGCGCCGAGACGGAATTGCAGGCGACGCTGAAGCGCAACTTTGCCAAGGTCGCCAACGTCAAGCCGCCCGCCAGCCGCGCTGACAGTTCCGAGAAATTCGTGGTGGCCACCGGCTTCCGCGGCAGGCGCGACCTGCCCGCGGACGACGATGATGGCTAGGGTCACGCCCAGTCGGGCTTGCGCTTGTCGATGAAGGCTGCAACCCCTTCGGCGGTGTCGCGCCAGAGCATGTTTTGCACCATCACGCCCGCCGCGTGGTCGTAGGCCGCTGCCAGATCCAGCCCGATCTGGTCATAAAACGCCCGCTTGCCGATCTTGACCGCCGCGGTCAGCTTGGCCGCCACCGTGTCGGCCAGCCGCCGGGTTTCGGCTGCCAGTGCCTCATGCGGCACGACCCGGTTGACCAGCCCCATCTCTCGCGCGCGGTTGGCGTCGATGAACTCGCCCGTGGTCAGCATCTCGAAGGCCACCTTGCGCGGCACGTTGCGCGTCAGCGCCACCATGGGGGTGGAACAGAACAGCCCGATGTTCACCCCGTTCACCCCGAACCGCGTGCCCTCGGCCGCCACCGCCATGTCGCAGCTTGCCACCATCTGGCAACCCGCCGCCGTGGCGATGCCGTGCACCTCGGCAATCACCGGCTGGGGCAGGGCCGGGATCATCTGCATCACCGCGGCACAGCGGGCAAAGAGATCGGCGAAATAGGCCCGGCCCTGATCGGGCGCGGCGCGCCCCGCCTGCATTTCCTTCAGATCATGCCCCGCGCAAAACACCTTGCCCGCGCCAGCCAGCACCACGACCTTTGTGGCCCGGTCCTCGGCCAGCCGTTCGAATTCCGCCTTCAGCGCAGCCAGCATCGCATCCGACAGCGCGTTCAGCTTGTCTGGCGCGTTCATCGTCAGATGCGCCACCCCCCCCGCATCGCGGCGGATCAGCAGTTCGGTCATTGTCATTCCTCCCGTTTGACGAAAGTCTAGGGGCGCAAGAGGCGGGAGGAAAGATGGAACCGCAGATGGACACAGCCGCGCTGGGCGCGTTTCTGGTGGCGGAATTTCCGCAGGTGGCCGAGGATTTCGGGATCGAGGCGCTGACGCCCGACGGCATCGAGGTGCGGCTCAAGGTGGCGCATCGCCACCTGCGCCCCGGCGGCACGGTGTCGGGGCCTGCGATGTTTGCGCTGGCCGACGTGGCGGTTTATCTGGCGCTGCTGGCGCAGATCGGGCCGGTGGCACTGGCCGTCACCACCAATTCCAGCATGGATTTTCTGCGCAAGCCCGCTGCGGGCGCCGATCTGATCGGCCGGGCGCGGATGCTGAAGGTCGGGCGCAGCCTGGCGGTGGGTGATGTGCTGATCTTTGCCGAAGGCGGGGCCGACCCGGTGGCGCGGGCCACGCTGACCTATTCGATCCCGCCGCGGCGGTGACTCGGCGCCAATTCAGGGGTTTGGCGTGGGGTATTTAGATACCTATTTTGCAAGGCATTGATTTGCATTGGTTAATATCGGTTTGTGGCTCTTGACCGGAGGGCTGAAATCCACGACAAGCCCCCATCTGAATTGCACAAGCCTGACAAAGGGCCAAAAGCCAATGAAAACCTATACCGCGAAACCGGCGGAGATCGAAAAGAAATGGATCCTGATCGATGCCGAAGGCATCGTTCTGGGCCGTCTCGCCACGATCGTCGCCATGCGCCTGCGTGGCAAGCACAAGCCGACCTTCACCCCGCATATGGACATGGGTGACAACGTCATCATCATCAATGCCGACAAGGTGCAGATGACCGGGTCCAAACGCGCCGACAAGCGCTATTACTGGCACACCGGCCACCCCGGCGGGATCAAGTTCCGCACCGCGGCGCAGGTGCTGGACGGTGCCCACCCCGAGCGTGTGGTGATCAAGGCGGTCGAGCGCATGATCTCGCGCAACCGTCTGGGTCGTGAGCAGATGTCGAACCTGCGCGTTTACGCCGGGGCCGAGCATCCGCACGAGGCGCAGCAGCCCGAAGTCCTCGACGTTGCGTCGATGAACCCGAAGAACACCCGGAGCGCATGACGATGGCCGATGATCTGAAAACCCTCGACGATCTGAAATCGGTCGTGTCCGGCACCCCCGCCGCCGAAGTCGTCGCCCCGCGCGAGCCGGTTCGCGATGCGCTGGGCCGCTCCTACGCCACCGGCAAGCGCAAGGATGCGGTCGCCCGCGTCTGGATCAAGCCGGGTTCGGGCAAGGTTGTGGTGAACGGCAAGGACATGTCGGTCTACTTTGCCCGTCCGGTGCTGCAAATGATCCTGCGTCAGCCCTTCACCGTTGCCGGCGTCGATGGCCAGTTCGACGTGATGGCGACGGTTGCCGGTGGCGGCCTGTCGGGTCAGGCCGGCGCGGTCAAGCACGGCATCTCGAAAGCGCTGCAACTGTATGAACCCAGCCTGCGCGGTGCGCTGAAAGCTGCGGGCTTCCTGACCCGAGACTCGCGCGTCGTGGAACGGAAGAAATACGGCAAGGCGAAAGCCCGCAAATCCTTCCAGTTCTCCAAGCGCTAAGTTCGAGTGACTATATAAGTCAATTAAATCAAGGGCTTGCAAGAAATTGCGAGCCCTTTTTGTATGTAGCAGAACTGCAGCATCAGCCAATGCTGCTTGACGTTCAAGTTTAGCGAAATTAGCATATCCGCAGCGTTTAAGGTTGCTACATAAGGTGCTGCTGTGGCGTTTTACGAAGACAGAGTGGAGCACTTTGGTGGTGCGCTTGTGCTGTTTAAGCGCAACCTTGCTGTTGCCGTGCCCAACGCCAAATCACATCGTAAGCAAGCTTGGTATATGCGTTTGAAGATTGGAGGGCGCAAAGGCTACATTACACGCAGCACGAAACTCACAGTTTATGAAGATGCTTACGAGTACGCAAAGAACGAACTGCTGCGACTGCAACACGCTGCTAAACTTGGACACAGTTTAGACGATTACACGTTTGAAAAGCATTGGAACGATTGGTTTGAGCGCAACAAGAAGAATGGCACTTGGGCAGTGAGCAGACAGTATTGGCACGAAAAATACGCTGCACGTTATTTCAAACCTTACTTTCAAAACAAAGATGGCACGAGTGTGCTGCTAAATGAGATTACACCAACAGTTGCTGCTGGATATTGGGATTGGCGTATAACGTATTGGGCAAGTGACGACGGTATGCGCTTGCAGAAATACAATCCAAAACGACGTGGCGCCAAAACAAGCAGCACCAACAACGCTAAGAAAGCGCCAGCAGCCAAAACGTTGTTGATGGAGCAAAGTGCGCTTAATCAAATATTTTATGATGCGTTTGAGCGTGGGCGTATGCAGCAAGTATTCAAAATGCGAGCGCCTACGAAAAACAATAAACCTACAAGACGTGCTGGTTTTGACGCTGAAGAATATAGAGTGCTTGTGAGAAACTTACGCAGTTATAGAGATTGTGTGGGTATATTTAATGATAATCGGCTTAATTCTTGGCATAAGCTGCAACGACAGCAGATGTACTACTTTGTTCTGTTTTTGGTTAATAGTGGGTTACGTGTTGGTGAAGCACGTGAAATGATTTGGAGTGACGTAAAGCTTGACGTTGATATGGGAGAAAATAATCCGAAAATTTCTGAAGTAAGGGTGAGTAAGGAAACAAAAAAAGGGCAAGCACGTTTTGTGCAGACGCAAGCTGGCGCAAATGATGCTTTGAAAAGGTGGCGTGAAAAATCACCTTACAGCAAAACAAATGACTTGGTTTGGTTTGGGCAAGTAGATGCTGAAACACGCACAGTACGAAAGTTTGTTGATTTAAATAGAGGCTTTCAGAAGTTTTTGCAGCGTGTGCCATACAACGAACGAAAAGACGGTTTGCTATATGATAGAGATGGAGACAAGCGCAGTTTGTACAGTTTGCGACACACATATGCGACGCTGCGTTTGGAGAAGGGCGACGTAAGTGTGTATGACTTGGCTATGAATATGGGCTGCAAGGTTGCGCAGATTGAAAATCACTACAGCCATCTTGTTTCTAAACAACGTAGACACGAAATTACAAAGACGAAACGAAAAACGAAGGTTGTGGTGCAAGCTGCAGACGACGCAGAAGACAGTTTTGTGGTAGAGGCGCTGAAGCGCTTTAAGCGTGGCGAGTTGAGCGAAACTGCGCTGTTGGAGATTATGAAAGCGCAGCAGTAAGCGTCAAACCAACTCTACAGCGTTTGCCAACTGTTCAGCATTTACGTCAATGTAGCGTTGCGTCGTTGCTATGCTGCTGTGTCCAGCAAGTTCTGCAAGTACACGCACACCAACGCCTTTGCTTGCCAAACGTGTGATAAACGTGCGTCTGCCGCTGTGGCTGCTTGCGTCTTTCAAGCTGCACTTCTTGTATATGTTGAGCAGCAGCTGGCACATAGTGTTGGCGCTGAAAAAGTTGCCTTTTTGGCTACAGAACAGTGCTGCTGTTGGCGCTGTGTTGCGTAGCGCAGCACGGTACTGTGCAAGTTGTCGTTGTAGCGTCTTGTTCAAATACACAGTGCGTGTCCGTCTGCCTTTCGTCTGTTCTGCAGCTAGTATGAAACTGCTGCGTACAGCGCCAAGTTCGTCATACACGTCACCAACACGCAGTGCTGCAAGTTCCTTTGCTCGCAAGCCAGCGTTTATGCTGCACACGACAATGGTTGTATCACGTGCGCTGTGCTGGCGTGTAGCGCAGTAAGCCAACACACGCTTGATTTCTGTGTCTTTGAGCGTCTGTGCTTGTCGCATTATTTGCTCCCAAATCTTTTGTTTTCTGTTTTTTTATTGTATTTTCTGACATTTTGTTTGGACAACGATTGATTTGAGTAAATTTAATTTTTCGTTTTCAATTGGTTAAAGCAAAATGTCATAGAATGCGTATAGTATGATATTCTTGTTTGTGTTCAGTGTGATGTGTCCAAGCAGTGTGTTTGAATCTACTCTTTTGTTTGAGTGTGTTTGAAACACCGTGTTTGAATGCAAAAAAACTTTGCTGCTTCTCGCAAAGCAACAGCAGTAGGGCTAAAGCCAGCAAGCCAAGTATAGGTATAACCTCGTTTAGGCTGCGTTATGTGTATTTTGGTTTTTGCAGATGGCAGCAAGGTAAGTGCAGTGTTTCGCCGCGTATGTCGTCAAACTCCTTCCAACAGTAACCTTTGCGTTCGTGTGTCAATTCAATGTTGTCTTGTATCAATATGTCAGCAGCGCCTTGTATATGATTTGTCCAATTTGCCTCTGCTGTTTGCCAAATCGTTTTGTACTGCCTTAAG
>NZ_PZKF01000017.1 GCF_003034995.1 Phaeovulum veldkampii DSM 11550 | reverse complement strand
GCTTCGTCGAGTCATGCGTCCGTAAACCGGACCAGTCGATGTGCCGAAGTTCACGCGGACGGCGGTATCCGTGGGCTGGTACCCGGTGTAGATTTCACCGGCACGCCCGCGCTTGATCACGCAGAACAGCGTAATCGCCGAGCATCCGAATGATGACCGCCCCTTCCGGAATCGCCTCGACCTCGTCGGCCGCTCGGCTCTGATCAGCAGCGCTGTATTCCACCACGGGTGGGCAGGACGCCCGGTGCGATCGCTTTAGTGGCTGCCTGCGGCGCCTATCTGGGGCATCGGTTCCTGAAATGGTGATGATGCAAGCGGTTGGCTGGGCAGCCATTTGGCATCACACCGCACATAGCAGTTCAGGTAAAAAACGATGGCCGCACCCTCCTGCAACCCAAATATATAATCTTTCCAAATTATTAGACGCCAGCGTTTCATTTCAGCGCCACATCAACGTTTGACGAGCCCCCCCTGAAAAGCGGGGCCTTTTTCGCTTAGGGAGGGATTACCATCAATGCTTTGGTTCTTGCAGGTTCCGGTGTCGGTCTGCACGTTGCGCCGAGCGACCACGCTGGATTGACACGCTGAATCCATCACGCGCCTTGCGCAACAAGGGGCGTGGGCGCGAAAACCCAGATCGTGGTCAACCCGTTCCTGCGCAATCTGGGCGATCCGGAGGTGGTGACGCCGCTCTTCAACGCACAGTTCGGCACCAAGACCTCTGACGAGGGCGTGCCGGTTCTGAAGCTGGCGCTGGTGCTGTCGTCGCTCTGACCGGTCTGGCCGGTGACACACGGCACCCGCCGCGGGCCGCGGCAGCGCAAGTGCTGACAGCGCCGGTCAGTCACCGGGCGGAAATCAACGCGCGGGGCACCGGCGGGATAGGCGTTCAGCATGAACGATCAGACCCAGGGGCCACGGTCCTGGCCTGCCAAGGCGCGCAATGCGGCGATGCGGTTGGAGGTGTTGGGGTGGGTGGCAAACAGCCGGTCGTGGCTGTGGGCATGCAGCGGGTTGATGATGAACATATGCGCTGAAGCAGGGCTGCGTTCGGCCGTCGGCATGTCGACGCGCTGCGCCAGCGCCTCGATCCGGCCCAGGGCCGAGGCCAGTGCCAGCGGCTGACCCGA
This sequence comes from Phaeovulum veldkampii DSM 11550, assembly GCF_003034995.1. GTDB lineage: Bacteria > Pseudomonadota > Alphaproteobacteria > Rhodobacterales > Rhodobacteraceae > Phaeovulum > Phaeovulum veldkampii. The sequence continues at coordinate 72,090 of NZ_PZKF01000017.1, read as the reverse complement.
GATTTCGGCGCCGATGCGGTCGGCCTCATATTCGCGGGTGCGCGAGATCGCCATCTGCACCAGTGCCGCCGCCAGAGGCGCAAGGATCATCATGGCGATCGTGCCGATTGCGCCCAGTGGCCGGTCACGGTCGCCGCCGAAAAACATGGCAAAGTTTGCCAGCATCGAAATGGCGCCCGCAAAGGTTGCCGTTATCGTCATGATCAGCGTATCGCGGTTGCGGATATGGGCCAGTTCGTGGGCGATGACGCCTGCCAGTTCATCGCGGCTGAGGTTGCGCATCAGCCCGGTGGTGACCGCCACGGCTGCATGGGCCGGGTCGCGCCCGGTGGCAAATGCGTTGGGCTGATCGGTATCAAGGATGTAAAGCGCGGGCACAGGCAGGCCCGCGCGGGCGGCCAGACCTTCGACCATCCGGGCAAGATCGGGCGCCTCGGTCGCCGTGACCGGCACGGCGTTGTGCATGCGCAGCACCGCCTGATCAGAGTTCCACCAGGCAAACAGGTTCATCGCGCCGGCCAGCGCCAGCGCCAGCACCATCCCGGTGCTGCCGCCCAGCAGATAGCCAAGGGCCATGAACAGCGCGGTCATCGCCGCCATCAAAAGCGCGGTGCGGGTATAGGCCATCATCCCCTCCGTTCGATTTTGCGCGGATATGGAGCGCCGCGCACAGCCCTGCAAGTCAGCCGCGTGGCGCCAACAGGCGCAGCGCGGCGCGGATCAGGCGCGCGGCATCCAGCCCCGCCTCGGCGCCCGAGGCTTCGGCCACGGCCGCCGCCGCCTGCGCCTGAGCATAGCCCAGATTGACCAGCGCCGAAATGGCATCTGCGGTGGCCGCCGCTTGCGGTTCGGGGGCGGGGGGCGTGATGCGGCGGGGCCGGGGGCCAGGCTCCACTACCTCATCCGAGGGTGCCAGATCGACGCTGAGTGCGCCGCCCAGCGCCATCACCGCTGGCGCCTTGTCTTTCAGCTCCAGCACGATGCGCTGGGCAAGTTTCGGCCCCACGCCCGGCGCGGCCCGCACCGCCGACCAGTCGCCCAGCGCAATGGCGCGGCCCAAGCCGTCGGCGCCCAACGTTCCCAGAATGGCCAGCGACGCCTTGGCGCCGATGCCTTGCACCGAGGTCAGCAGACGGTGCCATTCCTTTTCCAGCAGGCTGGGAAAGCCGAACAGTTGCAACAGGTCTTCGCGCACCAGAAGGTCGGTATACAGCGCGCAAGGCTCGCCCACTGGCGGCAGGCTGGCCGCGGTGCGGGCCGAGACATGGACGATATAGCCCACCCCGCGCACGTCGATCAGCACATGATCCATCGCGCGGTGAAGGATGATGCCCGCAATACGCCCGATCATGCCGCGCCCCCCATGGCCCGCGCCAGCCGCGTGGCACTTTGCAGATGATGCGCGTGGCAGATGGCGACGGCCAGCGCATCGGCGGCATCGGCGCCCGCCAGGTCCACGCCGGGCAGTTGAAATCGCACCATGTGCTGCACCTGCGCCTTGTCGGCATGGCCCACGCCAACCACGGCCTTTTTCACCGCGTTGGGGGCATATTCGCCCACCGCAAGCCCCGCCTGCGCGGGCACCAGCATTGCGACCCCCCGCGCCTGCCCCAGCTTCAGCGTCGCAACCGCGTCCTTGTTGACAAAGGTCTGTTCCACCGCAGCGGCATCGGGCGCGTGTTGCGCAATGACCAGCGTCAGACCCTGATGCAGCGACAACAGTCGCAGCGCCAGATCGTCACCTTCCGAATGGATGATGCCGTTGGCTACATGGGTCAGGCGCGAGCCTGTCATCTCGATCACCCCCCAGCCAAGGTTCCGTAAGCCCGGATCGATCCCCAGAACGCGCATTTGGCCCCGTTTCTTCTGCTCTGTTGCCGTTTTCACGCACTAGCACGAAAAGAGAACATCGCAAAGCACGAAGGCGCTGCCGAGGTAAGTCCACACAAAAAGTGGCTCAGACACTGATAAAACGACTGACATCATCGGTTCCGAGGGGCGCGCGCGACATATTCCACCGCGATGGCGTTACATGGCCCCGGCAGCACCAAAAGGCCATGCGCCTGGCGCATGACGGGGCTGTTTTGCGGTGGCTTGCTGACCGGGTTTGCCCGCCATATGTGCGCCTCAGAAAGCCGATGCTTTCAGAATGTGCAGTATGTAAAGAACTTAAAGGGAAACGACCATGTCCGCCTATGATACGAACCGCGCTCTGGCCCAGACCGGTTTCGCCGGGGCCGCGACGAAGCTTTTTGCCGCGGTCGCGGCCTGGAATGACGCGCGCGCCACGCGCAGCGCCTTGTCGCGCCTGAGCGACCGGGCGCTTGACGATATCGGCCTGACCCGCAGCGATATTGACCGGATCGCCGCAGGGCGCTGATTCAGCGGCTTTGCCAGAAAAAGGCCGCACCGAATGAACGGTGCGGCCTTTGATCTGCGCCGATGACAGGTTCAGCCGATCAGCGGCCTGAACAATTCGGCCAGCCAGAGCGTAACCCCGTCGGGTGCCATCGCCCAGGCCCCGGCACGCTCTAACACGCTGCCCTGCTGCAGATGGGCAAGGCGCCCCACATAGGTTTCAAACCCCAGATGGGCAAGCAGACCGCCCTTGAACAGGACAAACCCCCCAAGGATCAGCGCAAGAGGCCGCATCCATTGCCGGCGTCGCGGCTTGGCAGAGACGGTTTCGAAATAGGCCCGGCCCAAGGCGCCACTTGCCTCGAACGCACCGCCAGCGGAATGGATCTGGTCGATCCGCTTCAGCCGGTCTTCGAAGTTCTTCATGTTACGGTTGGTCATCACACTCGACCCCACACGACGCTGAACGCCTCAAACAACGTTAATGAGTATGCACTAATATTTTTCTAATGGCGACACTTCCGCGTTACGACTGTTGGCGTTTCAGAACCAAAGTCGTCCATTCAGCAAATTCATCGCGGTATTGCAGCGTAAACCCGGCGTTTTCGTAGGCGCGAACAACCTCATCAGCCTGTTCGTTCAGGATACCTGAGAGAATCACCCGCCCACCCGGCGCAAGTTGCGCGGTCATGGCGGGGGCCAGATCAATCAGCGGCCCCTTGAGGATATTGGCGAAAACCAGATCAAAGGGCGCAGCCTCGGCCAGCCGCGGATGGTCAAAGCCCGCAGCCTGCAAACACTCCACCCGGCCCGCCAGATCGTTGGCCAGCACATTGGCTGCCGCCGTGTCCACCGCTACCGGGTCGATATCCGAGGCCAGCACCGTGCCCGGCCAGATCTTGGCCGCCGCCATCGCCAGCACTGCGGTGCCGCAGCCGATATCGGCCACCGAGGCGGGGCGAAATCCCTCGCGGTCCAGCCGGTCAAGCGCGGTCAGGCAACCCAGCGTGGTGCCGTGGTGGCCGGTGCCAAAGGCCATCGCCGCCTCGATCAGCAGCGCCACCACCCCCTCGGGCACCTTGTCGGCATCATGGCTGCCGTAGACAAAGAACCGCCCGGCAACCACAGGGGCCAGTTCGCGCTTTACATGCGCCACCCAGTCCACCTCGGGCAGTTCGGAAACCGCGAAAGGCGCGGCCCCATGGGCCGCCGCCAGCAGCGCCAACATGGTTTCGTCGGGCGCCTCGGTGAAATAGCTGCCCACTTCCCAGCGTTCAGACCCGTCTTCGATCTCGAACACGCCGACACCGTAGGGTTCGGGGTCGAGGTCTTCAAGCAGTTCGGCCAGCGCCTCGGCGCGGTCGCGGTCAGGCAGGGTGGTGAAGGCGGTATAGGTGGGCATCGGGGCCTCCGTCTTGGGTTGTGCGCAGCTAGGGCGTTTGACGGGGCAGGGTCAAGTCGTCAGAGAAAGCTTTGCGGGTCGATATCCACCGCCACACGCAGCCCGTTCGGCACCCGCAGCTGCCCCAGCCAGTCGGCGATGGCGGTTTGCAGGGGGGCGGCCTTGTCGGCCTTGATCAGCATCCGCACCCGGTGCCGGCCGCGCACGCGGGCGATGGGCGCGGGCGCGGGGCCGTAAAGCTCAGCTCCGATCCGGCGCAGGGGCGCATCGCGGCGCGCCAGTTCGGCGCCAAGGTCGAACAGCGGTTGCAGATCGGGCCCCGACAGGATGATCCCGGCCATGCGGCCGAAGGGCGGCACAGCCGCCGCGCGCCGCTCGGCTGCCTCGGCACGCCAGAACGCCTCTTCGTCGCCGCCCAGAATCGCGCGGATTACCGGATGGTCGGGCTGATGCGTCTGCAACAGCGCGACGCCGGGCTTTTCCGCCCGTCCCGCGCGGCCCGCTACCTGTCGCATCAGTTGAAACGTGCGCTCTGCCGCCCGCAGGTCAGATCCTTGCAGGCCCAGATCGGCGTCGATCACGCCAACCAGCGTCAACAGCGGAAAGTTGTGCCCCTTGGCCACGATCTGAGTGCCGATGATGATGTCGGCCCCGCCCTTGGCGATATCTTCGATCGCCTCTTTCAGCGCGCGGGCCGATCCGAACAGGTCTGACGACAGCACCGCAACCCGTGCCTGCGGAAAGCGGTCTGCCACCTCTTCGGCCAGCCGTTCGACCCCAGGCCCGACCGGCGCCAGCTTGCCTTCCGCCCCGCAGGACGGGCAGGCGAGCGGTATTGGCTGGCTGTCGCCGCATTGATGGCACACAAGGCGTTTCAGAAACCGATGCTCCACCAGCCGTGCATCGCAATGGGCACAGCCGATCTGGTGGCCGCAGGCCCTGCAGATCGTGACCGGGGCATAGCCGCGGCGGTTCAGAAACAGCATCGCCTGTTCGCCCCGCGCCAGCCGGGCCGTGACCTCGGCGCGCAGCGTGGGAGAAATCCACCGCCCCGGCTCCTGTGCCTCGGCGCGCAGGTCGATGGCGCGCATTTCGGGCAGGTCGCTCGCGCCAAAGCGTGCGGTCAGGTCGATGCGCGCATATTTGCCGGCCTCGGCATTGGCCCATGTCTCAAGGCTTGGCGTGGCCGAGGCCAGCACCACCTGCGCCGACGTCAACGAGGCGCGCAGCACCGCCATGTCGCGGGCGTGATACAGCACCCCCTCTTCCTGTTTGTAGGAGGTGTCATGTTCCTCATCGACCACGATCAGCCCCAGATCTCGGAACGGCAGGAACAGCGCAGATCGTGCGCCGACCACCATCCCCACCGCGCCCTCGCCCGCCATCCGCCACAGCCGCCGCCGTTCGGTCTGCGTGACGCCCGAGTGCCATTCACCCGGCCGTGCGCCAAACCGCGCCTCGACCCGGTTCAGGAATTCGGCCGTCAGCGCGATTTCGGGCAGCAGCACCAGTGCCTGCCGCCCCAGCCGCAGACACTCGGCCACCGCCTCAAGATAAACCTCGGTCTTGCCCGAGCCAGTGACACCCTTCAGCAGCGTGGTGCCATAGCGCCCCGAACGCACAGCGGCGCACAAGGCTTCAGCGCCTGCCGCCTGATCGTCGCTCAGCGCCTTGCCCGGCAGGGCGGGGTCGAGCCGGGGAAAGGGTAGATCGCGCGGCGCCTCGGCCTCGATCACCGCGCCCGAGGCGATCAGCCCCTTGACCACCTGCGGCGTGACGCCCGCGAGCGTCGCCAGTTCGCCGAGCACAAAGCCCGCGCCGCCATGATCGCGCAGCACCGCCAGCACCCGTTCGCGCGCGTCGGTCATCCGGTCGGGGGTGCCGCTGCCCAGTTGGAAAATCCTGCGTGTGCCCGGCGGTTCGAACAGCCCCGGCGCGCGCGTGGCCAGCCGCAGCATTGCGGGCAGGGGTGTCAGCGTATAATCGGCGGCCCGCGTCAGGAAGGCGCGCAATTCCTCGCGCATCGGCGCCACGTCCAGCACGCGGGCAATGCCGCGCAGCCTGGCCGGGTCAAAGCCCCCCAGCGCAGGCCCCCAGACCACGCCCAGCACCCGGCGCGGGCCTAGCGGCACCTCGACAAAGGCGCCCGGTGTGCAGCCGCCCTCGGGGGCGCGGTAATCCAGCGGGCGGCCCAGCGGCTCGGCTGTCAGCACGGCAACCGGGGCGCCGGGGGCAAAGGCTGCGTCCGCACTCATCCGCGCATCCCCGGCGCAAGGGGTTCCGGGCCGCGCCCCATTGCGCTATCACTGCTGCAAACCGCCGCACCGGGGATACCCATGAAATTCTTTGTCGATACCGCCGATACCGTCGCCATCCGCGAGCTTGCCGATCTGGGCATGGCCGACGGTGTGACCACCAACCCCTCGCTGATTCTGAAGTCGGGGCGGAACATCCTCGAAGTCACCAAGGAAATCTGCGACATCATCGACGGCCCGGTGTCGGCCGAGGTGGTCGCCACCGAGGCGCCCGCGATGATCGCCGAAGGTCTGAAGCTGGCCAAGATCGCCCCCAACATCGCGGTCAAGGTGCCCCTGACCTGGGACGGGCTGACCGCCTGCAAGGCTTTGGCATCCGAAGGCCACATGGTCAACGTCACGCTGTGTTTTTCCGCAGCACAGGCCATTCTGGCGGCAAAGGCGGGGGCCACCTTTGTGTCGCCATTCCTGGGGCGGCTGGATGACATCAACCTTGATGGCGTGCAACTGATCGAGGACATCCGCACCATCTATGACAATTACGATTTCCAGACCCAGATCCTTGCGGCCTCGATCCGGTCGGTCAACCACATCACCGATGTGGCGCGGATCGGCGCCGATGTCATCACCGCGCCGCCCGCGGTGATCAAGGCGATGGCCGCGCATCCGCTGACCGACAAGGGGCTGGATCAGTTCCTCAAGGACTGGGCCAGGACCGGGCAAAGCATCGGCTGAGAAAGCGCCTGATTTCCGGCGCATTTCGTGGTAAAGATGGCAAAAGACCGAAGATGCGGCGAGGGCAGATGAATGGCTGACAACGCTTTGGCAAAAGATCTGCGGGCGCGGCTGCTTGCCGACCCCGAGGTGATCCTGTCTGACCGCGACCTGATGCGGGCGCTGGTGGCGGCGAATGAACGCGCCATGGGGTCCAACATCGTCGATCTGCGCGGGCTGGCGATGGAACGACTGGAGGCGCGGCTTGACCGGCTGGAAGACACGCACCGCTCGGTGATCGCTGCGGCCTATGAAAACCTTGCCGGAACAAATCAAGTTCACCGCGCCGTGCTGGCCATGCTGGACCCGGTCGAATTTGAGCCGTTTCTGAAGAACCTGGGCACCGAGGTCGCCGCCATCCTTCGGGTGGATAGTGTGCGGCTGGTGCTGGAGACGGCTCAGGCCGAAACCGAGCCTGCCTTGTCGCGGCTGGGCGATGTGTTGTGCGTGGCTGAACCGGGGCTGGTTGATGACTACATGAGTGCGGGCCGTTCCGGGCAGACGCGCCCGGTGGTGCTGCGCCAGACCCTGCCGCAATCGGCCATGATCTACGGCGAGGCGGCAGGCTGGATCAGGTCCGAGGCGCTGATGCGGCTGGACCTCGGCCCCGGCAAGCTGCCGGGGATGCTGGTTCTGGGGGCCGAAGACCCGCAGCAGTTCAAACCCGCGCAGGGCACCGACCTGCTGGCTTTCTTTGCGGGCGTGTTCGAACGCGCGATGCGGCGCTGGCTGGCGTGACCGCGCAGCCGGGCTTTTCGGCTGGCGCGGGCGATGCGCTGGGGCGCTGGCTGGATCACTTGCGCGCGCTGGACGGGGCAGCCGACCATACGCTGGCCGCCTATCGCGCCGATGTGGCGGCGTTTCTGGGCTTTCTCAGCCAGTATCACGGCGAAGGTCTGGGCCTTGGGCGGCTGGCGCAACTGGGGCCGTCCGACATGCGGGCCTTTGTTGCCGCCGAACGCGGGCGGGGCCTTGGCGCCCGGTCGATGGCGCGGCGACTGTCGGCGGTGAAATCCTTCATCCGCTGGCTGGCCGACCGCGAGGGGTTTGACCCCACCGCGGTTCTGGCCACCCGCGCGCCAAAACACAGCCGCAAGCTGCCGCGCCCCCTGAGCATCGAAGCCGCCGGGGCCGTGCTGGACCGGGTTGAGGCGCAGGCGATGGAACCGTGGATTGCCGCCCGCGACGGTGCCGTGGTGACGCTGCTGTGGGGCTGTGGGCTGCGGATATCCGAGGCGCTGGGTCTGCGCGGCGCCGATGCGCCTCTGCCCGAGGTGCTGCGCATCCGCGGCAAGGGCGGCAAGGAACGGCTGGTGCCGGTGCTGCCCGCGGCCCGCGCGGCGGTGACAGACTATCTGCGCCTGTGCCCCTGGCCCGCCGAACCGGCCGGGCCGCTGTTTCGCGGGGCCCGCGGTGGCGCGCTGAACCCGCGGCTGATTGCCCGCGCTATGGAACAGGCGCGCATGGCGCTGGGTCTGCCCGCCACCGCCACGCCGCACGCGCTGCGCCATTCCTTTGCCACGCATCTGCTGGCAGCGGGCGGCGATCTGCGCGCCATTCAGGAGTTGCTGGGCCATGCCTCGCTTTCGACAACGCAGGCCTATACGGCGGTAGATACCGCCCGCCTGATGGAGGTTTATGCCGCGGCCCACCCCCGCGCGTGAACCGCATGCCTGAACCGCGCGCGTGACGCATTGCGGCGCAAGCCGATTTCCGGCATCAGAAGGGGTATGAATATCCGCCTGAAGGCCCTTTCCGTGCATCTTCTCACCGCCACCGGCGCGGTGCTGTCGATGCTGGCCATGCTCGCCGCGGTCGAGGAAGAGTGGAGCCTGATGTTCCTGTGGCTCGTGGTGGCGCTGTTTGTCGATGGCATCGACGGCCCGCTGGCGCGGCGCTACGAGGTTCAAAAGAACTGGCCCACCTATGATGGCGTTCTGCTGGATTTGATCATCGACTATCTGACCTATGTCTTCATCCCGGCCTATGCGCTGTTCAAATCCGGCCTGTTGCCAGGCTGGACGGGCTGGATCGCGATCATCGTGATCACCTATGCCAGCGTCATCTATTTTGTCGATACCCGGATGAAAACCAAGGATTGTTCCTTTGCGGGCTTTCCGGCCTGCTGGAACATGGTGGTGCTGGTGCTGTTCGCCATCCAGCCGAATTTCTGGATCATGCTGGGCATTGTCGTGGCGCTGGCGGCGACGATGTTCACCAACCTTAAATTCATCCATCCGGTGCGCACCGTGCGCTGGCGCCTCGTCTCGCTGCCGATGGCGCTGGCTTGGGTCGGCTTTGCGGGCTGGGCGGCCTGGGTCGATTTCCACCCGGAAAGCTGGGCGCATTGGGGGCTGGTGACGACCTCGGTCTATCTGATGCTGGCGGGGATCGCGCAGCAGATCATCCCTGCGCGGCGCGCCGACTGATTTTCGCCCCGTCACAGCCGGGTCAGCGCCACGCCCAGCACGATCAGCGCCGCCGCCAGCGCCTTGCCCGGTGTCATCCGCTCGCCAAAGACCAGCCATCCGATCAGCACCGCAAACAGGATCGAGGTTTCGCGCAGCGCCGCGACCAGTGCGATCGGCGCCACCGTCATTGCCCAGACGGAAATCGCATAGGCGCCATACGAGGCCGCCGAGGCCACGCCCCCCAGCGCCCAGCCGCGCCAGCCACCTGCCAGAACCACCCGGCCCCGCAGCGCGACCATTCCGGCGGCAAACAACAGCCCGTCAACCACGAAGATCCAGCCGACATAGGCGACCGCATCGCCCGACACCCGCGCCCCCAGCCCATCAATCAGCGTATAACTCGCGGTTGCCGCAGCCGATCCCAGCGCGAAGGGCAAAAGCCTCCGGCTTTCGCCATCGGCGAACACGCCGCGCGCCATCAGACCAATGCCAAGACCCAGCACCGTGATGCCTGCATATTCGGCCGCGCGCATCGCATCGGCCAGAAACAGCGCCCCCACGATCGCCACGATCATCGGCGCGGCACCGCGCGCGATCGGATAGACGCGGCTCAGGTCTCCCTGTTCATATGCATAGGTCAAAAAGAACTTGTAGGCGAAATGGGTGCAGCCCGCCGCCATCACCCAAGGCCATACTTCGGGCGCTGGCAACGGTCGGGTCGCCACCACGGCAAGGCCGATTGGCACCTCCATCACCGACAGAACCACCATGGCCCCGATCTTGGATGTGCCGACCTTGATCATCGCATTCCACAGCGCGTGCAGAAATGCCGCGCCCAGAACCGCCAGCATCACCCCGAAGGTCATGTTTGCCCGCCTGTCATCAAATCGTTACAATCGGTAAACGGCACTGCGCCCGCAAACAAGGCCGCCCCGATGCCGCAGGGGCCTGAAATTGCGGCCGCCGCCCTTGCCCTTGCCGCCCACCGGTCTACTGTCCTGACAGAGAAATTCTCGGCACATGGTGGCCAAGACGCAGATCAGGAGACGATGCAATGACGATCAGGAACTGGAAGGAAGAAGACGAAAAGCTGGGGCTGGCCTGGCCCGGTGCGGCGCTTTTGGGCATCCTGACCTTCGGCGCGTTGATGATGGCGGGCGGCTTGGCAGACACTGCGGCGCTGCCGGTGGCGGGCGTTGTGACCGTGTTCTTCGGGATGCTCTGGGACTGGGCCTTTTACGGGCGTGACCCGGAAACCCAGTTGTTCGCGCTGACCGACAGCCTGACCCCTGATACCCTGCCCGGCAACGATGACATCTTTGGCAAAGGCTCGGTCGACATGAAGACGCTGGGTTTGCAGCCGCTGGTCGATCTGATGGGCCAGAACGCCCTGATGGACGGCGCGCCGATCATGAAGATCTTTGGTTTCGGCCTGAAATAAGACAGAGATGGAAAGGGGGGCTTTCGCCCCCCTTTTCTTTACCCCAGTGCCGCGTTGCAGCGGGCGCAGGTGCAGGGGTGGGCGTGGCTGCCCACATCGGGCAGAATCTTCCAGCAGCGTTCGCATTTTTCGCCCAGGGCGGTTTCAAACACCACCGCCACGCCGGGCGCCTCGGGCAGGCGGAACGCCTCGTTCGGGGCCGGGTCTGCGGTGAGTTGCAGGTCCGAGGTGATGCAGATATCGGCGAAATCGACCGATTTCAGCGCCGCCAGCAGATCGGGGTCTTCGACATGCACCACCGGCGCGGCTTCAAGGCTGGCGCCGATCACCTTGGCGGTGCGCTGCACCTCCAGCGCCGCCGTCACACCACGGCGGGCGCGGCGGATGCCATCCCATTTCGCAGCCAGCTCCGGGTTGCGCCAGTCGGCCGGGGTTTCGGGGATGTCTTGCAGATGGACCGAATTGTCATCGCCGGGGAAGCGCGCGAGCCAGACATCTTCCATCGTGAACACCAGCATCGGGGCCAGCCATGTCGTCAGCCGGTGGAACAGCAGGTCCAGCACCGTGCGCGCGGCGCGGCGGTTGGCCGAGGCGGGCGCGTCGCAATAAAGCGCGTCCTTGCGGATGTCGAAGTAGAAGGCCGACAGGTCCACCGTGCAAAAGTTGAACAGCGCCTGAAACACGCCCTGAAAATCATAGGCGGCATAGCCCTTGCGCACGACTTCATCCAGTTCGGCCAGCCGGTGCAGCACCCAGCGTTCCAGTTCGGGCATGTCGGCGGGGGCCACGCGCTCGGCCTCGGCGAACCCGGCAAGGTTGCCCAGAAGGAAGCGCATGGTGTTGCGCAGCCGGCGATAGCTGTCGGCCACGCCTTTCAGGATTTCCTTCCCGATGCGCAGATCGGTGGTGTAGTCCGACTGCGCCACCCACAGCCGCAGGATATCGGCGCCATAGTCCTTGATCACCTCTTGCGGCGCGACGGTGTTGCCGAGCGATTTGGACATTTTCATGCCCTTTTCGTCCAGCGTGAAGCCATGCGTCAGCACCCCGCGATAGGGCGCGCGGCCCTTGGTCGCGCAGGCTTGCAGCATTGAGGAATGGAACCATCCGCGGTGCTGATCGGTGCCCTCTAGGTACAGATCGGCGATGCCGTCGGCCGTGCCATCGACCCGGTCGCGCAGCACAAAGGCGTGGGTGGAGCCTGAATCAAACCACACATCCAGCACGTCAAAGACCTGATCATAGGCGGCCGGGTCGGCGATGCCTGCAAGCATCCTTTCCTTGAAGCCCGCAGTATACCACACGTCGGCCCCCTCGGCCTCGAACGCCGCCACGATCCGGGCGTTCAACTCGGCGTTGCGCAGCAGAAAATCGGGGGCGGTGGGTTTCGCCCCCTTCTTCACGAAGCAGGTCAGCGGAACGCCCCAGGCGCGCTGACGCGACAGCACCCAGTCGGGGCGGTTCTCGATCATCGAATACAGCCGGTTGCGGCCCGTGGGCGGGGTCCAGCGCACAAGCTGGTCGATCGAGGTCAGCGCACGGGTGCGGATCGTGTCGCCATAGGTGCCCATGCCGTCATCCAGCTTGCGGTCGATGGCGGCAAACCATTGCGGCGTGTTGCGGTAGATCAGCGGCGCCTTGGACCGCCAGGAATGCGGGTAGGAGTGTTTCAGCTTGCCCTTGGCCAGCAGCGCCCCCGCCCCATGCAGGGCCTTGATGACCGACACGTTCGCCGGGCCTTCCTTGCCCTCGGGCGTGATGATCTGCTGCCCGCCGAAGATCGGCAGATCGGCGCGATAGCTGCCATCGGGTTCGACATTGTAGGTCATCGGCAGGCCGAACTTCAGGCCAAGCTGATAGTCGTCGTCGCCGTGGCTGGGGGCGGTATGCACAAAGCCCGTGCCCACGTCGTCGGTGACGTGATCGCCCGGCAGCATCGGCACGGGATAGTCCCATTCGCCATTGCCGCCATCGACCCCATGGAAGGGGTGGGAGAGAGTGAGGCCCTGCAATTCGTCCGCACTCACTTCCCGCAGGCGGGTGAAGTTTTCCACCTTGGCGGCGGTCATCACGGCTTCGGCCAGCTTGTCGGCCAGAAGGATCGTCTCGCCGGGCTTCGCGTTGGCAGTCTCGGCGGAGGCCTCCACCCGGTAAAGTCCATAGGCGATGGCCGGGTTGAAGGCCACGGCGCGGTTCTGCGGAATAGTCCAAGGTGTCGTGGTCCAGATCACCACGAAGGCATGCAAGAGATCGTCGGCAGGGCTGACAGTTTCGCCACCGACAATTCGGGGCTTGAACCGCACCCACACCTGATGGCTCGTGTGGTCGTGATATTCGACCTCGGCCTCGGCCAGCGCCGTTTTCTCGACCGGCGACCACATCACCGGTTTCGATCCCTGATAGAGGCTGCCGTTCATCAGCAGCTTCATGAACTCGTCGGCGATCACCGCCTCGGCGTGATAGTCCATCGTCAGGTAGGGGTCGTCCCACTTGCCGGTGACGCCCAGGCGCTTGAACTCCTCGCGCTGGATGTCGATCCAGCCTTCGGCAAAGCGGCGGCATTCCTGACGGAAGGCGACGGTGTCCACGTCGTCCTTGTTCAGGCCCTTCGCCCGGTATTGTTCCTCGATCTTCCATTCGATCGGCAGGCCGTGACAATCCCAGCCCGGCACATAGCGGCTGTCCTTGCCCATCATCTGCTGCGAACGGACGATGAAATCCTTGAGGATCTTGTTGAGCGCATGGCCGATGTGCAGATGCCCGTTGGCATAGGGCGGGCCGTCATGCAGGACAAAGGGCGGGCGGCCGAGCTTTTCGCGCAGCCGGTCATAGATGCCGATGCGTTCCCAGCGGGCCAGCCAGTCGGGCTCGCGCTTGGGCAGATCGCCGCGCATGGGAAATTCGGTTTCGGGCAGGAAAACGGTGGTGCGATAGTCGGGCGTCTCGGCGCTCATCGGGGAAATCCTTGGGATTGGGGCGCAGATGCGCCCGGGGCATGGCGATGCGATCCCGGCTGCCCTGACGCGTCAGAGCGCCGGGCCGGTAATTCGTGCGTGAAAAGGCGCCATCCCGGTCATGCCCGCCTTATAGGATCGGGCCTGCGGCGCGGCAAGTGTCCTATTCCACGCCCTTGTCGCGGGAAAACACCCCGGTCAGCGCGCGGCCTACAAGGTTTGTGACCTTGGGCCGCGGCAGCGCGACAAAGGGCATCGGGCGGCAAACCTCCATCGCGGCAACGCCGACGCGGGCGGTCAGCGCGCCGTTGACGATGCCCTCGCCGAACCGGCGCGAGACCTTGGACAAAATCCCCCCGCCCGCGACTGACCCCACCAGATCGTCGCCCACCGCCACCGCGCCGGTGGCGACCAGATGCGTCATCACTGTGCGCGCCAGCCGCAGGCTGCCAAAGGTGCCCGCGCGCCCGCCATAGATTTCGGCCAGCCGCCGGATCATCCGCAGGTTGGCCACCAGCGCCGCCACCACATCGGCCAGCGCCAGCGGCACGATCGCCGTGACCGTTGCCACCAGTCGCGCGGCCGCCTCCACCTCGAGCCGGGCGGCGGCATCAAGGGGCGCCATCAACTCGGTCTCGGCCAGCATGAACAGCGCGTCGGCGTCGAATACGTCGCCCTTGCGTTCGTCCAGCCGGGCGCGGCTCCACTCCATCTCGGGGCGGCCCTTGTAAAGCGCCTCAAGACGGCCAACCACCTTGCGTGCAACCTTCAGATCGCCCGCCGCGGTGGCCTCAAGCACGGCGGCATGAACCCGGTCAAGCCGCGCCAGCCGCGACCATGCCGCCAGTTCGCGCAGACCCAGCAGCAGCGCCGCCAGCAGGAACAGGGCCAGAATGCCCAGCCCCACCCAGCCCACGACGACATTGGTCGCCATCAGGCCCGAGACAAAGTTCCACGCCGCGACCGAGACCACAAACCCCAAGAGCGCCAGCGCCATGCGCCAGAAGAACCGCGACAGGCGCGACGGCGGGCGCGCGGCAAGCCGCGCCGCGATCTGCATCGCGCGGCCCTCGGGGCGGCCGGTTGCAGGCTCGGGCACCGGGGGCGCATCGGCGGGGCTGGGTGGCACGGTGCCGCCCAACTCGATCAGAACGGGGCCGCGAGGGCGATCCTTGGGCTCGGTCATGGTGGTTCCCCTACAGCCGGTCGCCCAGCAGAAACTCGGCGGCGCGATCCAGCCGGATATGCGGCGGCCCCTCGCCGGGGCGCAGCGTCACCGGGGCGGGGGCAAAGGACATGATGGCATAATCGGCATCCAGCCAACGCTCGGCCCCTTCGCGCGCGGGCGTCAGCAGTTGCGCGGGGTCTGACGGCAGATCGCCGGGGTAAAAGGCGGCGCGGCGGCCATCCAGCAAGGTGCCGCGCACCGCATCCAGCGCCACGCCATTGTGCAGGATTTCTTCCTCGACGGTGGCGCGCAACGCGGCAATCGACATGGCCGCGGTCTTTGCCCCGGCAAAATCGGCCCGGTCGCGGGCCTCGCGCAACAGCGCCTCGGTGATCGCAGTCAGGCGGGCGTGCTGGGAGTGATGCAGATGATCCGCCTTGGTCGCGGCGAACAGGATACGCTCCACCCGGCGCATTCCGATCAGACTGGTCAGCCAGTTCAGCCGCCCCGGCCGGAACGCCGTCAGGATCGCCGCCATCGAGCGGCGCATATCCTCCACCGCCTGCGGCCCGGCGTGGATCGCGCCCAGCACATCGACCAGAACCACCTGCCGGTCGATCCGGGCGAAATGTTCCAGAAAGAAGGGCCGCACCACCTGCGATTTATAGGCGTCATAGCGCCGCTCCATCTCGCGCCACAAACTGCCGCGCGGGGGCACGGCGGTGGGGCGCGGCAGCGGAGCAAATGTCAGCGCGGGCGAGCCAGCCAATTCGCCCGGCAGCAAAAACCGCCCCGGCGTGCAATCCGACCAGCCCGCGGCGCGCGCGGCATGCAGATGCGCGGTAAAGGCCGCGGCCAGCGCCTGCGCGCGGCTCTCTTCCAGTCGGGCGGCGGGGTTGGCAGAAATGGCCTGATCCAGAAACGCCGCGCCCAGCGGCCGGTCGGCGATGCGGGTCAGAACCGCCTCGGACCAGTCGGCGTAGGATTTGTCCATCAGGGCCAGATCCAGCAGCCATTCGCCCGGATAATCGACGATATCCAGATGCAAGGTGCGCGCGCCCCGCAGCGCGCCCAGCATCCCCGAAGGTTGCACCTTCAGCGACAGCCGCAGCTCTGAAATCGCCCGCGTCCCCTCGGGCCAGTGCGGTGCAGTGCCGGTCAGTGCGGCCAGATGCGATTCGTAGTCGAACCGCGGCACGGTGTCGTCGGGTTGGGGTTGCAGCCATGCAGCACGAATCGCGCCATCGGCGGCGGCCTTCAACCCCGGCATCCGCCCGCGATCCAGCAGGTTTGCCACCAGCGAGGTGATGAACACCGTCTTGCCCGCGCGCGACAGCCCGGTGACGCCGATGCGGATCACCGGCTCGAGCAGTGCGCCCGAGACACCGGACCCCACACGTTCGACCCCGCGCAGCACGCCATCGGCGATATCGGCAATTCCCATGGGCTTGGCCTCCGCTGTTGATCCCAAGATAGGCATCGGCACGGCCCTGCGGTAGGGGGCATCTCGCAGCAGGGCGCCATCATGCCCAAGACGGTTTGCGATGCGGCCCGGCTTGTCCGGCCCCCAGCCACGGGCTAAGGAGAGCCATGCCCAGATATGCGCTGAAGATCGAATATGACGGCGGCCCGTTTGCGGGCTGGCAGCGGCAGGCGGCGCAGCCTTCGGTGCAGGCAGCGATCGAGGCGGCGCTGGGGCGGCTGGAACCCGGCCCCCATACCATCGCCGCGGCAGGCCGCACCGATGCGGGCGTGCATGCCACCGCACAGGTGGCCCATGCCGATCTGACCAAAAACTGGGAGCCGTTCCGGCTTGCCGAGGCGCTGAACTGGCACCTGAAGCCCGCCCCGGTCGCAATTCTGGCCGCGGCGCGGGTGGATGAGGGCTTTCACGCCCGGTTTTCAGCGATCGAGCGGCGCTATACCTTCCGCCTGCTGGCCCGCCGTGCGCCCGCCACGCATGACGCGGGACTGGTCTGGCAGGTGCTGAACCCGCTGGACGCGGACGCGATGCGCGCCGGCGCCGCGCATCTGCTGGGCCATCACGATTTCACCACCTTCCGCTCCTCTTTGTGCCAGTCGGCCTCACCGATCAAGACGCTCGATGAAATCCGCATCGAGGATATCGCATTGCCGCACGGGCGCGAATACCGGTTTCACCTGCGCGCGCGCAGTTTCCTGCACAATCAGGTGCGGTCCATCGTCGGCACGCTGGAACGTGTCGGAGCGGGGGCATGGGCGCCGGGCGATGTGGCCCGCGCGCTGGCCGCCCGTAACCGCGCCGCCTGCGGCCCGGTCTGCCCGCCGCAAGGGCTATATCTGTGCGGGGTGGGGTATCCGGCCGATCCGTTCAGGGGGTAGCGGCAGCGTCAGCACGCCCTGCCGCGCGGCCCAATTGAAAGGGCCGCCCCGAAAGGCGGCCCCCGAGATCTACGGAGATGGGCCAGTTAGGGATCTGGTCCCAGTCAGGGGTTTGAACCCTCGGGGCTGCCCTCAGGCCACGGCCCCCCTGACTGTCCCGACACCTCTCTCCACTATCACTCTAGACACTGGACCACCTCCTTTCATGTGTTGCCGTTATTCACAGGCTGCCACAGATTTTGTGTTTGTCAAAATCTTTTACGCAACCCTTGTGGCAAGTCGGCTCACGATCATGCGAAACGGCACCAGTGCCACCAAAGCAAGCAGAAGTTTGACAGACCAGTCCGCGACAGCCAGCGACACCCAAAGCGGCGTCTCGGGGCCAAGCCCCAGCAGCGGCACCGGGCCGGTGGCCCAGGACACGTCATTGCCGGGCTCCAGCATCACCAGCGCGGCGGAAAAGGCGATGGTAAAGAACACCGCAGTATCCAGCGACGAGGCGATCAGGGTCGAAACCACAGGCGCGCGCCACCACGCGCCCGCGCGCAGACGGTCGAACACCGCGATATCCAGAAGCTGCGCCAGCAAAAAGGCCAGACCAGAGCCCAGCGCGATGCGGAACGTGGTCTTGTCGAATCCCGCGGCAATAGCCGAACAGCCGATGCCGGTGACAAAGCCTGCCAGCACCACGCGCCGCGCGGCAGCGGCCCCATAGAGGCGGTTGGTGACATCGGTCACAAGGAAGGCGAGGGGGTAGGTAAAGGCACCCCAGGTCAGCCAGTCGCCATACAGAAACTGCACAAGGATGTTGGAGGCCACAACGACGGCGGCCATGGCAAGAATGCCGGGAAGATAGCGGGTCATCTGTGATCCGTTTTTACAAGGTTGCGGAGACTTGGCCCCTTTGGGCAGTTGCCCCCTACGCCCAAGGCGCCGTCCCTGTCAATCGCGCAGGCGATATTCCACGAGTTCGGTTCGCTGAAACGGCTGAAAATTGTCATCTGATACCATCGTCAGCCGGATCGCCCCGGCCGCGTCGCGCCAGAGGGCGATTCCCTCCAGGTTGTCATGCCGCCGGGCGCGGGTTTGCAGCAAAACCTCTTCGCCGCGCGGGCCTTGGGGGCCAAGGTCGAACACCCGCACACGGCTGAGAAACCCCAGCAGGCCCCAAAAGTCGCGCTCCAGCAGGTAAAGCCGTCCGTCGGGGCCGAAATCGGCGCCCACCGGCAGCCAGCGCCCATCGCGCGGGATGGCAAAGGGCTGGTCCCAACTGCCGTTACGAAAGCGGTAGACAGGAAAGGGCCGGGTCGTGGCGCCCGACCGTTCCGGCAGGGTGTAAAGCGCGCCATCGGGGCTGATCGCCAGTGCCTCCAGCCCCGAGTTGGTCTGCAAGTCACGAACCGCCTGCGGCCGGGGCAGCGGTTGGGCGGGGGCCTCGGGGCGCGGGTGGCGCACCACGCGGTGCAGCCCCTCGAACGAAATGTAGATCGTGCCGTCGGGCGCGATTGCCAGCCCCTCGGCATCGGTCTTGTGGCCGGTCAGCGGCGCTCCCTTGCTGTCGCGCAGCACCACCGGGGCCGCAGTACTGACAGCGGTGATCGCGCCGCCTGCATCGCGGGCAAGCCGGGCTGTCCAGAACGTGCCGCGGTCTGACACCGCTGCAAGCCGGGTGCCGCTGGCGTCCAGTTCCAACCCCGAAAGCCCGCCAAAGCCGGGCTGGGCCGAGGCCCAAGTGACGCTGCCCAGATATTCGGCGCGGCGGTCGGGCACGGCGCCGCCATTGCTTCCCAACAGCGCCAGCGCCGCCGCGATCAGCGCGAGGCGAGGACGTTGGCGCATTGGGCGGGCAGATCGGACATCGTATAGGTGCGGGCGGTCTTGGGCGGCGGGCCTTCGGGCTTTGGGCGCCGGGGCGGGTTGCGCAGCTCTTCAAGGTAAGTTGTGACCCACCAGTTCAGCGTCTCGTCACAACCATCGCCGCCGTTTGACAGGTCGGCTACCGAGGGCTTTTGCCGCTCGCACCCCGGCGAGCCTTGGGGGCATTTCAGCCGCACATGGAAATGGGTGTTGTGGCCATAGATCGGGCGGATCTTTTGCAGCCAAGCCCGGTCGCGGCGACCGCTGGCATTGCACATGGCGATTTTCACCGCGGCGGCCACAAAGATGCGGTCCACCCGCGGGTCGGACGCTGCGGCGCGCAGAAGGGCGTGGTGTGATGCCGTCCAGTTGCCGGTGACCCGCGTCTGGTCATCGGATCGCACCGAAATCGACGAGATGCTTTCACGCTCGGCCCGGCTGAGGTTCAGCCGCCGGGGCGGCAGCATCCAGATATCGGCATCCAACCCGGTCTGGTGGCTGGCATGGCCCCCGGTCATCGGTCCGCCGCGGGGCTGGGCCATGTCGCCGATGTATAGCCCCGGCCAGCCGATCTGGCGCGCGGTGCCCGACAGGTCGATCAGAAAGCGCACCAGTTCGGGGTGGCCCCAGTTGCGATTGCGCGACAGGCGCATCGCCTGCCATGTCGGCCCGGTTTCGGGCAGTGCCACCAGACCCGCGGCGCAGCCGCGCGAATAGCTGCCAATCGCCTGCGGCGCCTGCGCCGAGGGCGCGCGGGCAGCGCCGAACAATTGCCGTGCCAATGGTTCGGCCCCGGCAGGGGTCGCGGTCAGCAGCAGGGCAAGGCCAAGGGCGCGGATCATTGGGCAGGGCCTCCGTTCGGTTTGACCCAGACTAGCAGCACAAGGCCAAGACCGAACAGCCCGATCAGAGGCACGATCCCGGCCTGTTGGCTGCCCGTGATCTGCGTGACCACCCCGATCGACAGCGGCGCGATGAACGAGGTGGCCTTGCCCGCCAGCGCATAAAGCCCGAAACTTTCCGTTATTTTTTCGGGGTCTGACTGCCGCACCATCATCGTTCGGCTGGCCGATTGCAGCGCGCCCCCGGCGGCGCCGATCAGCCCGCCCATGACATAAAAGGCAATGTCCGGCAGGCGGCTTTCCGCCATGACCGGCATGCCAAAGACCGCGTCGCGCGAAATGTAGATAACGCCCAGCGTCACCAGCGCCAGCGCGATCACGCACAGCACGATCACCGGCTTTGGACCAAAGCGGTCATCGGCCTTGCCGCCTGCCCAGGCAAAGGTCGCCCCGGTGATGGTGCCCAGAATGCCAAAGATCGCCACGTCGATGATCGACCAGCCCAGCACCCCCGCCGCATAGAGGCCGCCAAACACATAGATGCCGTTCAGCGCATCGCGATAAAACATCGACGACAGCAGATAGGCCAGCAGGCTGCGGTTGGCTGGCAGCCCCGCCAGTGTCGATTTCAGCTCGGGCCAGGCTCCGCGCAGGGCTGTGCCCACCGGAACCGGAACCGCGGGCCGCACATCGCGCACGAACAGGAAAAACGGGATCATGAACACCGCATACCACAGCGCGGTGAAGGGGCCGACGGCCCGCGTGCCCTCGCGGAGCGCCGGGTCAAGCCCCAGAACCGGCGCAATCCCGATCAGGGTGCGGCCGCTGGCGTTTTCGGCAAAGAGCGTGACCATGACGATCAGCGCCACCATGCCGCCCAGATAGCCAAATCCCCAGCCCGACCCCGATATGCGCCCGATTTCCTTGCGCGAGCCAAGGCCCGGCAGCATGGCATTGGTGAAGATCGTGGCAAATTCCATGCCGATCAGCCCGAGGGCAAAGGCGGCCATCACAAACCACAGGTTGAAATCGCCGGGGATCGCCCACCACAGGCCCAAGGCCCCGGCCACATAGAACACCGAGAACAGCGCGATGAAGCCGATCCGCCCGCCGGTCTTGTCGGCCACCGCACCCAACAGCGGCGCGCAAAGCGCGATGATCAACCCCGCCGCGCCGACGCCGTAACCCCAGACCGTTTGCGCTGCGGTGCCGCTGCCCAGCAATTCCTTCATATAGGGGGCAAAGATGAAGGTCAGCAGCAGGGTGTTGTAAGGCTGGCTGGCCCAGTCGAAAAAATACCAGCCCCAGATCCTGCGATTTGCGCGTGCCATGACCGCCCCCTTGGTTGCGCAGATCAAGCCCGAATCCCGCCCGCCGCGCAAGCACGCTGAAGGCCGCGCCGTTGCGGCCTGTCCTTGGCTGGCCGATCTCAGCCCTGCGGCGGCCAGGGCCGCAAGCCATCGGCGGTGATCCAGCCCTGCACCCAGTCGGGCAGGGCGGGGCTGGCCAGATCGGGCCGCCCCATCGCCGCCAGAACCTGTGGCGGCACCACGATGCCCTGCGCCGAGGTCACCGCCGAGCGGATCAGCATGTGGCTGGTGCACGCGCCCGCCTTCCACATGCTTTGCTCCATGTAGAAAAATCGCGCATCCCAGCCGATGCAGCGGCTGCGCATCTCCAGCCGGTCAAAGGCGCGCACCCGGCGCCGATAGCGCACCGAATTGCCTGCCACCGTGATGCCCCAGCGATTGGCCTTCAGCACCGCCAGCAGGCCGGTGCGCGCCGCGAGCGGAATGCGCCCCAGGTCATACAGCGTCAGTGTGCGCCCGTTGTTCAACTCGACCCAGGGGTCAAGATCCCAGGGCCAGCAGATGTGATGCGACACATGGGTGCCGGTCAGCGGCAGCGGATCGGCAGAGCGGAACTTCACGGCCTCCTTGGCCAGTCGCAGGAACGGATACATGCGGGTCTCCCTTTGCGGGCATCCTGTCTGCTGCGGGGCCACCGTCAACCCGGCACGTTGCGGCACATGGTTGCAAGCGCGGGGCGTCTGACATACCTGTTGCATCGCAACAGGCGGAGGTTTTCATGGGCACGCTGCATTATGCGCTGATGCTGATCCTGGACGTGGTCTGGTTCATCATGATCGCGCATATCATTCTAAGCTGGCTGATCAGCTTTCAGGTGCTCAATACCCGCCAGCCGATGGTGGCGCAGATCTGGTATGGCCTGAACCGCCTTCTGGAACCGATTTATGGCCCGATCCGCCGGATACTGCCGCAGATGGGCGGCCTTGATCTGGCGCCACTGGTGGTGTTCATCGGGGTGATCATCCTGCAACGCGCGCTGATCAACAACGCCGGCTTTTTCTACGGCTACTGACCGATGCAGGCGCCTTGCCCCGAGGCGCTGCTGGCCTCTGTCTTTGGCTTTTCGGCCTTCCGCCCCGGCCAGGAAGACATCGTGCGCGCCGTGACGGCAGGGCGCAACACGCTGGCGATCATGCCCACGGGCGGCGGCAAGTCGCTGTGCTTTCAACTCCCCGCCTTGTGCCGCGATGGCGTGACGGTGGTCATCTCGCCGCTGATCGCGCTGATGCGCGATCAGGTGCGGGCGTTGCGGGCCGCGGGGGTCGAGGCGGGGGCGCTGACCTCGGGCAATACCGACGAGGAAACCGAAGAGGTGTTTCAGGCGCTGGATGCGGGGCGGCTGAAACTGCTTTACATGGCGCCCGAACGGCTGGCCTCGGGCGGGGCGGTGGCGCTGCTGCGGCGCATGGGCGTGACCCTGATTGCGGTGGACGAGGCGCATTGCGTCAGCCAGTGGGGCCACGATTTCCGCCCCGATTATCTGCGCATCGGCGAATTGCGCCGCGCGCTGGGCGTGCCGCTGGCCGCCTTTACCGCCACGGCGGATGAAGAGACGCGGGCCGAGATCGTCACCCGCCTGTTCGACGGGCAGGCGCCCGAGACGTTCCTGCGCGGGTTCGACCGGCCCAACATCCATCTGGCGTTTCAACCCAAGGATCAGCCGCGCGCGCAGATATTGGCCTTTGCGGCCGCGCGGCGGGGGCAATCGGGCATTGTCTATTGCGCGACGCGGGCCAAGACCGAAACGCTGGCGCAGGCCCTGCGCGAGGCGGGACATTCGGCAGCCGCCTATCACGGCGGGATGGAGGCCGGGGCCCGGCGCGACACCGAGGCGCGGTTTCAGCGCGAAGACGGGCTGATCGTGGTGGCGACCATCGCCTTCGGCATGGGCATCGACAAGCCTGACATCCGCTGGGTGGCTCATGCCGATCTGCCCAAGTCGATCGAGGGCTATTATCAGGAAATCGGCCGTGCAGGCCGCGACGGGGCAGCCGCCGAAACGCTGACGCTTTATGGGCCCGACGACATCCGCCTGCGCCGCGCGCAGGTGGACGAAAGCCCCGCGCCCCCCGAACGCAAGGCGGCCGACCATGCCCGGCTGAACGCGCTTCTGGGGCTGGCCGAGGCCACCGGGTGCCGCCGACAGCGATTGCTGGGTTATTTCGGCGAAACCGCCGGGCCTTGCGGCAACTGCGATCTGTGCGACACGCCGCCCGATCTGTTCGACGCCACCGAGGCGGTGCGCAAGGCGCTGTCGGCGGCGCTGCGCACGGGCGAGTCGTTTGGTGCGGGGCATCTGATCGACATTCTGACAGGCACCACCACAGACAAGGTGCGTGAACGGGGCCATGACAGCCTGCCCACCTTTGGCGTCGGGCGCGATCTGACGCGCGCGCAGTGGCAGGCGGTGTTTCGCCAGATGCAGGGCCATGACCTGATCCGCCCCGATGCCGACCGCCACGGCGCGCTGGTGATGACCGAGGCCGCCCGCCCGATCCTGCGCGGCGAGGCGCAGATCACGCTGCGCCGCGATCTGGTGCGCCGTGCGGTGGCCGGGCCGGTGGTGCGCGCGCTGGTGGCCGAAGAGGACGCGCCGCTTCTGTCCGCGCTCAAGGCCAAGCGCCGCGCGCTGGCCGAGGCGGCAGCTGTGCCGGCCTATGTCATCTTTCCCGACCGCACCCTGATCGAGATGGCCGAGACGCGGCCCGCCAGCCTTGATGCGCTGGCACGCGTGAACGGAGTGGGGGCCAAAAAGCTGGAAAGCTATGGCCGCGCTTTCCTTGAGGTGATCGCGGGTGCCGGGGCCGGGGCGCCGGTTCACCCGGCACGGATGAAACTGGCGGGGCGCGCTGCGGGCAACCTGTTCGACCGGCTGGCCGAGGCGCAACTGGCGCTGGCCCGTGGCCCCGACGGGCAGGACCGCTATCTGACCTGCACCCAGACCACCCTGCGCCAGATCGCCGAAACCCGGCCCCGCAACCGCGCTGCGCTGGCGCGGGTCTCGGGCATGGGCGAGGCCAAGCTGGACCGTTTCGCCGATGTCTTTCTGACCATCCTGTCTGACGCCTAGGGCGGATGCGCGCCTGCGCAGGCCCTGTCCTTCCGCCCATCTCTGGTGTTGCCATGACCCCCACGCCCGCACAGCTTTCCGACCTCTGGCTTGCACCGCACCGGCCGCTGTTTCTGGCGGCGGGGTGCTGGGCGTTTCTGGCGGTGCTGTGGTGGCAATGGGGCGCCGGGCTTGGGCTGGCTCCGCCCAGTCTTGGCACGCCGACACTCTGGCATGTGCATGAAATGGTGTTTGGTTTCGGCGCGGCCTCGATGGCGGCCTATTTTCTGACCGCAGTGACAAGCTGGACGGGCCGTCCGGCGCTGACCGGGCCGGGGCTGCAGGCGCTGGTGGCGCTTTGGGTTGCGGCGCGGGCTGCCATGCTGGGCGCCGACAGCTTGCCGCTGCCGGTGCTGATCGCGCCGGGGCTGGGCTATTTCGCGCTGCTGGCCGGGGTGCTGGCGCGCGATATCGCTGCGGCGCGGGTCTGGGGCAAGCTGGGCTTTCCGGCGGCGGTGGCGGCGCTGGGGCTGGTCGATGTGCTGTTCATCATCGCCGCGCGGCAGGGCTGGGCGCTGTTTGACACGGTGGCACTGGTGCGCGCGGGCGTCATGTTCTTTGCCATCAAGGTTGCGGTGATCGCGGGGGGCATGATCCCGGCCTTCACCGGCAACTGGCTGCGCCAGGTGGGCGCAATGGTGCCGCCCCCGCGCGAAAATAGGCTGGCGAATCGTCTGGGGCTGGCCACGCTGTTTGCCGCTCTGGCCCTGACACTGGCGGGGGCCGAGGTGACCAGCGGCCTTGCGCTGATCATCGCGGGGCTGGTGCAGGGCTGGCGCCTGTCGGGCTGGCGGATGCGGGCCGCGCTGCGCAACCCGCTGCTGGCGATGATGCAGTTGACCTTCCTGTGGCTGGTGATCGGGCTGATCCTTGTTGGCGTTGCGCGGCTGCTCCCTGGCCTCTGGCCCGAGGCAGACGCGGTGCATGCCCTGACGATGGGGGCGATGTCGGGCAT
The DNA here is from genome assembly GCF_003034995.1 of Phaeovulum veldkampii DSM 11550. Classification (GTDB taxonomy): domain Bacteria; phylum Pseudomonadota; class Alphaproteobacteria; order Rhodobacterales; family Rhodobacteraceae; genus Phaeovulum; species Phaeovulum veldkampii. The sequence continues at coordinate 46,833 of NZ_PZKF01000017.1, read as the reverse complement.
GGTGATGTCGGTTGCCGCGCGCGCCGCCGCCCGGCGCGAGGGCGGGGCGCTGATCGCGGGGCGATTGTTGCCCCTGGCCTTTGCGGTGCTGTGGTCTGCGGCCTGGGTGCGCGTCGCGTCGCCGCTCTTTGCTGACAGCTATGCGGCGCTTGTGGCCGCCGCTGCCACGATCTGGTGCGCCGCCTGGGCGTTGTTTCTCGTGGCCTTTGTGCCGCGCATCTTTGGCCCGGTGCTGCGCCCGGTGTTTTCGGGCGCGCGCGCCGCGCCGGTCAGTATTCAACCCCCGGCTGGCCCTTGATCCCGGCCCGGAACGGGTGTTTGACCAGCGACATTTCGGTGACCAGATCGGCCGCCTCGATCAGCGTCTCGGGGGCGCCGCGCCCTGTCAGAACCACATGGGTCAGCGGTGGCTTTTCGGCCGACAGAAAGGCCAGCACCTCGGCCGCGTCCAGATAGCCGTAGCGCAGGGCGATGTTGACCTCATCCAGCAGAACCATGCGGATGGCGGGGTCGCGGATCACCTCTTTTGCCTTGTCCCATCCGGCCTGCGCCGCGGCAATGTCGCGGGCGCGGTCCTGGGTTTCCCAGGTGAAGCCCTCACCCATCGCGTGAAACTGGCACAGGTCGGGGAAGCGTTCGGTCAGGATGCGGCGTTCGCCGGTCTCCCACGCGCCCTTGATGAACTGCACCACCGCGCAGGGCATTTCATGTGCGATGCAGCGCAGGATCATCCCGAACCCGGCCGAGGATTTGCCCTTGCCTGCCCCGGTATGCACGATCACCAGCCCCTTTTCGCCGGTCTTTCCGGCCATGATCCGGTCGCGCGCGGCCTTCTTCTTGGCCATCTTGGCGGCGTGGCGGGTTTCAGCTTCTGTCTGAAGATCGTCGGGCATCGTCCATTCCCCTGCTTGACAACCTCGGGCGGCTTGGGTCAGGTAGCCGCACGTTGGTTCCTGTCTATGACAGGCGAAGAGGGAATGCGACAGGGGGAAACCCCAAGCGCAGCCGCCCCCGCGACCGTGACCGGAAAGGTCGCCCGATGCCACTGGCCCCAAAGGCTGGGAAGGCTGGGCAACCGTTGGGGAAACCCAGAATCCGCAAGCCGGGAGACCTGCCAGCGTTGACAGAAACGGGCGGACGGGGTGTTCCGCGACCGGTGCCAATCGCATGCCGGGTCGCCCCGCCTGCGTTTGCTCTGGCCCATCCCCCCATGCCTTTGCGCAAAGGACGGGCCATGGCCACCACGCTACATGTCTGCACCACCTGCCGCGCGGGCGAGCCGCCCGAAGAGGGCCGTCCTGTGCCCGGCGCGCGCTTGCACGCGGCCCTGACCGCCGCCGCGCCCGAAGGCGTGCGGGTTATGCCTGTCGAATGTCTCTCGGCCTGTTCGCAGGGCTGCGCGGTGGCGCTGTCGGGCGCGGGCCGGTGGTCTTATGTCTACGGCGGCCTCACCGAGGCCCACGCCCCCGACATCCTGTCTGGCGCGGCCCGCTATGCGGCGACCGCCGATGGCCTCGTTCCTTGGCGCGACCGCCCCGAGGTCTTTCGCAAGCAATCCATCGCCCGCATCCCCCCGCAGGAGTGACCATGACCGACCTGACCAAGACCCCGGTAACCATCATCACCGGCTTTCTGGGCGCGGGCAAGACGACGCTGATCCGTCATCTGCTGGCCAATCCGCAGGGCCGACGGCTGGCCGTTCTCGTCAACGAATTCGGCACGGTGGGGGTTGATGGCGACCTGCTGCGCGCTTGCGCCGATAGTGCCTGCCCGGCCGAGAATATCGTGGAACTGGCCAACGGCTGTATCTGCTGCACGGTGGCCGAAGATTTCATTCCCACCATCGAGGCGCTGCTGGCCCGGCCCGCGCCGCCCGATCACATCCTGATCGAAACCTCGGGGCTGGCTCTGCCCAAGCCCTTGCTGAAGGCCTTTGACTGGCCCGCGATCCGGTCGCGCATCACGGTTGATGGCGTCATCGCGCTGGCCGATGCCGAGGCGGTGGCCGCGGGTCGCTTTGCTCCTGACCCGGCAGCGGTCGCGGCGCAGCGCGCGGCCGATGACAGCCTTGAGCATGACACGCCGCTGTCCGAGGTGTTCGAGGATCAGATCGCCTGCGCCGATCTGGTGTTGCTGACCAAGGCCGATCTGGCGGGCGACGCGGGCCTTGTCGCTGCCCGCGCGCTGATCGCGGCCGAGGCGCCGCGCCCGCTGCCGATGCTGGCGCTGACCGAAGGCGTCATCGACCCGCGGCTGATCCTGGGGCTGGGCGCTGCCGCCGAGGACGATCTGGCCGCGCGCCCCTCGCATCACGACGGGTCGGGCGATCATGAACATGATGATTTCGCCAGCGTCGTGATCGACCTGCCCGAGATCGCCGACCCCGAGGCGCTGGCTCAGGCGGTGCGACGGCTGGCGCATGAAAACCGCATCCTTCGGGTAAAAGGCCATGTGGCGGTGACGGGCAAGCCGCTGCGGCTGCTGATTCAGGCGGTGGGCGAACGGGTGCGCCATCAGTTCGACCGGGCCTGGGGCGCCGCCCCGCGGCAGGGCCGGCTGGTGGTCATCGCCGAGCATAAAGACATCGACGAAGCCACAATCCGCGCGGCGCTGCTGGCTGCTGTGGGGGCCTGATCCGGTGCATGTGATCTTCCGCGAAAGCCACGGGCTGGAAGAGACGGGTGCCCCGGTCGATCTGGGGCAAAGCCCGGCCGATCTGGTGGTGCTGTCGTTTTCCGACAGCGATCTGGGTGCCTTTGCGGCGGGCTGGCATCGGGGCGGAGGGCCGGTGGGCGGGTTGCCCGGCTTGCGGCTGGCGAACCTGTCGGCGCTGCGTCACCCGCTGTCTGTCGATACCTATGTTGACCGCACGCTGGCGGGGGCAAAGGGCATCCTGATCCGGCTGATCGGGGGCGAGAGCTATTGGCCCTACGGACTGGCCGCGGTTCAGGATCTGGCACGCCGGCGCGGGATCGCGCTGGCGGTGCTGCCTGCCGACGGGCGGCCCGACGACCGGCTGGATGCCGCCTCGACACTGCCGCTATCCACCTTGCGGCGGCTGGCGGCGCTTTGCGATGCGGGCGGCGCGGTGGCGGCACAGGCGGCGCTGGCGCAACTGGCGCTGGCGGCGGGGCTGTATGCGGGGCCGGTGCGAGGAGTGAAAACCGTGCCCGATTGCGGCTGGTATGACCCCGATCTTGGAATTCTGGCCGAGGCCCCGCAGGCCGATTGCCCGGCCGTCGCCCTCACCTTCTACCGCGCCTATCTGACTGCGGCCGATACCGCACCGATTGACGCGTTGATCCGCGACCTGCGCGCGGCCGGCTTTGCCGCATGGGGGCTGTTTGCGCCCTCGCTCAAGGCTCCCGGAGCGGGGGCATGGCTGGCGCAGGCATTGGGCGTGCTTGCCCCTGTGGCCATCGTGAACGCCACGGCTTTTTCGGCGCGTGGCACGGCTGGCTCGCCGCTTGACGGCCCCGGCTGCCCGGTGTTTCAGGTGGCGCTTTCTACCGCAACCGGGGAGGAATGGGCGGCGTCGGATCGTGGCCTGTCGCCTGGCGATCTGGCGATGCATGTCGTTCTGCCCGAAGTGGACGGGCGGCTGTTTGCCGGGGCGATCAGTTTCAAAACCGCGGGCGAGCGCGATGCCCACCTGCAATTCGCCCGCACCACGCATCAGCCGCTGCCCGACCGGATCGCCGCCGTGGTGTCACGGGTGGCCGCCTGGCACCGGCTGGGGCACGCCCCGGCGGCAGGGCGGCGGCTGGCGATGGTGCTGTCCACCTATCCCGGCAAGGCGCATCAACTGGCCCATGCCGTCGGGCTGGACGCGCTGGCTTCGGCCGAGGCGGTGCTGGCCGATCTTGCCACCGCGGGCTATGCCGTTACCCCGGTCGCGGGGCTGGGGCTGGGGCTGGGGCTGGGGCTGCGAGAAGCGCGCGAAAGCTGGCCGCTGGCGGCCTACCGCGCCGCGCTGGACACGCTGCCTGTCTCGCTGCGCGCCGCCCTTCACGCCGCCTGGGGTGCCCCCGAGGATGACCCCGACTGCGATGGCGCGGCCTTCCGCTTTGCCGCCCTGCGGTGCGGCGCGGCCCTGATCGCGCTGCAACCCGAACGCGGCGACCCGGTGGCACGCGCGGGCGACTATCACGACCTCTCGCGCATCCCACGCCATGCCTATGTGGCCTTCTACCTTTGGCTACGGGCGCAGGGGGTGCACGCGTTGATCCATATGGGCGCGCATGGCACGCTGGAATGGCTGCCGGGCAAGGCGGTGGCGCTGTCATCGGCCTGCTGGCCCGAGGCGCTGATCGGCCCCCTGCCAGTGATCTATCCCTTCATCGTCAACGACCCCGGCGAGGCCGCGCAGGCAAAACGACGGATCGGGGCCGTCACGCTGGGCCATCTGCCGCCGCCTCTGGTCGCCTCTGCGGTGCCGGAGGGGTTGACGCGGCTGGAACAGCTGCTGGATGAATACTCCACCGCTGACGGGCTTGACCCGGCGCGGCGCGACCGGCTGATCGCGGCGATCCGGGCCGAGGCGCGCGGCGCCGGGGTCGAGACCGATCTGGGCCTGCCCGAAACGGCCAGCCCCGCCGAGGCGATCACCCGGATCGACCGTTTTGTCTGCGACCTGAAGGAAAGCCGTTTTGGCGCGGGCCTGCACATCTATGGGCAGGCGCCGGGCGAGGCCGAGGGTCTGCGCGCGGCTCTTGCCGGGCGGCGGGTGGAGCCGGGGCCCGCGGGTTCGCCCAACCGGGGCCGGGCCGATGTGCTGCCCACGGGGCGCAATCTTTTCGCCGTCGATCCGCGCGCGGTGCCCAGCCGCGCCGCCCATGCGCAGGGCGTGAAGCTGGCCGAGGAACTGCTGCGCCGTCACCTTCAGGATCAGGGCGACTGGCCGCGGGGGCTGGTGGTCGATCTGTGGGGGTCAGCCACGATGCGCACGGCGGGCGAGGATTTCGCCATGGCGCTGCATCTCGCGGGCCTTGCCCCGCGCTGGGACGAGGGCACAGGCCGCGTGGCGGGGTTCGAGGTGATCGCGCTGGCGCTGCTGAGCCGACCGCGCATCGACGTGACGCTGCGCGTCTCGGGCCTGTTCCGTGACATCTTTCCGGGCCTTGCGCAGATGTTTCAGGCCGGGGTCGCGGCGCTGGCCGCCCGCGACGAGGCCCCCGAGGACAACCCCTACCTTGCCACGCGCGCGCCCCGCGTCTTTGGCCCCCGACCCGGCCAATACGGGCAGGGTATGGGTGCCACGCTGGGCGATTTCACCCCCGCCGCCCGTGCCGCAGCGGGCGAGGCGTGGCTTGCCGCCTCGGCGCACAGCATCGCCGCTGATGGCACGACCCGCCCCGACCGCGCGGCGCTGGAGGATCGGTTGCGCGCCGCCGATGCCTTTGTGCATGCGCAAGACCTGCCCGAAACCGACCTGCTGATGGCCGCTGATTATGCCGCGCATGAGGCAGGCTTTGCGGCTGCCGCCGCGAGCCTTGGCGCGGCCCCCGCGCTGTATCATCTTGATACGACCCGCCCCGAGGCACCGCGCGCCCGCGCGCTGACCGAGGAAATCGCCCGCACCGTGCGTGCCCGCGCCGCCAACCCCGACTGGGCCACCGGCATGATGGCGCATGGCTTTCGCGGTGCCGCCGAGGTTGCGGCGACGCTCGACCATATGGCGGCCTTTGCGCATCTGGCAGGCGTGGTGCCCGGCCATCTGTTCGACCTCTACCATGAGGCGACGCTGGGTCGGCCTGATCTGCGCACCTTCATGGCCGCCGAAAACCCTGCGGCGCTGATCGCAATGCAAGACACCTTCCGCCGCCTGCACGATGCGGGCCTGTGGATCACCCGGCGCAATTCGATCGCCGCCAGCCTGAACGGGGAACCCGATGCTGCATTTTTATGAAACCGATGGCGCGGCGATCTATCGCCAGTCCTTCGCCACGATCCGGGCCGAGGCCGATCTGGTTCGCTTCACCCCCGATGAAGAATCCGTCGTGGTGCGGATGATCCACGCCGCAGGGCTTGTGGGGCTGGAGGCCCATATCCGCTTTACCCCTGGCATGGCGATTGCGGCGCGCGCGGCGCTGGAGGCGGGCGCACCGATCCTGTGCGATGCGCGGATGGTATCGGAGGGCATCACCCGGCCCCGCCTGCCCGCCGGGAACGCGGTGATCTGCACGCTGCATGACGCGGCGGTGCCCGACCTCGCTGCGCGCCTCGGCACCACCCGCAGCGCCGCTGCGCTGGAGTTGTGGCGGCCCCATCTGGCGGGTGCGGTGGTCGCCATCGGCAATGCGCCGACCGCGCTCTTTCATCTGCTGAACATGCTGGACGACCCGGCCTGCCCGCGCCCTGCCGCGATTATCGGCTGCCCGGTGGGCTTTGTCGGCGCAGCCGAATCTAAGGATGCACTGATTGTCGCCCCGCCCGCACCTGCGCTGGTGGTTGCGGGGCGGCTGGGCGGGTCAGCGATTGCTGTCGCTGCGGTGAACGCTCTGGCCTCCCGGAAGGAATAGCAATGGCAAAGATCATCTGTGCGGGGCTTGGCCCCGGCGACCCCGATCTGATCAGCCTTCGCGCCGCCCGTATGATCGGCGCGGCAACGCAAGTCGCATATTTCCGTAAGGCTGGAAATTCCGGACAAGCCAGAAGTAGTGTGCAGGGACTGCTGCCGGCGCACGTTGCCGAATTTGCGATGGAATACCCCGTCACCACCGAACTGCCCGCGGGAAGCCCCGCTTATGACGCCGCCCTTTCGACCTTTTACGATGACTGGGCCGACCGTCTGGCCGCCCTGTCTGGTGAGGTGGTCGTGCTGTGCGAGGGTGATCCATTCTTCTACGGCAGCTTCATGCACCTCTATATCCGCCTGCGCGGGCGGGTTGAGATCGAGGTGATCCCCGGCATCACCGGCATGTCGGGCTGCTGGACTGCGACGGGCCAGCCGATCACCTGGGGCGACGATGTTCTGACGGTGTTGCCCGGCACCCTGCCGGAGGATGCGCTGGCCGACCATATGCGCCGCGCCGATGCGCTGGTGGTCATGAAGACCGGCCGCAACCTGCCCAAGATCCGCCGCGCGCTGGCTGCTGCCGGGCGGCTTGATGCGGCGTGGCTTGTCGAACGCGGCACCATGCCAGGCCAGCGTATTGCGCCCCTGGCCGAGTTAGAGCCAGTCGATTGCCCCTATTTCGCGCTGGTGCTGGTGCATGGCCATGGTCGGCGTCCGGGGCGTGCGGCATGACCGGCTGGGTTGCTGTGGCGGGGCTGGGGCCGGGCGATGCGGCGCTGATCACGCCCGAGGTGACGGCGGCACTGGCCGATGCGACCGACGTAGTGGGCTATATCCCCTATGTCGCGCGCGTCGCGCCCCGACCGGGGCTGCGACTGCACGCATCGGACAACCGGGTCGAGATTGACCGCGCGCGCCATGCGCTTGCCCTGGCCGCCGCGGGCGGGCGGGTCGTCGTGGTATCGTCGGGCGATCCGGGGGTGTTTGCCATGGCCTCGGCGCTGTTCGAGGCGCTGGAAGGGGTGCCGGCCCCCCACGACCTTGATATCCGTATCCTGCCCGGCATCACCGCGATGCTGGCCGCGGCTGCGCGTGCCGGGGCGCCGCTGGGGCACGATTTCTGCGCGATCAACCTCAGCGACAATCTCAAGCCCTGGGTGCTGATCGAAACGCGTCTGCGCGCCGCGGTGCGGGCCGATTTTGCAATGGCCTTCTACAACCCCCGCTCGGCCAGCCGCCCCGAGGGGTTCGCCCGCGTGCTGGACCTGTTGCGCGCCGACTGCGGGCCAGACCGGCTGATCACCTTCGCCCGCGCCGTCACCACGCCCGAGGAGCGGATCATCACCCTTCCGCTGTCCGAGGCGCGGCCCGACATGGCTGACATGCGCACCGTTGTTCTGGTCGGCAATTCCGCCACCCGTCGCGTCGGTCGCTGGGTCTACACCCCGAGGTCGGCATGAGACAGCCAGCCCATCACCTCGACCACCTTTTCGGCGCGCGGGCGCGGCGGCATGGTGGGCCGGTCGATCAGGATCACCGGCAGGCCCAGCACCCGCGCGGCCTCCAGCTTGGCCCGCGCGCCGCTGCCGCCCGCGTTCTTGGCAACCACGATTTCGGTGCCATGAGCCTGCATCAGCGCAAGGTCATCTTCGGTGCGGAAGGGGCCGCGGGCGATCAGGGTTTCGGTGCGCGGCAGGGGCAGGGTGCCGTCGGGCGCATCGACAAGCCGCAGCAGGTAATGGTGCTGGGGCTGGCTTGCGAAATCGCCCAGATGCTGGCGGCCAATCGCCAGAAACACCCGTGCAGGCGCCGTTGGCAGGGCGGCTGCGGCGCCGGCAATATCGGGAACATGGATCCAGTGGTCGCCAGGGGTCGCCTGCCATGGCGCGCGTTCCAGTGCAATCAGCGCAGTGCCGGTCGCAGCGCAGGCGGCCACCGCATTGCGGCTGATCTGGGCGGCAAAGGGGTGGGTGGCGTCGATTACATGGCTGACCCCTTCGGCGCGCAGATAGGCGGCCAGCCCCTCGGCCCCGCCAAATCCGCCCGCGCGCACCGGCAGCGGCTGGCCCACGGGTGCCACGGTGCGGCCCGCGTAGGAAAAGACGGCTGGCAGACCGGCTGCGGCCAGGGCGGCGGCCATTTGGCTGGCTTCGGTTGTGCCCCCCAAAAGAAGGATGCGCGGCATGGCTGACCCCTGGCTGTCGATCATCGGCATCGGCGAAGATGGACCGGATGGTCTGACGCCTGCAAGCCGTGCCGCGCTGGGCGATGCCGAAATCGTCTTTGGCGGGCCGCGGCATCTGGCACTGGCAGGGGTGGGCGCACGCGGGCGGGCCTGGCCGGTGCCGTTTGACCCTGCCCCGGTGCTGGCCTGCCGCGGGCGACGGGTGGCGGTGCTGGCCTCGGGCGATCCGTTCTGGCACGGGGCGGGGGGCAGCCTTGCCGCGCATCTGGCGCCGGGCGACTGGCGTGCTTTTCCGGTGGCAGGGACGTTTTCGCTCGCTGCCGCGCGGCTGGGCTGGCGGATCGAAGAGACCGCCTGCCTTGGCCTGCATGCCGCCCCCTTTGGGCGGTTGATCGCGCATCTGGCGCCGGGCGCCCGCATCCTGTGTCTGATGCGCGACGGGGCCGCGGTGGCCGACCTCGCCCGCTGGCTGGCCGCGCGGGGCTGGGGGCAAACCCGACTTTGGGTGATGGAGGCGCTGGGCGGCCCGCGCGAAAGGGTGCGGCAAGCCACCGCCGATGCCTTTGCGTCGGATTGCGTCGCCGCGCCCGTTACCGTTGCGCTGATCGCCGCGGGCGGGCGCGCCCTGCCGTGCAGCCCAGGCCTGCCCGATACCAGCTATGCCCATGACGGGCAGATCACCAAGGCCCCGGTCCGCGCGCTGACGCTGGCGGCGCTGGCCCCGCGCCGGGGGGAATTGCTGTGGGATCTGGGCGCGGGGTCGGGGTCGGTCTCGGTCGAATGGTGCCTGGCCGGGGGCCGGGCACTGGCCATCGAGGCTCGACCTGATCGCGCCGCAAACATCCGCGTCAATGCCGAAACCTTTGGGCAGCAGGGCCGTCTGAGCGTGATCGAGGGCCGCGTACCGGCTGCGCTGACGGGCCTGCCTGTGGCGGATGCGGTGTTCATTGGAGGCGGTCTGACAGAGGCGGTTTTCGCTGCGCTCTGGCCTCGTCTGCGGCCAGGCACCCGGCTTGTCGCCAATGCCGTGACGCTGGAGACCGAGGCGCTGCTGGCCGCGCTGCATGCCAGCCATGGCGGCGCTCTGATGCGGATCGAGCTTGCCCGCGCGGCACCGCTTGGCGGGCTGCGCGGCTGGCAGGCGGCGCGCCCGGTGGTGCAGTGGAGCGTGGTGGCATGAGGGTTGCAGGGCTTGGCTTTCGCGGCGCCGCCTCGGTCGCCGCGCTGCGCGAGGCGCTGGCCGCGGCGGGTGGTGCAGACGGGCTTGCGGCGCTGGCCACGCTGGCGGGCAAGGCCGAGGCGCCCGCACTGGTGGCGCTGGCGCGCGAATTGGGGCTGCCGGTGCTGGCCCTGCCCAAGGCCGCGCTGTCAGGCCAGCCCACGGTCAGTGCCTCGGCCCGGATCATGGTGCGCCTTGGCACTGGCAGCCTGGCTGAGGCGGCGGCACTGGCCGCGGCGGGGCCGAGCGCGCGGCTGGTGGGGCCGCGGAAAATTTCAGCCGATGGCATGGCCACGGCGGCAATTGCGGAAGGACGAACCACATGACGGTGCATTTCATCGGCGCGGGGCCGGGGGCGGCTGACCTGATCACGCTGCGAGGGCGCGACCTGATCGCGGCTTGCCCGGTCTGCCTTTATGCCGGGTCGCTGATCCCCGAAGGGGTGCTGGCGCATTGCCCGCCGGGCTGCCGGATCGTGAACACCGCGCCCCTGAGCCTTGATCAGATCATTGCCGAAATCGCGGCCGCCCATGCGCAGGGCCTTGATGTGGCGCGGTTGCAGTCGGGCGATCTGTCGATCTGGTCGGCGATGGGCGAACAATTGCGCCGCCTGCGCGACCTGGGCATTCCCTATGACATGACGCCTGGTGTGCCCGCCTTTGCCGCCGCTGCTGCCGCGGTCGGGGCGGAACTGACGCTGCCGGGGCTGGCGCAATCGGTGGTGCTGACGCGCACCTCGGGTCGGGCCACGGCAATGCCTGCGGGCGAAAGCCTTGCGGCCTTTGCCGCCACCGGGGCGACGCTGGCCATTCATCTGTCGGTTCACGTCCTGCCGCAGGTGGTGGCCGAGCTGGCCCAACCCTATGGCGCCGATTGCCCGGTTGCGGTGGTCTGGCGCGCAAGCTGGCCCGATCAGCGCATCGTGCGCGCCACGCTGGGCACGTTGGAAACCGCCGTGGGCGCCGAGATGGAGCGGACGGCGCTGATCCTGGTGGGGCGCACGCTGGCTGCCGAAGGATTCGACGAAAGCCGCCTCTACGCAGGCGATTACGACCGCCGCTATCGCCCGGTGGGCAGCGATCCGCGCTTTCCGGTGCAGCCATGATCGTGCCTTGGCCATGCGACCGACAGCATCCTTCACCTGATCGCGGAGGCCCGATGACCGGCTTTGTCTCTTTCGTCTCGTCAGGCCCCGGCGACCCCGAGCTTTTGACGCTGAAGGCCGTGGCGCGGCTGGGTGCGGCCGATGCGGTGCTGTTCGACGATCTTTCGGCGGGGCCGATCCTGGCCCATGCCAGCCCCGGCGCCGATCTGGTGGGCGTGGGCAAGCGCGCAGGCCGCCCCTCGCCAAAGCAGGACCATGTCAGCCGGTTGCTGGTGGACTATGCCGCGACCGGCGCGCGGGTCGTGCGGCTGAAATCGGGTGACAGCGGCATCTTTGGACGACTGGAAGAGGAAATCGCCGCGCTGCGTGATGCGGGTATCGGATACGAGATCATTCCCGGCGTGCCCTCGGCCTGCGCCGCTGCCGCCGCGGCGGGCATACCGCTAACCCGGCGGCTGACCGCGCGACGCGTGCAGTTCGTGACCGGCGCCGACGTGACCGGCCGCCTGCCCGAAGGCCTGAACTGGGCCGCGCTGGCCGATCCGCAGGCGACGACGGTGGTCTTCATGGGCAAGGGCAGCTTTCCGGCGTTGGCCGCGGGGCTGATCGGCCACGGTCTGCCGCCCGACACGCCCGCGCTGCTGGCCGAGGCAGTGGGCCACGCCGACCAGCGGCTGACGCGGGCCAGCATTGCCAATTTGGCAGGACGCCTGGCCGGAACCGGCCCCGCGCCGGCCCTGATCCTTTATGGCCCCTTGGCCGATTGACGCGAAAGGAGAGAGCTGACAGACGTTTCGTGACGGTTCCCCAAGGCCAAAGGCCAGGGGATGAAAAGGGAACGCGGTGAGGAGGAGCCATCAGGCGCCAAATCCGCGACTGCCCCCGCAACTGTGAGCGGCGAGCCGCCCCGGAAATGCCACTGGCCAATGGCCGGGAAGGTCCGGGGAAGCGACGACCCGCAAGTCAGGAGACCTGCCGTCAGGGCCATTCGGCCCGCCCCGCCGGGGACACCGGCAAAACCCCAAACCGCCGTCGGGGATGACGGCAAGGAGGATATGATGCATATCGAACCCGGTCTTGTGACCGGCGCCAAGCTGTTTCTCAGCTATGGCACCGCCGCCGCTGCTGGCGCCTACACGCTGAAACTTGCCTGGCAGGCGCTGCGCGAAACTGGCGCGGTTTCGCTGGTCCTGCGCAGCGCGATCGCCACGGCGGCGGTCTTTATCTTTTTCGAAGTCTTGCCGCATTACCCGGTGGGCGTGTCCGAGGTGCATTTCATCCTTGGCTCCACGCTGTTTCTGATTCTGGGGGCGGCGCCTGCGGCCTTTGGGTTGGCGTTGGGGCTGCTGGTGCAGGGGCTTTTCTTCGCGCCCTTCGATCTGCCGCAATACGGCATGAACCTGACCACGCTTCTGGTGCCGCTGTTTGCGGTGCAGGCGCTGGCGCATCGGATCATTGCGCCGCATACGCCTTATGTGGACCTGAAATATACCCAGGCGCTGGCGCTTTCGACGGCCTATCAGGGCGGCGTGGTGGCCTGGGTCGGGTTCTGGGCGCTGTATGGCGCGGGCGCGGGGGCCGAGAATCTGGCCTCTATCCTGACCTTCGGCGGGGCCTACATGCTGGTGGTGCTGATCGAGCCGCTGGCCGATCTGGCGGTGCTGGCGGGCGCGAAATCGCTGCGCGGGCTGGCCCGGTCGGGTCTGTTCACCCACCGGCTGCACCACGCGGCCTGATCCCTCTTGCGGCCCCCGGTCGCGGGGGCCGCGTCGCCCGGAATTTTCCATGATTGACCTGACACTGGTGGGCATCGGCACCGGCAACCCCGAGCATCTGACGCTACAGGCGATCCGCGCGCTGAATGCGGCCGATCTGGTGCTGATCCCGCGCAAGGGCGCGGCCAAGGCCGATCTGGCCGATCTGCGCCGTGCGATCTGCGCCGAGGTCATCACCAACCCCGCCACGCGGCTGGCCGAATTCGATCTGCCCCTGCGCGACGAGGCGACGCCCGATTACCGCCAGCGGGTCGAAGACTGGCACGACGACATCGCCGCCATCTGGGCGCAGATCATCGCCGCGCATCCGGTGGCGCAAAAAGTGGCGCTGCTGGTCTGGGGCGACCCGTCGCTGTATGACAGCACCCTGCGCATTGCGGCACGGTTGCGGCCTGCGCCGCGGCTGCGGGTGATCCCCGGCATCACCTCGATGCAGGCGCTGACGGCAGCCCATGCCATCGCGCTGAACGACATCGGCGCGCCCTTTGCCGTTACCACTGGCCGACGGCTGCGCGATGAGGGCTGGCCGGCGGGCGTCGATACGCTGGTGGTGATGCTGGATGCGGGCGGCGCCTTTCAGGCGATAGACCCCGAGGGCGTGACGATCTGGTGGGCCGCCTATGCGGGCATGGCCGAAGAGATCACGCTTTCCGGCCCGCTTTCCGAAACCGCGCCCCTGATCCTGACCGCGCGGGCCGAGGCGCGGGCGCGGCATGGCTGGATCATGGATATCTATCTGCTGCGGCGGGCGCCGCCACCCGTTCTGCGGGCCTAGAAATCAAGCCCAAGGTCAAGCGTGCGCGCCGAATGCGTCAGCGCCCCGCAGGAAATGTAATCGACCCCGGTCGCCGCCACCTCGGCGATGCGGTCACGCCGCATGTTGCCCGATGCTTCGGTGACCATCTGCCCCGCAACCAGCGCCACGGCCTGCCGAAGCGTGGCCGTATCCATGTTGTCCAGCAGCACCACATCAGCGCCGCCCAGCGCCAGCACCTCGGCCAACTGATCCAGCCGGTCCACCTCGATCTCGACCCGCATCATATGCGAGCGCGCGGCCCGCACCGCGGCCAGCACCGGCGCGATGCCGCCCGCGGCGGCGATGTGGTTGTCCTTGATCAGGATCGCATCCGACAGGCCATAGCGGTGGTTCGACCCGCCGCCATGGGCAACGGCCGCCTTTTCCAGCATCCGCAGGCCCGGGGTTGTCTTGCGTGTGCAGGTGATGCGGGCGCCGGTGCCGCGGGTTTCGGCCACGAAGGCCGCGGTCTGGGTGGCGATGCCGCTAAGCCGGCCGGCAAAGTTCAGCGCCACCCGCTCGGCCATCAGAACCGATGCGGCGGCGCCGGTGATGGTCATCAGCGTGTCGCCCGCTGCGCAGGACGCGCCATCGGCCACGCGCCTCTGAACCTGTAGAGCGGGGTCGACCAGCCGAAAGGCCATCGCGGCGACCTGCATCCCTGAAACCACGCCGGCCTCGCGCGCGTTCAGCGCGGCGGTGCAGGTCAGCCCGGCGGGGGTGACGGCGCGTGTCGTGGCGTCGCCCATCGGCGACAGGTCTTCTACCAGAGCGGCGCGGACGACGGGTTCCAGCAGCAGATCGGGCAGCGGGGTCATCGAGCGGTCTCCAGGGTTTGGGGTCGCAGGGCAACCGCCTGGGCGAGCGTCAGGCGGCTGCGGTGGGCCTGCGCGGGGTCGGTTCGGGGGAAATCGGTGCGGAAATGGCCGCCCCGGCTTTCGCGGCGCAGGACTGCGGCGGCAGCGATCAGGGTGGCGGTCGCTGTCATGTTGCGCAGACATTCGCAGGCGCCTGCCTGCACCTCGATCGCCGCTATCTCGGCCAGGGCAAGGGCAAGGCCATCCTCGTTGCGCAGCACGCCGACGTGATCGGTCATCACACGGCGCAGGCGGGCGATCAGCGCAGGATCGGGCGTCTCGCCGCCCGGCGAAAAGGTCAGCACGACCGGCGCGGCGGGGGCGGGCGTGCCAAGGCCGCGGGCGATATCCTCGGCGCAGGCCTGCGCCATCACCCGCGCCTCCAACAGCCCGTTAGAGGCCAGACGGTTGGCGCCGTGCAGCCCCGTCGAGGCCGCCTCGCCGCAGACCCACAGACCGGGCAGCGAGGCCCGCCCCTCGGGGCCGGTTTCCACCCCGCCCATGTGGTAATGCGCGGCTGCCGTGACCGGAATGGCCTGCGTCGCCGGGTCGATCCCGGCCTGCGCGCAGGCCGCGGCCACCGCGGGGAATCGCTCGGTCAGTTCGGCGCCAATTGCGGCACGGGTATCCAGCATCGGCCGCAGCCCTGCTTGCCCCTGGGCAAAGATCGCGCGCGCCACGATATCGCGGGGCGCCAGTTCTGCATCGGGGTGCACCGCCTGCATGAACCGCTCGCCCAAGCGGTTGACCAGCACCGCGCCTTCGCCGCGCAGCGCCTCGGTCGCCAGGGGTGCGGGGTCTTGGCCGGTGTCGATCGCGGTGGGGTGGAACTGCACAAACTCGGCATCGGCGATGATGGCGCCGGCGCGCGCGGCCATGCCGATGCCCTGCCCGCGCACACGCGGCGGGTTGGTGGTCACCGCATAAAGCCCGGCCGACCCGCCGCCCGCCATCAGCACCGCCGCACCACGGATCAGCACCCGGCCCGAGGGCATATCGGCGCGTTCCACCCAGACCCCCGTGACCCGGCCAGCAGAGGTTTCCAGCCCCGAGGCAATGACCCCTTCCAACACCTGAACCGAGGCTGCGGCGCGCACCGTGCGGATCAGGGTCTGCATGATCTCGTGCCCGGCCTGATCGCCCTTGACGCGCACAACCCGCGCGCGGCCATGCGCCGCCTCGCGCGACAGCACGAACGCGCCGGCGGCGTTGCGGTCGAACGGCACGCCCAGATCGGCCAGCGCCGCAATCTGTTCGGGCGCCGCCGCGGTGATCTGCCGGGCCACAGCCGCATCAACCGTGCCCGCACCCGCGCGCAGCGTGTCGGCGGCATGGTCGGCGGGGCTGTCGCCCGGCCCCATCGCGGCGGCCACCCCACCCTGCGCCCAGGCCGACGATGCGCCCTCGCCCAGCACCTCGGGCGTGATCACCAGAACTGGATGCGGCGCCAGATCCAGCGCGGCCGACAGCCCCGCCAGCCCCGCGCCGATGATCACCACCCGGCCCGTTTCGACTGGCCCGGTCATCGCGCGGCCTGACGCGACAGGTCGATCATGCGTTGCACCGCGCGGCGCGCGGGTTCGGCCACATCGGGGGCGACCGTCACCTCATGCGTCATGGTGTGCAGCGCCCAGAGGATGTTTTCCAGCGTGATCTTCTGCATGTGCGGGCAGAGGATGCAGGAACCCGCAAACTCCACCTCGGGCAGGTCGCTGGCCATGTTGGCCGCCATCGAACACTCGGTGACCAGCATCACCCGTTCGGGGCGGCGGCTGCGCACGATCTCCATCATCGCGCTGGTCGAGCCGGAGAAGTCGGCCTCGGCCAGAACCTCGGGCGGGCATTCGGGATGGGCGATGACCATCACACCGGGCAGGCAATCGCGCGCCTCGCGCACCTGTTCGGCGGTGAACTGTTCATGCACCATGCAGGCGCCGTCCCACCACACCACGCGCTTGCCGGGCACCTGCCGCGCCACGTTCTGCGCCAGATACTTGTCGGGCGTCATGATAACGGTATCGCCCGGCATCGCCGCCACGATCTGCGCAGCATTGGCCGAGGTGCAGCAGACATCCGAGGCCGCCTTTACCGCCGCGCTGGTGTTGACATAGCTGACAACCTGAGCGCCGGGGTAGCGCGCGCGCATCTGTTCCACCCCCGCGGGAGTGATCGATTCGGCCAGCGAACAGCCCGCGCCAAGGTCAGGGATCAGCACCGTCTTGGCGGGGTTCAGAATTTTTGACGTTTCGGCCATGAAATGCACGCCCGCCTGCACGATAACGTCGGCGCGCACCTCGGTTGCCTTGATCGCCAGTTGAAGGCTGTCGCCCACCACATCCGAAACCCCGTGAAAAATGTGCGGTGGCA
This sequence comes from Phaeovulum veldkampii DSM 11550, assembly GCF_003034995.1. Classification (GTDB taxonomy): domain Bacteria; phylum Pseudomonadota; class Alphaproteobacteria; order Rhodobacterales; family Rhodobacteraceae; genus Phaeovulum; species Phaeovulum veldkampii. Next base: position 30,012 of record NZ_PZKF01000017.1, on the reverse strand, counting down.
TATAGTTATGACCAAGGATCACCGCATTGCGGTCGCGCTTGAGCTGGTCGATCGCCACGATATAGGGCGCGTGCTGCGCCCAGACCTCGGGCGGGATCACGCGGGCGACATGGGCATACCGATCAGCGGTGGCCTTCGTTGCCTGCGGCGAAGGTTGCAGATCATAGGCCTTCGCCAGATCGGCGCGCATCCTGTCAAAGGTCATCATGTCCCCCCGATATATGACACGCTCTTAAAACCCTGCCGCGCAGAGGGAAATGACAATGATGCGATCATGCCGGGCCAGAGGGTGTTAAACCGTCGCATGCGGCCCGGCGTCGGCCTTTTCACGCAAGGCTTTTGCAACAGGGCAAACCAGTCGCGGTGCAGCCAGCCCAAACAACGCTGTCTGCCCGCACCGCACCCGGTCTGATCCTGGGGCGTATCGCGGCAAGGTTTAACCCCGGCACGAGCCGTCTTTGCCACCAGTTGGGGCAGGATATTCTTTATATTTCAGGGGGATAATTGGTCGGAGCGAGAGGATTCGAACCTCCGACCCCCTGCTCCCGAAGCAGGTGCGCTACCAGGCTGCGCTACGCTCCGACCGTGTGGGCGGGGGTTACAGGCTCTGCGCAGCATTTGCAAGGGGGATTGCGCCGCGACGTTTCAGCCTTCTGCATCTGCGCCGTGCGGCTCTGCTTGCGCCACCTGCGGCGATCCCGGATGATCAGGGGCGGAGGTGGTATGACCAACGACATTCTCAATGTTCTGGGCGGGATCGGGCTTTATCTGTTCGGGATGCAGATCATGACCGAGGCGCTGCGGCGGATGGCCAGCCGACAGGCGCGGGCGATGCTGGCGCGGTTTGCCACAACGCCCTTTACCGGCGCGCTGTCGGGGGCGGTGATCACCGCGGTGCTGCAATCCTCCAGCGCGGTGCTGATCACGACCATTGGTTTTGTGGGGGCGGGAATGCTCAGCTTTCCGCAGGCGGTGGGCATTATTTACGGCGCCAATATCGGCACCACGATCACCGGCTGGATGGTGATGGCGCTGGGGCTGAAGCTGCAACTGGGGCTGGCGGCACTGCCGCTGTTGTTCGTAGCGGCGCTGATGCAGGCCTTTGCCAAGGGGCCGTGGCAGGCGACGGCACAGGCGTTGGCTGGTTTTTGCCTTGTGTTTCTGGGCTTCGACCTGATGCAGGCGGGCACACGCGGGTTCGAGGGCTGGCTGACGCCCGACATCCTGCCGGGTGACGGGCTGGTGGGGCGTGCGCTGCTGATGGGCATCGGGATGGCTTTCACAATCGTCGTGCAGTCCTCCAGCGCGGGTGTGGCGACGGCGCTGGTGCTGCTGGGAAGTGGCGCGATCAGCCTGCCGCAGGCGGCGGCGATGGTCGTGGGCATGGATATCGGCACCACCTTTAAATCATTGCTGGCCACCATCGGCGGATCACGCGACATGCGGCGCACGGCGGTGGCGCATGTGGCCTACAATGTTGTGACCGGCACCGCGGCCTTTCTGGCGCTGGGGCCTGCCACAGCGTTGTTGCAGGCGGCCTTTGGTGGCGATCCGCTGCCTGCGCTGGTGGCATTTCACACCCTGTTCAACGTGATGGGCGTGGCCCTGATGCTGCCATTCACCGGCCCCTTCACCCGGCTGATCGAGCGGCTGGTGCCCGGCGGCGATGCGCTGAGCCCGCGACCGCTGGACCGCGCGCTGCTGGCCGATGCCGATGCGGCGCTGGATGCGGCACGCGGGGCCTCGGGCGGGCTGGCGAGCGCGCTGCTGTGCGCGCTGGGAGAGCGGTTGCGGCTGGGCGGCACGCCCGCGGCGCTGGCCGGGATCACGCCGCAACTGCCCGCGGCCATCGACGACATCGAAGATTTTCTGACCCGCATCCAGATCCCCGAGGGGCAGCGCGGGGCGATGCTGCGCCATTCTGCGCTGCTGCATCAGTTCGACCATCTGCACCGGCTTGCCCATCGCGCCGAACAGGGCGACCGCATCGACCTGCTGTTGTCGGACCCGGCGCTGCTCCGCCCGGCTGTGGCGCTGGGGGCTGCGCTGCGGCGGGCGGGTGCGGCGCCATCCGATCCGGCGCAGGCGCGGCGGCTGGCGCGGCTGCGCCCGCTGATCGCCGGGCGGATGCAGCGGCTGCGCCGCTCGGCGCTGCTGCGCGAACATGTGGGGCTGGTCAGCCCGGCAGAGGTTTTTGCGCTGACCGATGCGCTGCGCTGGCTGGACCGGGCGGTGCATCACGCCGAGCGCATCGTGCATTACGGCGCCCTCGCCGCCGAGGCGACCCCCGAGGCGCTGCGGGCGGGTCAGCCGCCCAATGGCGACTGAGCCTGCGCAGGGTCAGAGGCTTGCGTCCAGCGCGGCCACGATCGCATCGCCCATTTCGGCGGTGGTCACGGGTGTGCCGCCCTCGGGGCCCATCAGATCGGCGGTGCGCACACCGTCGGCCAGCACCTTCTCAACCGCTTTTTCCAGCCGCGCCGCCTCGTCGCCAAGATCGAAGCTGTAGCGCAGCGCCATTGCAAAGCTGAGGATGCAGGCGATCGGGTTGGCCTTGCCCTGACCCGCGATATCGGGGGCCGAGCCGTGCACCGGCTCATACAGCGCCTTGGGCCGGCCGTTCGCCATCGGTGCGCCAAGGCTGGCCGAGGGCAGCATCCCGAGCGAGCCGGTCAGCATCGCGGCACAATCCGACAGCACGTCACCAAACAGGTTGTCGGTCACGATCACGTCGAACTGCTTGGGCCAGCGGACAAGCTGCATCGCGCCGTTGTCGGCATACATGTGCGACAGCGCGACATCGGGGTATTCGTTGTCATGCACCCACTGCACCTCTTCGCGCCACAGGATGCCCGATTCCATCACATTGGCCTTTTCCATCGAGCAGACCTTGTTGTTGCGCCGCCGCGCCAGTTCAAAGGCCGAGCGGGCAACACGACGGATTTCCTCGGTTGTGTAACGCTGGGTGTTGATGCCCACACGCCCGCCCTCGTTATCGGGGAAGATGCCGCGCGGCTCGCCGAAATAGACGCCCGAGGTCAGTTCGCGCACGATCATGATATCCAGCCCGGCAACGATTTCCGGTTTCAGCGACGAAAAATCGGCCAGCGCGTCAAAGCACTGTGCGGGGCGCAGGTTGGCGTAAAGGTCCATCTCCTTGCGCAGCCGCAGCAGGCCGCGTTCGGGTTTCACGCTGAAGTCGAGCACATCATAGTTGGGGCCGCCCACGGCGCCCAGCAGCACCGCATCGACCGCCTGCGCGCGGGCCATGGTTTCATCGGCCAGCGGCACGCCATGCACATCATAGGCGGCGCCGCCCACCAGGTCTTCGGACACGTCGAACCGGATTGCGCGCTTTTCGCCATACCAGCCGATGATCTTTTTCACTTCGGCCATCACCTCGGGGCCGATGCCGTCACCGGCAAGGATAAGCAGGGAAGGGTTCGCCATGGGGTTCTCCAGCGCCAGAAGGGTTGTTTGCGGCGTAGCGGCTGGCAAAGGTCGGGTCAAGCGGCGGCGCGGCGCGTGCGGGCCGTGGGGCAGGTGGCCGCATCAGGGCAGGGCAAGATCGACCCACACCAACCGGTGGCGCGAGGCGCGCGCCACAGTCGCTGACAGCGCGGTGCCCGGTTCAGGCCAGACCACCCCGGCAGCGGTCACCCGCAGCCCGGCAGAGGGCAGCACATAATCGACCCGGCGGTTGCCCAGATTGTCGGTGTCGGGCCAGTCTGCCGTATCGCGCGCGGGGTCGCCCGCCTGCCTGGCATTTGCCCCGCCCTGCGCGGCGGCTGCCAGAACCGCGCCCATGCTTTGCGGGGCCGGGTCTTGCAGTCGCGGGTCTGCCAGCAGTGCGCGCAACGCCTCATGCCGCCCCTCGCCATCGGCCGGGTCAAGGTTGGCGTTGCCCATAATGACGAACGGGGCCGTGGCGGGGGCCTGCGGCAGCGCGCCATCCAGATACCGCAGCCAGAATGCGACCTCGTCGTGGTTGCGACGTCCGTTGCGGTCTTCGGGGCCGTCAAACACCGGCGGGGTTGCGGCAAAAGCCCACAGATGCAACCACCCGCCCCCCGGCAGGCGCAGCGGCACATCCCAGTGGCCGGTGGTGGACAGCCGCTGCGTCGCTGCGGCCTCGGGCGACAGGCCCGCAGCGCCGATCAGGGCGCCGGGCAGATCGCGCCAGAGCAGGGGGCTGAAATCGCGCAGGGCATCGCCCGCCACCGGCAGCCGCGACAGGATCGCCATGCCATCCTGCCCCGCAAACCGGCCATAGCCCTGCGCATCGCGCGCGTCGCCCAGGCGGCCGTCGCCATCCAGATCAACCCCCGTGGCCATGCCGGAATTGGGGCGCAGGGCTAACAGATGCGCATAGCCCGCCCCCCGTGCTGCCAGCCGCGTTTCAAGAGCAGCCAGCGCCATAAGCCCATGGTCCCAGTCGATCCCGGTCAGCAAGATCACATCAGGTCCGGCAGCGGTTATCACATCTGCCACAGCCTCGGCCTGCAGGTCGGTGCCCGATCTGATATCACGATACACCAGCCCCGGCCCGTCGCGGGTCAGATCGGTGTGAAAGGTGGCGATGCGCAGATTTTCGGCCCCGACCGAACAGGCCGTCGCCAACCAAATGATCAGGCTGCCGCCAATTGCGCCGTGGCCATGCGCTGGTTTGATTGGCGGGTCTGTTCGATCATCGTTGCGATCCGGCCCATCGCGATGCCGCGCATGAACAGGCTTACCGGAAGAAAGGCCCATGCTGTCACCGTCCAGATCAAGGTGTGGGGCGAGGTCAGCGTTACCGGGTCGAACAGCGAGGATGCCGAATAAACCATTGCCGGAATCACGAAGGGCAACAGGCAGCCCAGCCCGATGTTGAACCGCGCGTCGCGGCGCAGACGGCTGACTATATCACCCCCTGCGGTCGGGTCAAATGTGGGCAGGTTGACCCAGACGTTAAAGCTGGTGGCGCGGTTGGGCCAGCCCAGGGTGCGCAGGATCAGAACGAAATACGCCAGAGTTATCAGAGAGATGATATAGGCCAGCCCGCCCGCCGTGCGCACAAGCTCGACCTGTGCGGGGGGCGTGTCGGCGGCCAGCATCATGGTCAGCAACCGAACCGGGCTGTAGGGCAGGTCGATCGACTGCGCAACAGCCATCCCGGTGACCCGCACAAACAGCGACAGCGTGCTGGGTGTGCTGCCGCTTGCCATCAAGGCGCTCAGCAGGAACAGCGTCAGGAACAGCGAGACAAACCGGATTCGGTTGAATGGCGCGGCGTCCCGAAACTCGACCAGGCCCGGATAAGTGGACGCATATTCGACAAAGGTCAGAACCCCTGCGCACAATGCGGCCAGCGCCACGATCTGCCGGGTATCTGCGCCAATGCCCGGCAACATCAGCGAAGGCGTGGCAATGACAAGAACCACCAACACAGCACGCAAAAAAGCACCAGAGAGCCGAGAAGCCATGGCTTCGTCCCTTTGCCTCGTTCGAACCCGATACAATGCCGGACTCTTGTTTCGTCATGGCGCGCCGTTGCGACGGCCAACACTGCCCTGACATATGTGTGCAGGGCGTTCCGCCAACTGGCAATGAACAGCCAAGGTTTCGGGTCCGTTTCGGGCAATTTCAAGACGCAACTGATGCGGCTTTGCATCAATTTGGTCCAAAACATGGCCGCCTCGGGGCCATGCCCCGAAGCGGCCCCAGATAGAAAGGCCGTTCGTCAAACCCAGGGGCGGCTTTGCGCGGCCTGCGTCTCGAATGTGTCAATGGCGGCTGCTTTTTCCAGCGTCAGACCGATATCATCCAGACCGTTCAGCAGACAATGTTTCTTGAACGGGTCCACGTCGAACGGGAATACGCGGCCATCCGAGGCTGTAACGGTCTGCGCTTCCAGATCGACGGTCATACGGGCATTTTCGCCTTTGCGCGCATCTTCCATCAGGTGATCGACCGCCTCTTGCGGCAGCACGATGGGCAGGATGCCGTTCTTGAAGCAGTTGTTGAAGAAGATGTCGGCAAAACTGGTGGAAATCACCGCCCGGATGCCGAAATCCAGCAGCGCCCAAGGCGCGTGTTCGCGCGACGACCCGCAACCAAAGTTGTCGCCCGCCACCAGAATCTGCGCCTTGCGATAGGCGGGCTGGTTCAGCACGAAGTCAGCGATTTCCTTGCCATCGGGGGTATGGCGCATCTCGTCGAACAGGCTGACGCCCAGCCCGGTCCTCTTGATCGTCTTGAGGAACTGCTTGGGGATGATCATGTCGGTGTCGATATTGACCAGCGGCATCGGCGCTGCAATTCCGGTCAGGGTGGTAAATTTATCCATCTTTCCGGCTCCTTACACTGTCTCAGCCAAGATCGTGCGCACATCCACCAGATGCCCGGCGATGCCTGCGGCGGCGGCCATGACAGGGCTCATCAGGTGGGTGCGCCCGCCACGGCCCATGCGGCCTTCGAAATTGCGATTCGAGGTGGCCGCGCAGCGTTCGCCCGGCGCCAACTGGTCTGGGTTCATGCCCAGACACATCGAACAGCCTGCAAGGCGCCATTCGAAACCAGCCTGTTTGAAGATATCGGCCAGCCCTTCTTCCTCGGCTTGCAGCCGCACAAGGCCTGATCCCGGCACGACCATGCCGCGCACACCCGGCGCCAGATGCTTGCCTTTCAGGATTTCGGCGGCGGCGCGCAGGTCTTCGATCCGGCCGTTGGTGCATGACCCGATGAACACGGCATCAATCTTGATGTCGGTCAGCTTCTGGCCCGGCGTCAGGCCCATGTAATCCAGGCTGCGCCGCGCCGCCTCGACCTTGCCGCCGGTGAAATCTTCGGGGGCAGGCACGGTGGCGGTGATCGGCAGTACATCCTCGGGCGAGGTGCCCCAGGTCACGACGGGGGCGATATCCTCGCCGCGGATCGTGATGACCTTGTCGAAATGTGCGCCCTCATCGGTGTAAAGCGTCTTCCACCAGGCCACAGCGGCCTCCCATGCGGCGCCTTTGGGGGCGTGGGGGCGGCCCATGCAATAGTCGAAGGTCTTTTCGTCGGGCGCGATGATTCCGGCCCGCGCGCCGCCTTCGATCGCCATGTTGCAGACCGTCATGCGGCCTTCCATCGACAGATCGCGGATCGCCTGACCGCAGTATTCGATGACATAGCCGGTGCCGCCCGCGGTGCCGGTTTCGCCGATGATCGACAGCGTGATATCCTTGGCGGTGACACCGGGGCGCAGATGACCGGTGATCTCCACCTTCATGTTTTTGGATTTCTTCTGGATCAGCGTCTGGGTGGCCAGAACATGTTCCACCTCTGATGTGCCGATCCCGTGCGCCAGCGCGCCAAAGGCGCCGTGGGTGGCGGTGTGGCTATCGCCGCAGACCACCGTCATGCCCGGCAGCGTCCAGCCCTGTTCGGGGCCGACGATATGCACGATGCCCTGACGGATGTCGGACACCGGATAATAGTTGATGCCGAAGTCACGGGCGTTGCGGTCCAGCGCATCGACCTGGATCCGGCTTTCCTCGTTGTCGATGCCCTTTTCGCGGTCCCATGTCGTGGGCACGTTGTGGTCGGGCACGGCGATGGTCTTTTCCGGGGCGCGCACTTTGCGACCGGCCAAGCGCAGCCCCTCGAACGCCTGTGGGCTGGTGACTTCGTGGACCAGATGTCGGTCGATATACAGCAGGCAGGTGCCATCGTCGGACGTATCGACGACATGGGCATCCCAGATCTTGTCATAGAGGGTCTTCGGAGCGGTCATGGCTCTCTCTCACAGATGGCTGAATGGGGCAGGCGAGCGGGGGCGCAAACCGCGCCCGTGCCGCGTCACAGTCGCGCGAGGATTGACCGGCTTTCGCAGGCGAACCGCCAAGGCAGGCGGGCATGGTCGGCCATGTCGAAAAAGCGCATCATGGCGCGGTAAATAAGCGCGAATCTCTGGTCTGGCAATACGGGCATCACAATATAGAGCGGGTGGCTTTCCCGGAGGATGCGATGCGCAAGCTGATGACGATACTGGCAACGGCTTTTCTGCTGGCACCGGCTGCGGGGGCAGAAACCTATCGTGGCTATGAAACCCCCGCCTATAAGGTCGAGCGGCGGATCGGCACCGCCGAGGTGCGTGTCTATGCCCCCGCGCTGGTCGCCGAGGTGACGGTGCGCGGCACCCGGCAGGGCGCCGCCAACCGCGGCTTTCGGATTCTGGCGGGCTATATCTTTGGCAAGAACGACGGCTCTGCCAGGATCGACATGACAACCCCGGTGGGGCAGGCGCGCGGCGAGAAAATCGCGATGACCACGCCGGTTGCCCAGGCCGGGGCCGAGGGGTTGTGGACGATCCGCTTTACCATGCCCGCAACCTATACCCGCGATACCCTGCCCAAGGCGCGCGATCCGCATATCCGGTTTCTGGACCTGCCCGAGCGGCGCGTTCTGGTCTTGCAATTTTCGGGCATGCCCGGCGACAAGGTGCTGGTCGAGGCCGCCGACAGGTTGCGCGGAATCGCCGCCGCGGCCGGGCTGAAGCCTCAGGGTGCGCCGGAATATCAGTTCTACGATCCGCCGTTGACGTTGCCCTGGAACCGGCGCAACGAGGTGCTGTTTGCGCTGCCCTGAGCGGTGTCTTGTGGCCCGCCACGCCTGTCGGGCAGGTTTCTTGAGATTTCGCGGCGCCGATGTTATGTTCGCGTCATGCCCCGCGCCGGGGCCTTGCGGCGCGCAACACCGGAGGACAATGTCCTGTCTCAGACTATTCCCGCAGCCGCATCCGCAGCTGCCAAGGTGGCGCCGATGACTCCCCAGGGTCCGGCCGCCGAAACCGATGTGACAAGCGAAACCCTGCTTGCCCGGATTCTCGCCTCGCTTGACGATGACAAGGCCGAAGATGTGGTCACGATCGACCTGCGCGGGCGGTCGTCTGTGGCCGATTACATGGTCGTCTGCTCGGGGCGGTCATCGCGGCAAGTGGGTGCCATTGCTGAAAAGTTGATGGATCGGCTGAAGGAAGAGTTTGGCCGCGTCTGCAAGGTCGAGGGCAAGGATCAGGGCGACTGGGTTCTGGTCGATACTGCCGACGTGATCGTGCATATCTTCCGCCCCGAGGTGCGCGAGTTCTATCAGCTTGAAAAGATGTGGATGCCGGGCGCCGCGGGGTTTGGGGCCGGTCGGGCCTGATGCGGGTGGCGATCTGCGCCGTGGGTCGGCTGCGCGCCGGGCCCGAGGCGGCGCTGGTGTCGGATTATCTGGATCGATTCGGCAAGACCGGGCGGGCGCATGGCCTTGGCCCGGCCTCCGTGGTCGAAGTGGAAGACAAGAAAAACGCCGGGATGGAGGCCGAGGCCGCGCTGCTGACCCGCGCGGTGCCTGCCGGTGCGGTGCTGTGCTGTCTGGATGAACGCGGCGCGGTGGTGTCTTCGCCTGACTTTGCCGCGCGGCTGGCGGGCTGGCGCGATGCGGGGCGGCAGGATCTGGCCTTCGTGATCGGCGGCGCCGACGGTATCGCGCCCGGCTTGCGCGAGCGCGCCGATTTTTCGCTGTCGTTCGGCAAGATGGTCTGGCCGCACATGCTGGTGCGGGTAATGTTGGCAGAACAGTTGTATCGCGCCGCGCAGATCGTGGCGGGAACTCCCTACCACCGCGGCTGAGCGCAGATTTGCGCCCAGCCGCCGCCGCGGTCCCGGTTGCCCCGCGCTGCCCCGCAGCGTAGATAGGGGCCAAAGCACACCGGAGGCCCCGATGACCCGCCCGAAACCTGTTGTCCTGTGCATTCTCGACGGTTGGGGCGAACGCGCCGAGCCGGAAGGCAACGCCCCCCGGTTGGCCAATACCCCGACCTTCGACCGGATCATGGCGACCTGCCCCCATGCCACCCTGCTGACCCATGGCCGCGATGTGGGCCTGCCCACCGGGCAGATGGGCAATTCCGAGGTGGGCCACACCAATATCGGCGCGGGCCGCGTGGTGGCGATGGATCTGGGTGCGATTGATCTGGCGATCGAGGATGGCAGCTTTGGCCACAATGCGGCGATTCTGGCCTTTGTGGAAAAACTCAGGGCAACAGGTGGGACCGCGCATCTGATGGGCGTGGTGTCGGATGGCGGCGTGCATGGCCACATCAGCCATGTGGTGGCCGCCTGCCGCCTGATCGCGGGCGCCGGGGTGCCGGTCGCGCTGCATGTGATCACCGACGGGCGCGATGTGCCGCCGTCGTCTTCGGCGGGCTTTGTGGCCGATCTCATGGCGGGCCTGCCGCAGGGGGTGCGGGTGGCAACCGTGATCGGTCGCTATTGGGCGATGGACCGCGACACCCGCTGGGACCGTGTCGCGCGCGCCTTTGCCGCCATGGTCGCGGCCGAGGGCGAACAGGCCCCCGATGCCGCCGCCGCCGTCGCCGCCGCCTATGCGCGCGGTGAGACGGATGAATTCATCGCCCCGACCGTGATCGACGGCTACAAGGGTGCGCAAGATGGCGACGGGTTCTTTTGCCTGAACTTCCGCGCCGACCGGGCACGCGAGATACTGTCGGCGCTGGGCGACCCGGCCTTTACGGGCTTTGATGTCAGCGCACGCCCGGTCTGGGCCGCGATGCTGGGCATGGTCGATTACTCAAAGGCGCATGATGCCTTCATGACCGCGGCCTACCCCAAGCAAACCATCGTGAATACCTTGGGTGAATGGGTGGCCAAGCAGGGGCTGACGCAATACCGGCTGGCCGAGACCGAGAAATACCCCCATGTGACTTTCTTCCTGAACGGCGGCAAAGAGGCCCCCGAGCCGGGCGAAGACCGCTTCATGCCCAAATCGCCCAAGGTTGCGACCTATGACCTGCAACCCGAAATGTCGGCGCCCGAGGTGACCGAACGCTTCATAGCCGCGATCGAACATGGCTATGACCTGATCGTGGTAAACTATGCCAACCCCGACATGGTGGGCCACACCGGGGATCTGGCCGCCGCCATTGCCGCCTGCGAGGAAATCGACCGCGATCTGGCCCGCGTTCTTCCGGTGCTGGAGCGGGCGGGCGGCGCCATGATCCTGACCGCCGATCATGGCAATTGCGAAACCATGATCGATCCGGTCACCGGCGGCCCGCACACCGCGCATACCACGAACCCGGTGCCCGTGGCGCTGATCGGTGGCCCCGCAGGGGTTCGGCTGCGCAAGGGGCGGCTCGCCGATCTGGCGCCCACGCTGCTGGACCTGATGGGCCTGCCGGTGCCGCCCGAGATGACCGGCACCACGCTGATCGAACGATGATCCTGCGCGCCGCCCTGCTGACGCTGGCGCTGGCCGGGCCGGTCGTGGCGCAAGGTGCGGCCGAAACCGCGCTGGCCGCGGCTGATGATCTGCGCGCCGCCGTGGCCGCGCTGGAAGGGGCCACAAAGTCCCGTGACCGGGTGGCCGCCCTGACGCAGACAATTCGCGCCTATGAAACGGGCCTGTCGGCGCTGCGTGACGGGCTGCGCCGCGCCGCCATCCGCGAAGACGAAATCGCCGCCGCCTACGATGCTCGCCGCGACCAGATCGGGCGGCTGCTGGCCGTGATGTCCACCATGGAACGCTCTGACGGGCCGCTTTTGCTGCTGCATCCGTCGGGCGCCGAAGGCTCGGCCCGGTCGGGGATGATCTTGTCTTCGGTCACGCCCGCGCTTCAGGCCGAGGCCGAAAAGATGCGCACCGATCTGCAAGAGGTGGCCGATTTGCGCGCCTTGCAAACCGCCGCCGCCGATACGCTGGAGGCCGGGCTGACTTCGGTTCAGGCCGCCCGCACCGCGCTGAGCGAGGCGGTGGCCGAACGTGTGGGCCTGCCGCGCCGCTATCTGGAAGACCCCGAGGAACTGCGCGCACTGCTGCAAAGTGCCGATACGCTGGAGGGCTTTGCCACCGGCCTTGCCGATCTGGATAGCGACATCGGCCCGCCAATGGAGGATTTTGCGGGCGGCAAGGGCAGGCTGCCCTTGCCGGTGTCGGGCACGATCCTGCGGCGCATGAATGAGGCCGATGCGGCTGGCATTCGCCGCCCCGGCCTGGTGATTGCCACCGCACCCGCGGCCCTTGTCACCACGCCCTGGCCCGCGACGATCCGCTATCGCGGCCCGCTGCTGGACTACGACAATGTGATGATCGTCGAGCCTGCCAAGGGCTATCTTCTGGTTCTGGCCGGGCTTGGCACGGTTTATGGTGAAACCGGCGATGTGCTGACCGCAGGCGCGCCGTTGGGGTTGATGGGCGGAACCGAACCTGCGGCGCAGGAATTTGGCGCGGGTTTTGTCACTGCGGCACAACAAGGTGGTGGCGCGGGGCGAACGGAAACGCTTTATATTGAGCTTCGAGTGGACAAGGATCCCGTGGACCCGGCCGAGTGGTTCGCCGAGACGCAGGACAATCAGGGATAGACGATGAGAAAATTCGTATTCGCCGCGCTGGGTGGCACCCTTGCAGGGCTGCTGTTGTCAACGCAGATCGCTGGTCCCCTGATTGCGCAAGAGGTGCGCAAAACCGCCTCGGTCTATGAACAGCTTGACCTGTTTGGTGACATTTTTGAACGCATCCGCGCCGACTATGTCGAACAGGTCGACGACGCCGAGTTGATCGAGGCCGCGATCAACGGGATGCTGACCTCGCTGGATCCGCATTCCAGCTACCTGCCGCCCGAAGATTACGACGACATGCGGGTGCAGACCCGCGGCAGTTTTGGCGGTCTCGGTATCGAGGTCACGCAGGAAGAAGGCTTTGTGAAAGTCGTCTCTCCGATGGATGGCACACCGGCTGATCTGGCGGGCATCGAGGCGGGCGATTTCATCACCCATGTCGATGGTGAATCGGTGCTGGGCCTGACGCTGGATCAGGCGGTGGAAAAGATGCGCGGGCCGGTCGGCTCCGAGATCATCATCACCGTGGTCCGCGAGGGCACTCCTGAACCCTTCGACGTGTCGATCATCCGCGACACGATCAAGCTGACAGCGGTGAAGGGGCGCACCGAAGGCCAGACCGTGGTGCTGCGCGTCACCACCTTCAACGACCAGACCTATGCCAATCTTGATGAAAGCCTTAAGACCGCCGTGGCGGAGGCGGGCGGGATGGACAAGGTCAACGGCTTTGTCATTGACCTGCGCAACAACCCCGGCGGGTTGTTGAACCAGGCGATCGAAGTATCGGACGCCTTCTTGGACGCGGGCGAGATCGTCTCGACCCGCGGCCGCTCTGCCGAGGAGAGCGAGCGGTTCAACGCCACTCCCGGTGATCTGGCACAGGGCAAGCCGATCGTGGTGCTGATCAACGGCGGCTCCGCTTCGGCCTCGGAAATCGTGACGGGGGCCTTGCAGGACCATCGCCGCGCCATCGTGGTGGGCACCAAGTCGTTCGGCAAGGGCTCGGTCCAAACCGTGATCCCGGTCAAGGGCGACGGCGCCATGCGCCTGACCACGGCGCGCTACTACACGCCCTCGGGCCGCTCGATTCAGGCGCTGGGAATTGCGCCCGACATCGTGGTGCAGCAACCGCCGCGCAAGCCTGAACCCGCCGAAGACACCGACAAGGCTGCCTCTGCGGCAACGATGGACCGGTCCGAGGCCGATCTGCGCGGTGCGCTGGGCAACGATTCGATGACCGAGGATGAAAAGCGGCTGTTCCAGGAAGAACAGGCCCGCGCCGAAGAGGCCGCGAAGCTGCGCGAAGAGGATTATCAACTGGCCTATGCCATCGACATTCTCAAAGGCCTGACGGCCATCGCCTCCGACAAGTGAACCGACCGGGGGCATGGCCCCCGGCTCCAGCACAGGCCGACCATGACCCCCGAACAGCTTGCCGCTCTGCCCTACCGCCCCTGTGTCGGGGTGGTTCTGATGAACCCTGCGGGCCTGATCTTTGCCGGGCAGCGACTGGACAGCGACAGCCCCGCCTGGCAGATGCCCCAGGGCGGTATCGACGCGGGTGAAACCCCCGATACCGCCGCCCTGCGCGAATTATGGGAGGAAACCGGGATCACCGCCGATCTGGTGGCCCCGGTGGCCCAGACGCCCGACTGGCTGACCTATGACCTGCCACCCGAACTTCTGGGCAAGGTCTGGAAGGGGCGCTATCGCGGCCAGCGCCAGATGTGGTTCCTGATGCGCTATCTGGGCCGCGATGATCAGGTGAACATCGCCACGCCCCACCCCGAATTTTCGCGCTGGCGCTGGATCGGCGCCGACGAGATGGTCGCCGCGATCGTGCCGTTCAAGCGCGCGGTCTATGAACAGGTCGTGGGCGCCTTCCGCAGCCATCTGGCCTGACTGCGCGCCCGCCGGAACCTTCGGAACGCCCCGCGGGGGATAGGTGTGCCCAAGTCGTGATCGCTGTCTTTCAGCTTGGTGTAAATATCCCCGCCGGAGGCTTCCGCAGGCGCAACCTGCGGGCGGCCCGGTGGTCAGCGCAGCATCGCCAGCAGCGCGGCCGAGGGGTAGCCATCGGCGGTCAGCCCGCGCGCGCGCTGGAACGCCTCGATGGCTGCCACGGTGTTGGGGCCGATCTTGCCATCGGTGCCCTGCGTGTCGAACCCCGCCCCGGTCAGGCGCTGTTGCAATTCCTGACGCTCGGCCAAATTCAGCGCCCGGTCGCCACGCGGCCAAGGGCTGCGGATCGGTCCCCGGCCCGCCAGCCGGTCCGACAGGTGGCCCACGCCGATCACATAGGAATCGGCCGAATTATAGCGCGAGATTGCGGTGAAATTGCCGAAGATCATGAAGGCCGGGCCGCGCGCGCCCGCCGGCAGCAGGATCGAGGCTGTGCCATGATCGGGCACCCGCCCGCCATCCACGCCGCGCACTCCGAGTGCTGCCCAGTCGGCCGCCGATTTCTTTACCTTCTTGCCCGCCTCAGTGAAATCGAAGCCTTGGGGAAGCTGCACCTCCACCCCCCAGGGCTGGCCTTTTACCCAGCCCGAGCGCGCCAGATAGGCCGCGGTCGAGGCCAGCGCATCGGCGGGGTTGTCTGACCAGATATCGCGCCGCCCGTCGCCGGTGAAATCGACCGCAAAGCTGAGATACGAGGTCGGGATGAACTGGGTGTGCCCCATCGCCCCGGCCCAGCTTCCGGTCATTGCCTCGGGCGCCACGTCTCCTGCCTGCACGATCTTCAGCGCCGCGATCAATTGCTGTTCAAAGAACGCCCCGCGCCGCCCGTCATGGGCCAGCGTTGCCAGTGCGGGCAGCACCTGCGTCTTGCCGCGGAAACTGCCGTAGGAGCTTTCCATGCCCCATACGGCTGCCACCACCTCTTTTTCGACTCCATAGCGCGCCTCGATCTGGCGCAGCACCGCGCCATGTTCGGCCAGCGCGCGGCGGCCATTGTCGATCCGCGTGTCCGACACGGCGGTATCCAGATATTCCCAGATCGCCTTGGTGAATTCGCTCTGGTTCCGGTCGCGCTCGATCACCTTGGGGTTATAGCGGATGCCGGTCATGGCGCGATCAAAGGTGGTGGGCGTTATGCCTGCGGTCAGTGCGCGAGGGCGAAAACCCGTGATCCAAAGGTCAAGGCTGCGCTGCGCCTCGGGGGTGGCGGCGGGGATCGGGTCAATGCTCATGCCGGTATCAACCATGGGTGTGCGTTGCCCGGCAGGGCCGGCGCAGGCCGCCAGCCCCGGCAGGACAAGCGCCGAAATGACAAGTGTTCTGATCGTGTGTTTCATGCCTTTGCCCGCCTCTTGTGCTTTTTGTCCAGCTTAGCGCGGGCTGTGCGGCTGGCCAATCATTCTTGCAGGGGCGGCAGCAATTCGGGCCGGTCTTCGCCGAAGAACGGCTCCATCTGCGCGACGACGACCGAATTTTCGGCCAGCGCCCTGTCCATCAGCGCGCGTTCTTCGGGGGCGATCTGGTGCCCCTGTGCCTGCCGTTCGGTCAGGGTGCCGTAGCCGGTAACGTCCAGCGGGGCCAGATCGGCCTGTTTGAGGATCGCCACGGTCTCGCGCACGGCCTCGTCTTCATCCACGCCCGAGGCATAGATCAACAGCCCGGCGCCGGTGGCCCCCTTGGGCAGCCCGTCGCCGGCCTTGCGACCAACCTCGACCACAAGGGTGAACACCTGCTGCGGGCGTTTGGGTTTTTCGTCGGTCATGCGCCTTTGCCCTCTGGTCCGGGGTGGGTGGGGTGCGCCCCTGGGCGCACCGTCGCCTCAATCCCGCAGCAATTCGTTGATGCTGGTCTTGCTGCGGGTCTTGGCATCGACCTTTTTCACGATCACGGCGCAATACAGGTTGATGCCGTTTTTCGACGGCATCGAGCCTGCGACCACGACCGACCCGGCTGGCACCTCGCCATACATCACCGCGCCGGTTTCCCGGTCCACGATCTTGGTGGACTGGCCGATGAACACGCCCATCCCCAGAACCGAGCCTTCGCGGATGATGCAGCCCTCGACCACCTCGGAGCGGGCACCGATGAAGCAGTTGTCCTCGATGATCGTAGGGCCTGCCTGCATCGGCTCCAGCACACCACCGATGCCCACACCACCCGACAGGTGCACGTTCTTGCCGATCTGGGCGCAAGAGCCGACCGTCACCCAGGTATCGACCATGGTGCCTTCATCGACATAGGCGCCAAGGTTGACAAAGCTGGGCATCAAAACCGCGCCCTTGGCGATATAGGCCGATTTGCGCACGATGCAGTTGGGCACTGCACGAAAGCCTGCGGCGCGCCAATCGGCCTCGCCCCAACCGGCAAACTTGCTGTCAACCTTGTCCCACCAGCCGCCGCCCTGCGGGCCGCCCGCGTGCATCTCCATGTCTTTCAGGCGAAAGCCCAGCAAAACCGCCTTTTTCGCCCATTGGTTCACATGCCAGCGGCCATCGGCCTGCCGTTCGGCCACCCGCAGCGTGCCACTGTCCAGTGCGGCCAGCGTTGCCTCGATCGCATCGCGCGCCTCGCCCTTGGTCGCGGGGGTGATCGTGTCGCGCGTATCCCACGCGGCTTCGATGGCTGATTCCAGGGCGGCGTTCGTCATGTGGACCTCGTGGGGTTAACGCGGATTGATCTTTGGTTGACGGCTTCAGCCTATAGTGGGAAGCCAAAGGTCACGCAATCCGCCCGAGGAACCCCATGAAAGACGAGGCTCGCAGCCACCCGTTCCGCGACAGTGTTCAGGATGCTGCCGCCGCGCGCAGCATTCCCGACACCGCGCAGACCCGCGCGCCCGCTTACCGGCTGGCGTTCACCGATACAGATTTCCTGATGCGGCCCGAACTGCGCGCGGTGCGGCTGCAACTGGAGTTGTTGAAGCCGCAGATGGTGCTGGACGAACGCGGGGTGAATTCGACCGTCGTGCTGATGGGCTCGGCCCGGATTCCGGCGCCGGGGGCTGCGGGCGGGGCCGAGGCCCTGGCGCCGTGGTATGAAGAGGCGCGCAAGCTGGCTCGGATGATCACCGTAAAAAGCCTTGAAACCTATGGCCGCGAGATGGTGGTGGTCACCGGCGGTGGCCCCGGCATCATGGAGGCGGGCAACCGCGGCGCGCATGAGGTGGGGGGGCACTCGGTCGGGCTGAATATCGTGCTGCCGCATGAACAGGCGCCGAACCCCTGGGTGACGCCGGACCTGTGCTTCAACTTCCACTATTTCGCTATCCGCAAGATGCACTTCTTGATGCGCGCACGGGCGATCTGCATCTTTCCCGGCGGTTTTGGCACGCTGGACGAGATGTTTGAAAGCCTGACCCTGATCCAGACCGGGCGGATGAAGCGGGTGCCCTTCATCCTGTTCGGTCGCGCCTTCTGGGATAACCTCATCAACTGGCAGGCGCTGGCCGAGGCCGGCACCATCGACCCCAAGGATCTGGACCTGATCAGCTTTGTCGAAACCGCCGAGGAGGCGATGGCGATCATCGAAGGCTGGAAGCCGGGGTGCTAGGCGGTCCGCTCCGGCGGTAGGCGGTCAGCCGGGCAGGCCGCTGTCGGCGGCAATCTCGGCCCGGCTTTTGCGGGCGCGTTCGGTGGCCGATTTCAACTGCCCGCAGGCGGCCATGATATCCTCGCCGCGCGGGGTGCGGATCGGGCTGGCATAGCCCGCCTTGTAGATGATGTCGGCAAACGCCTCGATCCGCTCCCAGTCCGACCGTTGATAGGGCGCGCCGGGCCATTCGTTGAAGGGAATGAGGTTGATCTTGGCCGGAATCCCGCGGATCAGCTTGACCAGACGCTTGGCGTCTTCGTCACTGTCGTTCACACCCTTCAGCATCACATACTCAAACGTGATCCGTTCGGAATTCGACAGCCGCGGATAGTCTCGCAGCGTTTCCAGCAACGTGGCGATGTTCCATTTCTTGTTCACCGGCACCAGACGGTCGCGCACCGCGTCGGTGGTGGCATGGAACGACACCGCCAGCAGGCAGCCGATCTCTTCGGCCGTGCGCGCGATTTCCGGCACGATGCCGCTGGTAGACAGGGTGATGCGGCGGCGCGACAGGCTCAGCCCCTCGCCATCCATCACCACCTGCATCGCATCGCGGACATTTTCGAAATTATACAGCGGCTCGCCCATGCCCATCAGCACGACATTCGAAACCAGTCGCGTTTCGTCCTTGGGGGCACCCGGCACCGGCCATTCGCCCAGATCGTCGCGCGCCACCATCACCTGCCCCACGATTTCGCCCGCGGTCAGGTTGCGCACCAGCTTTTGCGTGCCAGTGTGGCAGAACGAACAGGTCAGTGTGCAGCCCACCTGGCTGGAAATGCACAGCGTGCCGCGGTTTTCCTCGGGGATGTAGACGGTTTCCACCTCATGCCCGCCCGCGATCCGCAGGAGGTATTTGCGCGTGCCATCGGCCGAAACCTGCCGCGTCACGATCTCGGGCAGTTCGATGGTGAAATGCTCGGCCAGAAAGGCACGATAGTCCTTGGCCAGATTGGTCATCGCCGCGAAATCGCGCAGGCCAAAGTGATAGACCCATTGCCAGATCTGCCCCACCCGCATCTTGACCTGCCGCTCTGGCGTGCCCGCCGCGATCAGGGCCGCGCGCAACTGGTCACGCGTCAGGCCGATGATATTCTGGCGCCCGCCCTCGGGCAGCTTGCGGGGCAGGGTCAGCACGTCTTGCGTGATCGGGGCGGTCGCTTGGGTCATCATCATCTCGAACGGGGCAAAGCGTCGATATAGGGCATCGCGGCCGAAAACGAAACAGGCCAACGCCAAAGGCCCCGGCGGGGGCCGGGGCCTTTGGACCGCGCAGCGGTAATCACTTGCAGCGCGCCGCGGCTTCTTCCATCGCGGCGGTAAAGCCCAGCAGCGAGAAGGTGTCCTTGGTCTGCGTCCCGCGCCCCGATCGGGCCGAGACGATGGCCGCCGAGCCGGCCTTCAGCGCGGCGATGATCTTGGCATCTTCCTCGGGCGAGCCTGCCCAGGCGTTTTCGCCGTTGGTGAACAGGCTGAACTTGGCGCCGTTCACATCCAGATCAACGGTAGAGCCTTCTGCAAACGGGTAACCGCCGGCAAACGACACCTCGCCCGCCTGACCGGGGCGATAGGTGATGAACAGCAGGATCTGGCCCCGCTTCACCGCCACCGGCTTGCCGTCGCGGGTGTTCACCGTCTCTTTCGGCTGTGACACGCCCCAGCATTCCTTCTTGGGCTGTTCTTCGACGAACACGCTCCAATCGGTTTTGGCGGCGACCCGGTTGCTGCTTTCCTGCGCGGCCATCGGGCTACCCGCTACAATGCCAAGGGAGATCATGGCGGCGGCGATGCCGCGCAGCGTCACATTTTTCATTGTTCCACAGCCTCCAAGCTGCCCTTTGCCTCTGCCCCGCCGTGGCGGTGCTTGTGGCGCACCTTTTCCATTGGCGTATGGCAATTCAACTCGATATCCCACAGATAACGTAAAATTGCCGATCGGTAAAACCCCTGTCGGCGGGAAATCGCACATGGGAGGCGGGCATGACAGCGGTGCCGATGGTGGAACTGTGGCGGGGCGGCCTTCTGGAAAGCGCGCATCTGGGTCATGCGGTGATCTGCGGCCCCGGCGGGATCGAGGCCGCCTGGGGCGACCCGGCGGCGGTGATCTTTCCGCGTTCGTCGTGCAAGATGATCCAGGCGCTGCCGCTGGTGGAAAGCGGCGCCGCTGATGCCGCCGGGCTGACGCAGGCGCAACTGGCGCTGGCCTGCGCCAGCCATCAGGGGGCTGCGATCCATACGCAGGCGGTGGCGGCCTGGCTGGACGATCTGGGGCTGGCCGAGCCTGATCTGCGCTGCGGCGCGCATATGCCCAACGACCCCGAGGCGCGCAAAGGGCTGATCTGTTCCGATACCGCGCCCTGCCAGATTCACAACAACTGTTCGGGCAAGCATGCAGGCTTTCTGACGCTGACCCGGCATCTGAAGGCCGGGCCGGAATATGTGGACCTTGCCCACCCGGTGCAGCGCGCGGTCAAGGCCGCCTTTGAGGAGGTGACCGACGAGGCCAGCCCCGGTTTCGGGATCGACGGCTGTTCGGCCCCGAACTTTGCCACCACGGTGGCGGGGCTGGCGCGGGCGATGGCGTTTTTTGCCGGCGCCGACGCGGGGGGCGATGCCCGCGCCCGTGCTGCCGCGCGACTGACGCGGGCGATGGCGGCCTTTCCCGAACTGGTCGCGGGCGAGGGCCGGGCCTGCACCGACCTGATGCGCGCCATGGGCGGGCGCGTTGCGGTCAAGACCGGGGCCGAAGCGGTGTTTGTCGCGATCCTGCCCGAAACCCGCCGCGGCATCGCGTTGAAGATCGTCGATGGCGCCACCCGCGCGTCCGAGGCGGCGATCACGGCTCTGCTGGTGAAGTTGGGCGCGCTGGAGGCCGGGCACCCGGTGGTGGCCCGTTACCTGACCGGGCCGCAGAAAAACTGGCGCGGCATCGTGACCGGAGAGTTGCGGCTGGCGCCGGGTTTCGCCTGAGTCATTGACGCCGCGGCGTTTCGCCGCAACTCTGACCGCCGAAGATCCGGAGGCCCGATGACCCGCACCACGCTGTTTACCCCCGTGCTGATCGGGGGCGCCATCATCCTGATGCTGGGCTTTGCCGTGCGGGCCAGCTTTGGCGTGTTCCAGATCCCCATCGCCACCGAATTCGGCTGGCCGCGGGCCGAGTTTTCGCTGGCCATCGCGATTCAGAACCTGGCCTGGGGTATCGGTCAGCCGATCTTTGGCGCGCTCGCCGAACGGTTTGGCGACCGCCGCGCCATCGTGGCGGGCGCGCTGATGTATGCCGCCGGGCTGATCCTGTCGGCCTATGCGACCTCGCCCTTGCAGCATCAGCTTTTGGAAGTCCTCGTGGGGTTCGGCATCGCGGGCACCGGGTTCGGGGTGATTCTGGCGGTGGTGGGGCGCGCGGCATCCGACAAGAACCGCTCGCTCGCCCTGGGGATCGCCACCGCCGCGGGATCGGCCGGGCAGGTCTTTGGCGCACCGGTGGCCGAGGCGCTGCTGGCCGTCTTTCCCTGGCAGACGGTGTTCCTGATCTTTGCGGGGGTTGTTCTGGCCAGCCTGTTCGCGCTGCCGATGCTGCGCGCGCCCGCCCGCGCCAGCCGGGCCGAGCTGGAAGAAAGCATGGGAACCGTGCTGATCCGCGCGTTCAAAGACCCGTCCTACACGCTGATCTTTCTGGGCTTCTTTTCCTGCGGTTATCAACTGGCCTTCATCACCGCGCACTTCCCCGCGATGGTGACCGAAATGTGCGGCGCCATCGACCCGACCGGGCCTTTGGCCGCTCTGGGCATTTCCAGCACCTCGGCGTTGGGGGCCATCGCCATTTCACTGATTGGGCTGGCCAATATCGCGGGCACCATCACCGCGGGCTGGCTGGGTAACCGCTGGTCGAAAAAATATCTGCTGGCCTGGATCTATGCCGCGCGCACGGTGGTTGCGGCGGTGTTCATCCTGCTGCCGATCACGCCGCTGTCGGTGATGCTGTTCTCGCTTGCCATGGGGGCCTTGTGGTTGGCTACGGTGCCGCTGACCTCGGGGCTGGTGGCGCATATCTATGGGCTGCGCTACATGGGCACGCTGTATGGATTTGTGTTTCTCAGCCATCAGATCGGGTCGTTTCTGGGGGTTTGGCTGGGTGGCAAGCTGTATGACATTTACGGCGACTACACGCTGGTGTGGTGGGTCGGCGTGGGGGTTGGCGCGTTTTCGGCCATTGTCCATCTGCCGGTGCGCGAACGCCCGCTGATGGCGCGCACCGCCTGAGGCCCGCGCGGCGGCTGGCTGCGGAAGCCTCCGGCGGGGATATTTTTGCCAAGATGAAGGGGCGCGCGGGCTGATCTCTGGACCTTGGCGGGCTGGGCGGTGTAGTCAACAGGCGCAGAATTCCGCATGAGGGCCCGACATGTCGCGTTACGAACCCAGCCAGAGCGAAGCGAAATGGCAACAGGCCTGGGACGCGGCGGGCGTGTTCACCGCGCGGCGCGACCCGGCAAAGCCGAAATATTATGTGCTGGAGATGTTTCCCTATCCTTCGGGGCGCATCCACATGGGCCATGTGCGCAACTACACGATGGGCGACGTGGTCGCGCGCTACAAGATGAGCTGCGGCTATTCGGTGCTGCACCCTATGGGCTGGGACGCCTTCGGGATGCCCGCCGAAAACGCTGCGATGGAGCGTGGCGGTCATCCGAAAGACTGGACCTATGGCAACATCGCCGACATGCGCGGCCAGATGAAGCCCTTGGGCCTGTCGATCGACTGGAGCCGCGAGTTTGCCACCTGCGACCCGGAATATTACGGTCAGCAGCAGGCAATGTTCCTGGATATGCTGGAAGCCGGGCTGGTCTATCGCAAATCGGCCATGGTCAACTGGGACCCGGTAGACATGACCGTTCTGGCCAACGAGCAGGTGATCGACGGCAAGGGCTGGCGGTCGGGCGCGGTGGTGGAACGGCGCGAACTGGTGCAGTGGTTCTTCCGCATCTCGGATTACGCGGGCGAGTTGCTGGCGGCGCTGGACGGGTTGCAGGACTGGCCCGAGAAGGTGCGCACGATGCAGGCCAACTGGATCGGCCAGAGCCGCGGGCTGCAATTCGCATTTGGCACCATTGGCGCCCCGGAGGGCTTTGACCGGCTGGAGGTGTATACCACGCGCCCCGACACATTGCTGGGCGCCAGCTTTGCCGCGATCAGCCCCGATCATCCGCTTGCCCGTCATCTGGAACGGCATGACCCGAAGGTGGCCGAGTTTGTGGCCGAATGCCGCCGCATCGGCACCACCGAAGAGGCGCTGGAAAAAGCCGAAAAACGCGGCATGGACACTGGCATCCGGGTGCGGCACCCGCTGGACGAAGGCTGGGATCTGCCGGTTTACATCGCCAATTTCATTCTGATGGATTACGGCACCGGCGCGATTTTCGGTTGCCCGGCGCATGACGCGCGCGACTTTGAATTCGCGACGAAATATGGCTTGCCGATCAACGCCGTCTTTGAGGCAGAGACCGACCCGCAGCCGCTGAGCGAAGCCTTTGTGCCGATGAAATCGGAACGCGTGCGCTATGTCCGCGGGTTTGCGGGCGAGGCGGTGCAGACGGGTGAGGCGGCGGTGGCTGCTGCCATCACCTTGTGCGAGGCCAACGGCATCGGGCGCGGCGTCACCAACTATCGCCTGCGCGACTGGGGGCTGAGCCGTCAGCGGTATTGGGGCTGCCCGATTCCGGTGGTGCATTGCCCCGATTGCGGCGTGGTGCCCGAGCGCAAGGAAAATCTGCCCGTTCGCCTGCCCGAGGATGTGACCTTTGAGCAAGCGGGCAACCCGCTGGACCGGCACCCGACATGGCGCAATTGCGCCTGCCCGCAATGCGGCGGCGCGGCCCGGCGTGAAACCGACACGATGGATACTTTTGTCGATTCAAGCTGGTATTACGCCCGCTTTACAGCGCCGCGCGCCACCACGCCGACTGTGGCCGAGGATGCGGATTACTGGATGAACGTCGATCAGTATATCGGCGGCATCGAACATGCGATTTTGCACCTGCTCTATTCCCGTTTCTTCGCCCGCGCGATGGTGAAGACCGGCCACCTGCCCGCCAAGGCCGCCGAGCCGTTCAATGCGCTGTTCACGCAAGGGATGGTGACGCACGAGATTTACATGACGCGCGATGCGCAGGGGCGGCCCGTCTATCACCTGCCCGAAGACGTGGAGAACGGCACGCTCAGGGCTACAGGCGAAGCGGTCGAGATCATACCTTCGGCCAAGATGTCGAAATCGAAAAAGAACGTCGTCGATCCGATGAACATCATCCGCGATTTCGGCGCCGATACCGCGCGCTGGTTCGTGATGTCGGACAGCCCACCGGAACGTGACGTGGAATGGACGGCGTCGGGCGCCGAGGCCGCGAACAAGTTTCTGGCCCGCGTCTGGCGGATAGCCACCGAGATCGCCGAGGGCGCCGGGGGCGAGGCTGGCGGCGCCGATGATCTGGCGCTGATCAAGGCCACGCACAAGGCGGTGGACGAGATCACCCGGTCGATCGACAGCTTTGCCTTCAACAAGGCCGTTGCGAAGATTTACGAGCTGACCAATACGCTGTCGAAATCGGCCGCCTCGAATGCGGCCCGGCGCGAGGCGATGCGGACCCTTGCACAACTGATGGGCCCGATGGTGCCGCATCTGGCCGAGGATGTCTGGGCGCTGATGGGGGGGGCGGGTTTTGTGGTGCAGGCCGCCTGGCCCAAGGCTGACCCCGCCCTGCTGGTCGAAGACAGCGTGACGCTGCCGATCCAGATCAACGGCAAGCGCCGGTCCGAGGTGACGGTGCCGAAAGACATGCCTGCGAGCGAGGTTGAAAAGATCGTTCTGGCAGACGAGACTGTGGCCAAGGTGCTTGCCGGGCAGGCGCCGAAAAAGCTGATCGTCGTGCCGGGGCGCATCGTCAATGTGGTTGTCTGACCGTCGCACCTTCCTGATTGCCGCTGCCGCCCTTGCGGGTTGCGGTTTTACCCCGGCCTACGGGCCGGGGGGCGGTGCCTCGGTCCTGTTGGGCCGGGTTGCCCCCGACGCGCCCGCCACGCGCGATGACTTTGCCCTGACGCGGCGGCTGTCGGAACGGCTGGGCCCACCGCAGGCCGCGGCCTATCGGCTGGCCTACGACATCACCACGAATGCCACCGGGCAGGCCATCACGCCCGACAATACCACCACCCGCTATGCGCTGACCGGAGATGTCAGCTATCGGTTGCAGGACGCGGGCACTGATGCGGTGTTGCTGACCGGCGAGGTGACCAGCTTCACCTCGTGGTCGGCCAGCGGATCAAGCGTGGCCACCCGCGCCGCCGAGGAAGACGCGCATGCGCGCCTTATGCGGGTTCTGGCCGATCAGATCGTGACGCGGCTTTTGGCGGGCGCAGGCTCGCTGCCGCGATGAAGCTGACTGGCGCTGCTGCCAGCCGGTATTTTGCGCGCCCCGATCCTGACCGCGCGGGCCTGTTGATCTTTGGCGCCGATGCGATGCGGGTGGCGTTGAAGCGGCAAGAGGTGATCGCGGCGCTGATCGGCCCCGAGGGCGAGGCGGAAATGCGGCTGACCCGGCTTGCGGCCACTGATCTGCGCAAGGAGCCGGCGGCGCTGATGGATGCGATGAAGGCGCAGGGGTTTTTCCCCGGCCTGCGCGTGGCCTTTGTGGAAGATGCCACCGACACCGCCGCGCCCGCCGTCAAGGCTGCTCTGGCCGATTGGCGGGCAGGCGATGCGGTGGTGGTGGTCACCGCCGGAAGCCTGACTGCCAAATCGGCGCTGCGCAAGGCGTTCGAGGATCACCCCAACGCCTATGCCGCCGGGATTTATGACGACCCGCCCACCCCCGACGAGATCGAGGCAGAGCTGAAACGCGCGGGGCTGGCCACCATCGACCGCGCTGCGATGGCCGACCTGTTGGCGCTGGGCCGTGACCTTGACCCCGGCGATTTTCGCCAGACGGTCGAAAAGATCGCGCTCTACAAATGGGGAGATCCCACGCCGCTGACGCCTGTCGATGTGCTGGCCTGCGCCCCCGCCACGATCGAGGCCGAGGTAGACGATGTGCTGAATATCGTGGCCGAGGGCCGCGCGGCCGAACTGGGCCCGATGATGCGGCGGCTGGAGGGGCAGGGGGTCAACCCGGTCACGCTGGCCATTTCCGCGCTGCGCCATTTCCGCGCGCTGCATGCCGCCGCCTCTGCGCCCGGTGGCCCCGCCGAGGGCATCGCCCGGATGCGCCCGCCGATCTTTGGCCCGCGGCGCGACCGGATGCTGCGGCAGGCGCAGGGCTGGGGAATGCACCGCCTGGAGGATGCGTTGCGCCAGTTGGTGGAAACCGATCTGGCGCTGCGGTCCTCCTCGCGGGCGCCCGCGATGGCGGTGATGGAACGTGCGCTGATCCGGCTGGCGATGATGACGCGCAAATAGCCCCGCTTGCCAGCCCGGCCCCGACGTGGCACAGAATCGCCACCACAAAGACCGGAGAGGGCCATGACCGCGCAGCCCGAAATCGACGCCTTGGTGATTGGCGCAGGCCCCGCCGGCCTGATGGCCGCCGAGGCGCTGGCCCGCGCCGGTCGGCGCGTGACGGTCGCCGAGGCCAAGCCCAGCCCCGCGCGCAAGTTTCTGATGGCGGGCCGGTCGGGGCTGAACCTGACCAAGGATGAGCCGCTGCCCGCCTTTGCCGCGGCCTATCGTTGCGACTGGCTGGCACCGATTCTGGCGGGTTTCGGCCCCGATCAGGTGCGCGACTGGGCGGCGGGGCTGGGGGTCGATCTGTTCACAGGCACCACCGGGCGGGTGTTTCCGGTCGAGATGAAGGCATCGCCGCTGTTGCGCGCCTGGCTGGTGCGGCTGGCGGGGCTTGGCGTCACGCTCAACACCCGCTGGCGCTGGGCCGGGTTTCAGGGCGCGGCCTTTGCCTTTGACACGCCTCAGGGGCCGCGCAGCCTGACCCCGGCCGTCACCGTTCTGGCGCTGGGGGGCGCAAGCTGGCCGCGGCTTGGGTCTGATGCCGCATGGGTGCCGTGGCTGGCCGCGCGCGGGGTTGAAATCGCCCCGTTCCGCCCGGCCAACATGGGGCTGACCGTCGCCTGGTCGGCGCATATGGCGCCGTATCTGGGCCAGCCGGTCAAGGGCTGCGCGCTGCACGCGGGCGATCAGGTCAGCCGGGGAGAGTTTGCCTTGACCGCGCGCGGGGTCGAGGGGGGCGGGGTCTATGCCGTCGCGGCCGCGGTGCGCGACGGGGCCGCGCTGACGCTGGACCTGTGCCCCGACCGCAGCCTGACCGAGGTGTCGGGCCGCCTGACCCGCCCCCGCGGCAAGGAGACGCTGGCCAACTGGCTGCGCAAATCCCTGCATCTTGACCCGGTCCGCCTGGCGCTGGTGCAGGAATGGGGCCGCCCGCTGCCCACCGCGCCCGACCGTCTGGCGCGGCTGATCAAGGCGCTGCCGGTGCGCCACCTTGGCCCGCGCCCGATTGCCGAGGCGATTTCATCGGCGGGCGGCATTGCCCGCGCCGCCCTGACCGATGATCTGGCGTTGCGCGCGCTGCCCGGCGTGTTTGCCGCCGGCGAAATGCTGGATTGGGAGGCGCCGACGGGCGGCTACCTGCTGACCGCCTGCCTTGCCACCGGCCTTCATGCAGGCCGGGCCGCGGCGCGGGGCTAGGCCCTACAGCTTCGAATCGCGGATGCGCAATTGCCGCGCGCGGGTCAGGATCGCGTCTTCGACGGCGCGCACGGTGTCGGGCGATACCGCCCCGCCGCGGCTTTCCAGCGCGACCTTCAGGCTGCGCGCATCCAGCGCCGGGTCGGTCACATGCACGATGGCGCGATAGGCCCGGCCCCCGCCCGGCGGCGTGCCATAGCCCGTGATGATGACGCCCGAGAACGGGTCAACCGATTGCACCGGCAGGAAATTCAGCACCTCAAGCGAGGCCTGCCAGAGGTATTTGTTCACCTCGACCGTGATGTTGGGGTCGGACGAATTGTTGAACAGGTCAAAGAACGACGATCCGCGTTTGCCCTGCGGTTCAAACTTGGCCTGGGCGGCGCGCTGGTCGCGGGCGGCCTCGCGCTTGGCGGCGTCGCTGGCCGGGTCGCCCCCGCCGAACCAGCCGCCACCACAGGCCGACGTCGTGGCCGCAAGGGCCAATAGCAGCGCGGCGCGCGACAGGCGTTTGACAGTCATGCGGTTGGCCCCCGTATTTGGTTTGCGAATGTCTAGCGCAGGCGCGCCCGGCAGGGCAAGGTGTTTCCCCCGGTCTTGCGCAGGTTGCGCGGGCGCTGCGGCCGGCGCACCCGGCGCGCGACTGTGGCAAAGCTGCACCATGCCTGCCGTCTTTGCCGCCTGCGGGCCGCGACGCGGTTGCAATGCCCGGCCTGTGGGGTGAAATAGACCCATACCCAAATCGGAGTTCCCCGAGTTGGGGCCAACCCTAAGACAACGAGGGAAAACGATGAAAAAGATTCTTCTTGCTTCGACCGCTCTGGTCATGACCGCGGGCATCGCGGCTGCTGAAATCAAACTGTCCGGCTCGGCCGAAATGGGCATCGTCGGCGGCGGCAACGACAACATCAACTTCGCCACCGATGGCGAAACCCAGTTCCACAACGACCTGACCCTGTCGGTCGAGGCCACCGGCGAAACCGACACCGGCCTGTCGTTCGGCGTCAGCTTCGACTTCTCGAAAGAAGACGAGGGCAACGAGAACGGCAACATTGTTCTCGACAACGAAGCCGCCTTCATCTCGGGCGCCTACGGCACCCTGACGCTGGGCGAAATCGACGGCGCGATGGACTGGGCGATCACCGAAACCACCGGCAACCCCGGCACCATCGGCGATGACGAAACCATGCACGCCGGTTACCTGGGTGCCTTTGGTGACGGCGCCTATGACAACCAGATCCTGCGCTACGACTATGCCATGGGCGATTTCGCCTTTGCCGTGTCGGCCGAAATGGACGACACCGGCGAGCGTGACGCCGGCTATGCCGTCGGTGTGAAATACAACACCGACATGGGCGGCATCGGTCTGGGTCTGGGCTTGGCCTACCAGTCGTTTGAACTGGGCAACAGCAAGGATGGTGCCACCGCTATCGTATCCTCGTGGCTGCCGGGCAATATCGCTGACTTCGCCGGTGTCACCTCGGACACTTCCTACACCCTTGATGGCATCGCCGATGTTGACGTCGTCGCCGTCAGCGCCACCGCTGATTTCAACAACGGCTTCAAAGCGGGCATCGCTTACTCTGACTGGCAGAGCGAAGTTGGCGGCGTGACCCTGCTCGACTTTACCCAAACCCAGATTTCGGCTGGCTACGAAACCGGCCCGTATGCCATCGGCGCCAACTACGGCATCTATGACATCGACAACGGCCCCGAAATCGAAGGCTGGGGCATTGCGGCGTCCTACGATCTGGGCGGCGGTGCCAAAGTGCACGCTGGCTACGCTGACTCGGACGCCGACGGTGTGGACCGCAGCTTCGAAACCTGGTCGCTCGGTGTGGCGATGTCGTTCTGATCACCCGATCAGCAAGACGATGGAAGAGCGGGCCACTGGCCCGCTCTTTCCATGTCCGGGGTCAACTCGACATCCGCCGGGGCGGGCGCTAAGGTCTGGCGCCGATGCCGCACAGGATATGCCGATGGATGCCGCCCAACTGAAACGCCGCTACGCCGCCGCCATGGCCGAGGCCGCCGCAGGCCGCCCCGCAGAGGCGCTGGCAGGGCTGGAGGCGATTCTGGCCGCGCGCCCCGACCTGCCCGAGGTGCAGTTCAAGGCGGGGCAGCTGAACCTTGCGGGCTGGCGCCCCAGCCGCGCCGCCGCCCATTTCGCCGCCGCCGCCCGCCTGAACCCCGGCGAACCCGCGATCTGGGAAGGCTGGGCCGAGGCCGTGGCGCTGGCCGCCGACCGCGAGGGCGAGCGTGCCCTGCTGGCCGCGCTGCGCAAGGCCCCGCTGGACCCCGCGCGCCGCGTTGCCCTGCAAGACCGCTTTGCCCCCCCGCCCCCGCGCCGCCACCCTGCCCCCCGCCCCTCGCGCCCCCGGCCGTCGGAACGCATCGCCGCCC
>NZ_PZKF01000016.1 GCF_003034995.1 Phaeovulum veldkampii DSM 11550 | reverse complement strand
TAGCTGACAGACCTGACATAACCCGACCCGCTGCCGTCTTCCGGCTCATAGCGGGTGATCGCCGACTGCGCCGTGGGGTTTTCGGTACCCGGCAGGGTGGTGCCGTCGCCGTCGCCGCCTCCTTCATCCACCTGGGCATCGAACGGGCTGCCCCCGCACGAGGCCAGCCCGATAACAACGGCGACAGACAAAAGA
Organism: Phaeovulum veldkampii DSM 11550; assembly: GCF_003034995.1. Classification (GTDB taxonomy): domain Bacteria; phylum Pseudomonadota; class Alphaproteobacteria; order Rhodobacterales; family Rhodobacteraceae; genus Phaeovulum; species Phaeovulum veldkampii. The sequence goes on along the minus strand of NZ_PZKF01000016.1, from coordinate 74,641 downwards.
TATTTCGACATGTTATTGTTCTTTCTGATAACCAGCCTCGGCCGAAACGCTGCCGAACATGTCGCAAAATGTCAATCTTGCAGCCCCCGCCGGCGCCGCGGCGGCGTGCAAGGTTCCGGCGCTGCGACTTCCCCGCTACAGTGCGCCCGATTCGAGACCCCGGAGGATGATGATGCCGCTGACGCCAGACCAGGAAGCCGAGATTGCCGAGGCCCGCGCCACCACGCGCCCCACGCTGCGCGCCATCTCTGACGGGATGGAGGCGCATCTGTATGTGGCTCATCCGGTGCTGGATCACGGGCTGATCCGGGTGGTGGATTACATGGGCGACGATGCCGCGATCTGTCAGGCCGCCCGCGTCAGCTATGGTCGCGGCACCAAGGCGGTTTCGGATGATGCGGGGCTGATCCGCTATCTGATGCGGCACTGGCATTCGACCCCGTTCGAGATGTGCGAGGTCAAGTTTCACGTCAAGCTGCCGGTCTTTGTGGCGCGGCAGTGGATCCGGCACCGCACCGCCAACGTCAACGAATATTCGGCGCGCTATTCGATCCTTGACCGGGAGTTCTACATCCCCGCGCCCGATCAGCTTGCCGCGCAATCGACGGTGAACAATCAGGGCCGGGGCGAATTGCTGGAGGGCGCCGAGGCGCAGCGCGTGCTGGACATCCTGCGCGAGGATGCGATGCGCGCCTACGACCATTACGAAGACATGTTGAGCACCGAGGGCCAGAAGGGCCTTGCGCGCGAACTGGCCCGCATGAACCTGCCCGCAAACATCTATACCCAGTGGTATTGGAAATGCGACCTGCACAACCTGTTCCACTTCTTGCGCCTGCGCGCCGACCACCACGCGCAATACGAAATCCGCGTTTACGCCCAGACCATGTGCGCGATCGTCAAAGACTGGGTGCCGCAGGCCTATGCCGCCTTCGAGGATTACCGTTTGGGCGGGGTCAACCTGTCGGGCAAGGCCGCAGAGGCGCTGAAACGCCGACTGGCGGGCGAGGCGGTGACTTTCGAGACCTCGGGCATGAGCCGGGGCGAGTGGCGGGAGTTCTGCGAGGTTTGGGGGTAAACCCGACCGCATCGGTGTGGGCAGACAAAGCGGGGGCGGCCGATGGGCAAGCGGTGGTGTCTGGTTCTGGTGCTGTGGGGCGATGCCTATTCGGTCGCGCATGTGAATGCACTGGCCGGGGCGGCGCTAACGCTTTCCACGGGCTGTGCCGAGGTGGTGCTTTTGACGGATCGCCCGCGTCCCGGTCTTGATATCCGGGTGCGTGCGGTGCCGATCCCGGAGTTCTTTGACCGGCCCGAGTTTCGCCGCGGCGGTTATGTGATCAAGTTGTCGTTGTTTTCGCGGAGCGTGCTGCCGCCCGACATGCCCTGCGTCTATCTTGACCTCGACACCGCGGTGACGGGAGATCTGGGCCGGATCGCGGCGCTGGTGCAGGACCGCAACGACATCTTCATGCTTCCGCCGGGCAATCTGATCGGCTTTGGTCGGCTGCGGCGCGCGCGGTTTCGCCTGACGCGCGGGCGCCGGATGGCGGTTGGCAATTCGTCGATTCTGGCGTTTCATTCGGCGGCAGAGCCGAACCTGGCCGACACCTTCCAGCGCCTTTACGAGACCGGTTCCGGCCCTGCCCAGGTGATGAACAACGATGATCGTTTCATTTCGTGGTTTGGCTGGAACCGGATCGCCGGGGTTCCCTCCCGGCTGGGGGTGATGTTCCGGCGCGAGGTGCTGACGCGGGGCCGCATCCTGGGCTGGCTTCGCAATCGCGCGCCATGGGTGCGCGCGCGCCGGGCCTCTATCGCCGCAGTCACGTTCAATGGTGCAGAGCACAAGCCCGAACGTCTTGCCGCGCTACCCGACGGCGCGCTGCTGTGTGACAAGCGGGGACGGAGCGGCCGCTGGAGCCGGGCGGAGATCGGGCCGCTGAAGGACCGGCTGGCGTGCCATTGTGCGGCTGTCGTGGCGGGGGACGCCAAAGGCTGAAACGGCAAAGCCCGCCGTTCGAGGCGCATTAAATCCTTGATAATGAATCGGCTTCCGCGCAGTCTGACGTTGCGGAAACGGTTCATTCACCTCAGCGCAGGCGGGGCGGTCTTGCAGGGTAAGGGCGCAGCAACGGAACGACGCCGGGTCGTGATTTTTTCACAGCGCGCACTGACGCAGGATGTGTCGCGCTGTTCGGGGTTTGAATTCGAGGATGTGGTCGCCGGGGTCGAGCGGGCCATTCTCCTCAGTCCGACCCGGCCAGACAATCGCTTCTGGATGTTTCGCGCCAAACGCTATCTGTCGCAGCGCAGCGACCTGTTCGCGCGGATGCCCTCGGGCGTGGGGCACAAGCCGCTGGGCAACACCTGTGATCTGTTCTGCTGTTTCGTGCAGAAGCCCGTCGAATGTCTGGGGCTGGACGCGGTGCCCGACTGGCGCAGCCGTTCCGGCCTTGCGGTTTGCGTGATCGAGGAATTATGGACCCCGGCGGTGACGCAGTTCCTGCCGCTGATGAGGTCGCTGGCGCAGTTCGACCTGATCACCTGCGCCTTCGAGGCCCTGTGCCCGCTGATCCATCAGGTCACCGGGCGCCCGGTGATCCACCTGCCGGGGGCTGCCGATCTGATGCGCTTTGCCACGCCCCGGATGACGGCGGACAGGCCCGTTGATGTCTATTATATGGGCCGCAAGCGCCCGGAATTGCACAGTGAATTGCTGACAATGATGCGCGCGCGTGACGGATTTTATCTGTATGACTCTTCCGCCCGTCCGCCGATTGCCGCCGATCATGTGACCCACCGCGATCTGCTGGCCAGCCTTGTGCAGCGGTCCAAGCTGTTCATGGTCGATTACGCCAAGATCGGCCACAGCGATCAGCGTCAGGGCGAGGTCTCGTGGGGGCCGCGTCATGTCGAGGGGATGGCCGGGGGGGCGGTGCAGGTTGGCTACGCCCCGACCACTGCCGATTACCAGCGCCATTTCGACTGGCCCGAGGCGGTTGTGCGGCTGTCGGAAACACCCGCCGAGGCGGCGGCACAGGTGGCGCGGATGCTGGATGACCCGGCCGAGATGGACCGGCGGCGGCGGGTCAATCTGGCCCATGCGCTGGCCCGGCATGACTGGCTGCACCGCTGGGCGCTGGTTCTGGACCATTTCGGCTTGCCCGAAACGGCGGCGATGGCGGCGCGGCGCGACCGGCTGGCCGAGATTGCGACCGGGGCCGAGAACAAGATCGCGGTCTGACCCGCGCGGCAAGGAGGAGGCGGAGTGGGCAAGGCGGATCGGACACAGGGGCAGACGGGACGGCGGATCACCCGGCGCGGGCTGGCCGGGGGGCTTGCCGCCGTTGCGGTCGCCGCCCCGCTGACGCGGGTTGCGACGCTGAAGGCGCAAGACAATCCGCTGCCGCGGCTGGCGGCGCCCGATCTGACCCTTGTCGGGGGCTGGGTGCTTGACCGGGGCGATAGCGCGGCAACCCCGCCCGAGGCGGGCGCATGATCCTGAATGCCCGGCCCGGTCTGCCGCCGCTGGCTGCGCGCTATGGCGTCTGCATCGTCGGCGGCGGCCCGGCGGGCATCACGCTGGCGCTAAAACTTGCCGAGGGCGGCCAGCGCGTTCTGCTGCTGGAGGCGGGGGATCACGATTACACGCCCGAGTCGCAGGATCTGTATGACGGCGAGATTCTGGGGCAGGAATACCCTGACCTGCGCGGGCCACGGCTGCGCTATCTGGGCGGCACCACGGGGCATTGGGGCGGCCGCTGTCTGGCGCTGGAGCCGTTCGATTTCGAACCTCGCGCCGATGTGCCGCTGTCGGGCTGGCCGATCAGGGCGGGCGATCTGAAACCCTATGAGGCGGGTGCTGCGGCCATGCTGCGCACCATCGAGATCGGCCAGACCCGTCGCCTGTTTGATGGCGATCTGGACGCCATCACTCAACGCTGGAGCACGCAGCGCAAGCCGCATCAGGTGACCAGCGTCGAAATTTTGCGTTTTGGCAGCTTTTACCGCGCGGCGCTGGAACAGTCGGCTGCCATCGACGTGGTGCTGAACGCCAACGTCACCGGTCTGTCGGTGGATGGCGCAACAGGGCGGATCACCGCGGCGCAGGTGCAGGGCTATGACGGTGCCAGCGCCGCGGTTCAGGCCGACCGGTTCGTGCTGGCGATGGGCGGGATCGAGAATTCCCGCTTTCTGCTGTTGCTGAACGAACGCAACGCGGACCGTTTCGGTAATCAGGGCGGGATGGTGGGCCGCTGCTTCATGGAACATCCGTTGTTCTACAATGGCGCCTATTTCGTCACCCGGCGGCTGTTTTCGCATTACCGCTACTGGGGCGCCGAAAAATTCCTGCGCGCAGAACGCGGTGTTCTGGCGCTTAGCCCCAGTCCGGCCTTCATGCGCCGGGCCGGCACGCTGAACTGCGTCGTGCATCTGTCGAATGTGCAGCGCACGGCGCTGGACCCGTCCGACACCGAGGGCGCGGCCTTTGTGCAGGGGCTGCGGTTCGATCAGGATTATTTCTTCATCGGCGACACATTCAGCGTCGGCGAACAGGCCCCGAACCCCGCCAGCCGCATCGTGCTGGTCGAGGGGCGCGACCGGTTCGGGCTGCGCAAGGCGGGGCTTGACTGGCAACTGTCGCCGATTGACGGGCAGACGCTGCGCACCGCCACGCTGGAGGTGGCGCGGATGCTGATCCGCACCGGGCTGGGTCGGATGAAGATGCCGCCCGAGGTCTGGAACAACGGTGCCGACCTGCCCTATGATCTGAGTTATCACCACATGGGTGGCGCCCGCATGACCGGATCGGGTTTGAATGTCTCTGTTACCGCAACCGATGAGGCCGGTAACAGCGCGACAGTCACCGACACCTCCGATGCTGAGGTCGATGCGACGCCGCCGGTTATCACGGCTGGAAACATTTCGGTCAGTGGCGCGTCGGGCTCTGACGGCATTTTCAGGATCGGCGATATGGTCACGGCACGTTGGGACAGCACTTCTGCTGGTGATGACAACGAAGATATTTCTGGGGTCAGTTTTGACTTTTCGCAATTTGGTGGCGGGAGCGCAGTTGTCGGCGCGGATAACTCTGCTGTCTGGGAAGCAAGTTATACGATTGTTGACGGGACAATCGATCTTGTGGGGCGCAACGTCATCGTCACAGCCACGGACCTTGCTGGCAACACCTCAACGCAAAATGGGGCGGACGACGCGGTCGTGGACAACATCGCACCCACGGTCGTTGATGGCCACATCGCAGTAACAGGTGGGACCGGCCCGGCAAGCGCATTCAAGATTGGCGATACAGTTACTGTCACATGGGTTGCGAATAATTCAGACACGATTGATCAAGTGTTCGTCGATTTGTCGGGCTTTGGCGGATTGGCTGAGGCTGTCGCTACCGAGGAAAGTGCAGGTGTTTGGGTCGCAACCTATACACTTGCGCCAGGTTCTTTGAGGAGCAGTACGATCGCGGTGTCGGTCACTGCCTTCGATGATGCAGGAAACGAACTGTTGCGTAGCAAAGCAACTGTATACGCGGCAGATACTATGGTGCCGAATGTGTCCATCAGTGGTCCGACAGAAGTTGTGACCGAGCAGTTTTCTGTAACGATAGAATTCAACGAACCGGTTTCGGCAGACCTTGAAGCCTCTGAGATAAGGGTTGAAAACGGAACCGTCGCGTCAGTGGCTCGGGCCATGGGATCAGAGATGCAGTTTGTCGCCGAAATTGAACCGGTCTTGGGAAATACAGTTATCGTCCAAGTTCTTGCGGATGCTGTGGTAAACTCCGGTGGAAATGGAAATTCCGCATCCAATGAATACAGCGTTTTGGCGGGTTCTCCGGCGACGGCTTTCGACGAGTATCGCGAAGAGATACTACGTGTAATCTGGGACGAGGCCGAGATGTCACTCCGCAGCACTTTGGGAGCCAACCAGCGCATGGTGCGAGCCGCTCGAGATCGTTTCATGGCAGATCAGCGCCAGAATAGAGAATGCGGTGCTGATGTTGATGCCCTTCAGAGTGAATACTGCGATCCTGATCTTACAAACCCTCAATCAGTTCCTTTCGACGTGTCCGGATCCTTTATTGTGAATGGCCCGACGCTGAGCACGAGCGGTACCTTCTTTGGTCAGGCATCGGGCCTCGATGGCAGAGCCCGTCGGCTCGTGTTTGGTGACTTCGATATCCAGCACGATGGTGAGACGGGATCCTCCACTGCGACCCTCACTGGGCGGGTCGCTTGGGAACGTATGGTCTCTGACCGCACCATGCTCGGCTACTTCATCGGCGGTGAGGTCTCCCAGTCGAATATCGCGGGTGCGTTCGAGGGTGATAATCGGCGCCTCGGTTTGACGCTGGGTGGGTATGCTGTTCACGAGGTGCGTGAGAACCTCTTCACTGACGGCTTCCTGAGCTTCGGTGCAGGGCGGAACAATCTCGCCATGGCCAACGATGTTCTCGCTCTGGAGAGTGACTACACGACCCGGACATTGACCTTCGGAGCTTCGCTAAGCGGCGTGATTGATCGCGGTCACTATCAGTTCCTTCCCGAGCTGGCCTTCAGCTACGGGCGGACATGGATCGGCAACGTGGGCTTCACCGGTCGTGCCTATGGCCTGGTCGATGATACGCTCAGCCTTGATGCCGGTTCGGTATCCTTGGCGGACATCACCTTCCGGCCAGAGTTCCGCTTCTCACTGGACGGCTTGCCGGTTGTCGATAGCCTGAGCGTGTTCAGCTTCGCTCCGCGGCTTGTCTGCCAGGAGGTCCGTACCGATACGGTGACACAAGCATGCGGTGGCGGGGCAGAGGTCGGGATCTCCGGAAACTCGGAAGACGGCTTGACTACCTATGACGCTCGGATCATCGCAGACCGGATTGGAAACCGCACAGGAACCAGCTTCCAACTGGGCTTCGAGCGCCGGTTCTGATCAGGGATGTTCAGGAAATGCAGGGGCGGCCACGGGCCGCCCCTGCTTCGAATGAGATTTCAGGCAGCCCGATATCGCGCCAAACAGTGTTGAAATCCTGCCCCCGCAACCAAAATTACCAGTATTATCACAGACTTCAAAGCCGAGCATAACGCTCGGCTTTTGTCGTTCCAAATTCTTGTCAACACCTGGTCAACGTTTTACGAGGCCCCCTTCGACGGTGCGGATAATCGTCGCCCGAGCCACCCTTCACTTCGGAAGATCCTCCCGAAACCGGTCCATCTGATGCATCCGCTGTCAAATACATCTCCCGCCTGTTTTCAGTGCGACAAATCGCCCTTTGCCTGCCTGTCTTCGGGCGCCTCCAGCTTCCGTGAGGTCACTTACGGCCCTCGATTCGGCCCCCGGCCCAAGGTACGCGCCACTGGCCTGCTCAGGCCCGCCCCACAAGTTGCCCGGCGATCATCGCGCCGATCGGCAGGGCCGAGGTGGCAGCAGGTGAGGGCGCGTTGCAGACGAACAGCGCCCGCCCGGTTTCGCGAAAGATGAAGTCATGCACCAGCGTGCCATCGCGCAGCACCGCCTGCGCCCGGATGCCCGCAGGGCAGGGGCGCAGATCGGCCAGCCGCAGCCCCGGCGCGTATTTCCGGCACAGCCGCAGATAGCCTGGCTTCCACAGCGAATCCCGCATCTCGGCCGCGCCAGACCGGAGGTTGCGGCCCATCACCTTCCAGAACCCGGCAAAGCCCAGATAGTCGGCCATGTCGCGCGGCGACAGCGCCGCCTTGGCATACCCTTCGCGCGCCAGCCCCAGCACCGCATTCGGCCCCACCGTCACGCTGCCGTCGATCATCAGGGTCAGGTGAACCCCCAGAAACGGCAGGTCCGGGTCGGGCACCGGATAGATCAGATGGTTGACGATGCCGTTCAGACCGGTGGGCAGGCGGTAGTATTCGCCACGGAACGGAACGATCCTGAAATCGGGGTCAAGCCCCGCCATCCGGGCCAGCCGGTCCGATTGCAACCCGCCGCAGACCACCAGCCGATCTGCCACCACCTGCCCCGACGGGGTCTGGATGAAAACCGCGCTGTCGGTTTCGCGCAGGCTGGTCACGGGGGTAGACAGCCGGATTTCGGCCCCCTGGGCGCGCAGCAGATCGGCCATTCGCGCGCACATCGCCTGGTAGTTGATGATCCCGGTTTCCGGCACGAACAGCGCACCGACCCCGGCGATGTTCGGCTCGCGCTGCCGCAGGGCCCGCGCGTCCAGTCGTTCGACGGCCAGCGCATTCTGGCGGGCGCGCAATTCCAGCGCATCCAGCCGCAGGGCCTCGTCGTCATCGGTGGCCACGATCATCTTGCCGGTCAGGCGCCACGGCACGCCATGGGCTTCGGCAAAGGCCTTGGTCGCATCGCAGCCCGCCCGGCACAGCCGCGCCTTGAGGCTGCCCGGCGCGTAATAGACCCCAGCATGGATCACGCCGGAATTATGGCCAGTCTGGTGAAAGGCTACCCGGTCTTCCTTTTCCAAAACGACCAGCCGCGCGCCTGGTTCGCGCTCCAACAGTTTCAGCGCGGTTGCCAGCCCGACAATTCCGCCGCCGATAATGCAGATGTCATACCGCATGGGGCCTCTCAGACCGGGGCGCCCGACGCCCGTGCCCCGATTGTTAGCCGCACCGCGGCGGTCGGTCCATTGTCATCATCCGCCATGAGAAAACCCGCGCTGGTTGCCCGGCGCGGGTTTCGATCTGCAACCCCGAAGGGATCAGAGGTCTTCGCCGTCCTCGTTGGCGGCGCCGATCTCGTCGAACAGTTCGGCAATCTCGAAGTCGGCAGCCGCGTCGGCCTCGGCCGCCAGTTGCTGGATCGACTTGCCCGAGGCTTGCAGTTCGGCTTCTTCGGCCGAACGGGCCACGTTCATCGTGATCGTCACGGTCACTTCGGGGTGCAGCACCACCGAAACGTCATGCAGACCCAGATCCTTGATCGGCGACAGGATTGTGACCTGCTTGCGATCAACCGAGAAGCCCGCCGCGGTGGCCGCTTCGGCCGCATCACGCGCCGTGACCGAGCCATAAAGCGCACCGGCATCCGAGGCCGAGCGAATCACCACAAACTTCTGACCGTCCAGTTTGGCGCCAGCGGTCTCGGCTTCCTTGCGGGTTTCGAGGTTGCGGGCTTCAAGCTGGGCCTTCTTGGCCTCAAAGCTTTTGATGTTGGCGTCCGAGGCGCGCAGCGCCTTGCCCTGCGGCAGCAGGAAGTTGCGGGCATAGCCGTCTTTGACTTTGACCACTTCGCCCATCTGGCCAAGTTTGGCCACACGTTCCAGAAGGATGACTTGCATGGGTGTCTCTCCTTACTTCACGGCGTAGGGCAGCAGGGCGAGGAAGCGGGCGCGCTTGATCGCACGGGCCAGTTCACGCTGCTTTTTCGCCGAAACGGCAGTGATGCGCGCGGGCACGATCTTGCCGCGTTCGCTGATATAGCGCTGCAGCAGGCGCACGTCCTTGTAGTCGATCTTCGGCGCGTTGTCGCCCGAGAAGGGGCAGACCTTGCGGCGGCGGAAAAACGGTTTGTTCGCCATTGTTTATGTCCTTTCCAGCTGCCAGATCAACGACGGTCGCCGCGGTCGAAACGCTCGCGGCGCTCGCCACCCCGGTCGCCGCGGTCGGGGCGGTCGCCACGCTCGGGGCGGTCGCCACGCTCGTCACGTTTTTGCATCTGCACCGAGGGGCCTTCCTCGTGCGCATCGACCTTGACGGTCAGCACGCGCATCACGTCGTCATGCAGACGGGCCAGACGCTCCATCTCCTGCACGGCGGCGGCGGGCGCATCCGATTTCAGGAAGGCGTAGTGGCCTTTGCGGTTCTTGTTGATCTTGTAGGCCATCGTCTTGACGCCCCAGTATTCGCTTTCGACGATCTTGCCGCCGTTATCCGCGATCACCGTGGAGAAATGCTCGACCAGCCCTTCGGCTTGCGCGTTGGAAAGGTCCTGACGCGCGATCATGACATGCTCGTAAAGCGGCATGTAAGCTCCTGTCGTTTCGGATGCGCTTCATAGGCGGGTCAGACCTTCCGCGCCCCGCCACGAGAGGCTGCATCGGTTTCGCAAATGCGGAAGGATGCGGACTTATAGAGGAGCGCGCGCCCGATGCAAGCGAAATGGCCGCGCCCGCGCCGGTTTGCGCCGCTGTCCCCCGGCGCGCGAGGTGCGCCGGTGAACAGGGGCTGTGGGCGGTTGTGCAATTGCCGCAAGGCCAGCGAAGCTCCACCTTTGACACAGCGCAACACCGGAGAAAGGGAGACTTCCGATGAAATCCATCCTTCTTGCCGCGGGCCTTGGCCTTGGTCTGGCCACCTCGGCCCTCGCCGCCCCCGAAACCTACACGCTGGATGCCAGCCACAGCCAGATCGTGTTTTCCTACAACCACCTGGGCTATTCGACGACCACGGGCATGTTCTCGGGCTTTGACGGCACGATCAGCTTTGATGCCGAAAACCCCGCCGCTTCGTCGGTGACGGTCAGCTTTCCGGTCACCACCATGCTGACCGGCTGGCAGGAACGGTTCGATCATTTCATGTCGCCCGATTTTTTCAATTCGGCGGCGAACGAGGCTGTCAGCTTCACCTCGACCGCGATCGAGGTGACGGGCGACAAGACTGCGCGGATCACCGGTGATCTGACGATGAACGGGATCACCAAGCCCGTGGTGCTGGAGGCCGTGCTGAACGCTGCGGGCGAACATCCGATGGCGAAAAAGCCCTGGGCGGGCTTCTCGGCCACCACGACGGTGCTGCGGTCTGACTATGGTATGGGCCAGTTCGCGCCTTTCGTCAGCGACGAGGTGGCGGTGCAGATCTCGGTCGAGGCGATGAAGGCCGAATAAACAGGCGGCTTGTCAGCCTTGCGGGCCACCGGGGCAACCCGGTGGCCTTTTCAGTTGTTCGTGGTGCTGCTGCGCGTGGCGGTCAGCGCCACATCGACCCGCACGTCAAAGCCCACCGTCGCCTCGTCGCCATAGCCCGCGCCGATCCCGAAATCGCGCCGGTCAAGCGTGGTGGTGCCGGTCATCCGGGCGGTGCCGTCCACCATTTCCAGCGTGAAGGGCAGCGTGACCGGCATCGTGGCGCCGCGCAACTCCAGCCTGCCGGTGGCGGCAAGCTGGCCATCGGTTTCGCCAATGGCGGCGCTGAATCGCGCTGTGGGGTGGCTGGCGGCGTCAAGGAATTCAGGCCCCAGCGCCTGCGCCGTGACCGCCCCAAGGCCAAGGCTTGCCAGTGCAATGTCAACCGTCACCTGACCCGCGCGTGTTTCGGGGGTATAGTCGATCTGCGCCTGCCAGTCCGCGAAGCTGCCGGTGACCTCGGCCCCCATCTGCCGGACGGTGAAACTCAGCCGTCCCTCTTGCACCTGCCAGATGTCGGCGCTGGCAACGGGGGCGGGGGCCGTGGGCGTGCCGGGGCGCGTGGCCGCGCCGGGCAGCACCGCCACGCCCATTACCCCCGCCCAGATCGACAGCGCCAGCGCGGGGGCGGCACGGCCCGCCCGGTGCGCGCCGCTGCCCGCCGCAAGGCCGTGCGTCATCCGCGCCAATGTCGCGTCGCGGTCGATCAGCGCATGTTTCAGCGCGCCCGCCACATGCAGTGCGACCGCCGCCCCCAGCACCCAGGCCGCCAGCCCATGCACCGCGCCGGCAGCCTGTGCCAGCGCCGCGCTTTGCGGCACAAAGGGCAGTCCCTGCCCGAAGGGGCCCCAGATCGGGGCAAACCCCGCCTGAGCTGCGTGTTTGACCCAGCCCGACAGCGGCATCACCAGCATTGCGCCATAAAGCGCCCAGTGCACGGTTTCGGCGGCAAGGGTTTCGAGCCGCCGCGCGGGGTGCAGCGGGGCGGGGCGCGGCTGCGTGACCGCCCAGAGAATGCGCGCCAGCGCCACGAAAAACGCAGCCACCCCGATCGTCTTGTGCGCCGAAAATGCCGTCACTGCGGCGGCGACCTGTTCGGGGCTGCCGGTGGGCAGGCCGGTGGCGCAAAGGCCCAGCGCCGCGGCTGTCACAATCAACAGCGCGGTCAGCCAGTGGAACAGGCGGGCAGGGCCGCCATAGCTGCGGGGGGTGCTGGCAAGGGGCATGATGCATCCTTTGACGTTTGCCAAAGGGTAGGGCGTGACCGCTGCCCTGCCCAGACCCGCGGTCGCACAGCAGTTGTGCGTCGCGCGCCCGCGCGCTAAGGCAGGCCAAACTGGTGCAGGAGAACAGCATGAGCCGCGCATTCGTATTTCCGGGGCAGGGGGCGCAGACCATCGGCATGGGCCGCGCGCTGGCCGAAACCTACCCCGCCGCACGGGCGGTGTTTGACGAGGTGGATGCAGCCTTGGGCGAAAAGCTGTCGGCGCTGATCTGGGAGGGCGAGGCCGAGGCGCTGACGCTGACCGCCAATGCCCAGCCCGCGCTGATGGCCACCTCGATCGCCGCCCTGCGCGCGCTGGAGGCCGAGGGCATCGCGGTGACCTCGGCGGCCTTTGTTGCGGGCCATTCGCTGGGCGAATATTCCGCGCTGTGCGCCGCGGGCAGCCTGACGGTTGCCGATACCGCCCGGCTGTTGCGGCTGCGGGGGCTGGCGATGCAATCGGCGGTGCCGGTCGGCGTGGGCGCCATGGCCGCGCTGCTGGGCCTTGATTTCGCCACCGCCGCCGAGGTCGCGGCCGAGGCCGCGCAGGGCGATGTCTGTCAGGCCGCCAATGACAACGACCCTGCGCAGGTGGTGGTGTCGGGCCACAAGGCCGCGGTGGAACGCGCGGTCGAGATCGCCAAGACCCGCGGCGCCAAGCGCGCGGTGATCCTGCCGGTGTCCGCGCCCTTCCATTGCGCGCTGATGCAGCCCGCCGCCGACGCCATGGCCGCGGCGCTGGCCGATGTGGCGATCGCGGCGCCGGTGGTGCCGCTGGTGGCCAACGTGCGCGCCGAAGCGGTCTCTGACCCCGACCTGATCCGCGCGCTTCTGGTGGAACAGGTCACGGGTTCGGTGCGCTGGCGCGAGTCGGTGGCGTGGATGGCCGCGCAGGGCGTGACCGAGTTCTGGGAGATCGGCGCAGGCAAGGCGCTGTCGGGCATGGTCAAGCGCATCGCCAAGGATGCCGCGACCCGCGCGGTGGGCACGCCCGAGGATGTGCTGGCCGCCAAGGGCTAGTAGGCCATCGGCGCCCGCCTGTCCGCTTTGCCTGCGCCGGGTCAGACCCGGCTCAGGTGGCACAGCGGCGTCAGGTGGCGCACATCGGCCGCGCGGCACAGGTCGATCGACTCGGTCATCACCGCCGAACTGGCCGCCGCGGTGCCGATCTGCAACGCGCGTTCCGGGCTGGCCCCGCGTGCCAGGGCCAGCGTAAAGCCGCCCACGAAACTGTCGCCAGCCCCCACCTTGGACTGCACCGGCACCTTGGCCGCCTCGGAATGCCAGCGTTCGGTGGCGGTGGCCAGCACCGAGCCTTCGTCGCCGCGCGCCACGATCACCATTTGCGCAATGCCCTGATGCACCAGCGATTGCGCGAAATCGGCGCTGTCCTCGCGCCTGGGCAGCAGGCGGCCCGCCAGCTCCTCGGCCTCCATGTCGTCCATCCGCAGCACGCAGACCGGGCGCGCCTGCGCCGCCAGCAGCCGGTGCAGCGGCGCGCCCGAGGTATCAAGGATCATCCGTGCGCCGCTGCGGGCGATGCGGGTCGCCAGACGGGCGGGAAAATCACTGGGCACGCCGGGCGGCTGGCTGCCCGACAGCACCACGATCCCGCCGCGCGGCGCCGCCCGCCCGATCCGCGCCAGCGCCTCGGTCACCGCACGGGCAGGCCAGTCGGGCCCCGGCATCACAAATCGGTATTCCTCGCCGGTGGTGCGGTCGATCACCGAAAAGCTCTGGCGCGTTTCGGCGGGGGCGGGAAAGGGGGCAAGGCCGATCCCGGCCTCGGCCAGCAGATGCACCAGCTTGTCACCCACCGGCCCGCCCACGGCGACAAAGGCGGTGGAATGCCCGCCCAGAATGGCAATCGCGCGGCTGACGTTGATGCCGCCGCCGCCGGGGTTCGCCTCGGGGCGGGCGCAGCGCAGTTTGCGGTCGGGGGCGACGGTTTCGGCAGAGGTCGAGAAATCGACGGTGGGGTTCAGGGTGACGGTCAGGATCGGGATCATTGCGGGCCTTGGGCTGTTGCCCGGCGACACTGACAGGTTCACGTGACGGTTCCAAGGCGTCGTTGCGCGCGTCGCGCGGCGGGGGCCGAAAAACTGCGGTTTGGCAAAGCCGGCGGGCGCGACCGGGGTGAGATGCCGAAATTCGCCGCGGTTCTGGTCTGGGTCAGGGCGCTGCCCGGCCGGGCAGTGCCCTGCGATTGCGGCGGGGCCGCGCTGTTGTCGTTCCTCCGCCGCCGCCCGCCGCGCCCGCCCGCCGCGCCCGGATCACAGGCTGAGTTGATAGGACGCGGGCACAAAGCGGAAGCCCGGCCCCTTCGGCTCCAGATAGCCCAGTCCGGGGAAGGGCATGTGATAGCCGACAAACGGCAGCCGGTCGGCCGCGATCATGCCCAGAAGGCGCTTGCGCGTGGCGGCGGCCTGTGCCTTGTCGGCGTCGTATTTCACCTCCCAGTCGGGCTGTTCGACCGACCAGACATAGTGGTTCGCCGCATCGGCGATCAGCACCAGGCCCGCGCCGTTGCTGTCCAGCCGGTAGGCCATGTGCCCCGGCGTATGCCCTGGCGCCAGCATCGCGGTGATGCCCGGTGCCGCCGCGCCGCCGTCTTCAAGAAAGGCGATCTTGTCGGCCAGCGGGCGCACCTTGGCCTCGAAGCCGTCGTTCCCGGCCTTGGCCCAGTGGTCAAATTCCACCCGGCCGGTGGCATAGCGGGCGTTGGGAAAGGTGGGGGTGGCGCCATCTGACAGCCCGCCGATATGGTCGCCGTGCATATGCGTCAGAACCACCAGATCGACCTGATCGGGGGTGACACCCGCACTGGCCAGCGCGGCGGTGATGCCCTCGGGGGTCAGCCCGGTGTCGAACAGCACCAGTTCACGGCCCGTATTGACCAGAACCGGGGTAAAGAAGTTGCGCGATTTGTCGGTGGGCAGAAAGGCAGCAGCCGAGGTGGCGGCAAACTCCTCGGGTGTGGCGTTCAGCCCAAAGATCGTCTGCGGTGCCTCCATCACGCGGCTGCCCGCGAGCAGCGTTGTCACCTCGAACCCGCCCAGCGTCACGCGATGGAACGGGGCAAAGGCTGCACCCTGCGGTGCGGCGGCGGCAGCGGCCGGTCGGGGTGCCAGCGCGGGCAGGAACGGCGCCGCGGCGGCGGCCATCAGCGCGGTGCGGCGGGTAAGCCGGGGGTGGGTCATGGTCGTGCCTCCCTTGGTTGACCTTGCGCGAAAGCTAGCGCAGGGGGGCCCAAAGGCCAGCGCGCGGGGCTGCACAGCCGCTGTGCAGCTATTCCCACCAACGGTCGATGGCGGCGATGTCGTCATCCGACCAGCCAAAGTGATGCGCCAGTTCGTGGACCATCACATGCGCCACCAGTTCCTCCAGCGCCACATCGCCGCGGCTGACCCATTCGTCCAGAATGGCGCGGCGGAACAGCCAGATCACATCCGGTCCCGCGGGCTGATCCATCACCGATTTCTCGGTCAGGGGGGGGCCTTCGTAAAGCCCGGTCAACTCGAACGGATCGTCGATTTCCAGTTCGTCCAGCATCTCTTCGCAGGCCAGATCCTCGACCCGCAGCACCACCTGCGCCGCCAGCCCCGCGAAGGCGGGCGGCAGGGCCGCGCGCGCGGCCTCGGCCATCGTCTCGATCACCTCGATCCCCGGCGCGGTGCGCCCTTTCCAAGCGTGCATGGCGGCCCTCCTGTCTTGCCCCGATATGGACAAAAGCCGCGCTGTGTGAAAGAGCGAAGACAACAGGAGAGTGCCCATGACCACCGTCACCCGCTTTGCCCCGTCACCCACCGGCTATATTCACGTCGGCAACCTGCGCACCGCGCTGTTCAACTATCTGATCGCGCGCAAATCCGGCGGCATGTTCATTCTGCGGCTGGATGATACCGACCGCGAACGGTCGAAACAGGAATATGCCGACGCGATCATGGAAGATCTGGAATGGCTGGGCCTGACCTGGGACCGGCTCGAACGGCAGTCAGAGCGGATGGACCGCTATGAGGCGGCGGCCGAGTCGCTGCGCATCTCGGGGCGGTTTTACGAATGTTTCGAAAGCCCCACCGAACTGGACCTCAAACGCAAGAAACTGCTGAACATGCACAAGCCCCCGGTCTATGACCGCGCGGCGCTGAAGCTGTCGGATTATGACAAGGACCGCCTGCGCGAAGAGGGGCGTGACGGTTACTGGCGTTTTCTGCTCGACCAGACCCGGATCGAATGGGAAGACGGCATCCTTGGCCCGATCTCGATTGATGCGGGCTCGGTGTCGGACCCGGTGCTGATCCGGGCCGACGGGCAGGTGCTTTATACCTTCGCCTCGTCGGTCGATGACATTCAGATGGGGGTCACCCATATCGTGCGCGGCGCCGACCATGTGACCAATACCGCCACGCAGATCCAGATCATGGAGGCGCTGGGCGGGCGGCCGCCGCGCTTTGCCCACCACAGCCTGCTGACCGGCGCGCAGGGCGAGGAATTGTCGAAACGTCTGGGCACGCTGTCGCTGCGCGACCTGCGCGCGCAGGGCGTGGCGCCCGAGGCGCTGCTGAGCCTGATGGCGCGGCTGGGGTCGTCGCAGCCGGTGGAGCTGAAGATCAGCCTGGACGAGCTGGCCCAGGGGTTCGATCTGGACCAGTTCGGCGCGGCGCCCACCAAATTCGACGCCGAAGATCTGATCCCGCTGACCCGCGAGCGCAACCAGAACCTGCCCTTTGAGGTGGTGTATGCGCATATCCGCATGCTGGGCATCCCCGAAGCCTGGGCCGAACGGTTCTGGGAGGTGGCGCGCCACAACATCACCCTGCTGGCCGAGATCGACCATTGGGCCGATCTGGTGCTGGAAGGGGCCGAGCCGGTGATCGACCCCGAGGATGCCGAGTTCGTGGCCACCGCGCTGGCGCTGCTGCCGAACCCGCCGTTCACGGCCAGCACCTGGGCCGAGTGGACCGCGAAGGTCAAAGAGGCGACGGGCCGCAAGGGCAAGGGGCTGTTCATGCCGCTGCGCAAGGCGCTGACCGGGCAGGCGCATGGGCCGGAAATGGCCGAGCTGATGCCGATGTTGCAAAAGATCCGCGCCAAGGGCTGAGGCCCCGGAAAGGGTGCCAAGGCCGGGGGGCCGTCTGCCCCCCGGACCCCCCGAGGATATTTGAGCCAAGATGAAGGGGAGAGGCGGGGTTTTGCGACCCGGCCTTGGTCATTGTGCTGTCGATTTCAGCCCGAACGCGTCGGTTGCGTTTATCCCCCTTGCCAGTGCCGGGGCGGCTCGGCTAGTGCTTGGGGCGTCAGGATCGGGAGAATCCGGCGGGGCACTGCCCCCATCGGTGCCGAAGGAGCAACCGCCCCGGTAAACTCTCAGGCGCAAGGGACCGTTCTGACAAAGGACTCTGGAGAGAGGCGCGTTTGCGCCCGCCGAAGGGATAACGATCTCAGGCGCCCCGACGGGGTAGGGACAGAGGGGGCATCGGTTTGGGCAGCGTGGCTGCCTTGGGCACGATGCCGGGCGATCCGGCGAGATGGGAAAGGGGGCGGCAATGGCCGACCTGATGCGCACGGGTCTTTACGATCTGCACATCCGCTTGGGTGCGAAAATGGTGCCCTTTGCGGGCTATGAGATGCCGGTTCAATACCCGTTGGGGGTGCTGAAGGAGCATCTGCACGCCCGCGCAGCGGCGGGGCTGTTCGATGTCAGCCATATGGGGCAGGTGATCGTGCGCGCGGCCTCGGGCCGGGCCGGGGATGCGGCGGCGGCGCTGGAGGCGCTGGTGCCGGTCGATCTGCTGGGGCTGGCCGAAGGGCGGCAGCGCTATGCGATGTTCACTAACCCTGCGGGCGGGATACTGGATGACCTGATGGTGGCCAACCGGGGAGATCATCTGTTTGTCGTGGTGAATGCCGCGTGCAAGGAGGCCGATCTGGCGCATCTGCGCGCGCATCTTGACCTTGAGGTGAACGAAATCACCGACCGCGCGCTGCTGGCCTTGCAGGGGCCTGCGGCCGAGGCCGCGCTGGCGCGGCTGGTGCCGGGGGTGGCGGCGATGCGGTTCATGGATGTGGGTATCTTCGTCTGGGCGGGGGCCGAACTTTGGGTCTCGCGTTCCGGCTACACCGGCGAGGACGGATTCGAGATTTCGGTGCCCGAGGGGCAGGCGCTGGCCTTCGCCGAGGCGCTCTTGGCGATGGATGAGGTGGCTCCCATCGGTCTGGGCGCGCGCGACAGCCTCCGGCTGGAGGCGGGGCTGTGCCTTTATGGTCATGACATTGACACCACCACAAGCCCGGTCGAGGCCGGCCTTGCCTGGGCGATCCAGAAAGCCCGCCGCACGGGCGGGGCGCGCGAGGGCGGTTTTCCCGGCGCCGCGCGGATTCTGGCGGAACTGGCCGATGGTCCGGTGCGGCGGCGCGTGGGATTGGCCCCAGAGGGCCGCGCACCGATGCGCGAGGGGGTCGAGATATTTGCCGCTGCCGAGGGTGGCCAGCCCATCGGGCAAATCACCTCGGGCGGGTTCGGCCCGTCGGTAACTGCGCCTGTCGCCATGGCCTATCTGCCTGCCGATCTGCCCGAAGGCGCCATCGTCTACGGCGACCTGCGCGGCAAACGCCTGCCTGCGCGCATCGTGGCGATGCCGTTTCACCCCACAACCTACAAACGCTGAGGGACTTCTCATGAAATATACCGAAGATCACGAATGGCTGCGCGTCGAGGGCGATGTGGTCGTGGTGGGCATTACCGAGCATGCCGCGGAGGCGCTGGGCGATGTGGTGTTCGTCGAACTGCCCGAGCCCGGCCCGGTCGAAAAGGGCGCCGAGATCGTGGTGATCGAAAGCGTCAAGGCGGCCTCTGACATTCTGGCGCCGCTGGAGGGCGAGATCGTCGAGGTCAACGCGGCGCTGGCCGACACCCCCGCGCTGGTCAACGAAGACCCGCTGGGGGCGGCGTGGTTTTTCAAGATGAAGCCTGCCGACATGTCGGCGCTGGAGAGCTTTATGGATGAAGCCGCCTACAAGGCTCTGATCGGCTGAGGATGCCATGACCTTTACCCCCACCGCCTATGACAGCTATGATTTCGCCAACCGTCGCCACATCGGCCCATCGCCCGTCGAGATGGCTGAGATGTTGCAGGCCGTGGGGGCACCTTCGCTGGATGCGCTGATCGAGGAAACCGTGCCCGGCAGCATCCGTCAAACCACGGCGCTGAGCTGGGAGCCGCTGACCGAACACGCAGCACTGGAAAAGATGCGCGCGGTGGCGGCAAAGAATCGCGTGATGGTCAGCCTGATCGGGCAGGGCTATTACGGCTGCGTCACCCCGCCCGCGATCCAGCGCAACATTCTGGAAAACCCGGCGTGGTATACCGCCTATACCCCCTATCAGCCCGAAATCGCCCAAGGTCGGCTGGAGGCGCTGCTGAACTACCAGACCATGGTTTGTGACCTGACCGGGCTGCCGGTGGCCAATGCCTCGCTGCTGGACGAGGCGACCGCTGCCGCCGAGGCGATGGCGATGGCCGAGCGGGTGGCCAAGTCGAAGGCGCGGGTGTTCTTTGTCGATGAGAACTGCCACCCGCAGACCATCGGCGTGATCCGCACCCGCGCGCAGCCCCTCGGCATCGAGGTTCTGGTCGGCGCCCCCGACGCGCTGGAGCCGGGCATGGTGTTTGGCGCAATCTTCCAATACCCCGGCACCTATGGCCATGTGCGCGACTTTACCGCCGAAATCGAGGCGCTTCATGCGGCCAAGGCGGTGGCCATCGTGGCCTGCGACCTGCTGGCCTTGTGTCTGCTGAAAGAACCGGGCGCGATGGGGGCCGATATTGCCATCGGCTCCGCGCAGCGGTTTGGCGTGCCGATGGGTTATGGCGGGCCGCACGCGGCCTTCATGTCGTGCCGGGATGAATTCAAGCGCGCGATGCCGGGCCGGATTGTCGGCGTGTCGATCGACGCGCGGGGCGGGCGGGCCTACCGGCTTAGCTTGCAAACGCGCGAACAGCATATCCGGCGCGAAAAGGCCACGTCGAACGTCTGCACGGCGCAGGCGTTGCTGGCGGTGATGGCCTCGTTCTACGCGGTGTTCCATGGCCCGCGCGGGCTGCGCGCGATTGCCGAGCGCGTGCATTTCACCGCGCAGTCGTTGGCCAATGCGCTGAAGGATGCGGGCGCCAAGGTGCGGCCGGGGGCGTTTTTCGACACGATCACCGTCGAGGTGGGCGTGGGGCAGGCGGGCATTCTGGCGGCCGCCGAACAGCGCGGCATCAATCTGCGCAAGGTGGGTCGCGACCGGGTGGGGATTTCGGTCGATGAAACCACCACACCGGCGATTGTCGCGCGGCTGCTGGATGCCTTTGGCATCCACGACCCGGTGCAGCCCGTCAGCGGCCTTGGCTTTCCCGAGGGCCTGCTGCGCCAGTCCGACTATCTGACCCATCCGGTCTTTCATATGAACCGGGCGGAATCGGAAATGATGCGCTACATGCGCCGCCTGTCGGACCGCGACCTTGCGCTGGATCGGGCGATGATCCCGCTGGGGTCATGCACGATGAAGCTGAATGCTGCGGCCGAGATGATGCCGATCAGTTGGCCGGGCTTTTCCAGCCTGCACCCCTTTGCCCCCGCGCATCAGGCGCAGGGCTATGCCGAGGCGATCGAGGATCTGACCTCCAAGCTGTGCGAGATCACGGGTTATGACGCCTTTTCGATGCAGCCCAATTCCGGCGCGCAGGGCGAATATGCGGGCTTGCTGACCATCGCTGCCTGGCACCGCGCCCGTGGCGAGGAGCACCGCGACATCTGCCTGATCCCGGTGTCGGCGCATGGCACCAACCCGGCCAGCGCGCAGATGGCGGGGATGCAGGTCGTCGTGGTCAAATCGGCCCCGAACGGCGATATCGACATCGAGGATTTTGCCGCAAAGGCCAAGGCCGCAGGCGACCGGCTGGCCGCCTGCATGATCACCTATCCCTCTACCCACGGCGTGTTCGAGGAAACCGTGCGCCGGGTGTGCGAATTGACCCATGCCTATGGCGGGCAGGTCTACCTGGACGGCGCCAACATGAACGCGCTGGTGGGGCTGGCCAAACCCGGCGAGATCGGGTCGGACGTGAGCCACCTGAACCTGCACAAGACCTTTGCCATTCCGCACGGCGGCGGCGGGCCGGGCATGGGGCCCATCGGCGTCAAGGCGCATCTGGCGCCCTATCTGCCGGGGCATCCGGTGACCGGCGGCACCGAGGGGCCGGTGTCGGCTGCGCCCTTCGGCTCGGCCTCGATCCTGCTGATTTCATGGGCCTATTGCCTGATGATGGGGGGCGAAGGGCTGACACAGGCAACCAAGGTGGCGATTCTGAATGCCAACTATATCGCCGCGCGGCTGCGCGGGGCCTATCCGATCCTGTTCATGGGCAACCGCGGTCGGGTCGCGCATGAATGCATTCTGGACACGCGCCCCTTTGCCGATCATGGCGTGACCGTGGACGATATCGCCAAGCGGTTGATCGACAACGGCTTTCACGCCCCCACCATGAGCTGGCCGGTGCCCGGCACACTGATGGTGGAACCGACCGAGTCGGAAACCAAGGCCGAACTGGACCGCTTTATCACCGCGCTGCTGGCGATCCGGGCGGAAATCGACGATGTGGCCGAAGGCCGGATAACCGCCGAGGCCAGCCCCCTGCGCCACGCGCCGCACACGGTCGAAGACCTCGTGGCCGACTGGGACCGCGCCTACAGCCGCGAACAGGGCTGCTTCCCGCCCGGCGCCTTCCGGGTGGACAAATACTGGCCGCCCGTGGGCCGGGTGGACAACGTCTATGGCGACCGGAACCTGATCTGCACATGCCCGCCGATCGAGGCCTACGCCGAAGCGGCCGAATGACGGCTATTTCCGCCGGGGCAGGTCTTCGGCGGAAAAGCTGATGCCTTGCGGGGCAAGCCAGGCGGCAAAGCGGGTAATCTTTTCATCCAGCGCGCAGGTTGTGGCCTGACGGGCCATGGCGTCTGCATAGGCATCGCGCAGCCGCGCCTGAACATCGGGCGCCAGATCGCGGAACGGGGTCAGGTCAGCGGGCATGGGACACCTTGCATTCGGGGCGTGGCAGACAAATATATTCTGAAACACGAATGTGACGGAGGCAAGAATGGCCGAAGCTGTGAAACTGGTCTGTCTCGACTGCGGGCAGGCAAACCGGGTGCCGCTGGACAAGCTGGCCTCGGCGCCAAAATGCGGGGTCTGCGGCGCGCCCCTCGCCGCGGGCAAGGTGGCGGCGCTGGATCTGGCCACGCTGCAAAAGGCCGCCAAAGGTGACGATCTGCCCCTGCTGGTCGATTTCTGGGCACCGTGGTGCGGCCCCTGCCGGACGATGGCGCCCGAGTTCCAGAAGGCCGCTGCCGCGCTTGCGCCGCAGGTGCGGCTGGCCAAGATCGACACCCAGGCAAACCCCGACGCCGCAACGCGCTACGGCATTCAGGGCATCCCGGCCTTCATCCTGTTCCACAAGGGGCGCGAGATCGCCCGCTTTGCCGGGGCGCGGCCTGCGGCCGATCTGGTGTCGATGGTGCGCGCCAAGCTGCCCGCAGCGCGGTGACGGAGGGGGCGCTGATCGGGGCGGGCAGGGCCCCGCGAAAAAACTTGCCCATCCCCCCGCCGCCTCGCTTGACATCCCCCCCGGCATCGGCGAAACACCCGCCCGTGGCGAGGGGCAGTAGCTCAGTTGGGAGAGCGCGTCGTTCGCAATGACGAGGTCAGGGGTTCGATCCCCCTCTGCTCCACCATTCGCCACGAATTCTGCAAATAAATTCATAATAGCCATGACTTGTGGGCGAGTTTGCGGTGCCGTTGCAGGCTGTTCCCGCCAGCCATTCTGACCAGCTTTGACTTGTCGCCAACATGCCCTTCCGCTTCCTGCACGAGCATCGTCGCAAGTCGAGTTTGCTTACAGCGGTTCCTTGCTGTCCCTCACCCCAAGTGCCCCGATCCATTACAAGCCAACAGCCTACACGTTGACTGTGAATTGACCAAAATTTCTGAGGCACCGACTCAACAGGCGATGCCGCATGCCCCCCTCCCGGTGGGCACAACGCATTCTGGCCCGTAAATCCGCCGTGCCGACCACAACATCTGCGGTGGCCGCTTTCCGCCCCATTCCGGCGAACACAGCCCCCGCGGCGCTGTCCGCAATAAGGGGGCGTGTCCGTCACCAGATGCCAGTCTTGCCCGGGAAAAACGCCAACTTGGACCGGATAGGTTCCAATCTTAGGCGAACGTCACATCAGTAAGATTGGCTGGGGCGGTAGGATTCGAACCTACGGTACACGGTACCAAAAACCGACGCCTTACCACTTGGCCACGCCCCAACTTGCGGCGGTGTTTAGCCAAGGCTTCGGGGGGCTGCAAGGGGAAAAACGTACAGCTCGTCATTGTCGGCGCCGCACAGGCGGGCTATGGGCAGGGAATGCAAGATTGCGATGTGCTGATCCTTGGCGCCGGGGCCGCCGGCCTGTTCTGCGGGATCGAGGCGGCCCGGCGGGGGCGCCGCGTGGTGATCCTTGATCACGCGCAGGCGCCGGGCGAAAAGATCCGCATTTCGGGCGGCGGGCGCTGCAATTTCACCAACCTGCACACGACACCTGAGCGATTCGTGTCGGAAAATCCGCGCTTTGCCGCCTCGGCGCTGGGGCGCTACCGGCCCGCCGATTTCTTAGCGCGGGTCGAGCGGGCGGGCATTGCCTGGCATGAAAAGACGCTGGGGCAATTGTTCTGCGACGGATCGGCGCGGCAGATCGTGACAATGCTGACCGACGATCTGCGCGCGGCGGGGGCCGAGCTGCGCCTGGGGGTCAGCATCGGCGCGGTGCGGCAGGCGGCAGGATTCGTGGTCGAGACGTCGGAGGGGTCGTTCCGCGCGGCCAGCCTTGTGGTGGCGACCGGGGGTAAGTCGATCCCGAAGATGGGGGCGACGGGTCTTGGCTATCGGATTGCGGAAGCCTTCGGGCTGGCGCTGACCGAAACCCGGCCGGGTCTGGTGCCGCTGACGCTGGCCGAACAGGATCTGGCGCGCACCGCGCCACTGGCGGGGGTTGCGGTGCCCGCGCGGGTGCGCTTTGGGCGGCAAGGCTTTGACGAGGCGGTGCTGTTCACCCATCGCGGGTTGTCGGGGCCGGCGATCTTGCAGATCTCCAGCTATTGGCGCGAGGGCGAGTCGATCACGATCGACCTGTTGCCGGGCACCGATCTGGGGGCGTTGTTGCGGGGCCAGCGGGCCAGCGCGGGCAAGGTCGCGCTGCACAATGCCCTGGCCCGGCACCTGCCCGAGCGGCTGGCGGCCTTTGCAGTGGCCGAGGCGGGGCTGTCGGGGCGGTTGGCCGATCAGGGCAATGCGGCGCTGGATCGGCTGGTGGCGCAGGTCCAGGGCTGGACGCTGCGCCCGGTCGGGTCGGAGGGCTACCGGACCGCCGAGGTGACGCTGGGGGGCGTGTCCACCGCGGCGCTGGAGGCGCGCACGTTGCAGGCCCGTGCCGTGCCGGGGCTGTTCTTTATCGGCGAAGTGGTCGATGTGACCGGCTGGCTGGGGGGCTATAACTTTCAGTGGGCCTGGTCATCGGGCTGGGCGGCAGGTCAGGTAGCCTGAGCCGTGACCGGGCAGGGGGGCCGTCTGCCCCCCTCTGGGCCTGCGGCCCATTCACCCCCCGAGGATATTTCGGCCAAGATGAAGGGCGGGTCAGAGCCGGATCGGGTCGGCCTTGGCGAGCCGGTCAAAGGCCATCAGGCTGTCGATCAGGCGCGGCATCTGGTCGAGCGGGATCATGTTCGGCCCGTCGGAGGGTGCAGTATCGGGCGCTTCGTGGGTTTCGATGAACACGCCCGCGATGCCCAGACTGACGGCGGCACGCGCCAACACGGGGGCGAATTCGCGCTGCCCGCCCGAGGCGCCGCCAAGCCCTCCGGGCTGCTGCACGGCGTGGGTGGCATCCATGATCACCGGCCAGCCCATGCGGCCCATGATCGGCAACGAGCGCATGTCGGCCACCAGCGTGTTGTAGCCAAACGAGGTGCCGCGTTCGGTCAGCAGGATGTTGGGGTTGCCGGTCGAGGCGACCTTGGCCGCCACATTTTCCATGTCCCAAGGGGCCAGAAACTGACCCTTCTTGATGTTGACCACGGCGCCGGTGGCGCCTGCGGCCAGCAACAGATCGGTCTGGCGGCACAGAAATGCCGGGATCTGGATCACATCGACCACCGCCCCCGCCTCGCGCGCCTGGGCCGCGTCATGCACATCGGTCAGCACCGGGCAGCCCAGCCGGGCGCGCACGGCCTCAAGCACCGCCAGCCCCGCCTCCATCCCGATCCCGCGCCGCCCCGAGAGCGAGGTGCGGTTGGCCTTGTCATAGCTGCCCTTGAACACGAATTGCGCGCCCGCTGTGGCGCAGGCCTGTGCCATCGCCCCGGCAATCATCAGTGCGTGATCAAGTCCCTCCAACTGGCAGGGACCGGCGATTATGGTCAGGGGCAGGTCATTGCCGACGGTCAGCCCGCCGATTTTCACATGGGTCATGGGCACCTCCGGTGTCAGGCCGAGACCTGTTCGCGCAGGATCGCGGCGGTCAGGGACAGCATCAGGTAGATGCCGGAAAAGATCAGGAAGGCCAAGACGGTGTTTTCAAAGGCGCGCGGATAGGTCGGCTCGTCGGGGGCCACGGGGCGCACGCCCATCGACAGATAGCGCACCTGCTTGTTGGCCTCGATCCGGGCGGTTTCCAACTGCTGTGCAGCCTGGCTCAGCATCAGCTGGCGGGTTTGCAGATCGGCCTCGGCAATGCGCAACTGGCCGGTGACCGAGGCCAGCGACGAGGCGCCGCCGGTGCTTTGCGTCAGTGTGGCGCGCAGCCCCGCGATCAGCGATTCAAGCCGGGCGATATCGCCGCGCACGCCATCGACGCGGGCCTTGTTGGGGCTGGGGTTATCCAGCAGTTGCTGCAATTCCAGCCGTTTTTGCTGCATCTGCGTTTCAAAGGCGCTGACCTGCTGCATCACCAGCCCCGATTCCGAGGCCGGGTCGAGGATGCCCATCTGTTCCTGCAACGCCAGCACCTTTTGCTGGGCCTCCAGCACCTTGGCCTCGGCCTCGGCATAGCTTTGGCGCGCGCCCTCCATCTGGTCTTCGCGCAGGCGCTGGGTCAGATGGTCCACCTGTTCCTCGGCATAGCCGATCAGGGCTTTGGAGAAGGCGACAGACATCTGCGGATCGGCGGCGATCACCTCCATCCGCACCACGCCTTCGGTCGGATCATAGCCGATCTTGACGTTTTTGCGGTAGAGTTTGTAGGCCTTTTCATTGCTGGCGTCAGGGTCGAGGCGCCGCAGCGGGTCGATGTGGTCTTGCGCGAAGTGTTGTTTGTAGGCCAGATCCTGATCCAGCCGCAAAAGCGCCTCGCGTGATTGCAGATAGCTTTGCACCGTCACCGAATCCTGGCTGGAGCCAAGCTGGATGCCCGCAAACAGCCCGCCCAGCCCGCCGCCCTGTTGCTCGGCCTTCTGGATGACAAATTCGGTGTTGGTCGCGTAAAGCGGCGTTGCAGTCCGGAAATAATACCAGCCCGCAATAAGCGTGGGCAGCAGCACAAAGACCGCCAGCCGCGCAACCAGCAGCGCCAGCCGCTGGCGGCGGCGCTGCGCGATGTCGCGTTGCATCGCGATGATCTCGCGGGCACGGCGATCTTCGGGGTTGAGGTCGGCGGTGGCGGGCAAGGTCTGGCCCGAGGGCAGCGGCTGCGGCAGTTGCACCCGGTCCCCGACCTCGGCCCCCACCAGCGCGGCCAGCGCCCCGGTCGGTTGAAACGGGTCGATGCCGCGACGGCGCAACAGCCGCACCGCCTCGAAATCGGACGAGGCCTCGATCCCGTGTTTTTGGGCCACGCGCCGGGCGGTGCGCAATTGCCGCCCGCTCAGCCCTTCGGCGCGGATCGCGGCGATTTCCTCGGCGCTGTTGGGGCCGGGCGTGGTGGGCGCGTCGGTGTCTGCGGCCGCGGCGGTGGGGAAGGGGGCGCCACCAAAGCCGTCTTCGACCGGCTCGAAGGGCGAAACCTCGGGCGCCGCCTCGGCGGGTGTCGTGCCGGGCTTGGCCTCGGGGCGGATGCGAAACCGTTTAGCCTTGGGTCCGGTAGTCATAAAGCTGTTTCGCCTCTTCCAGAGTGTCGAACATATACAGGTGCCCGTCGCGCAGCACCGCCGCCTGACGGCAGAACTTTTCCAGCGTGCTGGCCTGATGCGATACCACGACCACGGTGGCGTCGCGCAGCCGCTCGCGCAGAATATTGCCTGCCTTGCGGTTGAATTCCACATCCGTCGTGCCGGGCATCCCCTCGTCGATCAGGTAGATGTCGAATTCCAGCGCCAGCAGCAGCGCCAGCGACAGCCGCCCGCGCATACCGGCGCTGTAGGTGCCCACCGGCTGGTCGAAATATTCGCCCAGATCGGTGAGCCAGCGGCAGAACGCCTCGACGTAATCAGGGTCAAGGCCGTAAAGGCGGGCGATGAAGCGGGCGTTTTCGTTGCCGCTGTGGCGCGACACCACGCCGCCCATGAAGCCCAGCGGAAACGACACGCGGCAGTTTTTGTAAATCTCGCCCTCGTCGGGTTTTTCCAGCCCGGCCATCATGTTGATCACGGTGGTCTTGCCGGTGCCGTTGGGCGCAAGGATGCCCAGCGAGCGCCCCGGTTCGATCCGGAACGAGGCACGATCAAGGATCACCTTGCGCTGCGAGCCGGTCCAGAACGATTTGCTGACATTGCGGAATTCAAGCATGGGCGCCTTGCGATGACCTGCGCGTGCCGGGGCGACACCCGCCGCGGCGGGGCTGGGGTTGACCTGTGACTACGGTCACAATCGGGCAATATCATGTCGCCCGCCTGTGGGGATACCTGTAATTTTAGGCTGTTTGTTTCCGCCCCGGAAACGTCTGGGTCGTAACCGGTCGGGTGTGGGGCGGGGCGGGCACGATGGCGCCGCGGTTGTCGGCGGTTCGGCCCGGCGGGCGACGAAATCGCCACCGCCCGCTGCGCGCGTCGCTTTTTGCCTTTCGCTTGGTCGTGCCGCGCGTCATGTTGGGCCCGACCCAGATTGACCCTGCCGGAGCCTCGCCATGACCACCGTCACCCCGTTCGACCTTGCCCACAAGGCCACTCAGGACGCCCCCGAAGATGATGCCGCGCGGCTTGCGCTTTATGAATGCCTGGCCGATTCCGAGCTGTTCTTGCTGCTGGCCGAAGAAACGGATGACCAAAGCCTTGCCCCGGCTCTGATCGAGACCGAAGAAGGCCAGTTTTTGATGGCTTTCGATCTGGAAGAACGCCTTACCGCCTTTACCGGCAAGGAGGCGCCCTATGCCGCGCTGCCGGGGCGGGTGATCGTGGGCCAGTTGGCGGGGCAGGGGATCGGGCTGGGGATCAACCTTGGCGTGGCCGAAAGCGCGATTCTGATGCCGCCCGAGGCGGTGGACTGGCTGGCCGGAATGCTGGCCGAGGCCGCCCCCGAGGCCGATGAGGGCTGGCCCGACTATTTCCTGGCCCCGAACCTGTCGGAGGCGGTGCTTGACCGACTGGCGGCCAAGCTGGCGCCCTTCGGTGCTGTGGTGCCCGAGGCGTTTCTGGCCGGTGTCGGCTGGGAAGATGGGCGGCAGGGTCATATTCTGGCGTTTGAAACCCTGCCTGACGCGGCTGGCCCCGAGGCCGAGCCTGCGCTGGCCAAGGCGGTGTCCGAGGCGCTGGCATTTGCCGGACTGGAGGGCGAGGAAATCGCCGTGGTGTTCTTGCCCGCCGATGACCCGGCGCGCCCCACGCTGGTCGAAATCGGCTGGCGTGTCGTGCTGGTTCCGGCCGAGACCGCTGAGGAAGCCGAGGCCCCCAAAGGCCCCGGCATGGACCCCGACCGCCCGCCCGTTCTGCGCTGACAACACTGCGCGGCCTCCCGCAGCCCCGCGAGGGGCGCGGCTCAGCGCTTTCTGACCGCGTTCGGCTGAGGCGATGCGGGTCATCGGCACCTGATCGCGGCCTTTGGCCCGGCGCAGGGTGGCCGCCGTATCAGCCCAGAACGAAGATGGTCATCCCATAGGCCGCCGCCCCCGAGAGCGTGGCGATGGCCGTTGACCTGAACCAAAAGTGGGCACCAATTACCGCCAACATGCCCATTGCCAGGGGGGCTTGATCGCCAAGACCCGGCTTCAGCATCGGCAGCACCGAGGCCGTGAACAGAGTGGCGATAGCGGCCGGGCCGGTGGCCGACAGAAAGCGGTCAAACAGACCTTCGGGCCTGTCGTTCGCCAGATCAAGCCGGGTCGGAGCAAAGCGGAAGGCCCAGGTGAAGGCGCCAACGATCAGCCCAAGCTGGATGACATCGACGCTCATGCAGTGTTGCCTTTCGTTGCGCGGGGCGCGCGGATCATGCCGATGGCGGCCCCCGCAACCATGCCCGAGAAAATCCCCGCAACCGGCGAGACGAGCCACGATACCAGCGCCGTCGTGCCAATGGCCACCGCGATCAGCGGCAGTTGGGCGCGGCGCAGCACCGACAGCAGCAGCGCCAGAAACAACGCCGGAAGCATGAAGCCCAGCGCGGCATCAAGGGTTGGAAAGCCCTCCAGCGCGCCCCCTCCGGCAAAGGCGCCCAGCGCGGTGCCCATCACCCAGGACGCATAGGCGCCAAGGCCGATGCCGAACATGAAGCGTTCGGAAAACCGGTGCTGGCCGCGCGCCAGCACGCCAAGGGTGGTGCCGAACACCTCGTCGGTCAGCCCAAAGGCCCAGGCCCAGGCATGTTTCTTGCGCGCATCGGCCCCGGCCTGTTTCAACAGTGCGGGGCCGTAAAGCACATGACGTAGGTTCATGGCAATCAGCGTAACCGCCGACACCGCCAGCGGTGCGCCCGTGCCGATCAGCGCCAGCGCCAGAAACTGCGAGGCGCCCGCATACATCACCAGCGACAAAAACACCGCTTCGGCAGCGCCCAGCCCGGCCCGTGTCGCCGCCACGCCAAACGAAAAGGCGATCGGCAGATAGCCCAGCGTGATCGGCAGCGATGCTGTCAGCCCAGACCGGAAACCTGCAGATGGTGAAGACGAGGGCATCCGTGGCTCCTGTGCTCAAGACGAAAGGCCGGGCGTTGCCGCCCGGCCACGGTTCTGCCGCGAGGGGCAGCTTATTTCGGCAGTTCGGCGGTGATGCCTTCGACGTAGAAATTCAGCCCCGACAGGGTTGCATCATCGGCCACCTCGCCCTCGGCCAGCCAGACCGATCCGTCCTGCTTGTTCAGCGGGCCGGTGAAGGGGTGATAGTCGCCCTTGGCGATCGCATCGCGCAGCGCCTCGGCCTCGGCCTTGACCTCGGCGGGCACCGCCTCGCTGATTTCGCCGATCTGCACCTCGCCCGCGCCGATGCCGCCCCAGGTCGCGCTGGAGGCCCACTTGCCGTCAAGCATCAGGCCCACGCGTTCCACATAATAGGGCGCCCAGTTGTCGATGATCGAGGAAATCCGCGGCGCGGGGGCAAAGGCTTCCATGTCAGAGGCCTGACCAAAGCTGTAGATGCCGGCTTCCTTCGCCTTGGCCTGCGGCGCGGTCGAATCGGTGTGTTGCAGCACCACGTCCACGCCTTCGGCGATCAGGGCGGCGGCGGCGTCAGCCTCTTTCGCGGGGTCGAACCAAGTATAGGCCCAAACCACCTTCATCTCGACTGCGGGGTTGACCTTGCGGGCGTGGATGAAGGCCGAGTTGATGCCCTGCACCACTTCGGGGATCGGGAACGAGCCGATATAGCCGATCTTGTTCGATTTGGTCATGCGGCCCGCAATCGTGCCCTGCACGGCGCGGCCTTCGTAAAAGCGTGCGTCATAGGTGGCGACGTTGTCGGCGCGCTTGTAGCCGGTGGCATGTTCGAATTTCACATCGGGGAATTTGGCGGCGACATTCATCACCGAATCCATGAAGCCGAACGAGGTGGCAAAGATCAGCTTGTTGCCTTCCAGCGCCATCTGGGTCAGCACGCGCTCGGCATCGGGGCCTTCGGGAACCGACTCGACATACGAGGTGACGACCTTGTCACCATAGGCTTCCTCGATCGCCTTGCGGCCCTGATCGTGCTGATAGGACCATCCCATATCGCCCACCGGGCCGACATAGATGAAGCCGACTTTCAGCGGCTCTTGCGCCATCGCGGGCAGGCCGAGGCCAAGAGCGGCCGCGGCGAGCGTGGTTGATGTCAGAAAGCTTCTGCGTTTCATGGGGGCTCCCCGTTTTGGTTGTGGGCCACGTGGGCCCATTGGCGGCTGCCTCAGCGCGAGGCGTGAAAGACCCGGCCCAGCGATGCGGGCGCCACTTGCGCCCCGCGCCGGTGACGGGCCGAGATGATGACCAGCACCGCAATGGTTATCAGATAAGGCGCCATCGACAAGAGTTGCACCGGGATCGCAAAGCCCGCCGCCTGCAACCGCAGTTGCAACACCGTGACGCCGCCAAAAAGATAGGCACCGATCAGCACCCGCCCCGGTTTCCAGCTTGCGAAAACCACGATTGCCAGCGCGATCCAGCCCGCGCCCGCCGTCATGCCTTCGGCCCATTGCGGCACCCGCACAAGGCTGAGGTAGGCCCCCCCCAGCCCTGCCAGCGCCCCGCCAAAGGCCAGCGCCGCAACGCGCACCGCCACCACCGGATAGCCAAGCGCATGGGCGGCGTCGTGGCTTTCGCCGACCGCGCGCAGGATCAGCCCGGCGCGGCTGCGCGACAGGAATAGCCCCACCCCCGCCACCAGCGCAAGCGACAGGTAGACCACCCAGTCATGGTTGAACAGCACCGGCCCCAGCACCGGCAGATCGGTGAGCGGGCCGAAGGTCAGCTTTTCGGTCGCGGGGGGTTTTATGCCCTGATAGCTTTGCCCCAGCAGCGCCGACAGCCCAAGGCCGAACAGCGTCAGCGCCAGCCCCGTCGCCACCTGATTGGACAGCAGAACCTGTGTCAGAAAGGCAAACAGCAGCGCCATTCCCGCGCCCGCCATGGCGCCCGCGGCAAAGCCCAGCGCCGGGCTGCCGGTGACCACCGCCCCGGCAAAGCCGCCGATCGCGCCCATGATCATCATTCCCTCGACGCCCAGATTCAGTACGCCCGCCTTTTCGGCCACCAACTCGCCCGTGGCCGCCAGCAGGATCGGGGTCGAGGCGACCATCAGCATGGCCACCAGTTGCGCGATGTCGATGCCCGCAATCATCATGCGCGCGCCCTCCCCAGACGGATGCGAAAGTTGGTCAGCAGGTCGAACCCCAGCAGGAAAAACAGCAACATCCCCTGAAACGCCTGAATCGCCGCAGCCGGAAGCCGCAGCATCAGTTGCGCCAGGTCGCCGCCGATATAGGTCAGCGCCATCAGCAGCCCCGCCAGCAATATGCCCACCGGGTGCAACCGGCCCAGAAACGCCACGATGATCGCGGTGAAGCCATAGCCCGCATTGAAGCTGTCGGTGATCTGCCCCGAGGGGCCTGCAACCTCGAACAGCCCCGCCAACCCCGCCAGCGCGCCCGAAAGGCCCAGACAAAAGGCGATCAGCCGCCCCGGCACCACGCCCGCAAACCGCGCGGCCTTGGGCGCATCGCCCGCCACGCGAATGCGGAACCCCGCGATATGGCGATGCATCAGCACATAGGTGCCGATCACCGCCACAAAGGCCGCGACCACGCCCCAGTGCATCCCGGTGCCCGCGATCAGTTCGGGGTTATGCGCCGAGGGATATTGTTGCAGGTTGCGCGAGCCGGGAAAGCCAAAGCCCTGCGGGTTCTTCATCGGGCCAAAGGCCATATAGGCCAGCAGGTTCTGCGCCACATAGACCATCATCAGCGACACCAGAATTTCCGACGTGCCGAACCGCGCCTTCAGCACCGCCGGGATCATGGCCCAGGCCCAGCCCCCCAAGGCACCCGCCAGCACCATCGCCGGAAAGATCATCGGACTTTCGGCAGGGTAAGCCGCCAGCGCCACGCCGGCCCCCGCGATCGCTCCCATGATATACTGGCCTTCCGCCCCGATGTTCCAGACACCTGCGCGAAACCCCACCGCCAACCCCGCGGCGATCAGGATCAGCGGCCCCGCCTTGACCAGCAGCTGACCGCGGAAATAGCTGGCATTCGGCCCGAACAGCGGATCCCAGAAAATCATGCGGATTGCCTCGGCCGGGTTCTTGCCAAGGGCCGCAAACAGAATGCCGCCCGCCACCATCGTGGCCAGAACCGCCGCCACCGGGGTGGCCACCGTCCACAGCCTTGAGGGCACCGCTCGCCGTTCCAGCCGGATCATGCCATGCCCTCCACCGGCTTCATCCCATGCGCGCCGCCCAGCATCAGGCCCACTTCCTCCAGCGTCAGCGCCGCGGTGGGCCGCGGGGCCGAGAGGCGGCCCTCGTTCAGCGCGGCGAAGCGGTCGGCGATCTCCATCAACTCGTCCAGATCCTGTGATATGACAATCACCGCAGCGCCTTGCGCGGCCAGATCCAGCAGCGCCTGCCGGATCGCGGCAGAGGCCGCGGCATCCACGCCCCAAGTGGGCTGATTCACCACCAGAACGCGGGGCGACTGCAACACCTCGCGCCCGATCACGAATTTCTGCAGGTTGCCGCCCGACAATGCGCGCGCCGCGACCTCTGGCCCCGGTGTGCGCACGTCAAACGCTGAAATCACCTCGCGCGCAAAGGCCCGCGCCGCGCCCATATCAAGAAAGCCTTTTCGGGTCAGCGGCTTGCGCACGGTTCCTGTCAGAATGGCGTTTTCGGTCAGGCTCATGTCGGGGGCGGCGGCATGACCCAGGCGTTCCTCGGGGGCGGCCAACAAACCCCGCGCGCGCCGCGCATTTGGCCCAAGGGCCGCGATATCGGCCCCCTCCAGCAGCACGGTGCCCGGTCGACCGGGGCGTTCGCCCGACAGCGCGGCCAGCAATTCCTCTTGGCCGTTGCCCGCAACCCCGCCGATGCCCAGCACCTCGCCGGCCCGCAGATCAAAAGTCACCTCCTTCAGCGATGGCCCGAAGGGGGTGGCGGGCGGCAGGCTCAGCCCGGTCACACGCAGCACCACCGCGCCCGCCTGCCGCCCGGCGCGGTCGGTCAGCTTCAGTTCCGCGCCCACCATCATTTCGGCCAGTTCGCGCGCCGTGCGTTCGGCGGGCACGCAGGTTGCCACCACCCGCCCCCCGCGCAAGATCGTCGCCTGGTCGCACAGGCTGCGGATTTCCTCCAGCTTGTGCGAGATATAAAGGATCGCCGTTCCCTCGGCCGACAGCTTGCGCAGGGTGCCGAACAGGATCTCCACCTCCTGCGGGGTCAGCACGCTGGTGGGTTCGTCCATGATCAACAGCCGGGGTTCTTGCAGCAGGCAGCGGATGATCTCGACCCGTTGCCGTTCGCCCGCCGACAGGTCGCCCACGATTCGCGCCGGGTCAAGCGGCAGGCCATAGGTCTGCGACACCTGCCGGATGCGCGCCGCAAGCTGGCGCATCGGCGGTGGGTTTTCCATGCCCAAAGCCACGTTTTCGGCCACGTTCAGCGCCTCGAACAACGAGAAATGCTGAAACACCATCGCCACGCCCGCCATCCGCGCGGCATGCGGGTCTGCGGGCGCATAGGGCGCCCCGGCAAGAACCATGCGGCCTTGATCAGGGGCGACAAGGCCATAGATCATCTTGACCAGTGTCGATTTGCCCGCGCCGTTTTCGCCCAGCAGCGCATGTACCTCGCCCGGCGCCACGCTGAACGACACGGCGTCATTTGCCTTGACGCCCGGATAGGCCTTGCTCAGCCCCTCCACGATCAGAAGCTTGTCGGTTGCCGTCATCGGGCGCTGTCCTCTGCACTCTGGCGGGCCGGTCGCGCAGCAGGCGGTGCCCCTGCCTGCCTCAGTAGCCCGGCCACCACGCCCACGGCAATGGCTTGCGGATGTTTCCCAAGCGTCGGGTCGCCCACAGGGCAGTCAATGCGCTGAATTTGTGCGCTTTTGTGGCCCAGGTCGCGCAACCGCGTGGCAAAGCGCGCGCGTTTCTGGTCAGACCCGATCAGGCCGAGCGAGGCGAATCCCCGGCACAAAAGCCGGTGGCACAGGTCCAGATCCAGCGCGTGGGAGTAGGTCATGATCAGATGATGTGCGGCGCACGGGGCATGCGCGCTGGCCGCCGCCAGATCAGGGGCCGCGATAACCGCAACGCCTGCCGGCACCGGGTCGGGAAAGCGGTCGGCGCCGATGTCGGCCCAGGTCACCGCAAAGTCCGGCAGCGGCGCCAGAACCGACACCACCGCCCGCCCCACATGCCCCGCCCCCCAGACCCAGACCGGCGCGCGCGCCGGATCGACGGCCTCGATCAGCCAGCCCGCCACCAGCCGGGGCAATGCCCCGCCCGCAGCCCGCGCCACGGCCCCCGGCATCGGCCCCGGCGCGGCGGTGATCGGGCGGGCATGAACCGGGCCCACGATGGCGGCAAGGCAAGTTACCTCCATCGCCTCGAAGACCAGCGTCACCCGGCCCGCGCAGCATTGGCCAAGGCCGGGGCCCAGCGAAAACCGCTCCACCGTCCGCGCGCCAGGGGGCAGGGCGCGGGCGCGCTGCACCGCCGCCCATTCCAGCGCGCCGCCGCCGATCGTGCCCTCGGTTGCCTCGGGCCAGACCAGCATCGCCGCCCCCGGCTCGCGTGGCGACGATCCCTTAACATCGACGATCACCACTCGCACAAACGGCCCCCGCCGCGCCGCCCGGACCAGCATTTCCCGGCACAGGCTCATGCCCCCCTCGCACGGTGAACGGCAGCCAGAACGGCCTCGGGCGTGGCCGGGGCGCGCAGGTCGGGCCAGTGCGGCCCACAGGCCGCGCAGGCCGCCGACAGCGCCAGATGCGCCGAAATCCCCAGCATGAGGGGCGGTTCGCCCACCGCCTTCGACCGGTGGATCGTCTCCTCGCGGGCCTCGGCCCCCCACAGCGCCACGTTGAACACGCGCGGACGGTCGGAACAGGCAGGTATCTTGTAGGTCGAGGGCGCGTGGGTCAGCAGCCGCCCCTGATCGTCCCACACAAGTTCCTCGGTGGTCAGCCACCCGGCCCCCTGCACATAGCCACCCTCGATCTGGCCGATGTCGAGCGCCGGGTTCAGGCTCGCGCCCGCATCATGCACGATGTCGGCGCGCAGGATGCGGTTTTCCCCGGTCAGCGTATCGATCACCACCTCGGTGATCGCCGCGCCATAGGCATAATAGAAAAATGGCCGCCCCCGCCCCGCGGTCCTGTCCCAGGTGATCTTGGGCGTGGCGTAAAACCCGGTGGCCGACAGGCTGACCCGGGCCATGTAGGCCGCCTGCACCGCCTCGGCAAAGCTCATCTCGGCATCGCCGGCAAAGACCCGCCCGCCCGCAAAATGCACCTCTGCGGGGGCGCAGCCATGGTGCGCGGCCAGATGGGCGGCGATCCGGCCCCGGATCGTGGCGCAGGCCGCCTGTACCGCCGCCCCGTTCAGATCCGTCCCCGACGAGGCCGCGGTGGCCGAGGTATTGGGCACCTTGGCGGTATCGGTCGCGCTGACCTGCACGGCGTCCAGCCCCACCCCAAAGGCCGCTGCCGCGATCTGCGCCACCTTGCGCTGCAACCCCTGTCCCATCTCGGTGCCGCCATGGTTCAGCCGGATCGAGCCATCGGTATAGACATGCACCAGCGCGCCCGCCTGATTCAGATGAGTCAGCGTAAACGCGATGCCGAATTTCACTGGCGACAGCGCAATCCCGCGTTTGAGGATCGGATTGCGGCTGTTCCATGCCTCAATTTCCGCTCTGCGGGCCTCATAAGCGGCCGATTTTGTCAATTCGGCCACCATCTCGGGCAAAATGAAATCGTCCACCTTCTGCCCATAATGGGTTTCCTGCGGCGCATTCATCTTGGCCGAAATATCCCCGCCGGAGGCTTCCCCAGTCGCCACCGGCGCGGCGTAGAAATTGGCGCGCCGTAGCGTCACAGGCTCGATCCCCAGATCATGCGCGATATGGTCCATCACCCGCTCGACCCCCAGCATGCCCTGCGGCCCGCCAAAGCCGCGAAAGGCAGTGGCGCTTTGGGTGTTGCTGCGCAGCCGGTGGCTTTCGATCCGCATCGCCGGAATGAAATAGGCGTTGTCGGCGTGCAGCATGGCCCGGTCGGCAATGGCCGCGCTCAGATCCTGCGCCCAGCCGCAGCGGACGAGATGCCGAAACTCCAGCCCCAGAATCCGCCCCGCCTCATCTACCCCGGCGCGGTAGTCGATGCGGAAATCGTGCCGCTTGCCGGTGATGATCATGTCGTCGTCGCGGTCGTAGCGCATCTTGCAGGGCCGCCCCGTCGCGCGCGCGGCGATGGCTGCGGCCACGGCGGGCGCGTTGCCCTGGCTTTCCTTGCCGCCAAAGGCCCCGCCCATGCGCCGCACCTCGACGCGCACGGAATGCAGCGGCAGGCCCAGCGCCTCGGCCAGCTTGTGCTGCACCTCGCTGGGGTGCTGGGTCGAGGCGTGAACGGTGATCCCCTCATCCTCGGGCAGGGCAAGGGCCACCTGACCCTCCAGATAGAAATGCTCCTGCCCGCCAATCTCGATCCGGCCTTCGACCACGCGCGGGGCGGCCGCGATGGCGGCTGCCGCATCGCCGCGCGCCCAGATCACCGGGCCCCCCTCGAACCAGGCCCCTGCCGCCAGCGCCTGATCCAGCGTCAGGATCGCGGGCAGGGGGGTGATGTCGATCTGCGCGCGGCGCGCCGCCTTGCGTGCGGCGATGTGGCTGCGGGCCACGACCAGAAACACCGGCTGGCCCGCGTAATGCACATGGCCCTGGGCCAGCAGCGGTTCGTCATGCACCGAGGGTGACACATCATTGCCATGGGGCAGGTCGGCTGCGGTCAGCACCGCCACCACGCCCGGCACCGCCCGCACCGCCGACAGATCCAGCGCCTCGATCCGCCCATGCGCCACGGGCGACAGGCCAAAGGCCAGATGCAGCGTGCCTGCGGGCGTGGGGATGTCGTCGGTATAGCGCGCGGCGCCGGTGACATGCAGGCGGGCCGAGTCGTGCGGGTGCGGTTCGCGGATGCTCATGGCGCCACCTCCAGCACCGAAACCGGCAGGCCCTGGGCCTCGTGCAGGTAGCGCAGGGCCATGCCTTGCGCCGCGCGCAGCCGGTAATCGGCCGAGGCGCGCATGTCGGAAATGGGTTGGAAGTCATCGGCCAATGCCGGGATCGCGACCTGGAACGTGGCTTCGGTGAATGCCTGCCCGATCAGCGCGGCCTCAAACGCGGTGGCGCGTTTGGGGGTGGCGGCCATGCCGCCAAAGGCCACGCGGGCGGCGGTGATCACGCCCGCATCGCAGGTCAGGTTGAAGGCCCCGCAGACTGCCGAGATATCCTGATCAAAGCGCTTTGACAGCTTCCAGACCCGCAGGCCGGGCGCACTGGCGGGAGTCGTGATCGCTTCGATAAACTCGCCCGGCGCGCGGTCTTGCTGGCGGTAGCCGAGGTAGAAATCCTGCAACGCGATGTCGCGCCGCGCGGTCCCCCGGCGCAGGGTCAGCCGGGCGCCCAGCGCGATCAGCACCGGCGGTGTATCGGCGATGGGCGAGCCGTTGGCGATATTGCCCCCGATCGTCGCCGCATTGCGCACCTGTTCCGAGGCAAACCGGCGCAGCAGGGCAGCGAAGGCGGGGTGGTGGTTTTCCAGCGCCCGGCGCAGCGCGGACATGGTCACGCCCGCGCCGATGCGCAACTCTCCCGCAGCTTGCGATATGGATTGCATGTCCTTGCAGCCGTTCAGAAAGATCACATCGCCCAGATCGCGCAGCGCCTTGGTCTGCCACAGCGCCACGTCGGTGGCCCCTGCGATCAGGGTCGCGTCAGGGCGGGCAAGGAAGGCTGCGGCCAGCGCATCCGCGCTATCGGGCCACGCGGCAAAGGCGGTGCCGGGGGCCGTCTGCCCCCGGCCCCCCGAGGATGGTTTGCCCAGGTCGCGGGCCGTTTCGGTCAGAAGATGGGCGGGCACCGGGGCGGCCTGCGCCGCCTTGGCCGCACGAATGATCGGGGCGTAGCCGGTGCAGCGGCACAGGTTGCCCGCAAGGATGTCGTCGTGGTCGCGGCACCCGGTCAGATGCGCCGCCGCCAGCGACACGGCGATGCCGGGCGTGCAAAACCCGCATTGCGACCCGTGATGGTCGATCAGCGCCTGCTGGACCGGGTGCAGGCTGCCATCGGGGGCGGCCAGCCCCTCGACCGTGCGCAGCGCGCAGCCGTCGATCTGGCCCAGCATCAGCAGGCAGGCATTGACGGCCCGCGCCCCCGCCGCATCGGTCAGCAGCACCGTGCAGGCGCCGCAGTCGCCTTCGTTGCAGCCTTCCTTGGTGCCGCGCAGCCCGGCGCTGTCGCGCAGCCAGTCCAGCAGGCTTGCGGTCGGGTCTGCGTCGGTCAGGTGCCGGGTTTCTCCGTTCAGAAGAAACGTGATGTCCATCGGGTCTTCCGCCGCGGTTCCGGTGGCCGGCCGGTCCGCCCGATGCGGCGTAGGGCGGGGCCGTTGGGTCAGGAAACCGGCCCCGCTGGCGCTTGGCAAGCGCTTTCGGCGCGCCTAGGGTCGCGGCATGGCCGATCCGCGATTCATCCACCTGCGTGTGCACACCGAATACTCGCTTCTGGAAGGGGCGGTGCCGGTCAAGCAGTTGATCAAGCTGTGCGACAAGCACGCCATGCCCGCCGTGGCGGTGACCGACACCAATGCCATGTTCGCCGCGCTGGAATTTTCGGTGCTGGCGCAGGGGGCGGGGGTGCAGCCGATCGTGGGCTGTCAGGTCTCGGTCGCCTTCGATCCGGCCCCGCCGGGCGAAAAGGTGCGGATGCCCGCGCCGGTCGTTCTGCTGGCGCAGGACGAAGCCGGTTACATGAACCTGATGAAGCTGAATTCCTGCCTCTATCTCGACAAGGCGGGCGAGCTGGTTCAGGTGACGATCGACGAACTCGCCGCCCATTCCGCCGGGCTGATCTGCCTGAGTGGCGGGGCCGATGGGCCGGTGGGGCGGCTGTTGCAGGCCGGGCAGGCCGCCAGGGCGCGGGCGCTGCTGGAGCGGCTGGCGGCGATCTATCCGAACCGGCTTTATGTCGAGGTGCAGCGCCACCCCGGCGAGGGCGGGCAGTGCACGCCGGCCGAACGCGCGACCGAGCGCGGCTTTGTCGAGATGGCCTATGACATGGGCTTGCCGCTGGTGGCCACCAACGATGTCTATTTTCCCGCCCCCGGCATGTATGAGGCCCATGACGCGCTGATCTGTATCGCCGAAGGAACATATGTCGATCAGCAAGAACCGCGCCGCAGGCTGACGCCGCAGCACTATTTCAAGACCGAGGCCGAGATGGCGGCGCTGTTTGCCGATCTGCCCGAGGCACTGGAAAACACCGTCGAAATCGCGCGGCGCTGCGCCTTCGCGGCGCACAAGCGTAAGCCGATCCTGCCGCGCTTTGCGGATGACGAGGTCGAAGAGTTGCGCCGTCAGGCCTCGGCGGGGCTGGCGGCCCGGCTGGCGGTGATCCCCCATGCCGCGCCGGTCGAAGACTATGAAAAGCGGCTGGCGTTCGAGCTGGGCATCATCGAGCAGATGGGCTTTCCCGGCTATTTCCTCATCGTGGCCGATTTCATCAAATGGGCCAAGGATCACGGCATTCCGGTGGGGCCGGGGCGCGGCTCGGGGGCGGGCAGTCTGGTGGCCTATGCGCTGACGATCACCGACCTTGACCCGTTGCGCTACAGCCTGCTGTTCGAGCGGTTTTTGAACCCGGAACGGGTGTCGATGCCCGACTTTGACATCGACTTCTGCATGGACCGGCGCGAAGAGGTCATTCACTACGTCCAGCAGAAATACGGGCGCGAGAAGGTGGGCCAGATCATCACCTTTGGCGCTCTGCTGTCAAAGGCCGCGGTGCGCGACGTGGGGCGGGTGCTGCAAATGCCTTATGGGCAGGTGGACCGGCTGTCGAAGATGATTCCGTTGGAGGGGGTCAAGCCCGTTTCCATCGAAAAGGCGCTGGCCGACGAGCCGCGCCTGCGCGAGGCCGCGCGCGCCGAGGAGGTGGTGGACCGCCTGCTGACCTATGCCCGCCAGATCGAGGGGTTGCTGCGCAACGCCTCGACCCATGCCGCGGGCGTGGTGATCGGCGATCGCCCGCTGGACGCGCTGGTGCCGCTGTATCAAGACCCGCGGTCCGACATGCCCGCGACCCAGTTCAACATGAAGTGGGTCGAGGCGGCGGGGCTGGTGAAGTTCGACTTTCTGGGTCTGAAGACGCTGACTGTCATTCAGAACGCCATCGACCTGCTGGCATTGCGCGGGGTGGTGGTCGATATCTCGGCGATCCCGCTGGATGACGCCAAGACGTATGATCTTTACGCCCATGCCCGCACGGTGGCGGTGTTTCAGGTGGAAAGCACCGGCATGATGGATGCGCTGCGGCGCATGAAGCCCACCTGCATCGAAGATATCGTGGCGCTGGTGGCGCTTTATCGGCCCGGCCCGATGGAGAACATTCCGGTCTATTGCGAGGTCAAGAACGGCCTGCGCGGGATTGAATCGATCCACCCCACCATCGACCACATCCTGGCGGAAACGCAGGGCATC
Organism: Phaeovulum veldkampii DSM 11550; assembly: GCF_003034995.1. GTDB lineage: Bacteria > Pseudomonadota > Alphaproteobacteria > Rhodobacterales > Rhodobacteraceae > Phaeovulum > Phaeovulum veldkampii. The sequence continues at coordinate 32,852 of NZ_PZKF01000016.1, read as the reverse complement.
ATCGTCTATCAGGAACAGGTGATGCAGATTGCTCAGGTGATGGCGGGCTACAGTCTGGGCGGCGCCGACCTGCTGCGCCGCGCGATGGGCAAGAAGATTGCCGAGGAAATGGCGAAGGAACGCCCAAAGTTCATCGAGGGCGCCAAGGCCACGCATGGGGTTGACGCGAAGAAGGCAGGAGAAGTCTTTGACCTGCTGGAGAAATTCGCCAACTACGGTTTTAACAAATCGCACGCGGCGGCCTATGCCGTGGTCAGCTATCAGACCGCCTGGCTGAAGGCCAATCACCCGGTGGAATTCATGGCGGGCGTCATGAATTGCGATATCCACCTGACCGACAAGCTGGCCGTCTACAAGCGCGAGGTGGACCGGCTGGAGATCGAGACGATCCCGCCCTGTGTCAACCGCAGCCTTGCCACCTTTACCGTGGCCAAGGGCTGCGTGGTCTATGCGCTGGGGGCGCTGAAAAACGTGGGCGTCGAGGCGATGCGGCTGATCGTCGAGGCGCGGGGAGATACGCCCTTTGCCGATCTCTATGATTTCGCCCGCCGCTGCGACCTGAAGCGGATCGGCAAGCGCCCGCTGGAGATGCTGGCCCGCGCCGGAGCCTTTGATCAGCTTGATCCGAACCGGCGCCGGGTGTTCGACAGTCTTGATGTGCTGGCGGCATGGTCGGCGGCGGTGGCCGAGGCCAAGGGGTCGTCGCAGGTGTCGCTGTTTGGCGAGGCGGGCGACGATCTGCCGCCGCCGCGGCTCGCCGATGTCGATGACTGGCTGCCCGCCGAACGTCTGGCCGAAGAGCATCAGGCGGTGGGTTTTTATCTGTCGGGGCATCCGCTGGATGACTACATGCCCGCGCTGCGGCGCAAAAAGGTGATGACGCTGGCCGAAATCACCGCGGCCGCCGAAAACGGCCCGCTGGTGGCGAAAATCGCGGGCAACGTGGCCAACAAGAAGGAAAAGAAATCCGCCAAGGGCAACCGGTTCGCCTTTGTCGGCCTGTCGGACCCGACCGGGCTTTATGAGGTGACGGTGTTCTCCGACACGCTGGAGGCCGCGCGCGACCATCTGGAGCCGGGTGCGGCGGTGGTGCTGACGGTGGAGGCGACGCTGGAGGGCGAGACGCTGAAGCTGCTGGCGCGCGGCGTGACGCCGATCGACGCGGTGGCGGCCGACGCGGGCGGGGCCGGGTTGAGGGTGCATGTGGACACGCCCGAGGCGGTGGGCGCGGTGGCCAGCCTGCTGGCCCGTCTGGCCGAAGAAGCCCGCGTCCGCTCGCGCGGGCCGATCACCTTTTGCGTCATCGACCGCGACCGGGGCGCCGAATATGAAATAGTTGCGGGGCGCGAATTTCCGGTCAACCCGCAGGTCAAGGGCGCTTTGCGCGCGCTGCGCGGTGTGGCCATGGTCGAGGAAATCTGAACCCTCCGCTCCTCCCAGAAAGGTGATGTGTCATGACCCCCAGCCAGCAAAGCGACCAGACCGAGGCGATCTGCCGTCTGGCCCCGGTGGTGCCGGTGCTGGTGGTCCAGAATGCAGCCCGGGCCGCGCCCCTTGCGCAGGCGCTGGTGGCGGGCGGTCTGCCCGCGCTGGAGGTGACGCTGCGCACGCCCGCGGCGCTTGACGCGATCCGCGCGATGGCCGATGTGCCGGGCGGCGTGGTGGGGGCGGGCACGCTGCTGACGCCCGCCGATGTGCGCGCTGCCAAGGCTGCCGGGGCGCGGTTTGGTGTGTCGCCGGGGGCCACGCCCGCGCTGCTGGCGGCCTGCGAGGATGTGGGCCTGCCAATCCTGCCCGGCGCCGCCACCGCAACCGAGGTGATGGCGCTGCTGGAACGCGGCTACCGGGTGCAGAAATTCTTTCCCGCCGAGGTGGCTGGCGGCGCGGGCGCGCTGCGCGCGCTGGGCGGGCCGCTGCCGCAGGTGCGTTTCTGCCCCACCGGCGGCGTCAGCCTGACCAATGCGCCGGGCTATCTGGCGCTGGCCAATGTGCTGTGCGTCGGCGGTAGCTGGCTTGCGCCCGAGGCGCTGGTGGCCGCGGGCGACTGGGCCGCGATCACCGCGCTGGCGCGGGCGGCGGCGGCGTTGGGGCGCTAACCCTCGAACCGCGCCGCGCGGCGGGCGGGGGTGGCGGGGGGGCGGGTCAGCCCCTCGGTCAGAACCCGGCTCATCGGATGGTCGGGGGTGTCTGCGCCATAGTGCGCCAGCGCCGCGCGCATCGCTTCGGCCGGGTCGGTGCCGGGCGCGAGGCTGAGTGCCCAATCCAGAAAGATCGAGCGACATTCTGGCGTGCCGATGCCCTCGATGCGATAGCTTTCGCGGATCAGGCCTTTCGGGTCGGCCTTGGTCATGTCCATGATTGTCCTCGCCATGTCACTGTGCCTCAACCTCGGCGCCGGGGGCCAGCGCGCGTTCCACGATCGCCTGCACGGCGGTGACGGTTGCGGCCAGTCGTGCGGCCAGCGCGGGCAGGTCCGGCTCGCCCGCCTCGCGCAGCAGAAAGGCCCGCGCGCCCTCGCCCACCGTTTCCATATCCAGCGGTTTGTCGGTCAGCAGCCGCGCACCGGCCTGCAACCGCCACAGCAGCCGGTAGGCCGAGGCCAGCGTGGCCTCTTCGGCCTTGGTCACAAGGCCCTTGCGCTGCCCCAGCCGCAACTGCGCCTCGACCCGGCGCGCCGGGTCGCCCGCGCGCAGTGCAAAACTTTGCGCCAGCAGTTCGATGTCCTGCAACCGGCCCGGCCCGATTTTCGCCTCCCACGGGCCATCGGTCGCCTTGGCGGCAAAGATGCGGGCGCGCATTTCGGCCAGATCGGGCATCACCCGCGCGTCGCCGCCCTTGGCCGCCAGCACCGCCAGCCGTGCCGTCTCGACCTCGGCGGCCAGATCATGCGCCCCGGCGATCACCCGCGCCCGCGTCAGCGCCAGATGTTCCCAGGTCCAGGCCTCGTCCATCTGATAGGCATGAAACGCCCGCAGCGAGGTGGCGACCGGACCCTGCCGCCCTGAGGGACGCAGCCGCATGTCCACCTCGTAAAGCCGCCCCTCGGGCATCGGCGCCGACAGCGCCGTGACCAGCGCCTGCGTCAGCCGCGCGTAATAGGCGCGGGTGGCCAGCGGGCGCGGCCCGTCTGAGCACTCGATCCCCGCCGGGTCATAGATCACGATCAGATCAAGGTCCGAGGCCGCGTTCAGCCGTTCGGCCCCCAGACTGCCCATCCCCAGCACCACCGCGCCACGACCGGGGCAGGGGCCATGCTTGCGCCCGAACTCGGCCTGCACCTCGGGCCAGAGCGCGGCGACCGTTGCGCCGGCCAGATCGGCATATTGCCGTGCCGCTTCGGCCGCATCGACCAGGCCGCGCAGGTGATGCACGCCCACGCGAAAGTGCCATTCCTTCAGCCATCGCCGCGCCGTGACCAGTTTTTCCTCGTAATCCTGCACCGGGTCGATCGCGCGGCCCAGATGTTCGGTCAGCGCGGGCGCACCGGGCCAGGGAGCGAAAAACTCGCCCGCCAGCACCGCATCCAGAACCCCGGCATTGCGCGAAAGATAGGCGGCAAGACCAGGCGCCGTTGTGCAGATGTCAACAATCAGGTCGATAAGCTGCGGATTGGCCTCGAACAGCGAAAAAAGCTGCACCCCGGCGGGCAGCCGGGCCAGAAAGCCATCGAACTGGTGCAGCGCCTCTTCGGGGGCGGCGGCGCGGGTCAGGCGGCGCAGGATTTCGGGTTCGACCCGGCGAAAGATGCCCTGCGCGCGGGCCGACCGCAGCGCGGGATAGCCGCGCCAGCCATCGACTGTGGCCTGCGCGCTGTCTGACAGCGGCGGGATCGCGCCGCCTTCGGTGGGCGCGAAAAAGCCGCCCGTCAGGGTTTCGACCCGTTCGAGCCGTTCCAGCAACGCGGCCTCCCAAAGGTGGGTGTCGGGCGCGCCCATCATCCGGGCGATCCGGTCCAGCCCGGCGTGCGTCGGGGGCAGCAGGTGGGTTTGCGCGTCATTTACCATCTGCACGCGGTGTTCCACCTCGCGGTGGGCGCGGTAGGCTGCGGTCAGTTCAGCGGCGACATCGGGCGGCACCCAGCCCTTGGCGGCCAGTGCGGCCAGCCCGCCCACCGTGGTGCGGTCGCGCAGATCGTGGTCGCGCCCGCCCGCGATCAACTGCCGGGTCTGGGTGAAGAATTCGATTTCGCGGATACCGCCTTGGCCCAGCTTCATGTTGTGTCCGGGCAGGGTGATCGGCCCGTGCAGCCCCTTGTGGTCGCGGATGCGCAGTCGCATGTCGTGGGCATCCTGGATCGCGGCAAAATCCAGATGCTTGCGCCAGACAAACGGGGTGAGCGTTTTCAGAAATCGCCAGCCCGCCGCGATGTCGCCGCCGCAGGGGCGGGCCTTGATATAGGCCGCGCGTTCCCAGGTGCGGCCCTCGGCCTCGTAATAGGTTTCGGCTGCGGCCATCGAGATGCAGACAGGCGTCACGCTGGCATCGGGCCGCAGCCGCAGATCGGTGCGGAAGACATAGCCCTCGGCGGTCATGTCCGACAAAAGCGCGGTCATCTTGCGCGCCACGCGGATGAAGGCGGCGCGCGCCTCCATCTGGTCGTCGGGGTCGTAAAGGGTTTCATCGAACAGGCAGATCAGGTCGATGTCGGAAGAATAATTCAACTCGCCGGCGCCCATCTTGCCCATTGCAAGCGCCACCATGCCGCCCGCTGTTGCCGCATCTTCGGGGCGCGCGCCGGGCAGTTTGCCGCGGCGGATTTCCTCGGCCACAAGGCTTTGCATCGCCAGATGCACCGCGGTATCGGCCAGCCGGGTCAGCGCGCCGGTGACGGCCTCCAGCGGCCAGACGCCGCCCAGATCGGCCAGCCCCGCCAACAGCGCCACCCGCCGCTTGGCCTGCCGCAGCCCGGCGCCCAGCGCATCGGGGGCCAGCGCGTCCAGCCCGGCCAGTGCCGCCTCCAGCCCGGCCTCGGGCGTGCCCGCCAGCACCGGCGCGATCCAGTCGGCCTCGCGCATCATCAGCCCGGCCAGATAGGGGCTGCACCCGGCGGTGCCGGTCAGCAGCGCGCGCAATTCGGGGGCCAGACCGGCAAACCGCGCCGCCATGTCTTCGGCGCGGTCGGGGTCAAAGGCAATCGGGCAGCGGGTCAGGCGGGATGCAAAGGTCATGGCGCGCAGACTACAGCCCGAGGGAGCAAGGTCAACCAGGGGCGCGGCACGCGCGCCCCGCCGGTCAACGCAGCGCCGCCTCGATATTGCCGCCGTCCACCGTCATCACATGGGCGGTGGTGCGGCCCGCCCCGGCCAGCATCACGAAGGCGTCGGCGACATGGCGCGCCTCGACCTCGCGGCCCAGCAGGTTGCCGCCCAGATAGCTGGCTTGATCCAGCCCCCGCGCCGCTGCACGCTCCGCGATCATCGCATCGGTCAGCAGCCCCGAGCGAATGCGGTCGGCGTTGATGCCGTTCACGCGGATGCCCTCGCGCCCCAGTTCCAGCGCCAGTTGGCGCAGCAGGAAAAAGCTGGCAGCCTTGGGCAGGCCATAGGCGCCAAAGCCCTTGCCGGGGTTCACCGCCTGTTTCGAGACATTGATCAGAATTTGCCCCGTGTCAGCCGCGCCCCGCGTCCCGCGCGCCGCGGTCTGGGCGCGGAACACCGCCACGGCGGCCTGCGCAAAGGCCTGATGGGCAAAGAAGTTCAGCTCGAAGCTGTGGCGCAGCACGGCATCGTCCAGCGTGGCAATCTCGCCGGTAAAGGCCGCGCCCGCGTTCGACACGACAATATCCAGCCCGCCAAATCGGCGCACACAGGCCGCAACCGCCGCGGCTGCCGCACCCGCCGCGGTGATGTCGTAGGCGATGCCGCCGTGGTCGCGCCCCAGCGCGGCCAGCGCCGTGGCCAGCGCCGCTTCTTCGCGGTCAACCAGAAACAGGCTGGCGCCCTCGGCGGCAAAGGCGCGCGCGGTGGCCAGCCCGATGGCGCCCGCGCCGCCGGTGACCAGCACCACCTGCCCCTGAAAGCGCGGCGCCTTGCCCTTGCCCAGCTTGGCCTGTTCCAGCGACCAGTATTCCATGTCGAACAGATCCGTCTCGGGGATCGGGTGGAACCCGCCGCAGGCCTCGCCATCGGCCATGACGCGGGCGGTCTGTTCACCGATGTCGGCGGCGATCCGGGCGGCGGCGGCGGTGGCGCCCACGCCCACGATCCCGGCGCCCGCCATCCACACCAGCCCCGGCATCGGCGCCAGCATCGTCTTGGCGTCGCCAAAGCGCGGCGCTTGCCGGTCGAAATAGGCGCGGTAGCGGGTGGCAAAGCCCGCCACCTCGGCGCGGATCGCCTCGGGGCCCGCGGCCAGCGTCGCGGCCCCCAGCACCAGCGGGTGGCCCTTGGTGCGGATCACATGGTCTGGTGTGGCCACGCCCCGTTGGGCCAGTTCGGCCAGGTCTGGCCGCGCGAGAAAGGCCCGCGCCGCCGCATCACCGCGCAGGTCCAGCACCGGCAGGTTTGCCGTCTCGGGCAGCACCGAGGCCAGCGCGCCGCGCAGCGCGGGCAGCGCCTGCGCCAGCCGGTCGGCGGGCAGCGCCGCGGCGGGCACCAGCCGCGCCGGACGGCGCTGCGCCAGCCAGTCTTCGACCTCGTTGGTATGGGCCAGCAGCCGGTCATAGGATGCCTTGGCCGTCGGCCCCCAGGCGAAATGACCATGGTTGACCAGCAGCAGCCCCTCGGCCTCGGGGTTGGCCTCGAAGGCGGCGGCGGCGGCCTTGGCCAAGGCAAAGCCCGGCATGATATAAGGCACCAGAGTCAGCCGGTCGCCAAAGATTTCGCGGCAGGCGGCGGCGACCTCGGGCAGGTTGGCCAGCGTCAGGAAGGCGGTGGCATGGGTGTGATCGACATATTTGTGCGGCAGCCAGGCGTGCAGCAGCGTCTCGACCGAGGGGTTGGGGGCGGCGCTGTCCATCAGGTTGGCGCGCTGGACATTGACCATCGCCTCGTCCGACAGGCCGGGCAGATCGCGCAGCCGCATCAGCGGCGCCAGCCGCACCGCCGGAAGCCCCGCCGCCTCGATCACCTCCAGATCCCAGCCCGAGCCCTTGATGTGGATCACCTCGACCGCGTCGCCATAGACATCGTGCGCGGTCAGCTTGACCGAGGTGTTGCCGCCCCCGTGCATCACCAGATCGGGGTCTTGCCCGATCAGACGCGACGTATAGACGCGCAATGCCAGTTCGCGCGCGGTCGGGTCTTGTCCGGCGGCCGCTTGCATCGCATCGGCGTCGCTGTCGTGCCAACGGTTCGGGATCATCTGTCTGTCCTTCGATCTGGGGCCGGGTTTCAGGCCGGGTCAGGGTGCCGCGACGGCGGCCGGGGTCAAGCGGGAAGCGATTGACCTTTGGATGATTTTCAACAAAAGTCAACATTTGCTGGCAAAGGTTTTCCGGCGCGATCGGGGGCGGCATGGCAACGACGAAACGGCGCTCCATGGGGCAGATCAGCGGCGAGAATGTCGTGATCGAGGTGGCGTGGATGTATTACCACGAGGGTCTGAACCAGCAAGACATCGCCAGCCGGCTGGCGATTTCGCGCGCTACGGTGGTCAACTATCTGCAAGAGGCGCGCGAGACCGGGCTGATCCGCATCACGCTGGCCGCGCCCGCCTTTACCACGCATCGGCTGGCGGTCGATCTGTGCGCCCGCTTCGGGCTGCGCGCGGCCTATGTGGTGCCTGATGAGGGCGCCGATGCCGAAGCGGCCTTTGCCCGCGTGGTGCGCGGGGCGGCGGAATGGCTGCCTGATCTGCTGGCGCCCGGAGATCGGCTGGGGGTGGCCTGGGGCCGCACCGTTCACGATCTGGTCGAGGCGGTGGAGCCGCACCGGATCGAGGCGATGACGGTGCTGCAACTGGTCGGCTCGATGGCCACGCCCTACGGTTTCACCGCCGAGGCCTGTTCGACCCGGCTGGCGCAGCGGTTGCAGGCGCGTTGCCTGAACCTGCACGCGCCCGCGGTGATCAGCCGGGCCGATCTGGCGGCCGAATTGCGCGCCGAGCCGATCCTGAAGGCGCAGCTTGACCAGTTGCAGGGGGTCAACAAGGTGCTGTTCTCGGTCGGCACCTGCGCCGCTGACAGCCATATTGTGTCAAGCGGTCTGGCCTCGCCCGAGGATCTGGCCTGGCATGTGGCGCGCGGCGCGGTGGGGGTGCTGTGCGGGCGCTTTATCGACGCCGAGGGGCGGCCAGTGTCGGGGCCGCTGGATGCGCGGATGATCGGCATCACGCTGGATCGGCTGGTGGGGCTGGAGATGGGGATATTGGTCACCCCCGGCCTTGACAAGCTGGAGGCGACGCGCGCCGCGATCCGCGGCGGCTATGTGACCCATCTGGTCACCGGCCTGACCGTGGCGCAGGCGTTGCTGGCGGGCTGAGCCGTTCGGCCCGCCCTGCGGCCCCGGTTCCCGCTGGCGGGCGTCAGCCCCGGACCCGGTCGGGAAACATCGCGGCCAGCCCCTCGGACGAGGCGGTGCAGATGCCGCGTTCGGTGATCAGCCCGGTAACCAGATGCGCAGGCGTCACGTCAAAGGCGGGGTTGCGGGCGGGGGTGCCGTCGGGCGAGATCTGCACGCAGATCACCCGGCCCGCGGCGTCGCGGCCCTGCACATGGGTCACCTCGCTGCCCGCGCGCTCTTCGATCGGGATTTCCTTGACGCCGTCCTTCACCGTCCAGTCGATGGTGGGCGAGGGCAGCGCCACATAGAACGGCACGCCGTTGGCCTTGGCGGCCAGCGCCTTCAGATAGGTGCCGATCTTGTTGCACACGTCGCCGTTGGCGGTGGTGCGGTCGGTGCCCACGATCACCATATCCACCTCGCCATGCTGCATCAGATGGCCGCCGGCATTGTCCACGATCAGATCGTGGCTGACGCCGTGGCTGTTCAGCTCCCACGCGGTCAGTTGCGCGCCCTGATTGCGGGGGCGGGTTTCATCGACGAACACATGCACGTCGATCCCGGCCTCGACCGCGTGATAAATTGGCGAGGTGGCGGTGCCCCAATCCACCGTGGCGGGCCAGCCCGCGTTGCAATGGGTCAGGATGTTCACCCGCCCGCCGCCCTTGCGGGCCGCGATCTCGCGGATGATGGCCAGCCCGTGTTCGCCGATGCGGCGGTTGATCTCCACATCCTCGTCGGCGATCTCGGCGGCGCGGGCCCAGGCGGCGGCGGGGCGTTCGGTCACCGGCAGGGGGGCCAGATGGCGGGTCATTTCGTCCAGCGCCCATTTCAGGTTGATTGCAGTGGGACGGGTTTCGTGCAGCACCTCCCAGGTTTCGCGCAAGGACGCATCCGAGGCATCGCCCTGCATCTGCACCGCCACCCCATAGGCCGCCGTCGCCCCGATCAGCGGCGCGCCGCGCACCCACATGTCGCGGATGGCCGCGGCAAATTCCGCCCTGTCGCGCAGCGGCACGATGCGCAGTTCATGCGGCAGCCAGCGCTGGTCGATGATCCGCACCTCGCCCGAAGCCTCGCGCCAGATGGAGCGGTAAGGTTTGCCGTCGATCTTCATGCCTGATCCTCTGAGTTGTCCTGTTGCGCGGTGCGGTGCCCGCGTCTGGGCGGCGCGTCTGGCCGCATCCTTGGCCAGGCGGCAGGATTTCCGCTTTGGCGGCAATTGTCAAATACAATTGACTTTTGATCCAATTCCGCAAAGGGCGCAAATTGTCTTATGTCAGGATTAATTGACTTTTGCTCGATTTCATGAAACACAAGGTCAACCGGCACAAGGAGGCTGTCGTGCGCAACGCCCGAACGACCGAAGCAATCGCGCAGGGCATCCGCCGCCGCGTCTTTGAGCACACGATCCGCGCCAATGGCGGCTATCTGAGCCAGGCCTGTTCGGCGGCTGAGCAACTGGCGTTTCTGTATAACGAGGCGCTGACCTTGGGCGCGCCGACGCGGCCGATGATCCCTCCGCCGTTCGGGGGGGTGCCCGCAGCCTGCAACCCCGGCTATGTCACCGGCGCAGGCTATAACGGCCCCGCCGCGCCCGACTATGACCGGCTGTTCATCGCGCCCGCGCATTATGCGCTGGTGGCCTATGCCGCGCTGGTCGAGGTGGGCCGGATGGCGCCCGAGGGGCTGGAGATGTTCAACCGCGATGGCAGTTCGGTCGAGATGATCGGGGCCGAGCATTCCCCCGGCATGGAGGTGCACAACGGCACGCTGGGGATCGGGCTGTCAACCGCCGCGGGGCTGGCCTGGGGCCGCAAGCGGCGCGGCGAGGCGGGGCAGGTCTGTGTCTTCATGTCCGATGGCGAGGTGCAGGAGGGGCAGACCTGGGAAGCGGTGCAGGCCGCCGCGCACCACCGGATCGACAATCTCTGGGCGATCATGGATGTGAACCGCCAGCAATGCGACGGCGCGATGGACGCCGTGATGACGGTGGGCGACATCGCCGCCAAGCTGCGCGCCTTTGGTGCCGTGGTGGCCGAGGTGGACGCCCATGATCTGGCCGCGCTGCGGCAGGCCCGTGCCACCCCGCACGAGGGCCGCCCGCTGATCATTCTGGCCCATTCCTCGCCTACGCAGGGGATGGCGTTTTTACGCCGCCGGTTTCCGCGGCTGCACTACGTCCGCTTCAAGTCCGAGGCGGAACGGGCCGAGATGAACGCGGCGATTGCTGCCGAACTGGGCATCGCCCCGGTCGATCTGGGAGATATGTGAGATGGAGATGGTCAACCGTCCCTATGCCACCGCCTTCGAGGCTCATGCGCTGGCCAACCCCGAGGTGCTCTGCCTGTCGGCCGATCTGACCTCAAGCTGCGAGATCGACGGCTTTCGTGACCGCCACCCCGACCGCTTTCTGTCGCTGGGCATGGCCGAACAGAACATGCTGTCGTTTGCGGGCGGGCTGGGGCTGGCGGGGTTTCGGCCGTTTCTGCACAGCTTTGGTGTGTTCTTGTATCGCAGGCCTTATGATCAGTTGATGGCCTCGGTCGCCTATCCCCGCCGCAAGGTGCGGCTGATGGGGTTTTTGCCCGGCCTCACCACCCCCGGCGGCATGACCCATCAAGCGATCGAGGATATCGCGGTGATGCGCACCATCCCCAACATGACCGTGCTGGAGGCGGGCGACGCCACCGAGGTCGAAAGCATCGTGGCCGAGGCCGACCGGGTCGATGGCCCGGTCTATTGCCGCATCCTGCGCGGTGCGGTGCCGCGGCTGTTTGCAACGCCGATGCGACTGGGCCAGGTGCGGGTGCTGGCCGAGGGGGACGATGTGCTGGTTGTGACGGCTGGCATCGCCACCGAAGAGGCGATGCGCGCGCGCGGCGCGCTGGACCGGGCCGGGGTGTCGGTCCGGCATCTGCATCTGGCCACGCTCAAGCCCTTTGATGCCGCCACGATCCTGGCCCATGCCGAGGCGGTGCGGTTTGGCGTGGTGACGCTGGAAAACCATCTGGTGACGGGCGGGATCGGCTCGATGGTGGCCGAGGCGCTGGCCGAGGCGGGGCTGCCGCGGCGGCTGACCCGGCTGGGGTTGCAAGATACCTATGCCCATGGCGGATCGCGCCCTTATCTGATGCGCTATTACGGGCTGGACGCGCTCAGCCTTGTGCGGGCGGTGGAACGGCTGACGGGGCAGCAGACCGGCATCGACGAGGCAGCGCTGGGCGCGGTGCGGCTGGAGGCGGTGCACAGCGCCGCAAAGGCCGAGGCGTTGTGATGCGCCTTGTCGTCCACTACCGCATTCTGGCCGCCACCGCCGCAGATGCCCGCGCCCGCGCCGAGGCGATCGCGTTGGAGCAGACCGTCGAGGTGCCGCGCGACGTGGTGCCCGCGGGCTTTGTCGAGGACGAGATTCTGGGCCGCGTCGAAGAGCTTGGCGCCGAGGCCGAGGGCGCCTTTCGCGCCGCCATTTCCTACAGCCCCGACAGCGTGGGCGGGCAGGTGACACAGCTTTTCAACGTGGTTTTCGGCAACAGTTCGATCCAGCGCGGGCTGCGCGTGATCGGGCTGGAGCCGGGCGACACCCTTGCTGCGCGCTTTCCCGGCGCACGGTTCGGCGTTGCCGGGTTGCGCGCGCGCACCCGCCGCGTAGCAGGCGGGCTGATTGCGCCGGTGCTGAAACCGATGGGTCTGTCGGCCGATGCGCTGGCCGATATCGCCTATCTGTGCGCCCGCGGCGGCGCCGATATCGTGAAGGAAGACCACGGGCTGGCCGATCAGCCGATGGCGCCCTTCCGCGAGCGGGTGGAAAAGATCGCCGCCGCCGTGGCCCGTGCCAATGCCGAAACCGGCGGTGCGGCGCAATATTTTCCCAACCTTGCAGGCCGCGCTGAAGAGATCGAGGGCAACCTGTGCTTTGCCGCCGGGGCGGGGGTGGGGGGCATTCTGGTGATGCCGGGGCTGCTGGGCTTTGGTGTGGTGGACCGGATCGCCCGCGATGACCGGCTGAACCTGCCGGTGATGACCCATCCGGCCTTTCTGGGGCCTCATGTGCTGTCGTCCGACACCGGACTGGATCATGGCGTGATCTTTGGCACGCTGCAACGGCTGGCGGGGGCCGATATCTCGGTCTTTCCCAATGTGGGGGGGCGGTTCGGCTTTTCTGCGGCGGACTGTGCACAGATCGCCGGGGCCTGCCGCGCGGTGGCAGGGCCGGGGCGCGCGATCCTGCCCAGCCCCGGCGGCGGCATGAGCGTGGCGCGCGCCGAGGACATGGTGGCGATGTATGGCACGGATGCGGTGTTTTTGCTGGGCGGCAGCTTGCTGCGCCACGGCGACCGGATCGGCGAGGGCATCGCCGCGATGCGCCGGGCGATCGACGCGGCCCTGCCCGAAGTCGGCTGATTGGCCGCCCCGCAGCGGTGGCAATGCGGGAAATTCGCGCAGTTTGGGGCTTTCGCGGGCTTTTCTTTCGCGGATCGCTCGCCTAAACCGTAAAAAACCTGCGGGATGACCCCGCGACAGAAGGGTGCCAGATGCAGACCATTACCACGACCGAAGACCTCGCGCGGTTTTGCGCTGCGGCAAAGGCCGAAGCCTATGTCACCCTCGATACGGAGTTTCTGCGCGAACGGACCTATTGGTCCAAGCTCTGTCTGGTGCAGATGGCGCTGCCCGGCAAGGATGGCGCGGCGGTGCTGGTTGACCCGCTGGCCGAGGGGCTGTCGCTGGAACCGCTCTATGACCTGTTCCGCCATGAGGCGACGGTCAAGGTGTTTCACGCCGCCCGGCAAGATCTGGAGATCTTCTTTGTCGAGGCGGGCGTGTTCCCCAAACCCCTGTTCGATACCCAGATCGCCGCGATGGTCTGCGGCTTTGGCGAGCAGGTGGGCTATGAAACGCTGGTCAAAAAGATCGCGCGGCAGGGGCTCGACAAGACCTCGCGTTTTACCGACTGGTCACGCCGCCCGCTGTCCGAGGCGCAGATGGCCTATGCGCTGGCCGATGTGACGCATCTGCGGGTGATCTATGAATTCCTGTCGAAAGAGTTGAAGAAATCTGGCCGCGAGGCTTGGGTGGAGGAGGAGGAGGCGATCCTTCTGAACCCCGAAACCTACATAACCCGCCCCGAAGATGCATGGCTTCGGGTCAAGACGCGCACCTCGTCGGGTCGGTTTCTGGCGATCGTGCGGGAACTGGCCCGGTTTCGGGAAAGCTATGCGCAAAGTCGCAACATCCCGCGCAGCCGCGTCTGCAAGGATGACGCGCTGCTGGAACTGGCCTCGACCAAGCCCACCAGCATTGATGAACTGGGTAAATCGCGGCTGCTGCTGCGCGAGGCACGGCGGGGCGAGATCGCCGATGGCATTCTGGCCGCCGTCAAGGCAGGGCTGGAGACGCGGCCCGAAGACTGCCCCAAGGTCGATGACGCGCGCGAACATGTGCAGGGCAACAGCGCGCTGTCAGACCTGTTGCGGGTGCTTCTGAAGGCGAAATCCGAAGAAACCGGGGTGGCGCCCAAGCTGATCGCCTCGGCCTCGGAACTGGACGAGATCGCGGCGGGCCAGCTTGACGGGCAGGTTTTGCACGGCTGGCGGCGCGAAGTGTTCGGCGCCGATGCGCTGCGGCTGGTGCGCGGAGAAATCGCGCTGTCTGCCCGTGGTGGCGCGGTGCGGGTAGTGCCTGCGGGCTGAGCCGGTCAGCGGCTGACGCTGCGGGCGTTGCCCGACCCGGTCACACTGATCCGTGCGACCTGCGCCAGATCGCCGTTGGGCACAAATGTTGCCACCGTCACCTCGCGCGATTGCGGGGTGGAAACGCGGTTGGCGGCCGGGGTGCCCGCCAGCGGCGGGATCAGCACAAAGCGGAAGCTCAGCACCCCATCGACCGGCTGGCCGTCGTTTTCGGCTACCAGTTCGGCATTCCACCAGCCCTGCGTCGGCGGCAGCCCGGCGGCCTGAACGATCACCCCGCCATGGGCCGGCGCCACCTCCAGCTGCGTGACCTGCTGGACCAACGGGCGCGCATCCGCCGTGGCTTCGCTGGCCGAGGGCGTCAGCGTGGCCGGCCCATCCTCGGATTTGCCGAACCAGTTGAACGGGTTGATCCGGCTTTCGCGGATCGTGCCGCAGCCCGCCAGCACCAGCGACAGTGTCATAACCGCGACGATTGGCGTTTTCATGAACCCCTCCGGTGCTGCCCAGCCCTTGCCCTGCCTCTGGGTAGCCCAAAGCGCGGGCTTTGAAAAGGCCGCTACTGGACCTTGGCGGGCCTGCCGTTTAGGTCTTGTGCGATGCCTGCCGGAGAACGCCATGACCACCGATGCCTTTGACGAGATCGCAGAGACCTTCGACTTTCTCGACGATTGGGAAGACCGCTACCGCCATGTGATCGAACTGGGCAAGGCGATGCCGCCGCTGGACGAGGCGTTTCGCGTGCCGGGGCTGAAGGTCGAGGGCTGTGCCAGCCAGGTCTGGTTGCTGCCCCGGATCGAGGGGCGGGGGCCACAGGCGCGGTTCGATTTTCAGGGTGAAAGCGATGCGATGATCGTGCGCGGGCTGATCGCCATCCTGCATGCGCTCTATGCCGGGCTGAGCGTGGCCGAGGTGGGCCGCATCGACGCCCGCGCCGCGCTGGAGCGGCTGGGGCTGACCGAACATCTGTCGGCGCAGCGGTCAAACGGGGTGCGCGCGATGATCGAGCGGATCCGGGCACTTGCAGCCGAAGCCGCAGCTACCGCCTGAAACGCGGCGCCTGAAAGATTTTCTGCCTCCGGCGGGGATATTTCAGCCAAGGCGAAGGGGCGATGGGGCGCCCCGCCTCGGGCGGCAGAGCCGCGGAGACGGGGCGCCGTGCGGTTTGGTCATAATATGCCCGCCGGAGGCGGGACGATTATTTTTGTGCCGCGGTCACGATGATCTCGACCCGGTATTCGGGTGCGGCCAGCTTTGATTCGCCGGTGGCGCGCGCCGGGCAATGGCCCTGCGGCACCCAGGCGTCCCAGACTGCGTTCATCTCGGCGAAATCGGCGATGTCGGCCAGCCAGATCTGGGCCATCAGGATGCGCGTCTTGTCCGAGCCGGCACGCGCCAGAAGCGCGTCGATCTGGGCCAGAACCTCGCGGGTCTGTTCGGCCACGCTTTCGCCGGGCTTGCCGACCTGACCGGCCAGAAAGACCAGCCCGTTATGAATGACGGCCTCGCTCATACGCTTGCCGCAGTCGATCCGTGTGATGTCGCTCATGGGTGCCTCCGTTAGCTGTCGCGGTGATAGCCAAAGCGACCGCGCTGTGCCAGTGCAGAGTGGGGGCGCCGACCAATGCCCGCTATGTGAAAAGGCGGCCTTGCGAGCCGCCTTTTCATAGTCAAATCAGGGCTGGCTTCAGTCCAGCGTGGACGCCCAGGCCGCTGCAAGGCCCGGATTGTAGGTCGTCGTGAGGTTGTTGCGCTTGTAGGTTGCGCCAAACGGGATCTTCAGACCGACTGCAACTGTCGTTTCGTCGGCGTTGTCTTCGGTGTTTGCGGTGATGTCCATCTGCTTCAGGCTCATGGTGCCGATCAGCATCGGTTTGAACTGGTATTCCGCGTAAATACCAAAGGCCTTGTATTCGCCCCAGTCCCCGCCGTCTTCAAAGATGTCGTCCGACCTGCCGAATTCGTAGTCCATGGCCAGGGTAAGTGCATTGAAGGTGGTTGCCATGCCGAGTCTTGCGAAGCGACCGTCAAAAGCGTTGTCCCCCTCGTAGCCCACCATTTCGGCCATGCCGACCTGAGCAAACAGGCTTGTGTTCGGGCCGAACTGATACTCCGCTTCAACGCCATAGAGGCTGTCGCTTGCAAACCCATTGCCGGTGGGTGTGTCGTAAGCCTGAAACCAGTTTTTGCCAAGAAAGGCGCCAGCATAAAGTTCATTGAATTGGCGACCGAAGTGCAGACCGAGGCTCGATGCGCCTTTGGGGGCGTAGTCGTAGAAGTCATCGTCAATGGTGTCGCGGCGCATATGGGCGAAATCCGCAAACGCAGCCCAGTCGCCGAAGTCGGCGCGCAGGGTGCCGGTCAGCGAATAGCCGTCGATCCGCTCTTCGTAGTCGTCATCGCTGTTCGTAAAGTCGGTCCGCGCAATGCTCGCACCGATATCGCCGCTGAAAACCGTTTCTGCCTGTGCGGTCAGACCGGCGAGGCAAGCCGCCGCCATGCCCAGGATCAAGCTCGTTTTTTGCATTTATATCCTCGCTTTCTGTTTCTTCGTTCATGACGTGTCATCGCGCTCACCTGACGCTGCTGGTCGGTCTTGTCTGCGTGATACACGATCCGGTGAAAAAGCGCCCACCATCACGCGCCTGTGAAGCACAGTATCGCGGGAAAAAGGGGAATATTCCACAAAACACACGTTATTCAGTTGAATCGGGTGACTTTGCCGCAGGGTGTGGCGCGTTCGCAACTGATGAAAAAGGTGGGCACAGCTGGGTCCAGCACAGACCGCACAGTGCGACGGCTTCGGACGCAGATATGAACTTGCAAGTGAGTTTGGAGCGGGTGAAGGGCGATCGGGGACAAAATCTAACCGGGTCACGCTGCCACTTTTTCCTTCGTTCTCAATAACTTCGGCCCGCTTGGCTTCCCGGTGGATTTCTACCGTGTGTGCCTGACGTGCTGTCAGTGTGTGCCCACGTCTAGCTCTGAGACCAGTCCCTGAGCAAGTCCAAATTGACTTGACGGATTACCTTCTCCACGGTGGGGAAACGTTAGCCCAAGGGATTCATTAATGCCGACACCAAGAGTTGTTGTAGCTTTCGCCTCCATGCTTGCACTTGCTTCATGTGTTGAACCGACCGAGACGACCGTAACGGGGCCTTCGGGTGCCACAGTGAGCACAGCCAAGTGTAGTCAATCACCCGAAGGTTGCTTCAAGAAGGCATCGGAAACCTGCAAGGGGCCCTATCAGGTTGTGGACAGCTACAGCAAATCAGGTGGCCTAGTTGCAGATATTATGCCGGGTCCGGTGACTTGGTATTACATGTCCTATCAGTGCGGGAAGTCTGATGGCCGTATGCCCTCTTTTGATTTCCGAGGCCAATCATATCAGCCGCCGCCCGTAGTTGTTGCCCCGGCCTACACGCCGAGAACTACCACCACGAACTGCAACAGGTTCGGCAACTCCGTCTCGTGCACCAGCTACTAGCTTCGGCCAGTTTGCTTTTGGGGCAAAAATCTGAGGCCCTGACCTCAACAGGTGAAGCCGCGCGCTACCCCCCGGTGGGGTCGCCCTCTCCACCATCCGGGGCACTTCATACCGCACCCCTACCGCCCCTTGGTCCACCCTCCGGGACCGGGTGACGCCCGAACTTCTCACGCGATTAACACTCACAACGTTCCTTGACGTTAGATAAATGCCCATGCTACATACCCCCGACAACTTGCCGGGGGTATCTACCATGAAGCAATTCGTCATCTATCGTAGGGTCAGCACAGAGGAACAGGGGCGCTCCGGCCTTGGCCTCTTGGCCCAGACACGGGACATAGACCTGTATCTGTCCAACTATGCCGAGACCCCGTATCAGATCGCCGGGACATTCACGGATGAGTTGTCAGGCCGGGACAATGACCGCCCGGAGTTGACCAAGGCTCTGGACCTGTGCCGCAGGACCGGGGCGGAGTTGCTGGTGGCGAAGCTGGACCGCCTGTCCCGTCGCGTGTCCTTCATCGCGGCAATCATGGATGACCCCAAGGTGCGCCTCCGGGTGGCCTCTATGCCCAACGCGGACAAGTTTCAGTTGCATATCTACGCCGCCTTGGCGGAACAGGAACGGGACTTCATCTCCCTGCGGACCAAGGCAGCACTGGCAGAGGCGAAGGCCAGAGGCCAGAAGCTAGGCGGGATGCGGGATGCCACCGGGAAGCGCAATGAGGCTGTCCAGAGGGGTGCACAGGCGTTTGCCCAGAAGGTGAAGCCGATTGTGGAACCTCTGCGGACCTCTGGGGCCACACTGGCGGAGATCGCCGGGGCACTGGACGGGGCAGGGATCAGCACCGCACGGGGCGGGAAGTGGACCCCTACGCAGGTTAAGCGGGTGCTGGAGAGGCTTGCATAAAGCGCATAGCTTTTGCCTAAGCTATGACGTGATCGCATGTCTCCCTATCTGTATTGTTGCCACGGCCTCCGGGGATCACCTCCGGGGGTCTCTCTATTTACCCCGTGAACTTCACAGGGTGAACCGCATTACCCTGTAAACTTTACAGGGGTAATCGCCCGAATATTTCATCCCCATACAGGCACCATCGGAGCCGATCCAAAACCCCTTCGTTTAGGGCCAAGCCTCTCTCCGATCCCAAAACACATCCCTCTCCGGGATCACCTCCGGGATGCCTCATGTGCCCCTATCAGGGGTGTTGCAGAAATGCATCCTCATCTTAGGACAGCCCGTCCATCCATCCATCCCCATCAATCACCCGATGCCACCCATTCCGAGCACCTTGCGAAACTCGCCGGGGACGTTCTCCGGGGTGTGGATCAGGTCCACGGGCCACAGGTGACGGATGCCCTTGTGGATCAGGTGGCGGACAACGGAGACCCGGAGTCCATCCTTGGACAACACCACGCACCCCTTGGCAGATGGCGCGGCGGTCCTTTGGATGCTCCACGGGCTTGCCGACTTCACCCCGATCTCCCTGCGCTTTGCCGGGATGGTCTATGACCGCCACGGGCCGTTGAAGCTGAAAGCCGCTGCTGCCCACGGGATCAAGCGCCTAGAGGACCGCACCCGGCTCCGGGACCTGAAAGGGGCCAAGGCCGCATGAGTGACACTTACAGGTTGTTTGCGCTGAAACCCGTGTATGTCCAAGGCAAGGGAGAGGTGGCCCCCGTGGGGCATGTCTCCGATGCCCAGCGCGAGATGATGGAAGCTGCCCAG
The DNA here is from genome assembly GCF_003034995.1 of Phaeovulum veldkampii DSM 11550. GTDB lineage: Bacteria > Pseudomonadota > Alphaproteobacteria > Rhodobacterales > Rhodobacteraceae > Phaeovulum > Phaeovulum veldkampii. The sequence goes on along the minus strand of NZ_PZKF01000016.1, from coordinate 13,502 downwards.
CGCGCGGAAGGGGCAGGGAATACCCACGGAAGTTTGGGGGGCATTCAGACACCCCCGGCACCACCCAAGACCCTTGGTCAAAGGAAGCGTGGGGAGACCTTCGCTAGGACCCCCAGAGATGCCCGCACAGGCCCCTTCCCGTCCACCCTACACCAACCCACCGGAGACCCCCTAGCGGGCCTCTGGTGACTCTCTCCCGGCCTCTCCGATGCTGCACCCTTCCGACCCCCGCGCGGGTTTCGTTTCGTCGTCCTTCCTCGACCCGTCTGGGGTGTGATGGGGATCACGGCGGGGTGCAGTTTCAGAGGGGCTGGGGGACGGTTTCTCATTCTTCCGCATGGCGTCCCCGTGCGCCCCACTGGGGTCTCCTTTCGGCCCCTGTGGGTGCCCGTGGGAAGGCTGCCGGGGGCGTCATGCCGAGGAATGATCCTCGATTTCCTACATCGAAAGGAACCACCATGAACAACCTACCCACCACCGCCCGACCAATCCCCGCACCGCTGCCCGATACAATCCCGGAAAGCTGCCGTGGGGTGCCCTTCATGTCGTCGCTTGAGATCGCGCATATGACAGGGAAGCGCCACGATCACGTTATGCGCGACATAGACCGGGAACTTACAAGCCTTGGGGAAGCTGCCCCCAAATTTGGGGCGAGCTATCGGGGCAAGGACGGGACATTGCGTCTCCGGGCTTCTGGCCCCGGCCTCTCGCCACCCGCTCCACAGGGAGACCGTGGAAGGGGTTTGTCGTGCTGTCAGGGAGGCCCAATTCGCGGATGCCATAGTTGACCACGGCGGAGAGGATAGACAATTCCCGCCCCACCGTGGACGCGCTGACCTTCTCTCCGACCCCGCGCCCCGTGACCTTCACCCGGTCTAGCATTTCGTCCCGTATCTTCCGGGCATCCTCTCGCGTGATCGCTGACAATTCGGGGTCTCTCCCGATGACGGCAATGGCCGCATCTACGACCCGGTTAGCAAACCCGATAACGCGGCTATCAGTAGCAGGATCATCCGCCCGAAGGTGCTCTTTCAGATAGACCTTAAGGGCATCCCCAAGGGTCGCCACGGGGGCCTTGTATCGCTCCGGCCCATGCCGCAGAAGGTTGATCGTATGGCGCTCCACCGGGGGAACCCCTTGCGGCTCATAGTCATACCCGTGGGGATACGCCTCTGCGATGCTATCCGCTGTAAGGGCTAGGTCTTCGTCGCTGGCACCCGCTGCCACCAGATCAGCCCGACGCCGCAATGCTTCGGCATAGGCTTCCCGCTCCGTGGCCCCGGCACTGGACGCTGCCTCCGAACGCACCCGGCCCAGCTTGGCCTCTGCAATTTCTTTTTCCACTTCGGCATGAAACCGGGGATAGGCCGCAAGGGCCTCTCTCTCCGACTCACCCAACTTCCGCTTGAACTCCCGCTTGGCGATGATCGCGGAAACTTCCTTGGGCACCCTCCGGCGATACTGCCAACTGCCCGCTTTGGTGCGCTCAACGTATTGCAAAACTAGACCCATGTGTGCCCCGTGTGTGCCTTAATGTGCACCGGAGAGAACCGCAAGGGCTTGAATTATTGAGAAAAAAGGCTGCCCAGAGGGGCAAATGGAGCGGGTGAAGGGAATCGAACCCTCGTCGTAAGCTTGGGAAGCTTCTGCTCTACCATTGAGCTACACCCGCGACGGGGAAGCAGATAGGCCACTGCGCCTGCCGCGTCAAGCGCCCGCGGAGGGCGGGACAAAAAACCGGGGCGGGCATTGACAGGGCGGGCGGGGCTTGTATAAGCGCGCCACCTCCGGGCCTCGTTTTGGCCCGGATTTTCATTGGTGTTGGTGGGCCCCGCAAGGGGAACCCTGTCGGGCTTCGGCCAAAGGACAACGCCCTTCATGGCCCCCGTGGCCGCACGCACGAAGGAGATCAGCGGTGACCAAACGCACCTCTGCCAAATATAAAATTGACCGCCGCATGGGCGAAAACATCTGGGGCCGCGCCAAATCCCCGGTGAACAAGCGGGAATATGGCCCCGGTCAGCATGGCCAGCGCCGCAAGAACAAGCTGTCGGATTTCGGCACCCAGTTGCGCGCCAAGCAGAAGCTGAAAGGCTACTATGGCGATCTGACCGAAAAGCAATTCCGCAAGATCTTTGGCGAAGCCGAGCGGGTCAAGGGCGACACGGGTGAAAACCTGATCGGTCTGCTGGAGCGCCGTCTGGACGCCGTGATCTATCGCGCGAAATTCGTGCCGACGATCTTTGCCGCGCGCCAGTTTGTCAACCATGGCCATGTGACCGTGAACGGCAAGCGCGTGAACATCGCGTCCTACCGGGTTTCGGAAGGCGACGTGATCGCGGTGCGCGACCGGTCGAAACAGCTGGCGATCGTGTTGGAATCGGTCGGCCTGACCGAGCGCGACGTGCCCGACTATCTGGAAGTCGATCATTCGAAAATGACCGCGACCTATGTGCGGCAGCCGTCGCTGGCCGATGTGCCCTATCCGGTCATCATGGAACCGAACCTCGTGGTCGAATATTACGCGAAAAACTGATCCTGACGGATCGGCAGATCGGGGGGGGCCGCGCCGCAGGGTGCGGCCCTTTTGCTATGCCGGGCCAGACATTTGACAGGGAGCCAACATGGCGCTGGCGCAGCCTGCGGCGCGCCGTTAGAAACGGCCCCGACACGGGGGAAGACATATGACCGACCAGATCAAACCGCAGCCTGGCATTCTTGGCATCGCGCTCTATCAGGGTGGGGCGGCGCATGTGGCGGGGTTGTCCGATGCGGTCAAGCTGTCATCGAACGAAAACCCCTTTGGTCCCTCGGACAAGGCGCGCGAGGCGTTTTCGCGCGCGGTCCACAAACTGCACCGTTACCCCAACACCGACCACCGCGCCCTGCGCGAGGCGATCGGCGAGGTGCACGGTCTGGACCCTGACCGGATCATCTGCGGGGTGGGCAGCGACGAGATCATCCACTTCCTCTGCCAGGCCTATGCCGGCCCGAAGGATGAGGTGCTGTTCACCGAACACGGGTTCCTGATGTATCGCATCAGCGCGATGGCCGCGGGCGCGACCCCGGTTGCCGTGCCCGAGCGAGAGCGCACCACCGATGTGGATGCGCTGCTGGCGGGTGCCACCAAGCGCACCAGGCTGGTGTTTCTGGCCAACCCCAACAACCCCACCGGCACGATGATCGGCCTGCCGGAACTGGAGCGGCTGGCCAAGGGCCTGCCGAAACAGGCGATCCTGGTGCTGGACGGGGCCTATGCCGAATATGTCGATGGTTATGACGGTGGGGCGGACCTGGCCACGCGGCTGCCCAACGTGGTGATGACGCGGACGTTTTCCAAGATCTACGGTTTGGGCGGCCTGCGCATCGGCTGGGGCTATGGCCCGCGCGAGATTATCGACGTGCTGAACCGTATCCGGGGGCCGTTCAACCTGTCGACCGCGCAGCTTGACGCGGCCGAGGCGGCGGTCCGTGATCAGGACCATGTTGCCCGCTGTCGGGCCGAAAATGCGCGCATGCGCGTTTGGCTGGCCGAGGCTTTGGCGGAAAGAGGCGTTCCGTCAGACACTTCGATGGCGAACTTCATACTTGCGCGGTTTGCTGACGAGGCCGAGGCTGCCGCCTGCGACGACTATCTGAAATCGCATGGGCTGATCGTGCGGCGGGTGGCGGGCTATGGCCTGCCCCATTGCCTGCGCATCACCGTGGGCGACGAGGCCTCGTGCCGCCGGGTGGCCCATGCGATCGGTCAGTTCAAGGCGCAAAGATGAGCGCGCCGATCTATGGCCGGGTCGCGCTGATCGGGCTGGGGCTGATCGCGGCCTCGATGGCCCATGCGATGCGCGCCAGGGGGCTGGCCGGCGAAATCACCGGCCACGCCAAAAGTGCCGAGACGCGGGCCGCCGCGCTGGAGATCGGCCTGTGCGACCGGGTGTTTGACACGGCCGCCGATGCGGTGGCGGGCGCCGATCTGGTGGTACTGGCGGTGCCGGTGGGGGTTATGGGGGCGATTGCCGCCGAGATTGCGCCGCATCTGAAACCGGGCGCTACGCTGACCGATGTCGGTTCGGTCAAGCAGGCGGTGATCGAGGCGGTGGCACCGCATGTGCCTGCGGGGGTCCATTTCATTCCCGGTCACCCGCTGGCCGGGACCGAACATTCCGGCCCCCATGCGGGCTTTGCCACGCTGTTTGTCAACCGTTGGTGGCTGCTGACCCCCTTGCCCGACACGCCCGAGGCGCCGGTGGCGCAGTTGCGCGCGCTGTGCGAGGCGATGGGTGCCAATGTCGATCTGATGGAGCCAGCGCATCACGATCTGGTGCTGGCTGTCACCTCGCATACGCCGCACCTGATCGCCTATACGATGGTGGGCGTGGCCGACCATCTGCGCCGCGTGACCGAAACCGAGATCGTGAAATATTCGGCGGCCGGGTTTCGTGATTTTACGCGCATCGCCGCCTCTGACCCGACGATGTGGCGCGATGTGTTCCTGACCAACAAGGACGCCACGCTCGACATTCTGGGCCGGTTCACCGAAGAACTGTTCGTTCTGCAACGCGCGATCAGAATGGGTGACGGGCAGCTTTTGTTCGACTATTTTACTCGCACCCGCGCAATTCGTCGCGGCATCATCGAGGCCGGGCAAGACACGGCCGCCCCCGATTTCGGGCGCGGTGCGCCGCCGCCCGAGGTCGGGTAACTGGCGCCGCTGCGCTGAGGGGGCCAACGATGCGGCATAGCCTTGTGATTGCAGCCGTGCTGGCCACGCTGGCGGGAGTTGCGCTGGCCGAGGCGCCAGAGGTTTCTCCGCGGCCGATCCCGCGCCCTGGGCTTGCCCCTGTTGTGGCGCTGCCGCCTGTTTCCGAGGTTCAGCCTGTCGCCAGCCTGCTGCTGCGCCCGATGGCGCGACCGGCGCTGTCGGGGGGCTACGCGCCGGCGCTGGCGGGTATATCGCTGCTTCCCGCCGGGCTGTCTCATGCGCCGCTGCAGTCGCCCCGCCCGACGCCTCGGTTAAGCGGCAGGGTTGAACTGGCCGCGGCGATCCCCGCGCGCCCCGGCAAGCCCGGCGCGCGCGGCACCGTCTGCGGTGATCCCGATTTGCAAGGGGTGGCAGTGCCGCCGATTCCGGGCAAGGTAGCGGGCTGCGGGCTGACCGGCGGGGTCAGGATTACCGCCGTGTCAGGCGTGTCACTGTCGCAGCCCGCAACGGTCGATTGCACCACCGCCAAGGCGCTGAAAACCTGGGTGGAAACCGGCATCCTCCCGGCTGTTGGCCGCACCGGCGGCGGGCTGGCGCGGCTGGAGATTGCCGCAAGCTATGTCTGCCGACCGCGCAACAACCAGCCCGGCGCCAAGGTGTCGGAACATGGCCGGGGCCGGGCGGTGGATCTGGCGGGGCTGCGGCTGGCCAATGGCGAGGTGATCTCGGTGTTGCGCGGCTTTCGCAGCCATCCGAGGGTGATGAAGGCGGTCGAGCGCAGCGCCTGCGGAACCTTTGGCACCGTTCTGGGGCCAAAGGCCGACCGCTATCATCAGGACCATATCCATGTAGATACGGCCCGCCATCGCAACGGGAGTTACTGCAAGTAAGGCGCAGGGCCGACCGGGACGGGGCCGACAAACATCAGCCCTGCGCGGAAATCTATTGGCAGATCAAGGCTTTCACCACCCGATGCCTGGGCCATCTCGGTCAGCATCGCGGCGACCGTAGGCGCGGTTTCGGCCTTGACCAGACCGGCGGCCACCGCCATATCCAGCATCTCGCGCCAGCGGGTTGCGCGCAGCATCAGCCGCCCCTCGGGCTGGCCCGCGGCGGTGATCGTCACCTGCCCCTGAGCCGCCAGCGCCATTTCGCCCCAACGCAGCGCCAGTTCGCCCAGATCGACCGCGGTGATCTGCGGTTTGGTCTGGCCGATGTGCCGGTCCAGCGGCGCCGACAGCGTCAACTGCGCCTTCAGCCCGATCCGATCGACCAGGGTGCCGGGCGTAACGGCCCCGTTCAGCGCCGCCAGCGCCGCTGCGGGCAGCGTCAGCGCACGGACCTCGGCGCTGATATCAACGGTTTCGGGGCTGGTGCCGGGGCGCAGATTGGCCTCGACCGCCTCGGCGCTGGCCAGCCAGCCGCTGGCTGCGGTGGCTTTGGGCGCGGTCAGGAAAAAGCCCGCGGTTTCCAGCGTCAGATCGCCAGAGGGCGCAAAGGCGGCATCGGCCCGCATCTCGTCAAAGTCGAGCATGACGGTTTCGCCCGCAATGCGCAGCGTCTGGCCGGTCGTGGCGCGCAGGCTGGGCTGGTGCGGCATCAGGCCGGGGGCCTTGAACACCACCTTGGGCAGGGTCCATTCGGCCAGACCATCGGCGGTCTTCAGCGTCAGATCCTGCGCGCGCAGCCCAAAGCTGAGCGGAAAGCCGGTGCGGCGCACATCGGCCGCCTCGATCTGACCGGCCGAGGCGCTGATCGCCGTAGCCGCCCCCGAGCGCAGCGCGCCGGTGGCCATCAGCCAGATCCCGTCCCACAACAGCGCGATCGCCAGCAAACCCCAGATCAGACGTCCCATTGTTTCGCAGCCTCCGTCAGATGTTGCGCCTCCTATACTACCGCGCCCGCCGAAGGGCCAGAACCGACAGGGCCGTAGGTGCGTTTTCGCTTGCCCCTTGGCAGTTCTGGTGCCGCCGCCTATCCTCGCCCCGTCAGGGAACACAGGGGGCAGATCATGCGCGCGCCGGCACGACAGGCCACGCCACAATTTTCGCAGCCGGTGCGGCAGGTTCTGTTGATGCTGGCGGTGGTCGCGGCCGTGGTCGCGGGGGGGTATTTCGCCTATGCGCGGATTTATCCGATCTTTCTGGCCAACCCCTGGCTGAACGGGCTGATCCTTGCGGTCTTTGCCATGGGGGTGCTGGCCTGTTTCTGGCAACTGGTGCAACTGATGCAATCGGTCGTCTGGATCGAGCATTTCGCCGCCAACCGGACGGGATACCCGCAGTCGCGCGCGCCGCTGCTGCTGGCGCCGCTGGTGGCGCTCCTGGGCGCGCGGGGGCCGGGGCGGGCGCTGGCCACCGGTTCGGCGCGGTCGATCCTCGAGTCGGTCGCAACCCGCATCGACGAGGCGCGCGATATCACGCGATATCTGGCCAACCTGCTGATTTTTCTTGGCCTTCTGGGCACGTTCTACGGTCTGGCCACGACCGTTCCCGCGGTGGTCGATACGATCCGCGCGCTGGCCCCGAAAGAGGGCGACACGGCGATGTCGGTGTTTGACAAGCTGATGGGCGGGCTTGAGGCGCAACTGGGCGGCATGGGCACGGCGTTTTCATCGTCGCTGCTGGGGCTGGCGGGGTCGCTGGTGGTGGGCTTGCTGGAACTGTTCGTCACGCAAAGCCAGAACCGCTTTTACCGCGAGCTGGAGGAGTGGATTTCCTCGATCACCCGGCTGGGCTTTGCCGGGGCCGATGGCGAGGCGGGCGAGGCCTCGGCACTGGCGGTGGTGGTGGACCAGATGGGCGCGCTGGCCGAGCGGATCGAGACGCTGACGGCGCGGATCGAGGCTGATCAGGCCGGCGCGGTTCTGGCCCGGCTGGCCGACACGCAACAGCGGCTGGCGGCGGCGCTGGAGGCGCAGACGGCGGTGGCGCAGGGGCTGGCCGAGGATGCCGAGGGGCGGATGCGTCTGCGCTCGATCGACCTGCAACTGATGCGTTTGCTGGAAGAGGTGGCGGCGGGGCGGCAGGAAAGCATGGCCGAATTGCGCAACGATTTTGCCGGCTTGACGCGGGCGATCCTGTCGCGCCGGGGCGAGGGCTAGGCGATGGCACTGTCGCCGCGCGGGGCGGGAAACCGCTTTTCGGCTACGATCTGGCCCGGCTTTGTCGATGCGATGACGGCGCTGTTGATGGTGCTGATGTTCGTGCTGACCATTTTCATGGTCGTGCAATCGGTGCTGCGCGACACGATCACCACGCAAGACAGCGAGCTGGATGCGCTGTCGACGCAATTGGCGGGGCTGGCCGAGGCGCTGGCGCTGGAACAGGCGCGTGCCTCGGATCTGGAGGGGCGACTGACCGGGGCCGAGGCGCTGGTGGCGACGCTGGGTGCCGATCTGGCCGCCTCGCGCGCGCGGATCGGGGAGTATGAGGCACAGGTGGCGGGGCTGCTGGCTGCGCGGGCGGCTGACGCCGCCGCGCAGGCCGAATTGCAGGCGCGTCTGCAAGGCTCGGAGGCGGATCTGGCGGCGTTGACGCTGGCGCTGGACGAAAGTCGCCGCAAGGCCGAAGAAACGCTGACCCTGCTGGCCGCCGCCGAGGCCGCCCGCCGAGAGTTGGAGGGCGCGGCAACCCAGAAATCCACTGATGAGGAACGGCTTGCCGCGCTGCTGGCGCTGGCCGAACAGAAGCTGTCGCAGGAACGGCTGGTGTCTGCCGAAGGGGCGCGCAAGCTGGCGCTGCTGAACGAACAGATCGCGGCGCTGCGGGCGCAACTGGGGGCTTTGCAGGCGGTGCTGGATGAAAGTGCCGCGCGCGACAAGGCTGCCAAAGTGCAGATCGAAGCACTGGGGGCGCAGTTGAACACCGCGCTGGCGCAGGTCGCCGCCGAACAGCGCAAGCGCGCCGATCTGGAAGAAGCCGAGCGCAAGCGGCTGGAACTGGAGACGAAAGACCTGGCACGCTATCGGTCCGAGTTTTTCGGGCGGATGTCGGAATTGCTGGCGGGCCGTGAGGGTGTGCAGGTGGTGGGTGACAGGTTCGTGTTTTCCTCCGAGGTGCTGTTTGCCCCGGCCTCGGCTGATCTGGCGCCCGAGGGACGCGCGCAAATTGCACGGGTGGCGGCGCTGCTGACCGAACTTGCCGGGCAAATTCCGCCGGAAATCGACTGGGTGATCCGGGTGGACGGGCATACCGACAGCACGCCCCTGTCGGGCACCGGGCTCTATGCCGACAACTGGGAGCTAAGCCAGGCGCGCGCGCTGTCGGTGGTGCGCTATATGACCGGCAGCCTTGGCTTTCCGCCCGCGCGGCTGGCGGCAACGGGGTTTGGCGAATATCGCCCCGTGACGCCGGAAAATACCCCCGAGGCGCGGGCGCAAAACCGCCGGATCGAGTTGAAATTGACCGAACGCTGAACTGCAAGGGGCGCCCGATCGGGGCGCCCCTTGCGTTGGTCTTGCCATCGGGCTGCGGTCAGCCAGCGGTCAGCAGCGGCGGGCGTGAGCCGGAAAGCCGCGGCTTTTGCGGCTCTTCGACCTCAAGCGCGATGGCGTCGTCTTTCAGCACCACGCGCACAAGGCCCCCCTTGGTCAGCTTGCCGAACAGCAGTTCTTCGGCCAGCGGCTTCTTGATGTGCTCCTGAATGACCCGGCCCAGCGGGCGGGCGCCCATCCGGTCGTCATATCCTTTTTCGGCCAGCCAGCTTGCGGCCTCGGGCGCCAGTTCGATATGCACGTTGCGGTCGATCAGTTGCGCTTCCAGTTGCAGCACGAATTTGTCCACGACCTGCAAGATCACCTCGCGCGGCAGCGGTGCAAAGCTGACCACCGCATCCAGACGGTTGCGGAATTCGGGCGTGAAGGTGCGCTCGATGGCGGCCGTATCCTCGCCCTCGCGCCGGTCGCGGCCAAAGCCGATGGCAGATTTGGCCTGTTCGGCAGCCCCGGCGTTCGAGGTCATGATCAGGATCACGTTGCGGAAATCGACCTGTCGGCCGTTGTGGTCGGTCAGCTTGCCGTGGTCCATCACCTGCAACAGGATGTTGTAGACATCGGGGTGCGCCTTTTCGATTTCGTCCAGCAGCAGCACGCAATGCGGGTGCTGGTCAACGCCGTCGGTCAGCATGCCCCCCTGATCAAAGCCCACATAGCCCGGAGGCGCGCCGATCAGTCGGGATACGGCGTGTTTCTCCATGTACTCCGACATGTCGAAGCGCAGCAGTTCCACCCCCAGCGTATTGGCCAGTTGCTTGGCCACCTCGGTTTTGCCAACGCCGGTGGGGCCGGCAAAGAGATAGTTGCCAATCGGCTTTTCCGGCTCGCGCAGACCTGCGCGCGCGAGTTTGATCGCCGAAGACAGCGTATCAATCGCCTTGTCCTGACCGAACACCACGCGCTTGAGCGATTTTTCCAGATCGCGCAGCACCTCGGCATCGTCCTTGGAGACGTTTTTCGGCGGAATGCGGGCGATTTTGGCCACTACGGCCTCAATCTCCTTGGCGCCCAGCGTCTTGCGGCGCTTTGCCTCCGACAGCAGGTGCTGGGCCGCGCCTGCCTCGTCGATCACGTCGATGGCCTTGTCTGGCAGCTTGCGGTCATGGATGTAGCGCGCCGACAGTTCGACCGCTGCCTTGATCGCGTCATTGGTATAGCGGATGTCATGGTGTTCCTCGAAATAGGGTTTCAGCCCCATCAGGATCTTGATCGAATCCGGCACCGAGGGTTCGTTCACGTCGATCTTCTGGAACCGGCGGCTCAGCGCGCGGTCCTTTTCAAAGTGCTGGCGGAATTCCTTGTAGGTGGTGCTTCCCATGCAGCGCAGCTTGCCGCCCTGCAAGGCGGGTTTGAGCAGGTTCGAGGCATCCATCGCCCCGCCCGAGGTAGCGCCCGCGCCGATCACGGTATGAATTTCGTCGATGAACAGGATCGCGTCGGGGTGATCCTCCAACTCCTTCACCACGGCTTTCAGACGTTCCTCGAAATCGCCGCGGTAGCGGGTGCCCGCCAGCAGCGCGCCCATGTCGAGCGAAAAGATCGTGGCGCCTTTCAGAATGTCGGGCGTCTCGCCGCGGGTGATTTTCAGCGCCAGACCTTCGGCGATGGCGGTCTTGCCCACGCCGGGATCGCCCACCAGAAGCGGGTTGTTCTTGCGTCGGCGGCACAGCACCTGAATACAGCGCTCCACCTCGGATTCGCGGCCGATCAGCGGATCAACCTCGCCCTTCTTCGACTTGGCGTTCAGGTCAACGCAGTATTTCGCCAGCGCGGATTCGCGGTTTTCGGCGGGGTTGGGCTGGGAATGGGTTTCCTCCTCGGCGCCGATCACCGGGCGGGCCTCGCCAAACTCCGGGTCTTTGGCGACGCCATGGGCGATGAAGTTCACCGCGTCATAGCGCGTCATGTCCTGTTCTTGCAGGAAATAGGCCGCGTTAGATTCGCGCTCGGCAAAGATCGCTACCAGCACGTTGGCACCCGTCACCTCGGTCCGGCCCGAGGATTGCACATGGATCGCCGCGCGCTGGATCACGCGCTGGAACGCCGCGGTGGGGACGGCCTCTGACCCTTCGACATCGGTCACCAGCGTCGAAAGATCGTCGTCGATGAATTCGGTCAGCGTGCGGCGCAAGTCTTCAAGATCGACCGAGCAGGCCCGCATCACGCGGGCGGCGTCGGGCTCGTCGATCAGCGCCAGCAGCAGATGCTCCAGCGTGGCCAGTTCATGTTTGCGCGCATTGGCAAGAGCCAGCGCGCCGTGGATCGCCTGTTCGAGCGTCGTCGAGAATGAAGGCACGTCGGGGCTCCTTTCCTCAGGGAATGGGCGCGCGGTTTCAACGCCCGGTCGCCATGCTGCATAGGACTAGACTTCGGTGGAATTTCCCGCGCTTCAAGTCTTTTGTGTCACTTTTATGTGCCGGGGGCAGACGCCGCCTGAAAAGTGATCGCCCAAAGGCGGGCTTGCGCGATCAGAAGCGGTCCTTGAGCGCGCGCAGCGCCGTGAAAACCTCCAGATCCGAGGCCTCGGTCATGCCGATCGCGGCCCTCAGCGCCGGATCAGAGGCGCGCAGGAACGGATTGGTCGCCAGTTCCAGCGACAGCGGCACCGGCAGCGTCGGGCGGCCTTCGGCGCGCGCCGCCGCAACCGCGGCCATCCGCGCGATCAGCGCGGGGTTGGCGGGCTCAAGGCTCAGCGCAAAGCGGCCATTGGCCTGCGTGTATTCGTGCCCCGAACAGATCAGCGTGTCGGGCGGCAGCGCCGCAAGCCGGGTCAGTGTGCCCCACATCTGCGCCGGCGTGCCCTCGAACAGCCGCCCGCAGCCCCAGGCCATCAGGCTGTCGCCGGTAAAGGCCAGCTTCGCTTCGGCAAAGTGATAGGCGACATGGCCCAGCGTATGGCCTGGCGCGTCGATCACCGCCACCGCCTGCATCCCCACCGGGATCACCTCGCCGGGGGTCACTTCTTCGGTCAGGTGCGGCAGGCGGTGGGTGTCGGCTGCGGCCCCGATCAGCCGCGCGCCGGTCGCGGCCTCCAGCATCGGGGCGCCGTCGGTATGGTCGGGGTGGTGATGGGTGATCAGGATGTGGGTCAGTTTCCAGCCGCGGGCATACAGCTCGCGCAGGATCGGCGCTGCCTCCGGGGCATCGACGACAGTGGTGGTATCGGTTGCCGGATCGTGGATCAGCCAGGCGTAATTGTCGGTGCGGCAGGGGATCGGGATCAGTTCGAGGGGCATGGCTTTTCGTGCGGCGTTTCGTATGCTGGTGCCATCATTCGCCCAAGGAGCCGCCCTGCGCAATGCATCTTGATGTCCTCGACCTGCGGAATTTCTATTACCGCACGCAACTTGGCCGGGCCGCGCAAAAGGCGGTGCGCGACCGGGTGCTGGCGCTGTGGCCCGCCACTGCGTCCGAGATCGCGGGCCAGACCGTTGTGGGCTACGGCTTTGCGGTGCCGCTGTTGCGGCCTTATCTCGCCCATGCGCGCCGGGTGATCGGGCTGATGCCGGGCCAGCAGGGGGTGATGCCCTGGCCCGCCGGCATGCCCAATGTGTCGGTGTTGTGCGAGGAAACCCGCTGGCCGCTGGAAACCGGCCTGGTGGATCGGCTGATCCTGTTGCACGGGCTGGAAACGTCAGAGCACCCCTCGGCGCTGCTGGAGGAGGCCTGGCGGGTGTTGGGGCCGGGCGGGCGGGCGCTGTTGATCGTGCCCAACCGCGCAGGGCTTTGGGCGCCGCGCGAAACCACGCCCTTCGGCTTTGGCCGGCCCTATACGCTGGGCCAACTGGATGCGCAGGCGCGGCGCGCGGGCTTTGTGCCCGAACGCCACGCCGCGGCCCTCTATATCCCGCCCTCGGGGCGGCGGTTCTGGCTGCGCTCGGCGCAGATGTGGGAAGGCATGGGGCAAAAAGTGTCGGGGTTGCTGGCAGCCGGTGTGGTGATGCTTGAGGTGTCCAAGCAGGTCCACGCCCCGCGGCGCGGCGGCCTGGGCGAGGCGGTGCGCCGCCCGCTGTCGGTGCTGGAGGGGGTGGGGCAGGGCGTGGCCACGCCGACCTGACCGCCGCCGGGGGATTCGGCCGGCGCCGCCGCGGGCGGGGCTCGGGCCGGGGCTTTCGCCCTAAAATCCTTGCGCTGCGACCTTTTGGGCGGGCGATGCGCCCGCGTGAGGCGGCCTTTGCGCCCGGAAATCCCGACCCCTGAAAAAAACGCCTTTTACATTCATTTTCGGGCATGCAAGACGGTTGCGAGCCGGGAAGGCCTCTGCTACACCCGGCCCGAATTTGAGACGTGCGGGCGACTGCACGCCAC
>NZ_PZKF01000015.1 GCF_003034995.1 Phaeovulum veldkampii DSM 11550 | reverse complement strand
TGGGGGCGAAGGTCAGCGCCAGGACCAGCACCATAGCCCCGGCGCGCACCCCCGCAGCCGCCCCGACACCGCCAGCGTGGCGAGGATGTCGGCCAGCAGCGCCGCCAGCGCCAGCGTCAGAATCGCCCCCTTCAGGGGTGTTTCGCGCGGCGCGTTGGCACCTTCGACCGTCACCCCGGCAGGCCAGATGGCGCGGGCCAGAACGCGGTCAGGCGTCAGCACGTTCAGCGCCACCCGCCGCTCGCCCGCCGCATAAAGGCCCGGCGGCAGATCTGGCCCCGGTGTGGCGGCGGCCAGCCGATCACCCGGCACCCCGGCAACGCTGCCCGCATCGGCCAGATCTCCGAACCCGTCCAGCACCCGCTCGGCCACCCAGGTTGCCCCCGCCAGATCGCCGCGTTCAGGCGCGGCGCGGCGCGCCGATACCGCCAGCCGGTCCAGCATCTGCACAAACAGCCCCGACAGCGGCAGGCTGGACCATTCGGCATTGGCGGTGACGTGAAACAGCACCACCGCCCCCTGCCCAAAGGCCGCGCGCGTCACCAGGGGCGTGCCATCGGCCAGCGCGGCGATGGTGCGTGCGGGCAGGTCTGGCCCCGGCTCGGCCAGAACCTGCGCGCGCACCGTGACATCGGGCGGGATCGGCAAGCCCGCAAAAGGGCCGGCCTCGGGGAAGGGTGCCAGTGCGCGCGGCGTGCCCCAGCTCATGGTGCCGCCCACCGACCGGCCTCCCGCGCGCAGTCGCACCGGCAACAGCGGGTCGCCTGCGCTGTCCGCCGCCGCAAGCCGCGGCCCGGCAAAGCGCACCAGAAGCCCGCCTTCCTCGATCCATTCGGCCAACCTGTCCGGCGCGGCGATCTCGGCCACATCGGCCAGAATGATCACGTCGGGGCTGGTCAGCAGCGCATCTTCCAGCGTCGCCTCGATCAGATCGGCCGAAGGCTCCAGCGCGCGGATCAGATAATGCGTAGGGGCCAGCAGTTCCAATCCCTCGCGCGCGGCGCCCGGCGCGATCAGCGCCACCTTGCGGCGCTTGACGGCATCATCGGTCAGCGCAACGGCCCCGGCACTGCGGCTGCCCGCAATTTCAAAGCGCGTCACGCGGTTACGCAATTCGGGCGGCAAGTCGAACACAGCCTCGGCGGCGCTGTCGGTGCCGAAGGCCGCCGTCACCCGCGCCAGATCGCGTTCCACCCCGTTGGGATCGAGGCCGATCGCCACAACCTCGGCCGCATCCGCGGGGCCAGACCGCAGCGCGGTGATGCGCAAGGCGCCATCGGCATAGGTGGCCGGGCGCAGCGCCAGAACCAGCCCCTCAGGTTCGGCCACATGCAGGGTGCCGCGCGCCTGCAACGCCGCCAGCAGATCGCCGCGGCTTTCGCGGGCCAGACCATCCGACAGCCACAACGTGTCAAACTGCCCCTCGGGCAACAGCGCGGGCCAGTCGGCGGCGGCAGGCTCCCAAGGCTGGGGTTGCAGGCCCGGCAGCGCCTCGGCCAAGGCGGCGGCGGGCTGAAACACCAGCCGCGCAGGCGGCGGGTCAGTCAGCGACAGCAGGGCTACTGGGCGGCCCGCCAGCGCCGCCTCGGCCAGCGCGGCGCCGATCCGCTCGGCCCGGCGCGGCCAGTCGCGGGCCGACGCCCAGCTTGCATCGGCCACGATCAGCAGCGGCCCCGCGCCGCGCGTCTTGACCTCGGGGTTCAGCACCGGCCCCGCAAAGCCGATGATCGCCGCGGCCAACGCCGCCATCCGCAGCAGCAGGAGCCACCACGGCGTGCGGTCGGCCTGCTGCGTTTCATCTGCCAGACCCAGAAGCAGCGCCACGCCCGGAAAGAGGCGGCGGATCGGGGCGGGCGGCACGGCGCGCAGCAACACCCACAAAATCGGCAGCGCCAGCAGCCCCCACAGCAGGGCTGGCGAGGCAAAGCCAAGGGCGCCAAGACCCGTCACCGCGCCCGCTCCAGGGCCGCGTACAGCCACAGCAGCGCCGATTGCGCCGATTGCCCGGTGTGATGAGTGGAAAACTGCCAACCCGCGGCCCGCGCCAGCCCCGCCAGATGCGCGCGCCGCTGGGCCAGCCGGTCGCGGTAGCGGTCGCGCAGATCGGCGGCGGCGCGGGTTTCATGGCGCAGGCTGCCCGCCATGCTTTCAAATATCGTGCGCCCGTCGAAGGGAAACGCCTCCTCCACCGGGTCAAGCACCTGCAACAAGACGCCGGTCACGCCGCGGTCGGCAGCCGCGCCCAGCGCAGCGGCGACCGGCGCCGGATCGCCCAGAAAATCCGACACGAACAACGCGCGCGCGCGGGCGGGCAGACCATCGGCCACAGGCACGCCGTAATCTGCCGCCGCGCCGGGGCCAGCCAGCGCCCCTGCCAGACGCATCAGTTGCGCCTTGCCGGGGCGCGGCGGGGCGGCGGGGTCGGTCAGCCCCACCCGTTCGCCCGCCCGGATCATCAGCACCGCCAGCGCCAGCGCCAAAAGCCGCGCGCGGTCGGTCTTTTCGGGGCGGTCGGGCGCGCCCGAAAACCGCATCGAGGCTGCATCATCGACCCACAGGCAGACAGTCTGTGCCGCCTGCGCCTCGCGGTCGCGGATGAACTGGGCATCCGACCGGGCCGAGCGGCGCCAGTCGATCATCCGTGCCGCATCGCCCGGCTGCGCGGGGCGGTATTGCCAGAATTCCTCGCCCGGCCCGGCCCGGCGGCGGCCATGCCCGCCCATCTGCACCGTCGCCGCCAGATGTTCCGCCGCAACCAGCAGCGGCGGCAGCGCCTGCGCCAGCGCCTCGGCCCCGCGGCGCAAGGAGGCTGCGCCGGTATCGGGCGCAAGGGTCACGCCGCCGCCTCGCGGCCGGTAAGTTCGCCCAGAACGGCGGCAATCACGCCTGCCAGCGTGTCGCCCCGCGCCCGCGCGGCAAACGACAGCGCCATGCGGTGGGTCAGCACCGGGCGCGCCAGCGCCAGAACATCCTCCACCGAGGGCGCAAGGCGGCCTTGCAGCAGCGCCCGTGCCCGCACCGTCAGCATCAGGGCCTGCGCCGCCCGCGGCCCCGGCCCCCAAGCCAGCGCATCGGCCACCGCCACCGCAGCCTCGGCCTCGCCGGGGCGGCAGGCGCGCACCAGATCAAGGATCATCTCGACGACCGTCTCGCCCACCGGCATCCGCCGGACCAGCGCCTGCGCCGCGATCAACTCGTCTGCGGCAAATACTGGATGCGCCACGGCGGTTTCGGCCCCGGTTGTGGCCAGCAGGATGTCGCGTTCTGTCTGGCGCGTGGGGTAATCGACGTCGATCTGCATCAGGAAGCGGTCAAGCTGCGCCTCGGGCAGCGGATAGGTGCCTTCCTGTTCGATCGGGTTTTGCGTCGCCAGCACATGAAACGGCCGGCCCAGCGGGCGGTGCACACCCGCCACCGTCACCTCGCGTTCGGCCATCGCCTGCAACAGTGCCGATTGGGTGCGGGGGCTGGCGCGGTTGATTTCATCGGCCATCAGAAGTTGGCAGAACACCGGCCCTTCGAGAAAGCGGAACGCGCGCGATCCGTCGGGCGCGGTTTCCAGCACCTCGGACCCCAGAATGTCGGCGGGCATCAGGTCGGGGGTGAACTGGATGCGGCTGGATTTCAGCCCCATCACCGTCGAGAGCGTATCGACCAGCATGGTCTTGCCCAGCCCCGGCAACCCCACCAATAGCCCGTGCCCGCCCGACAGCATCGTGGCCAGAACCAGCTCCACCACCCGTTCCTGCCCGATGAATCGGCGGTCGATCGAGGCGCGCGCCTGCGTCAGCTTTTCGGCGAGGCGTTCGATATCGTCGATCAGATCGGAAGGCTCGGGCATGACAACGGCTCCTTCGGGGCTATAGTCTTTAGTAACGCAGATATCGCTGCGCGACCCAATGGCAAAGGTTCGATGACTGAAAAGACCCCGCCACAAAAGATCGTGACCCCCGGCGCCGATGCGCTTGCGGTTGCCGCAGGTGCCGCAGTCCGGCGTGGGCCGCCGCCGCTGCACCTGTGGAACCCGCCGTTTTGCGGCGATATCGACATGGAAATTGCCCGTGACGGAACCTGGTTCTATCAGGGCAGCCCGATTGGTCGCGCGCCGATGGTGCGGCTCTTCGCCTCGATCCTGAAGCGCGAGGGGGAGCGGTTCTTTCTCGTCACCCCGGTTGAAAAGGTGGGCATCCGCGTGGCGGATGCGCCCTTTGTCGCGGTCGATGCCGAGGCGACGGGCGCGGGCGCGGGGCAGAGCCTGACGTTCACGACCAATGTGGGCGATACCGTCACCGCCGGGCCTGACCACCCGATCCGGGTGGCGCGCGGGCCAGAGGGGGCGCCTGCGCCCTATGTCATGGTGCGCGCCGGGCTGGAGGCGCGAATCGACCGCAAGACATTCTACCGGCTGGTCGATATCGCCACCTCCGCGCGGCACGAGGGGGCCGACTGGCTGGGGCTATGGTCGGGCGGGGCATTCTTTGCGCTGTGCCCGATGGCCGATCTGGCCTGACGCCGCGCTTTGCGGCGGCAAAGTATCACCTCGCCGGCCGCAGCGAAGGCCGCTTGGGCTGGCTGCCGCGTCAGCCGAACAGGTCGGATTGCCCCGGCACCTTGGGCGCGGGCAGGCCCAGATGCGCCCAGGCGCGCTGCCCCAGCACCCGCCCGCGCGGGGTGCGCTGCACCAGACCCTGTTGCAGCAAGAACGGCTCGATCACTTCCTCGATCGCATCGCGCGCCTCGGACAGGGCGGCGGACAGGGTTTCCACCCCCACCGGGCCGCCTGCGTAATGTTCGGCGATCAGCCCCAGATAGCGCCGGTCGGCCCCGTCAAGGCCCAGATGATCCACCCCCAGCCGGGTCAGCGAACTGTCGGCAATCTCGCGCGTCAGGCGCCCGTCGCCCTCGACCAGCGCAAAATCGACGACCCGGCGCAACAGGCGCCCGGCGATCCGCGGTGTGCCCCGCGCCCGGCGGGCGATTTCGCGGGTGCCCGCAGGCTCGGACGGGATGCCCAGCAGGCGCGCGCCGCGGGTGACGATCAGGTCCAGCTCATCCTCGGTGTAAAATTGCAGACGCGTGGGGATGCCAAAGCGGTCACGCAGCGGCGTGGTCAACAGACCCAGCCGGGTGGTGGCGCCGACCAGCGTGAATGGCTGCAACTCGATCCTCACGGTGCGCGCGGCGGGGCCCTCACCGATCACCAGATCAAGCTCGAAATCCTCCATCGCGGGGTAAAGCACCTCTTCGACCGCCGGGTTCAGCCGGTGAATCTCGTCGATGAACAGAACATCGCGCGCCTCAAGATTGGTCAGGATTGCGGCCAGATCGCCTGCCTTGGCCAGCACCGGCCCCGAGGTCATCTTGAAGTTCACGCCCAATTCACGCGCCATGATCTGTGCCAGCGTGGTCTTGCCAAGGCCGGGGGGGCCGTGAAACAGCGTGTGATCCATCGCCTGTCCGCGCATCCGCGCGCTGTCGATGAACACGCGCAGGTTCGCCCGCGCCTCGTGCTGGCCCACGAAATCCCCCAGCACCTGCGGGCGCAGGGCGCGGTCGGCGTCGTCGGGCAGGCGTTCGGGGCGCAGGGTCGGGTCGGGCGTTTGCATGGGCAGCCTTTCAGGTCTGCGGCAGTTTTGGGCGCATTGCCCCTCCGGCGCAAGGGCGGGGGCCGTTTGAGGCGCGCCGCCCAAGCTGCGCGGGCGCCAATCCTACGGCTGCGTGTCTTGCGTGGATTTGCGCGCAACGATGTATTGGCTGTTGCGGCTGCGGCCAAAGATGCGCTGCGTCTCGATCTCAAACCCTGCTTCGACGATAGCTTGGCGCAGGGTCCGGCTGGTCAGAGCGGTGGCGGGTGGCACCAAGCCGCGGGCGCGCAGAACCGGGATCAGGGCCCGCATCAGCAGGTTCATGTCTCCAAAGCAGAAGGTCTTGCTGAACAGCAGGCCGCCGGGCTTCAGGTTGGCGTGAATCCGGGCCAGCGTGGCGCGCGTATCGGGAACCAGATGCAGGATGTGAAAGGCACAGACCGCATCATAAGGCGCGCCGTCAAACGCCCCGTCGGCATCCGACAGGGCAAAGCTGACGTTGCCGGGCGCCGGCTTCGCGCGCGCGATCCGCAGCATCTCGGGCGAAGCATCGGTTGCTTGCCATTCCGCTACGGCCGGGCCAAGGCAGAGCGCGGTGCTGCCGGTGCCGCAGCCGATCTCCAGCACACGGTCGGTTGCTGTCAGGCGCGCGGCGACATCGGCCAGCATGGCGTCATAGGCTGCCACATCCTTGACCGGCCTTGCCGCGTATCTGTCTGCGACCCTGTCCCAGAACTCTGTGCCGGTGCCGTTTGTCATGCCAGAAACCCTCAAACCCGTGTGCGACAGAACGATAGCGCCCGATGGGCCATTGGGCAAACGTCGGGCCTGCGGCAAAACAGATGTGATCCCGACACCATCGGGTTGCCGTGGCGTTATTATTTGCGCGTGTCATGCCTGCGGGGGTTTTGTTTTGCGCCCGCTGCGATAGCTTGACGCCATGTTGCAGATCACCGAAACCCTGGCCATCGCCGATTGGGAACTGTCGGAGCAGTTCACCCGGTCACAAGGGCCGGGCGGGCAGAACGTGAACAAGGTGGAAACCGCGGTGGAGCTGCGGTTCGAGGCGGAGCGTTCGCCGCATCTGACGCCAGCGGTCAAGACCCGGCTGAAACGGCTGGCGGGGCGGCGCTGGACCGCCGAAGGGGCGATTGTGATCAGGGCCGAGGAGACGCGCAGTCAGGCCCGCAACCGCGAACTTGCGCGAGAGCGGTTGGCAGAGTTGATCCGCGCGGCGCTGGTGGCGCCAAAACGGCGGGTGGCGACAAAGCCCACGCTGGGCAGCCAGCGGCGACGGCTGGCCGCAAAGACCGTGCGCGGCGAGGTCAAGGCGCTGCGGGGGAAGGTTGAGGATGACGACTGATCTGATCGCGCGGCGCGCCGCGCTTCTGGGGCCGAACGTGCCCACCTTCTATGACCGGCCGGTGCATATCGTGCGCGGGCAGGGCGTCTGGCTGTGGGATGCCGACGGGCGGCGCTATCTGGATTGCTACAACAACGTGCCACATGTGGGCCATTGCCACCCGAAGGTGGTGGAGGCGATCGCCCGGCAGGCGGCGACGCTGAACACCCACACCCGCTATCTGCACGAGGGTATTGTGGAGTATGGTGAGCGGTTGGTGGGCAAGTTCGGCCACGACCTGCGCCAGATCATCATGGTCTGCACCGGCTCCGAGGCCAACGACATCGCGCTGCGCATGGCGCAGGCCGTCACCGGCAAGACCGGGCTGATTGCCACCGACAACACCTATCATGGCAACACCACGGCGGTATCGCACCTGTCCACCCGGCGCCCGCCGATCGGGGGCTGGCCCGCGCATGTGCGCCGCGTGCCCGCGCCTGACAGCCTTGCGCCGCTGGGTGGCAGCCTTGCCGCGCAGCCGCAGGCCTTTGCCGCGGGCGTGGCGCGCGCCATTGCCGAGCTGGAGGCCTCGGGCCACGGTTTTGCCGGGATGATGCTGTGCCCGATCTTTGCCAACGAGGGCATGCCCGAGGCTGGCCCCGGCTTTCTTGACCCCACGGTCGAGGTGGTTCGCCGCGCGGGCGGGCTGATCTTGTGCGACGAGGTGCAGCCCGGCTTTGGCCGCGTTGGCAGCCACTGGTGGGGGCACGAGGCGCTGGGCTTTGCCCCCGATGTGGTGACCCTGGGCAAGCCCATGGCCAACGGCCATCCGGTTGGCGCCGTCGTCACCCGGCCGGACGTGATGGCGGCGTTTCGGCAGGCGTTCGGCTATTTCAACACGTTCGGCGGCAACCCGGTTTCCTGCGCGGCGGCGCTGGCGACGCTTGGGGTGATCGAGGACGAGGGGCTGGTGGCAAACGCCCGCGACGTGGGCGCCTATGCGCTGGGCCTGATGAGCGGGCTTGACCATCCGTTGATCGCCGATGTGCGCGGCAGGGGCCTGTTCTTCGGCATCGAATTTGCGGCGGGCGGCGAACCCGCAACCGAGTTTTGCGGCCGCGTGGTCGAGGCGATGCGCGACCGCGGCATTCTGCTGGGCCGGATCGGGCGGGCGCAGCATATCCTGAAACTGCGCCCGCCGATGCCGTTTTCACGCGAAAACGCCGATCTGGCGGTGGCCGCGCTGGCCGAGGTGCTGCGCGAGGTGCCGGCATGAGCGCCGCCATCTCCGAGGCCGAGGCGCTGGCAATGGCGCAGGCCGCGCTGCGGCATTGGGGGGGCGATGCCCCGCCGCGGTTGATCAAGAACCGCGAGAATATTGTGTTTGAGGTGCATCTGCCCGGCGGCATCCATGCTGCGCTGCGGTTGCACCGGCCCGGCTATCAATGCCGGGTGCTGATCGATTCCGAACTGATCTGGAGCCTGCGTCTGGCCGAACAGGGGCTGGGCGTTCCCTGCCCGGTGCCGACCCCGGATGGCGCGCTAAGCGCGGTGGCGGCGGGCCGCGTGGCCTCTTGCGTGCAATGGCTGGAGGGGCGCCCGATCGGCTGCGCAGAACAACCGCTGGCGGGTGACGGGGCTGTGCAGTTTGCGCTGATGCAGCGGCTGGGCGGGCTGATTGCGCGGCTGCATAATGCCACCGATGCTGCGGGCCTGCCTGCGGGCTTTCTGCGCCCGGCCTGGGATGCCGACGCCTTTCTGGGGCAGATGCCGCTGTGGGGCCGGTTCTGGGAAAACCCCGCGCTGCGCCCCGATGAACGCGAAATCGTGCAAGAGGCGCGCTGCCACGCCTGGGGTGATCTGGCCGCCTTCCGTGCCGAAGGGGCGGATTACGGGCTGATTCACGGCGATCTTCTGCGCGAAAACGTGCTGGATGGCCCCGAGGGTCTGGCGCTGATCGACTTTGACGATTCGGGATTTGGCTTTCGGGCCTATGATCTGGCCACGGCGCTGGTGCAAAGTCTGGAAGAACCGCACCTGCCGCAGATAGCCGCTGGACTGGTTGCGGGCTATCGCGCGCATCGGCCCCTGCCCGAGGCGGCGGTGCGGCGGCTGCCGATGTTCGTGATGCTGCGCACCTTCGCCTCGGCCGGGTGGATCATCACCCGCGCCGCGCCGGGCGATACCCGCCAACGGTTCTATGCCGAACGCGCCGCGCGGATGGCCGCCCATGTTCTGGCCGGAACTGCACCCTGGGGGGCGCTCGCATGATCAACGCCCTCCTTGACGTTCTGGCCGGGCTGTTGGGCCGCCGTCCGCCCTATCTGCAAGTGGCCGCCCTGTGCCTGCGCGGTCCCCAGCAGGCGCGCGAGGTGCTGGTGGTTTCCAGCCTGGGCACCGGGCGCTGGATTCTGCCCAAGGGCTGGCCGATGCGGGGCCGTAGTCTTGCGCAAGCCGCGCTGCGCGAGGCGTGGGAGGAAGCGGGCGTGAAGGGCAAGGTCTCCAAACGCCCTGTTGGCCGCTACACCTATCTGAAGGAAGGGGGGCGGGGCCTGCCGAAGCGCTGCGAGGTGCGGGTGTTTCTGATCGAGGTTGATAAGATCGAGGACCACTACCCCGAGGCAGGCCGTCGCAAACGCCGCTGGGTCGGCCCGGCCGAGGCCGCGCAGATGGTCGCGGAACCGGAACTTGGTCGGATGTTCGGGGTGCTGGAGGCGAATCGGAGTTGTTCCAAGCCGCCAAACAGGCTACCCCGCCTGCCAATGTAACGGATCTTTGACAGGCATGTGACATGACCGGCCCTGTGAACCAGTGGAAGACACTCGACAAGGATTTGGGCCGCATCGGCCGTCTGGAAGAAGCATCGCTGTTCATCTCGCGCCCGCTGGTGGCGCCCGGTATTGCGCTGGCCTTCATTGTTCTGGCGGGGCTGGCGGGGCTGGTGTTCTTTCACGCGCAACCGGGCGTGATGGTGGTGATCGCGGCTGCCGCGATCGGGGCCTATATGGCGCTCAACATCGGCGCCAACGACGTGGCCAACAACATGGGCCCGGCGGTGGGGGCCAATGCGCTCAGCATGGGCGGCGCGCTGCTGATTGCGGCGGTCTGTGAAACCGCGGGCGCGCTGATCGCCGGTGGGGATGTGGTCAAGACGATCTCATCGGGCATCGTCGCCCCCGAGGCGCTGGCCGACAGCGCCACCTTTGTCTGGGCGATGATGGCGGCGCTGCTGGCCGCCGCGCTGTGGCTGAACCTGGCCACCGCGCTGGGCGCGCCGGTTTCAACCACGCATTCCATCGTTGGCGGCGTGGTGGGCGCCGGGGTGGCTGCTGCGGGTTTTGCCGCGGTAAACTGGGGCGCCATTGGCATGATTGCGGCAAGCTGGGTGATCTCTCCGGTGTTGGGCGGGATCATTGCTGCGGGCTTCCTGGCGGTGATCAAGGCCAAGGTGATGTATGCCGAAGACAAGATCTGGGCGGCGCAGAAATGGGTTCCCGCGCTGACCGGGATCATGGCGGGCAGTTTCGCCGCCTATCTGGCGTTGAAGGGGCTGAGCAAGGTCATCACCATTGATCTGGGGGGCGCGGTGGCCATCGGCATCGTCACCGGGGCTGCGGCCTGGGCAGTGTCGATGCCGCTGATCCGGCGGCAGTCCGAAGGGCTGGAAAACCGCAAGAAGTCGCTCAAAAAGATGTTTTCTCTGCCGCTGGTGATTGCCGCGGGGCTGTTGTCCTTTGCACATGGCGCCAATGATGTGGCCAATGCCGTGGGGCCGCTTGCCGCGATCGTGGATGTTGTCCGCGTGGGCGGCGCCGGGGGGGGCAGTGTCTCGATCCCGATCTGGGTGATGGTGATCGGGGCGGGGGGCATTTCGTTCGGGCTGGTGCTGTTCGGGCCAAAGCTGATCCGCATGGTCGGCAGCGAGATCACCAAGCTGAACCCGATGCGCGCCTTTTGCGTGGCGCTGTCGGCGGCGTTGACGGTGATCGTGGCCTCGGCGCTGGGGCTGCCGGTCAGTTCCACCCATATCGCGGTGGGCGCGGTTTTCGGCGTGGGCTTTTACCGCGAATGGCACGCCGAGCGTCGCGCCCGGATGCTGGGCCTGCAAAAGGGCAAGCCGGTGCCACCCGAGGAACGCTCGCGCCGCAAGCTGGTGCGACGGTCGCATTTTGCCACCATCGCCGCGGCCTGGGTGGTGACAGTGCCGGTTTCGGCGCTGCTGTCGGCTGGCATCTTCCTTGTGCTGAATGCCTTTGCCTGAGGTGCCTCAGGCGCTGCTGTCTGGCGTCTGAAACCGGCGGCGTATGGCCGGGCTTAGTGCGATCAGAATGATCCCGATCGAGAACAGGCACCAGATCGCCGGGCCTTCGTTGGGGTTGGTGGTCAGGCGGGTGGCCAGAACCGGGCCGATCAGCGCATGAAACAGCACAAACCGCCACGCGCCGTAAAACAGTGGCACCACAAAGGCCGCGACCAGATAGGCTGGAAAGCCGCTGTGGATGCCCAGCGCCTGTTCCAGCGGCACCATCAGCCCGTTGTAGGGCACATCCCAGCCAATGTGCCAGTCGCCCGACACCGTGCACAGCACAGACCCGCACAGCGGAAAGCCGGGGCGGCAGGGGCCAGCCCAGCCGAACGGGTAAAGCTGCATCAGCATCAGCGCTGCGGCCAGTGCGCAGATCACATAGACCCGGACCTGCGCCCGCACCCGCACCGGCGCGGGCACAAGCTGCATCGCAAAGGCGTTGATCAGGAATGGCTGAAAGATGATGTGCAGCACAGACAGAAAGGTGACACTTTCATTCGCCGGGTTGCCGCATTGATCGACCACGGCATAGCCCGCAAGTTGCAGCGCCTCCATTGCGGTGAAATAGCCCAGCGTGGCCGGTATTGCGACCGCATCGCCGCGCCGTGCCGACAGCGCCGTGGCCACAGCGCCCAGCCCCACCATCACCGCCGTGACGCCCATGCTCCAACACATTGCTGGCCCCCCGCAGCCTGCTGCCCGCTCACGATGCGGTGCCGGGGGGCGGCATGGCAACCGTCATGTCGCCGCGCCTGAGCCGATGCTAGACAATCACCGGGCTGGCGGTTTGTGCGCCAACGTCGAACACCCGTTTATAGCGGGCGATTTCGTCTTCGGGGCCCATCGCCTTGCTGGGGTTGTCTGACAGTTTGACCGTGGGCCGCCCGTTGGCCGAAACCGCCTTGCACACAAGGCTGAAGGGCGCCAGGCCGTCGCCCGCCACCAGCCCGCGGAAATCGTTGGTCAGCAGCGTGCCCCAGCCAAACGAAACCTTGACCCGCCCGGCAAAGCGGCCGTGCAGCTCCTCGATCTTTTCCACATCCAGCCCGTCGGAAAAGATCACCAGCTTCTTGCGCGGGTCTTCGCCGCGAGCGATCCACCAGGCGATGGCGGTTTCCGCCGCTTCGGCGGGGTCGCCACTGTCGATGCGGATGCCGGTCCAGCCCGCCAGCCAGTCGGGCGCGCGGTCCAGAAAGCCCTTGGTGCCGAAGGTGTCGGGCAGGATGATGCGCAGGTTGCCGTCGTGTTCCTCGTGCCAGTCGGCCAGAACCCGATAGGGCGCCTCGCGCAGTTCGGCGTCGGTATCGGCCAGCGCGGCATAGACCATGGGTAGTTCATGCGC
The DNA here is from genome assembly GCF_003034995.1 of Phaeovulum veldkampii DSM 11550. Classification (GTDB taxonomy): domain Bacteria; phylum Pseudomonadota; class Alphaproteobacteria; order Rhodobacterales; family Rhodobacteraceae; genus Phaeovulum; species Phaeovulum veldkampii. The sequence goes on along the minus strand of NZ_PZKF01000015.1, from coordinate 70,341 downwards.
ATTGGTGCCGATCGCCTCGATGTCGCGCCGCATCGCGATCAGACAGTTCGAGGTGCCGGTAAACGCGCCCCCCAGCCCCTCGATCATCGCCTGCACGCACCAGTCCTGCCACAGGAAGGAATGCCGCCGCCGGGTGCCGAAATCGGCGATCCGCAGGCCGGGCAGCGCGCGCAGCCGTTCGATCTTTTCCCACAGCCGGGTCATGGCGCGGGCGTAAAGCACCTGCAACTCGAACCGGCCCATGTCTTTCAGAACGGCGCGCCCGCGCAATTCCATCAGCACGGCCAGTGCGGGAATTTCCCACATCATCACCTCGGGCCAGTTGCCCTCAAAGGTCAGCTCATATTGCCCGTCGTGCTTTTCCAGATGATAGGGCGGCAGGCGCAGGTTCTCGAACCACTCCATGAAATCGGGGCGGAACATCTGGCGCTTGCCGTAAAAAGTGTTGCCGCGCAGCCATGTGCTTTCGCCCCGCGTCAGGCGCAGGGTGCGCAGATGGTCCAACTGCTCGCGCAGCTCGCCCTCGTCGATCAGATCGGCCAGCCGGATTTGGGTGGATCGGTTGATCAGGCTGAAGGTCACCTGCGTGTCGGGCCGGTTGCGGAACACTGACTGGCACATCAGAAGTTTGTAGAAATCGGTATCCAGCAGCGAACGCACTACCGGGTCGATCTTCCAGCGGTGGTTGTAGACGCGGGTTGCAATGTCAGCCATCGGCGCGCTCCAGCCGAACACCGGCTTCGGCCATCGCCACGCGCGCGGCAGCAAGCGAGCCGTTCAGGTCGATGGCGCGGCAGGCATCCTCCAGCACCGTCACCGAAAACCCCAGCCGCGCCGCATCAATCGCCGACCATCCCACGCAGAAATCAAGCGCCAGCCCGACCAGCGTCAGCCGTGTCACTCCGCGGCTGCGCAGATAGCCCTCAAGCCCGGTCGGCGTGGTGCGGTCATTCTCGAAAAATGCGGAATAGCTGTCGATGCCAGAGCGAAAGCCCTTGCGCAGGATCAGATCGGCGCGGTCGGTGTTCAGCGCGGGGTGAAAATCGGCGCCCATGGTGCCCTGGACGCAATGGCTGGGCCACAGAACCTGCGGGCCATAGGGCATGTCAACCGTGCCATAGGGTGCTGCACCCGGATGGTTGGCCGCGAACGAGGTGTGGGTGGCGGGGTGCCAGTCCTGTGTCAGCACGCGCACCGGGAAGGCGGCTAACAGCGCGTTCACCGGCGTCACGATGTCATCGCCTGCGGGCACGGCCAACGCGCCGCCGGGGCAGAAATCATTCTGCAGGTCAATCGCGACAAGGGCTTCGTCTGCGTCCCGCATGCTGGCCTCCGGCTTAGGGGTCTGTCATGCGTAAAAGCGCCGCTTGCCCCCGTCAATGCCTGCCGCCAGCGGGGCCGGGTCAGTCGCCGCAGCCCGGTGCGGCAAGGGGCGACGAACAGTCACGGCTTGTCTCGGCTCCGGTCGTGGGAAACTCCAGCCGCGGCAGATCCAGGCTGAATGCCGCAGCAGGGCCGGACAGACCGACCAGCGAGACCATAAGCAACAGGGCAAGGCGTTTCATGGCATCCCCACAAAGTGAACCAATTAGTTTGCTTTTAGGTGTGCGATGCCGAGTCGGCAAGCCTAAAGTGAACCGATCGGTTCATATTTTGCATTTGCGGGGCGCCAATTGCCGCCCTACATTAGAAACATTCTAACTCAAGGAGTGAGTCATGATCCCCGGCATTGCCTCCCGCCGCCGTTTTTCCGATCTGACCGAGCGCGAGGTTCTGGCGCTGGCGATTTCCTCCGAGGAGGAGGACGCGCAGATCTATCGCACCTATGCCGAGCGTCTGCGTGCCGATTATCCCGCTTCTGCCAAGGTGTTCGAGGCGATGGCCGCCGAAGAAGATACTCACCGCCGCCGCCTGATCGACCTGCATCAGGCGCGCTTTGGCGAGACGATCCCGTTGGTCCGGCGTGAACATGTGGCCGGGTTTTACGCGCGCAAGCCGGTCTGGCTGACCGAAAACCTAGGGATCGAAAAGATCCGATCCGAAGCCGAGGCGATGGAGCGGCAGGCCGGGGCCTTTTACACCAAGGCGGCGCAGCGCACCTCGGATGCCGCCACGCGCAAGCTGCTGGGTGATCTGGCTGCCGCCGAGGCCGGGCATGAGGTGCTGGCCAATGACCTGACCGGCGTGCATCTGGGTGCGGATGCGAAAGGCGAGGAAGACCGCGCCGCCAAGCGGCAATTCGTGCTGACCTGGGTCCAGCCGGGGTTGGCGGGGCTGATGGACGGGTCGGTTTCCACCCTTGCGCCGATTTTTGCCACGGCCTTTGCGACGCAGGACACGCATACGACCTTTCTGGTCGGGTTGGCGGCCTCGGTGGGGGCGGGTATTTCGATGGGCTTCACCGAGGCGGCCTCGGACGATGGCGAATTGTCGGGGAGGGGCGCGCCGTGGAAGCGTGGCCTCGCTTCGGGCATGATGACAGCGGTGGGCGGCCTTGGCCATGCGCTGCCCTATCTGATCCCCGATTTCTGGACCGCGACGATCATCGCCATGATCGTGGTCTTCGCCGAGTTGTGGGCGATCGCCTGGATTCAGAACAAATACATGGAAACGCCGTTTGTGCGCGCCGCGTTGCAGGTGGTGCTGGGCGGCGCGCTGGTGTTTGCGGCGGGGGCGCTGATCGGGGCGGGCTAAGCCCGACTGGCTTTGGCCTGTGGGCCATGTTAGGCCATGGTTCATGCTGGCGATCTTTCTCAAGACCCTGCCGTTTTTCGCCCTGATCGGCCTCGGCTGGGTTGCGGGGCGAACCCGGTTTTTCCCGACCGAGGCGACCGCGTGGCTGACCAAGTTCGTCTTTTATTTCGCGCTGTCGGCGATGCTGTTCCGCTTTACCGCCACGCTGCCGCTGTCAGAGCTTTATGATCCCGCCTTTTTGCTGGCCTATCTGACCGGCTCGGCGATTGTCTGGGCGCTGGGTATGGTCGTGGCGCTGGGCCGCCGTCTGCCCCTGCCCGAGGCAGCGATGGAGGCGCATACGGGCATGACCGGCAACACCGGCTTTCTGGGTGTGCCGATGCTGGTGGTGTTGCTGGGCCCTGCCGCGGTGGGGCCGGTACTGATGGTTCTGGCCATCGACCTGATCGTGTTTTCCAGTCTGATCACGCTGTTGATCACCGGGGCGCGGCATGGGCGCGTATCGCCCGCGATGCTGGGCGCGCTGGCGCTGGGGCTGGTCAAGAACCCGATGATCGTGTCGATGGTGGCGGGGCTGGCCTGGGCGGGGCTGACGCTGCCGATGCCTGCACCGCTTGAGGAGTTCGTCACTATTCTGGGCGCCGCTGCCACGCCCGGCGCGCTGTTTGCCATTGGCGCGTCGCTGGCGGCGCGGTCGGCCGAACGGGTGCGGCCCGCGCTGTGGCTGTCGTTTGCCAAACTGGTTCTGCATCCGGCGGCGGTGGCGGCGATGGCGCTGATCGTGTTTCCGGTGGAACCTTATGCGGCGGGTGTGATGATTGCCGCTGCCGCGCTGCCGGTGGCGGGCAATGTCTACATTCTGGCCAGTCATTACGGGGTTGCACCGGCGCGGGTCTCTGCCAGTATTCTGATCTCGACGGCTGTCAGCATTCTGACCGTGCCCTGGGTGATCGCCCGGCTCACGGCATTCTAGGGGGCGATGATGCGCACGATTTCGGAAAGCCGGTGCTTTGGCGGGGTGCAGGGGGTTTACGCCCATGCCTCGGATGCCACCAATTGCGAAATGACCTTTGGCCTGTTCCTGCCCGAAGAGGCCGAGTTTGGCCCGGTGCCGGTGCTTTGGTATCTGTCGGGCCTGACCTGCACGCACGAAAACGCCATGGTCAAGGCCGGCGCGCAGAAATGGGCGGCCGAGGCCGGGGTCGCGCTTGTCTTCCCCGATACCTCGCCGCGTGGCGACGAGGTGCCCGATCACCCGTCTTATGATCTGGGCCATGGCGCAGGCTTTTACATCAATGCGACCGAACAGCCCTGGGCCGGGCATTACCGGATGTGGGACTATATCGCCGAAGATCTGCCCCGCGTCATCACCGCCAATTTCCCAATCGAGGATGAGCGCCAGTCGATCTGCGGACATTCGATGGGCGGGCATGGCGCGCTGACGCTGGCGATGTCTCTGCCGGGGCGGTTTCGCTCTGTTTCGGCCTTTGCGCCGATTTCGCATCCGACTGCGTCGGATTGGGGGCGCAAGCATTTCCTGAATTATCTGGGCACAGATGAGGCGACATGGGCGCCGCACGATGCCACGCTTTTGATGCGCGAACGTGGGTTCGAGGGCGAGGTTCTGGTCGATCAGGGCACGGCCGACCCTTACCTCAACGCGCTGATGCCCGAGGCTTTGGCCGAGGCGATGTGCACCCGCCGCCAACCCGGTGCGGTGCGTATGCAGCGGGGCTATGACCACAGCTATTTCTTCATCGCCTCCTTCATGGGCGATCACATTGCTTTCCACGCCGAGGCGCTGCACCGCTGATGGCGATCTATCTGGACGCCGACGCCTGCCCGGTAAAGGCCGAGGCCGAGCGTGTGGCAACCCGGCTGGGCCAGCCGCTGGTGGTGGTATCAAACGGCGGCCTCAGGCCGTCGGCGAACCCCCTCGTGCAGATGGTGTATGTCGCCGAAGGCCCAGATGAGGCCGACAAGTGGATTGCGGCGCAGGCGGGGCCGGGCGATGTGGTGGTGACGGGCGACATCCCGCTGGCCGCGAAATGCGTGGCCGCAGGTGCGCGGGTGCTGAAACACGATGGCGAGGCGCTGACGGCGGCCAATATCGGCAACGTGCTGGCCACCCGTGACCTGATGGCCGACCTGCGCGCCGCCGACCCGTTCCGCCAGGGCGGCGGGCGGGCGTTTTCCGCGGCCGACCGGTCGCGCTTTGCCGATGCGCTTGACCGTGTGGCGCGGGCGGCGGCCAGGGAGGCACGATGATCAAGGCCGTGGTTTTCGATATCGGCAATGTGCTGGTCGAATGGCATCCCGAGCGGGTCTATGACCCTGTCGTCGGCCCAGCCCTTCGTGACCATCTGTTTCACGACATCGGCCTTGCCGCGATGAACGAGGCAGTGGATGCAGGCGCCCCCCTCGCGGCCTCTGTCTCGGCGCTGGCGGCGACGCATCCTGATCATGCGGATCATATCCGCCTGTGGCAAACGCGCTGGGGCGAGATGTTTGCCCCTGAAATCCCTCATGCCATCCGGCTGCTGCGCGCGTTGCGCGCGGCAGGGGTGCCGGTTTTTGCGCTGTCGAATTTCGGCTGCGAAACCTTTGCACAGGCCGAGACGATGTATCCCGTACTGACCGAGTTCGACCGGCGCTACATCTCGGGTCATCTGGGCGTGATAAAGCCCGACCCAAAGATTTATCAGATCGTCGAAGCCGATTGTGGCCTGCCCCCCGCCGCGCTGCTGTTCACCGACGACCGGCCGGAAAACATCGCCGCCGCCGCGGCGCGGGGCTGGCACACACATCTGTTCGATGGTCCTCAGGGTCTTGCTGCCAGATTGCTGGCCGAGGATCTTTTGTCCGAAAGAGACGCGCAATGAGCATTGAAATCGTTGGCCCCGAGGCCGAAGCGCAGCTTGACTGGATCGCGCTGACCGATGCGCTGGCGGCGGGGCATGACCTGCCGCGGGCCGAGGTGGCCGACACGTTTTTGTATCGCGGCCGCGATACGCTGCTGACCCGGTCGGCCTGGATCGACGGGCTGGGCCTTGCCGTCAAGGCGGCCTCGGTGTTTCCGGGCAACCCGGCTGCGGGCAGGCCGATGGTGAACGGGGCGGTGACGCTCTATTCCGACACCGATGGCACGCTGGAGGCGATTGTCGATTTTCATCTGGTGACCAAGTGGAAGACGGCGGGCGACAGCCTGCTGGCCGCGCGCCGCCTCGCCCGACCCGAGGCACGGAACATTCTGATCGTGGGGGCGGGCAATGTGGCGCGCTCGATGGTGGCAGCCTATGCGTCTGCCTTTCCGGGCGCGCGCTTTACCTTGTGGAACCGCAGCCCGGCGGCGGCAGAGGCGCTGGCGCATGAAATCGGCGGCACCGCCGCGCCCGATCTGGAAGCCGCCGTGCGCGGCGCCGAAATCATCGCCACCACAACGATGAGTTCGGCCCCCCTGATCCGGGGCGACTGGCTGGCCCCCGGATCGCATCTGGACCTGATCGGCGCCTACCGCCCCGATATGCGCGAGGCCGATGACGAAACGCTGCGCCGCGCGCGCCTTTTCGTGGATGCCCGCGCCACCACACTGGACCATATCGGAGAGTTGAAAGACCCCCTCGCCCGCGGCGTGATCGCGCGTGACGATGTGCTGGCCGATTACTATGATCTGCCCTCGGGTCGGTTCGCCCGCCGTAACGCAGACGAGATTACCCTGTGCAAGAACGGGGGCGGTGCGCATCTGGACCTGATGACGGCGCGCTATATTCTGAATGCCTGGCGCGCGCGTTAGGGCATGACACAGGATCAGGGTCTGATCACCGCCATTCTGGTTGCCACGGTGGCTCTGTTCCTGTGGGGCCGGTTTCGGCATGACATGGTGGCGCTGGCCGCGCTGCTGGCGGCAACACTTGTCGGACTGGTTCCGGGGTCGGCGGCATTTGCGGGCTTTGGCCACCCTGCGGTGATCACGGTGGCCTGCGTGCTGGTTCTTAGCCGCGGGCTTCAGACCACCGGCGCCGTTGATATTCTGGCGCGCAGGCTGCTGCCCGCAACCGCAGGGCGCACGGTCAGCCTTGCCGCGCTGATGGGGCTTGGGGCGGCGCTGTCGGGGTTCATGAACAACGTCGGGGCGATGGCGCTGTTGATGCCGGTGGCGGTGCAACTGGCCGGGCGGCTTGATCTGACGCCGGGGCAGGTGTTGATGCCGCTGGCCTTTGGCACGATTTTGGGGGGCATGACAACGCTGGTTGGCACGCCGCCCAACCTGATCGTGGCGGGGTTCCGGGCCGAGGCTGGCGGAACCGCCTTTGGCATGTTCGATTTCACCCCTGTAGGTCTTGCCGTGGCGGTCGCGGGCGTGGCTTTTGTGGCGCTCTTGGGCTGGCGGCTGGTGCCCGCGCGCCGCCCCGCCGGGCGCGAGGAATTCGAGACCGGCGCCTATCTGACCGAGGTCCGTGTGCCCGAGAAAAGCCGCGCCTCAGGGATGCGGCTGGCCCATCTGGAAAACGAACTCGAAGGGGCCGGGGCGCAAGTGGTGGGGCTGGTGCGCAACGATGTGCGCATCAGTGCCCCGCGCGGCAGCCGGATGATTCTGACGGGCGATATTTTGCTGCTGGAGGCCGAAGCCGAGGGGCTGGGCGAGGCGCTTGCCAAGCTGGGGCTGACGCTTGGCGAACAGGGGTCGTCCAGCAAGGGCGCGCCCGATACCGAGGCGGCGAGCCGCGACGAGATCGTGCTGCGCGAATATGTCGTGCGCGCGGAATCAAACCTTGTAGGGCGGTCGGCCAAGGATATGGCGCTGCGCACGCGCTATGGGCTGAACCTGCTGGCGGTCTCGCGCGAGGGGCGGCGGTCGCAGGCGCGGTTGCGCACGATGCGGCTGCAATCTGGCGATCTACTGCTGATGCAGGGGCCGGCCGAGGTGCTGGCCGATTTTTCCAGCGAAAACAACTGCGTGCCGCTGGCCGAGCGCGAGTTGCGCCTGCCAGACCGACGGCAGGCCGCGCTTGCCGCCGTGATCATGGTGGGCGCGGTGGGGCTTGCGGCTTTTGGCATCCTGCCCGCTGCGGTGGCCTTTGCGCTGGGGGTTCTCGTTTCGATGGTGGCCCGGACCGTGCCGCCGACGTCGGTCTACACGGCGATCGACTGGCCGGTGATCGTGCTGCTGGCGGCGCTGATCCCGGTGGCGGGGGCGATGCAGACAACCGGCGCCGCCGAACTGCTGGCGCGGTTTCTGGTGGACACGGTGGCGCAGGGCCAGCCGGTGGTGGCGCTGGCGGTGGTGCTGGTGGTGACGATGTTCCTGTCGGATGTGATGAACAACGCCGCGACCGCGGCGGTGATGTGCCCCATCGCACTGGGTATTGCCGGGGCGTTGGGCGTCAACCCCGACAGCTTTCTGATGGCGGTTGCAATCGGCGCGTCCTGCGCGTTCCTTACGCCGATCGGGCATCAGAACAACACTCTGATCCTGGGCCCCGGCGGTTTTGGCTTTGGCGATTACTGGCGACTTGGCCTGCCGCTTGAGGCGCTGGTGGTTGTGGTCAGCCTGCCGCTGCTGCTGTGGGTCTGGCCGTTGTGATCAGAACGGGCAGGGTGCGGTAAAGGTCATGTGCACCCCGGTTTCGGGGTGGCGCAGGCGCAGGCTTTCGGCATGCAGCATCAGGCGTGGAAAGTCGCGCGCGGGGCCTGTGGCATAAAGCGGATCACCCAAGATGGGGTGGCCCAGTTCCATCATATGCACCCGCAACTGATGGCTGCGCCCGGTCAGCGGTATCAGCCGCACCCGCGTGGTGCCGTCCAGTTCATGCCGGATCACCCGCCAGTCGGTTTGCGCGGCGCGGCCCATTTCGTGGTTTACATGCTGGCGCGGGCGGTTCGGCCAATCGACGCAGAGGGGCAGATCGACCCGCCCCGCCTTTGGCGCAAGATGACCCCAGAGCCGGGCGAGATAGACCTTTTTCGTCGCCCGGTCCTCAAACTGGCGGCCCAGGTGGCGCTGTGCCTGCGCCGTCAGGGCAAAGACCATGACCCCCGAGGTATCCAGGTCAAGCCGGTGCACCAGAAGAACCGAAGGATAAACCGTGCGCAGTCGGGCGATCAGGCAATCGGCCCGGTCCTCGCCGCGGCCCGGCACCGACAAAAGGCCCGCCGGCTTGTCGGCCACCACAATCGCCTCATCGGTGTAAAGCACCCTCAGCGGCACATCGGGCGGGGTATAGCGGAATTCGGTCATCAACTGATTGCCAGTTTGGCCGCAAGGCCCCCGAACATCACCGCCGCAATCTTGTTCACCACCCCCATGCGCGATGACAGCGACCGACCCAGCACCCCGGCAAGCCAGCCATAGCCCATCGTCACCAGCGTTCCGGTAAAGGCAAAGATGCCGCCCAGAATGACGATCTGCTGCCAGATCGGGCCATAGGCGGGGTTGGTGAACTGCGGCAGGAAGGCAAGGATGAACAGAACCGGTTTGGGGTTCATCGCATTCGACAAAAACCCGCGCGCCACCGCCCTCAGCGGGCTGACCACGCCGCGCGCCGATCCACCACCCGCGCCCGCGCGCCAGCTTTTCCATGCCAGCCACAGCAGATAGGTCGCCCCCGCCCAGCGGATCGCGCTGAGCGCTTCGGGGTGCGCCGCGATGACCGCCGACAGGCCAAGGGCTGCCAGCGTCACATGCCAGACAACACCGATCCCCACGCCCAGCCCCGCCATGATGCCCGCACGCGGCCCGCCCTGAATGCCGCAGGCGGTGGCGAAGAACACATCCGCCCCCGGCGCGAAATTCAGGATCAGCCCGCCGATGGTGAACCCGATCAGCGCTTCGGCCGGGAAGGCCGCCAGAACATCCCACATGTTGCGACTCCGCCAGTGATGGGGCGGATGTAGCCGGGATTTTGCGCCGGGGAAACAGCGATCACAGCGTGCCGAAGACCTGCGCCATCAGCGCCTCCAGCCCCGCCGCATCAATGGATGTGAAGGCGTCGGGCTGGTTGCTGTCGATATCCAGAACCCCGATCAGCCGCCCGCCCGCGCCAAATACCGGCACGACGATTTCCGACCGGGTGGCGGACGAACAGGCGATATGGCCGGGGAAGGCATCAACATCGGCCACAAGCTGGGTGCGACGCTCGCGCGCGGCGGTGCCGCAGACACCGCGCGAAAACGCGATGCTCAGGCAGCCGTGCCCGCCCTGATAGGGGCCGATCTTCAGCATCTCGGGCGCTGTGACGCGGTAAAAGCCGGTCCAGTCGAAACGGTCATCGGCGTGATGCAATTCGCAGGCGAGGGTGGCCATCAGCGCCACCTCGTCGGTTTCGCCATGGGTCAGTGCGGCCAGCCGACCGGCCATATCGGCATAGTCGATCTGCACGCTCAGGCCCCGGTGCCCACGGGGCAGGCGACCCCGGTGCCACCGATGCCGCAGTAACCCGCCGGGTTCTTGGCCAGATACTGCTGGTGGTAGTCCTCGGCAAAGTAGAACTCGGGCGCGGGCTGGATTTCAGTTGTGATCGTGCCGAAACCGGCCGCGCGCAGCCGGTCGGCATAGGCGGCGCGGCTGGCCTCGGCCGCAGCCACCTGTTCGGGGCTGTAGGCGTAGATGCCAGACCGATACTGTGTGCCCCGGTCGTTGCCCTGCCGCATGCCTTGGGTGGGATCGTGGTTTTCCCAGAAGGTTTTCAGCAGGTCGTCATAGCTGATGACCTTCGGGTCAAATATCATCCGCACCACCTCATTGTGGCCGGTCATGCCGGTGCAGACCTCTTTGTAGGTGGGGTTGGGTGTCAGGCCCGCGGCATAGCCCACCATCGTCAGCCAGACGCCGGGCTGTTGCCAGAACACCCGCTCCACCCCCCAGAAACAGCCCATGCCAAACATCGCCTGTTCCATGCCCTCGGGCACCGGGCTGCGAAGCGGCAGGCCCGACAGAAAATGCGGCTCAAGGATCGGCATCGGCGTGGCGCGGCCGGGCAGTGCCTCGGCTGCGGTGGGCATGCGGGCGGGTTTGGCGAAAAGGGAAAACATCGCGTTGCTCCTGATCTGTGGACCCAAGATAGGGGCCGGGGCGGGCCTGTCCAGTCAGCTGGCGATAACGCGCTTGCGGGCAAAGATCGTTTCATAGCCCGGTTCGGGGTGGCGCGGGATCAGTAGCGCCAGCGAGAATGAAACCCCCGCCATGCCAGCCGCCAGCAAAAACACCCCGCCCGGCGCGACCAGCCAGAGATAGCCCAACGAAGCAGGCAGGAACACCGCGGCGATGTGGTTGATGGTAAAGGCCACGGCGGCGGTGGGGGCGATGTCGGCGGGCTCGGCTATTTTCTGGAAATAGGTGCGCAGCGCGAACGACAGCGCGAAAAACAGATGGTCGATCACATAAAGCGCGGCGGCCAGAACCACGCCCCAGCCAAACCAGTAAAGCCCGCCATAGGCCAGAAACACGCAGGCCAGCCCGGCATATTCCACCAGCATCGCCCGCCGTTCGCCCCATCGGCCCACAGCCTTGCCCAGAAACGGCGCGGCCACCATGTTGGCGGCGAAATTGATCAGGAACAGGGCCGTGACCTCGTGCACCTCAAAGCCAAAGCGTTCGACCATCATGAAGGCGGCAAAGACCACAAAGATCTGTCGCCGCGCACCCGCCATGAATTGCAGCGCGTAATACAGCCAGTAGCGGCGGCGCAGAACGAACTTCTTGCTTTGCTGCTCGGGTGACTGAAACTGCGGATAGGCCAGCGCGGCAAAGACCACGATGGCCAGCGTCACACCCCCCGCCAGCGCATAGACCAGCGCATAGCCAAGATCAAAGGTCTTCCAGCCGACGACCAGCAGCCCATAGGCCACCAGCGACGCACCGGAACCCACGGCAACGATGCGGCCCAGCACCTCTGGCGCACGGGCCTTGGGCACCCATTGCAATTGCAGCGACTGGTTCACCGTCTCGAAATAGTGAAACCCGATCGAGGACAGGAGTGTGACCATCAACAGCCCGCCGAACGTGGGAAAGGCCGCGGTGATCGCAGTGGCCGCGCCCAAGAGTGCAAGGCTGACCAGCGCCAGCACCTGTTCGCGCATCGCCCAGAGGATCACGATCACCCCGATGGCCAGAAAGCCCGGAATCTCGCGCACCGAATGCAGCCAGCCGATTTCCTTGCCGGTGAATTGGGCCGCCTCGATCACAAAGTTGTTCAGCAGCGCCGACCATGTGGCAAAGGAAATAGGCATCGCCGCCGCCATCAGATATAGCAGCGCCTCGGGCTGACGCCAGCGCGGCAGGCCCTTGGCCTCGGCAAGGGTAACGGTGCGACGGGCGGGGGGCGGAGCGGGGCGGACGGTCATGCCCCCGGATACGGCGGTTTCAGCGGCGTCACAACGGGGCTTGTGCTAAAGGTCAAGCTGCATGATGATTCTGTGACAGCGACACTTTGGCGCGGGGCTGGAGACACCATGGATATTGTCTCGATCATCGACCGGATCGGCGAAGGCCCCGCGGCGGCGCTGTTCGGGCTGATCACCGGCATGGTTTTCGGTATTGCCGCGCAGCGGTCGAATTTCTGCCTGCGCGCCGCGACGGTGGAATTCGCGCGCGGCGAACTGGGGCCGAAGGTCGCGGTCTGGCTGCTGACCTTTTCCACGGCGGTCGTCTGGGTGCAGGGGGCCGAACTCTTGGGGCTGTTCCGCTCGGCCGATGCGCGGCTGATGTCGGTGCCGGGGTCGTGGTCGGGCGCGGTGATCGGGGGGCTGGTGTTCGGCGTGGGCATGGTGTTGGCGCGGGGCTGTTCGGGGCGGCTTCTGGTGCTGGCGGCGACGGGCAACCTTCGGTCGGTCATGTCGGGGCTGATCTTTGCCGTGGTCGCGCAAATGAGCCTGAAGGGCGTGCTGGCCCCGCTGCGCGACGATCTGGCAGGCCTGTGGGTCACAGCCGGTGGGGTCAACGTCAACCTTCTGGAAACGCTTCATCTTCCCAATGGGGCGGGGCTGGTGTTTGGCGTTGCGGTGGCGATTTTGGCGCTGGTTCTGGCACGGCGTGCCCGCATCGGGGCGCGGGTTTTGCTGTTCGCCTCGGGGGTGGGGTTTTCGGTGGCGCTGGGCTGGGTGCTGACCTGGAACCTCGCGCAGGCCAGCTTTGATCCGGTGTCGGTGACATCGGCCACCTTCTCGGGGCCATCGGCCAATACGTTGATGTATTTCCTCGACCGCAACTCGGTGCTGGAATTCGATGTGGGGCTGGTGCCCGGTGTGTTCCTTGGCGCGTTTCTGGCTGCGTTGGTCACGCGTGAATTGCAGTTTCAGGGCTTTGAGGGGGCGGCCCCGATGCGCCGCTCGATGATCGGCGCGGCGCTGATGGGCTTTGGCGCGATGCTGGCTGGGGGGTGTGCCATCGGCTCGGGCGTGACCGGCGCTTCGGTCTTTGCGGGCACCGCCTGGCTTGCGCTTCTCAGCATGTGGGTCGGGGCGATCTTTACCGATTTTCTGGTTGATCAGCGCGCCAGCCGGGTTCTGGCCTGAATCCGCGGACCCGGACTGCCTCGGCCCAAACTTGACGAAAACGGTCGTCAGGCGCATATGTGCCTCAAGCCAAGGAGGCACCCCATGTTCATCCAGACCGAGTCGACCCCCAACCCTGCCACGCTGAAGTTTCTGCCGGGGCTGACCGTGCTGGAAACCGGCACCGCCGATTTCCCTACGGCCGAGGCGGCGGGGGTTTCGCCCCTCGCGCGGCGCATCTTTGCGGTGCCGGGTGTGTCGGGGGTGTTTTTCGGGTCCGATTTCGTGACCGTCACCAAGACGGATCTGGACTCCTGGGATCATGTCAAACCCGCCGTGCTGGGCGCGATCATGGAGCATTTCCAATCCGGAGCGCCGGTGATGGAGGGGGACGGTCAGGCCGCAGGCGGGCACGCTGACCATTCCGGCCCCGATGCCGCGATCGTGTCGCAGATCAAGGAGTTGCTGGATACCCGCGTGCGCCCGGCCGTGGCGCAGGATGGCGGCGACATCACCTTCCACGGCTTTGACCGGGGCGTGGTTTATCTGCACATGCAGGGTGCCTGCGCGGGCTGCCCGTCTTCGACGCTGACGCTCAAGATGGGGATCGAGAACCTGCTGCGCCACTACATTCCCGAGGTGACCGAGGTGCGCGCCGTTGCGCCCTGAGCCGTTGATTCTGGCCTTTGACACATCGGCCGCGCATTGCGCGGCCGCTTTGCTGTCGGGCGACAGGGTGCTGGAGACGCGCGCCGAGGATATGGCCAAGGGGCAGGCCGAACGGCTGTTTCCGATGCTGGAGGAGATGCTGGCCCGCCATGGCGCAGGCTGGCGCGATCTGGCCGCAATCGGGGTGGGGATCGGGCCGGGCAATTTTACCGGCGTGCGGATTTCGGTGGCGGCCGCGCGCGGGCTGGCGCTGAGCCTTGGGGTTCCCGCGCTGGGCGTGTCGCGGCTGGAGGCGCTGGCGCATGGCCTGCCGCGCCCGGTGGTGGCCGCCGAAGACGCCCGGCGCGGCGAGGTTTACTGTCAAGGTTTTGGCCCCGACACCGCGCCTGCGCTGGCGGCACTGGACGCGGCTCCCGCGGCGCGGGCGTTTGTCGGCTCTGCTGCCGAGGCGCTGGCCGCACGCCATGGCGGCGCGGCTCTGGCCCCGGCAATGCCCCTGGCCGAAGCCATTGCCCGTATCGCCGCCGCCCGGCGCAGTACCCCCGGCCCGCGGCCCGCGCCGCTTTATCTGCGCGCCGCCGACGCCGCCCCGCCCGCCGACCCCGCGCCGGTGATCGTGCCGTGACGCCCGCCGATCTGGCCGCGCTGCACGCCGTCTGCTTTCTCACCCCCCGGCCCTGGTCGGCGGCTGAATTTGTGGCCCTGACCGGCCGCGCCGATACATTCCTTTTGACCGAATCGCAGGGCTTTCTTCTGGGGCGTGTGGTGGCAGGCGAGGCCGAGTTGTTGACGCTTGCCGTAGCCCCCGTGGCGCGGCGGCAGGGCACTGCCCGCCGCCTGCTGGCGCGCTTTCAAGCCGAGGCGATGGCGCGCAGCGCCGAAACCGCGTTTCTGGAGGTGTCGGCTGCCAATGCCCCGGCGCGCGCGCTTTATGCGACTGCGGGGTGGGCCGAGGCCGGGCTGCGCCGTGGCTATTACCGCCGCCCCGAGGGTGGTGCCGAGGATGCGCTGATCCTGACGCTTGACCTGCCTGCCACGACGCTGTGACAGGCGTAGATCGCGCTTGACCGGCCCGGCGTTCCCGGCCCTAATCCTTTGCAATGCGGGCGCTTGGCCCGCCCAAAGGCATTCGCCCGAAGAATGCCGCAACAGACCGGGAGAAACCTATGCCTGTCATGACACACCTCCTTGGCGCAGCCGCCACGCTGGCGCTGACCGCGGGCGGCGCGCTTGCCGATCCGGCGCTGATCTTCGATCTCGGCGGCAAGTTCGACAAGTCGTTCAACGAGGCGGCCTTCAATGGCGCGCAACGCTGGAAGGCCGAAACCGGCGGCAGCTACAAGGAACTGGAGATGCAGTCCGAGGCGCAGCGCGAACAGGCGCTGCGCCGTCTGGCCGAAACCGGCGCCAATCCGATCGTGATGACGGGCTTTGCCTTTGGCGATGTGCTGAACACGATCGCGCCCGACTACCCCGACACCAAATTCGCCATCATCGACGCGGTGGTCGATCAGCCCAACGTGCGGTCGGTCGTGTTCCACGAGGAACAGGGGTCGTATCTGGTCGGCATGATGGCCGCGATGGCCTCAAAAACCGGGACAGTGGGTTTTGTCGGCGGGATGGACATTCCGTTGATCCGCAAATTCGCCTGCGGGTATGTGCAGGGCGCCAAGGCGGCCAACCCCGAGGTGAAGGTGATCCAGAACATGACCGGCACCACCCCCGCTGCCTGGGCCGACCCGGTGAAGGGCGGCGAACTGGCCAAGGCCCAGATCGCTCAAGGCGCTGATGTGATCTATGCCGCCGCCGGTTCTACCGGGCTTGGCGTGCTGCAAGCGGCGACGGATGAGGGCATCCTGTCGATCGGGGTGGACAGCAACCAGAACCACCTGCACCCCGGCAAGGTGCTGACCTCGATGATCAAGCGGGTGGACATTTCGGTCTACGAGGCGTTCACCGCCGGTGCCGCACTGGAAACCGGCATGATCGCCATGGATCTGGCCAAGGATGGTGTCGGATACGCGCTGGATGAACACAACGCAGCCCTTGTCACGCCAGAGATGAAGGCCGCTGTCGATGCCGCCGCCGCCAGGATCGTGGCGGGCGAGGTCACGGTGCATGACTACATGACCGACAACACCTGCCCGGTGAACTGACCGGCCATGGGTGCGCGCCAACAGACGGAGCGGCAGGCAACTGCCGCCCCGGCCATTGAACTTCGCGCCATCTCCAAGGCTTTCGGGCCGGTGCAGGCGAACAAGGATATTTCGATCCGTGTCGAGCGCGGCACGATCCACGGCATTGTGGGGGAAAACGGCGCGGGAAAATCCACGCTGATGTCGATTCTTTACGGGTTTTACCGCGCCGACGCGGGCGAAATCCTGATCGGCGGGCGGCCTGTGCAGATCCCCGACAGTCAGGCCGCGATCCGGGCTGGCATCGGGATGGTGTTTCAGCATTTCAAACTGGTGCAGAATTTCACCGTTCTGGAAAATGTCATTCTGGGTGTGGAGGAGGGTGCGCTTTTGCGCCCCTCGCTGAACAAGGCGCGGCGCGTGCTGGGCGATCTGGCCCGCGAATACGAACTGGACGTAGACCCCGACGCCGCCATCGAAGATCTGTCGGTTGGCCATCAGCAGAGGGTCGAAATTCTCAAGGCGCTGTATCGGCAGGCCGACATTCTGATTCTGGATGAACCCACCGGGGTGCTGACCCCGGACGAGGCGGATCACCTGTTCCGCATCCTGGCCAGCCTGCGCGATCAGGGCAAGACGATCATCCTGATCACCCACAAGCTGCGCGAGATCATGGAGATCACCGACGCCGTTTCGGTCATGCGCCGGGGCGAAATGGTGGCAACGCTGAAAACTGCCAGCACCAGCCCCGAAGAACTGGCCGAGCGGATGGTGGGTCGCAAGGTGCTGTTGCATGTGCCTAAAGGTCCGGCCAACCCCGGCCGCAACGTGCTGGAGGTGGAAAACCTGCGGGTGGTCGATGCCGCGGGCATCGAACGGCTGCGCGGCATCGGGCTGACGGTGCGGGCGGGCGAGATTCTGGGGGTGGCCGGGGTGGCGGGCAACGGCCAGTCTGAACTGCTGAAAGTGCTGGGCGGGTTTCAGCGCGCCACGGGCCGGGTGCGGGTGAACGGCGACGACATCGACCTGACCGGCCGCCGGTCAGACGGCCAGACCCGGCGCGCCCGCGGTATCGCCCATGTGCCCGAAGACCGGCAGGCGCTGGGCCTGATCATGGATTTCACCGCTTGGGAAAACTGCGCCTTCGGCTATCACAACGCGCCTGAATACCAGAAGAACGCGCTGTTCATGGATAATGCCGCGATGCAGGCCGATGCGCAGGCCAAGATGGAGCGGTTCGATGTGCGCCCGCCGACCGCGACGCTGGCGGCCAAAAGCTTCTCGGGCGGCAATCAGCAGAAAATCGTTCTGGCGCGCGAGATCGAGCGCAACCCCGATCTGTTGCTGGTGGGGCAGCCGACGCGCGGGGTGGATATCGGCGCGATCGAATTTATCCACAAGCGGCTGGTGGCGCTGCGCGATGCTGGCAAGGCGGTGCTGATGGTCAGTGTCGAACTGGAGGAAATCCTCAGCCTGTCGGACCGGATCGTGGTGATGTTCGATGGCCGCATCATGGGCGAGCGGCTGCCTGACCAGACCAATGAGCGCGAACTGGGCCTGTTGATGGCGGGGGTGGCGGCATGAGCGAGCGGATTCCGAAATGGGCCGATGTCGTGCTGGTTCCTGTGATCAGCCTTGCGCTGGCCTTTGTCATTTCCGGCCTTGTGATCCTGGCCATCGGGGAAAACCCGTGGGAGGCGCTGAAGCTGATGGTCAACGGCGCGCTGGGGTCAAGCTATGGCTGGGGCTTTACGCTGTATTACGCTACCAACTTCATCTTTACCGGGTTGGCGGTGGCGGTGGCGTTTCACGCCAGCCTGTTCAACATCGGCGGCGAGGGTCAGGCCACACTGGGGGGCCTTGGCGTTGCGCTGGTCTGTCTGGCGCTGCCTTGGCCACATTGGGGGCTGGCGCTGCCTGCCGCGGTGCTGGGGGCCGCGGCCTTTGGCGCGCTGTGGGCGGCGGTTCCGGCGTGGCTTCAGGCCAGGCGGGGCAGCCATATCGTGATCACCACGATCATGTTCAATTTCATCGGCGCATCGGTGCTTAACTATGTGCTGGTCAACGTGCTGCGCCCGGTCGGCAGCATGGACCCGGCCACGGCGCGGTT
The DNA here is from genome assembly GCF_003034995.1 of Phaeovulum veldkampii DSM 11550. GTDB lineage: Bacteria > Pseudomonadota > Alphaproteobacteria > Rhodobacterales > Rhodobacteraceae > Phaeovulum > Phaeovulum veldkampii. The sequence continues at coordinate 52,242 of NZ_PZKF01000015.1, read as the reverse complement.
TCCACCGGGCGCCAGCCTGCCCACGCTGCACGACATGGCAGCGGCCCTTGGCATCGCCTGGGGCCGGAATACGCCCGCCAATATCACCTTTTTCATCGCGCTGGCCTGCTGCGTTCTGGTCTGGGCGATCATCTGGCACACGCGGCTGGGCTATCAGATTCGCGCCTTTGGCAAATCCGAGGGCGCGGCCCGCTATGCTGGCATCAACCCGGTGCGGATCACCATGTATGCCATGCTGATCTCGGGCGCGCTGGCGGGGTTGATGGCGATCAACAACGTGATGGGCGAGGCCGAGCGGCTGGTGCTGAACTCGGTCGAGGGGGCGGGCTTCATCGGCATCGCGGTGGCGCTGATGGGTCGCAGCCATCCGGTCGGTGTTCTGCTGGCGGCGCTGTTGTTCGGGTTTCTCTATCAGGGCGGCGCCGAGCTTGCGCTCTGGACGACGATCCCGCGCGAGCTGATTACCGTGATTCAGGCGCTGGTGATCCTGTTCACCGGAGCGCTGGACAATATGGTGAGAATGCCGGTGGAGCGGCTGTTCCGCGGCCGGGGGGCAGCGTGATGGATCTGATGACGGCCTTGCAGATCCTGGATTCGACCGTGCGGCTGGGCACACCGCTGCTGCTGGCCTGTCTGGCGGGGCTGTATTCGGAACGTGCGGGCATCTTTGACATCGGGCTTGAGGGCAAGATGCTGATGGCTGCCTTCTTTTCCGGCGCGGTGGCTTTCGTGACCGGGTCGGTCTGGCTGGGGCTGATCGCCGGGATCGCGGGGGCGATGTCGCTGGCGGTGGTGCATGGGCTGGCCTCGATCACCTTCCGCGGCAATCAGCTTATCTCGGGCGTGGCGATCAACTTTCTGGCCTCGGGGCTGACGGTGCTGATCGGGCAAAAGTGGTTCGCCCTGGGCGGCCGCACCCCGGCGCTGTCGGGCGAGGGGCGGTTTCAGCCGATCGTCCTGCCCTTTGCCGACAGTTTGCGCGATGTGCCGGTGATCGGCCCGGTCTATTATGAACTGATCTCGGGCCATACGGCGCTGGTCTATGTGGCTTTTGCGGCGGTGCCGATCAGTTGGTGGCTGCTGTTTCGCACCCGCTTCGGGCTGCGGTTGCGGGCGGTGGGCGAAAATCCTGCGGCGGTCGATACGGCGGGCATATCGGTCACGCGGCTGCGCTATGCAGCAGTGGCCATCGCCGGGTTGCTGACCGGCATCGCGGGTGCCTATCTGGCCACCGGCCTGTCGGCGGGCTTTGTCAAGGAAATGACGGCGGGGCGCGGGTTCATCGCGCTGGCCGCGCTGATCTTTGCCAAATGGCGCCCGGTTCCGGCCTTGGGGGCCACGATGCTGTTTGGTCTGTTGGAGGCGGTTGCAAACCGCTATCAGAACATCGACCTTGGCGGCGTCGTCATCCCCGTGCAGGCGATGCAGGCGCTGCCCTATGTTCTGACCGTGATCATCCTTGCCGGTTTTGTCGGCAAGGCGATCCCCCCCCGCGCCGGAGGAGAGCCCTATGTCAAGGAACGCTGAGGCCCTTGTCGCGCTGATTCGCGAACAGGCAGGCAACGCCCCGCCGCTGGTGGGGTTGATCCTTGGCTCGGGGCTGGGTCATCTGGCCTATGCGGTCGAGGGGGTGGCGATTGATTATCACGACCTGCCCGGCTTTCCCCATGCCGGTGTTTCGGGCCACAACCCGCGGCTGATGGTAGGCACGCTGGAGGGCGCGCGCGTGGCGGTGTTCGGTGGGCGGTCGCATTATTACGAACATGGCCGCGCCGATGCGATGCGCCTGCCGCTGGAGGTGCTGCGGCGGCTGGGCTGCGACCGGGTGATCGTGACCAACGCCGCGGGCAGTCTGCGCGATGACATTCCCCCCGGCGGGCTGATGATGCTGTCGGACCATATCGCCTTTACCGGGCTGAACCCGCTGATCGGCGAGCCGTCCGAGGCGCGCTTTGTGCCAATGACCGAGGCGCATGATCCGGCCCTGCGCGCCGCACTGGCCGATGCCGCCAAGGCCGAGGGCGTTGACCTGCCAGAGGGGGTCTATGGCTGGTTTTCCGGCCCATCGTTTGAAACCCCGGCTGAAATTCGCGCTGCGCGGATTCTGGGTGCCGATGCGGTGGGCATGTCTACCGTGCCCGAGGTGATCCTGGCCCGGTTTCTGGGGCTGAAGGTGGCGGCGGTTTCGGTCATCACCAACATGGGGGCTGGGCTGTCGTCCGAGGCGATCAGCCACGAACACACCAAAGCCATGGCGCCCCTGGGCGCCGAAAAGCTGGAACGTGTGCTGCGACGATATTTGCGCAGCATCTGACCTGCCCGATTGCTGCACCGTTTCACCGCCCCGTCGCCGCGCCGCTGGCGCCCCCGCAACCGCCGCAGAAACGCAAACCGATGCAGATTTATCTCCCCATCGCCGAGGTCTCGATCAACGCCTATCTCCTGCTGGGGTTGGGTGGCGTGGTGGGGTTGCTGTCGGGGCTGTTCGGGGTGGGTGGTGGGTTTCTGATCACGCCGCTTTTGTTCTTCATCGGCATTCCGCCGGTGGTGGCGGTTGCGACAGGGTCCAATCAGGTGGTGGCATCGTCGGTGTCGGGTGTGCTGGCACATCTGAAACGCAAGGCGGTCGATATCCCGATGGGGCTGGTGCTGCTGGCGGGCGGGATGATCGGCTCGGGGCTGGGCATCTGGCTGTTCAACGCGCTGTCGGCGCGGGGCCAGATCGACCTTGTGGTGCAGCTGGCCTATGTCGTGTTCCTGGGCCTTGTGGGCCTGTTGATGCTGCAAGAGGGCGTGCGCGCGCTGCGCCGGTCCAGCCGGGGCCGCCCGCCCCAGCGCCGTCAGCACAGCTGGATCCAGCGGCTGCCGTTCAAGGTGAAATTCCGGGTTTCGGGGCTGTATATCTCGGTTATTCCGCCGATCATGGTGGGCCTTGTGGTCGGCTTGCTGGCGGCGGTGATGGGGGTGGGGGGCGGCTTTATCATGGTGCCCGCGATGATCTACCTGCTGGGGATGCCGACCAAGGTTGTGATCGGCACCTCGCTGTTTCAGATCATCTTTGTGAGCGCCTTCACCACCATGCTGCACGCCATCACCAACCAGTCGGTGGACGTCGTGCTGGCGTTGCTGCTGATTTTGGGCGGTGTTGTCGGGGCGCAGATCGGCTCGCGGCTGGGCAACCGGCTGAACGCCGAGCAGTTGCGCATTCTGCTGGCGCTGCTGGTGCTGGCGGTCTGCGCCAAGCTGACCGCAGACCTGCTGTTGCGCCCGGTCGAACTCTATTCCCTTTATTCCGGGGTGCGGCCATGATCCGGGCGGCGCTGCTGGGACTGCTGTTGCTGCTGGCTCCCGCTGTGCGGGCCGAGGAACTGGTGGCGGGCCTCAGCCAGGACAATATCGGTATCACCGCACGCTTTGACGGGTCCGAGATCCTGATTTATGGCGCGGTCAAGCGCGATGCGCCGATTCCCTTTGGCCCGCCGCTGCATGTGATCGTGACGATCGAAGGCCCCTCGGCGCCGGTCACGATCCGCCGCAAAAGCCGCGAGGCGGGCATCTGGATCAACACCGATTCCGTCGCCGTCGCCTCAGCGCCCAGTTTTTACGCTGTGGCAACCACGGGCGGTCTGGCGAATATCCTGTCTACCGAGGAGGACGAACGCCAGCGCATTTCGTTGCCGCTGGCGATGCGGTCCTTTGCCGGGCCTCTGCGGGTAGACGATACCCGCCCCTTCACCGAGGCGCTGCTGCGCATCCGCAAGGCGCAAGGGCTTTATACCGTGAACGAACGCGGGGTGCGGCTGGTCGAGGGAACGCTGTTTCGCGCCGATTTCACCCTGCCCGCCAATCTGGTCGAGGGCGATTACAAGGCCCGCATCTTCCTGACCCGCGCGGGCAAGGTGATCGACATGCATCAGGCCGCGATTCAGGTGCGCAAGGTGGGGCTGGAACGCTGGGTCTTTGCGCTGTTGCGTGAAAACCCGGTGTTATACGGGCTGTTGTCGCTGGCGCTGGCGGTGGCGGCGGGTTGGGCGGCCTCGGCTGCGTTCCGCATGATCCGGTCCTGAGCCTTGGCCGCGCCCGAAAAGGGGCATGTTGCCGCCGACGATCACCCGACCGACATCAGAAGGCCCTGAAAGTCATCGTGGTCAGAGTCCGGCTGATGCCCGGAATGTCGAACAGTTTTTCGTTCAGCCAGTGGCCCACATCGGCGTCTTCGGGGATATAGACCTTTGCGATCAGGTCGTATTCGCCCGAGGTGGAGTAAAGCTCGCTCACCACCTCACGGTCATAGATTTCATCGGCCACGGCATAGGTCTTGCCCGGCTGACAGCGGAATTGAACGAAAACACAGCGCATCGGCGCCCTCCTTGTCTGTTGGGGGCCACTCTAGCCCCAGCCCGCCGGACAGGAAAGAAGCCGCGTGTCAGCCCGGCGCAAGTTGCGCCAGAAGTTCCGCATGCAGCGCGGGCGGTGCCGCGACCACCCGCCCGTCAGACTGAAAATCCAAGGGGCGCCCCTGCCAGTCGGTCATCACGCAGCCCGCAGCCTCGACCAGGGGCAGGACGGGAAGATAATCATAAGGCTCCAGCCCGTGATCGACCACGGCATCGACCCAGCCCGCCGCAAGCTGAACGTAGGAATAGCAATCCGCCGTCGGGCGGGCATAGCGGGCCACGCGCAGCAGCCGTTCCAGCGCGGCCCGGTCGCTGACGAAAATGCGCTGCATCTCGTTGATGCAGACAAAGGCCCGATCCAGCGCCACGCCCTGCCGCGCGGCGATGGGGGCGCCGTTCAGAAACGCGCCGATCCTCGGCCCGCCCCAGGCGATTTCGCCCAAGGCGGGCATTTGCACCACGCCCAGAACCGGCGCGCCCCGATACAGCAGCCCCAGGAGCATCCCCCACATCGGATGCCCCGAGATGAAGCTTTTGGTGCCGTCGATCGGGTCGATGATCCACAGAAATTCGGCCTCCATCCCGTGTGCGCCGTATTCTTCGCCGTAGATGCCATGGTCGGGAAACCGCGCGGAAATTTCGGCGCGCAGGCGCGCCTCGGTCGCGCGGTCGGCGGCGGTGACAGGGCTTTCGTCGGCCTTGGCTTCGACGGCAAGGGCTTTGCGGAAATGGTCCATCGGCACATCGCGCGCGGCCTGCATGATCTGCCGCGCCGCGCCGATCAGAACCCCACGACTTGCCGCGTTCAAACCTGTCATGCCATGCCTCCGTCTGTCAGGATGATCTCTACACCGGCGGCAATCAGCATTGCGGCAATATCGGGCGGTGGTGCGGCATCGGTGACGATGGTCGAAAACGCCTCAGGTTCGGCAATGCGGATTGGCGCGTGGCGGCCGAATTTGGTGGCATCGGCCGCGATCACCGCACGTGCCGCGCAACGGATGATCTCGCGCGAGAATTCGGCCTCGCGCATGTCATGCAGCAAAAAGCCCGCCTCGGGGTCAACGGCGGCGGCTGACAGAACCGCCCAATCGACCCGGAACTGCCGCACGAAGGCTAGCGCCTCGGGGCCGAAGGCGCCGCCGTCGTGGCTGCGTAATTCGCCCCCCGCCATAAAAATGCGGTTCTGCGAACTGCCCGAAAATGCCTGCGCCACCGCCAGCGAATTGGTGACCACGAACAGGTTGCGATGGTCGCGCAGCGCCTGCGCGACATAGGCGGTCGTGGACCCCACATCCAGAAACAGCGACGCGCCGTCGGGGATCATCGCCGCCAGCTTGCGGGCAATGGCGCGTTTGGCCTGCGGGTTTTCATCCAGCCTTTGGGAAAAGCTCGCCTCGGCGACCCAGCCCCTCAGATAGACGCCGCCATGCACCTTGGTGACAAGCCCCTGATCCTCCAACCGCCGGATGTTGCGTCGTATCGTTTCCTCGGTCACGCCGAGGCTGCGCGACAGATCCTGAACGCGGCCCGAGCCGGTCTGACGCAGGGCATCCAGAAGTTCCCGTTCGCGCTTGCTGGCTAACATGGCATCCTCCGACTTCTGGTGGATTTTCCGGCAGGTTCCAACCTAAAGCAACAAAAACCCCACCTGATAACACAAAAAACAACAATGCCTTTGACAGGCCGCTGATTCGCTCCCACGCTTTTCAGCAAGAGGGCGAAACGCCCCACCCGCAAAGTCCAACAGAAGAGGATGCCCCATGCTGACCTCCCGACGCTTCGGCCCGGCCATCGTATTGGCCGCACTTCTGACAACCACGACACTGGCCCCGGCCCGTGCCGAGGTTGAATCGACCGACCCGATCAAGCTGACCCTTCACGACTGGACCGGTCAGCTGATCACCACCAATCTGATGGCCCGCATTCTTGAGGAGGCGGGCTATACGGTTGAAACCGTCCAAGCCGATTATCTGGCGCAGTTTGCCGGTCTGACAACCGGCGATCTGCATGTGGCGATGGAAATTTGGGAAACCACGGGCCGCGAGGCGATGGATGCGGCCACCGCCACTGGCAATGTGGTCAACCTCGGGTCTACCGGCATGATCGCGATCGAGGAATGGTGGTATCCCGCCTACATGGAGGCGCAATGCCCCGGCCTGCCGGACTGGGAGGCGCTGAAAGCCTGCGCCGCCGCCTTTTCCACCCCCGAAACCGCGCCAAAGGGCCGCTATCTGGGCGCCCCCGTTACCTGGGGCGGGTTCGACGAGGAGCGCGTGGCGGCTCTGAGCCTTGATTTCGAGGTTATCCATGCGGGCACCGATGCGGCGATGTTTGCGGAACTTGAATCCGCCTATCAGCGGCAGGCGCCGATCCTGATGTGGGTCTATGCCCCGCATTGGGCGCCGCTGAAATACCAAGGCAACTGGGTGAAATTCCCCGCTTACAGCCCGGAATGCTATGTCGACCCGGCAGTGGGCGTGAACCCGGCGGCAACGCATGATTGCGGCAAGCCTACGGGTCCGATCTGGAAGGTGGCGTGGAAGGGCGTGGCCGAGAAATGGCCCGGTGCCGCCAAGGCCATCGAGGGCTTTAGCATCACCAACGACGCGATGGGCGCGATGATCGCCAAGGTCGATCTGGACGGGGTGCCGATGGAAACCGTCATTGACGACTGGATGGCCGAGAACGAACCGGTCTGGAAAGCCTGGATTGGTCAATAACAGTCTGGCCCGGCCCTGCGGGGCCGGGCCACCCCAGCGCCAAAGGCACCGCCCCCAATGCACAACGTCCCCGTCAAGCTTGCCTGCCGGAATATCTGGAAAATCTACGGGCCGCATCCCGAACGGCTGCTGGCCGGGGGGGCGGTGCCCGACATGGCCACGATCCGCGCGAGCCATCATGTGGGCGCGGTGCGCGCGGCCACCCTTGATGTGCGCGAGGGCGAGATTTTCGTGATCATGGGCCTGTCTGGGTCTGGCAAATCGACGCTGATCCGCTGCCTTGCCCGGCTGATCGAACCGTCGGCCGGGGAAATCCTGTTCAACGGGCGCGATCTGCTCAAGGCCACCCCGCGCGAGCTGATCGAGATCAGGCGGCACAAGATGGGGATGGTGTTTCAGCATTTTGCCCTGTTGCCGCATCTGACCGTGTTGCAGAACGTGGCCTTTCCGCTGGAGGTGCAGGGCGTTGCGCGCGCGGCGCGCGAGGCGCGAGCCGCCGAGGTGATCGGCCTTGTCGGTCTGACCGGGCGCGAGGGGCATTATCCGCGCCAGTTGTCGGGCGGCCAGCAACAGCGCGTGGGCATCGCCCGCAGTCTCGCGGTTGAACCCGAGCTTTGGTTTCTGGACGAACCCTTTTCGGCACTGGACCCGCTGATCCGGCGCGAGATGCAGGACGAGTTTTTGCGGATTCAACGAAAACTGAAGAAAAGCATCGTTTTCATCACCCATGATTTCGACGAGGCGATCCGGCTGGCCGACCGCATCGCGATCATGAAGGATGGCGCGCTGATCCAGATTGCCACACCCGAGGAACTGGTGCTGAACCCGGCCGACGATTATGTGGCCGAGTTCACCGCCCATGTGCCGCGCGCCAAGGTGGTGACGCTGGGGCGCATCCTGACGCCGGGGTCTGCGGCGGCGGTTGCGGGCAGCCTGCCGGCCTCGGCACGGGTTGAGGCGGTGGCCGCGCAGATCGAGGGCGCTGCGCTGCCCCATGCTGTGCTGGACGATGACGGTGCCGTGCTGGGCCATGTCGGCGCCCGCGCGGTGATCGACGTTCTGCTGGGGCGCGCGCAGTGAGGGGGGCGCTTGCCCTGTGGCCTGCGCTGTTTGCGGCCTCGCTGCTGCTGGCCTGGCTCGTTGGCCCGCTGCCGGTGCCCAATGCGATGCGCCCAGATATGGCCGGTGCGATCAGCGCGGCGATGGGCTGGCTGGTGAATGAGGCGACCTTTGGGCTGTTCACCTTCCAGGACGCAACGCGCGCGTTTGCGGCGCTGATCGACCTGCCCTATCAGGCGGCGCGGATCGCGCTGGTCGAAGGCGTGAGCGAAGGGCGCGGGTCGCGCGCGGTGACGCTGGTGCCACCCTTTGGCTGGCTGGCTGTGACGATGGCCGCCGCCGCGCTGGGCTGGTGGGCGCAGGGCTGGCGGCTTGCCGCGCTGGTTGCGGCCTGCTTTCTCTATCTTGCCGCTTTCGGGCGGTGGGACAGCGCGATGGTCACGCTCGCCTCGATCCTGATCGCGGTGCCGATCGGGGCGGTGGCGGGGTTGGCCCTGGGGATCATCGCCTTCTGGGTGCCGCGGCTGGATCGCGTTATCGCCCCTGTGCTGGACCTGATGCAGACGGTGCCGATTTTCGCCTATCTGGTGCCGATCCTGTTTCTGTTCGGCTTTGGTCCGGTGGCGGCGCTGGTGGCCACGGTGCTTTATGCGATGCCGCCGATGGTGCGCGTGACCACGCTGGCGCTGCGTTCGGTGCCCACCGAACTGGACGAATTTGCCCGGATGGCGGGCTGCACCGGGCGGCAGCGGCTGGCCAAGGTGCTGCTGCCCGCGGCGCTGCCCGACCTGATGGTGGGGGTCAATCAGGTCATCATGCTGAGCCTGAACATGGTCATCATCGCCTCGATGATCGGGGCCGGGGGTTGGGGTTTGATGTGCTCAACGCGCTGCGGCGGCTGGATATCGGCGCGGGTGTCGAGGCGGGGCTGGCGATCACCGCACTGGCCATCGCGCTGGATCGGCTGGCCCATGCGGTGGCCGACCGCACCCGCGGCCCAGCAGCGACCGGCGGCAGCTTTGCCCGCCGCCACCGGCTTGTTCTGTCGGTGCTGGGGGTGGCGCTGGCGATCACCGCGCTGGGGCTGGTCGTGCCAGCCGCGCAGGACTGGCCGAAGGAGGCGGTGATTTCGACCAAGGGGTTCTGGTCCGATCTGGTGCGCACCCTCAACACCCAGTATTTCGACCAGCTTGAGGCGGTGAAGACCGCGCTTTTGGTTCATGTGCTGCTGCCGGTAAAGCGGTTGTTGCTGGCGCTGCCCTGGCCCTGGGTGGTGGCGCTGGTCACGCTGGCGGGTTGGCAGTTGGGCGGGCGCAGGCTGGCGGCGCTGTGCCTTGGCCTCAGCCTGTTTCTGGCAATGACCGGGTTGTGGGAACAGGCGATGACCACGCTTTACCTGTGCGGCGTGTCGGTGGTGATTGCCGGGTTGATCGGGGTGCCGCTGGGCATCCTGGCGGCGGCAAGCGACCGTGCGGGGCGCGCTATCGTGCTGATGATCGACACGCTGCAAACGCTGCCCAGTTTCGTCTACCTGATCCCGGTGGTGATGCTGTTCCGGGTGGGCGACTTTTCGGCGATGATCGCGGTGGTGCTGTATGCGCTGGCGCCTGCGGTGCGCTATACTGCGCATGGGCTGCGATCAGTTCCGCCCGAACTGATCGAGGCCGGGCAGGTCTGCGGCTGCACGCGGTTCCAGATACTGACCCGTATCCGGCTGCCCAGTGCGCTGCCCGACATGCTTTTGGGCCTGAACCAGACGATCATGCTGGCGCTTTCGATGTTGGTCATCACCGCGCTCGTCGGCACCCGCGATCTGGGGCAGGAGGTCTATATCGCCCTGACCCGCGCCGATACCGGGGCGGGGCTGGTGGCGGGCCTGTCGATCGCTGCCATCGCCATAATCGCCGACCGGCTGATTGCCGCGGGTGCCGCCGGGGCCCGTGCCCGCCTTGGCCTGACCGGAGAGGGACACGCATGAGCCGCACCCCCGCCCTGACCCGCGCGCTGTCCTTGCCGATCTGGCAGGGACCTGTCACCGCCGAACCCCTGGGCGGCGGCATTACCAATGTGAATTTCGTGGTGACCGATGCCCGCCGCCGCGCCGTGGTGCGGATCGGCGACGATATTCCGGTGCATCAGGTGATGCGCTTCAACGAACTGGCTGCGGCCCGCGCCGCCCATGCCGCGGGCATCTCGCCTGCGGTGCTGTATCACGAACCCGGTGCGCTGGTGATCGACTATATCGAGGCCCGCACCCTCTCGGCCGAGGATGTGCGCGCGCCGGGGATGCTGGATCGTATCCTGCCGCTGGTCGCGCGCGCGCATCGCGAGATACCGCGCCATCTGCGCGGACCGGCGCTGATGTTCTGGGTGTTTCACGTCATCCGCGACTATGCCGCCACGCTGAAGGACGGCGACAGCCGCCATAGCCCGCGCCTGCCCGAAGTGTTGCGGGTGGCCGAGCGGCTGGAGGCTGCGGTGGGGCCGATCGACCTGATCTTTGGTCATAACGATCTGTTGCCCGCCAACCTTCTGGATGACGGCAACAGGCTGTGGCTGATCGACTGGGACTATGCCGGTTTCAATTCGCCCCTGTTCGATCTGGGCGGCTTGGCCGCGAACAACGGCCTGAGCCCCGCACAGGAAACCGCGATGCTGGAGGCCTATTTCGACCGTGCCCCCGACGCGGGCCTGTGGCGGCGCTATCGGGCGATGAAATGCGCCTCGGCCTTGCGCGAAACGCTGTGGTCGATGGTGTCGGAACTCTACTCCGAACTCGACTTCGACTTCGCCGCCTATACCGAAACCAACCTTGCGGCCTATCGCGCCGCGCTGGACGCATTCGAGGAAACCTGAGGACATCATGGCAGACCTACCCACCACGGCGAAGGCCGTCATTATTGGCGGTGGCATCGTCGGATGCTCGACCGCTTACCATCTGGGAAAGCTCGGCTGGACAGACACGGTGCTGCTGGAACGCAAGAAGCTGACCTCGGGCACCACCTTCCATGCGGCGGGGCTGGTTGGGCAGTTGCGCACATCGGCCAATATCACGCAGTTGCTGGGCTATTCGGTCGATCTTTACAATCGGCTGGAGGCGGAAACCGGCCTGCAAACCGGCTGGAAGATGAACGGCGGGCTGCGGCTGGCCTGCAATGACGAACGCTGGACCGAGGTCAAGCGGCAGGCCACCACCGCCCATTCCTTCGGGCTGGAAATGCAGCTGCTGACGCCGAAGGAGGCGCAGGATCTGTGGCCGCTGATGACCATCGACGATCTTAAGGGTGCGGCCTTCCTGCCCACCGACGGGCAGGCGAACCCGTCGGATATCACCCAGTCTCTTGCGCGCGGGGCGCGTATGGCCGGGGTCAAGATTTTCGAGGATACCCCCGTCACCCGCATCATCGTGGATGACGGCCGCATCCGCGGGGTGGAAACGCCCGCAGGCACGATCGAATGCGAAAAGGTTATCCTGTGTGCCGGGCAGTGGACGCGGACACTGGCCGCGACCGTGGGGGTGAATGTGCCGCTGGTATCGGTGGAACATCAATACATGATCACCGAACGCATCCCCGGCATCACCCCCGGCCTGCCGACCCTGCGCGACCCGGACCGGCTGACCTACTGGAAGGAAGAGGTCGGTGGGCTGGTGATGGGCGGGTATGAACCGAACCCCGTGCCCTGGGCGCAAAAGGGCATCCCTGAGGGGTTCCATTACGAATTGCTGACCTCGAATTTCGACCATTTCGAACAGTTCATGGATCTTGCCATTGGCCGTGTGCCCGCGCTGGAAACGGCGGGCATCAAGCAACTGATCAATGGGCCGGAAAGTTTTACCCCAGACGGCAATTTCATTCTGGGCGAGGCGCCCGAGTTGAAAAACCTGTTCGTTGGTGCAGGCTTCAACGCCTTTGGCATCGCCGCGGGCGGGGGCGCGGGCATGGCGCTGGCTGAATGGGTGGCCAAGGGTGCGGCGCCGTTCGATCTGTGGCCCGTCGATATCCGTCGCTTTGGCCGGGTGCATCAGTCGACCGACTGGGTGCGCACCCGCACGCTGGAGGCCTACGGCAAGCACTACACCATCGCCTGGCCGTCCGAGGAACACGCCTCGGGCCGCCCTGCCCGCCGCTCGCCGCTGTATGCGCACCTCAAGGCCGCCGGGGCCTGCTTTGGCGAAAAGCTGGGTTGGGAAAGGCCCAACTGGTTTGCCGATCTGGCCGCGGGAGAGGTGGCACGGGATGTCTATTCCTACGACCGCCCCGGCTGGTTCGATGCGGTGGGCCGCGAACACCACGCCTGCCGCACCGCGGCGGTGCTGATCGACCAGACTTCGTTTGCCAAGTTCACGCTGAAAGGCCCTGATGCCGCCCGCGCGATGAACTGGGTGGCGGCGAACAATGTTGACCGTGCCGTGGGCAGCCTGACCTATACCCAGATGCTGAACGATCACGGCGGCATCGAATGCGACCTGACCGTGGCGCGGGTGGCGCGTGACGAATTCTACATCGTCACTGGAACCGGCTTTGCCACGCATGATTTCGACTGGATCGCCCGCACCCTGCCCGAGGGCTGCAATGCGCAACTGGTCGATGTCACCTCGGGCTTTGCGGTGCTGTCGCTGATGGGGCCGCGCGCGCGCGACATCTTGCAGTCGGTCACCGAGGATGACGTGTCAAACGCCGCCTTCCCCTTCGGCACCGCGCGGCGCATCGCCATTGCCGGCTGCCCGGTGCTGGCGCTGCGCGTGACCTATGTGGGCGAACTGGGGTGGGAATTGCACATGCCCACCGAATTCGCCGTGACCGTCTATGAGGCGCTGATGGCCGCGGGCGCACCGCTGGGGCTGATCAATGCGGGCTACCGCGCCATCGAGACGCTGCGGCTGGAAAAGGGCTACCGCGCCTGGGGTGCCGACATCGGGCCGGACCACACGCCAGTCGAGGCAGGGCTGGCCTGGGCTTGCAAGATGAAATCGGGCATCCCCTTCAAGGGGCGCGAGGCGGTGGCGGCGCAATTGGCGGGCGGCGTGAAAAAGCGCCTTGCGGGCTTTGCCGTCGATGACCCGGAGGTGGTGCTTTTGGGGCGTGAGACGATCTACCGCGACGGGCAGCGGGTGGGCTGGCTGTCGTCGGGCGGGTTTGGCCATACGCTGGGCCGCCCCGTGGGCTATGGCTATGTCCGCAACCCCGAGGGGGTGAGCGAGGATTACATTCTGAGCGGTCGCTATGAACTCGAGGTCGCCTCGGTGCTGGTGCCCTGCACCGTCTCGCTGGAGCCGTTTTTCGACCCGAAAATGACACGCGTGAAGGTGTAACAACAGACCGCGTGGCATTTTCGGGCCAGCACCGTAGCACGGCATCAGCCCGAAGACCCGCCCCGGTCGCACAGATTGGAGCGGGTCAGAAGCCCGTTACCCAGCGAAAACATGCCTCCCGGTCCCAGTGTCACCGGAAACAGATTTTCGCTGGAAGATTGCATGATCAGCTGCCCCGTGGTCGTCTCGCCGGTGAATGCGATCATGGCGATGTCCGCGCTGGAGGCCAGCGGTTTGCCCGCTTCAAGCGCAAAGCCGTTCACGATGTTCCGCACCCCCGGCGACGGCAGATTGCCGATCAGTTCAGCCCAGACGAGGATCGAGGCCGCGGTCTGTTCGGCGGGCTTCGGCGCCACGCAATTGTCTGCCGCCGGCGCGGGGGTCAGCTTCCGGCAGGACATCAAGAACCGAAAGTTCCACGGGAGGATGTGCGCCACCACGCCCAAAGCTTGTGGAAGTGATCGGCTACGGTGTCTTGGTTGATCTGGCTCAGCGCGCTCTTCTGCGCGCGCAGCTTGTGAAATAGCCGAAGTGGTCAATCGCCAGCGGCAGGTCGGCGGCCCGCATCTCGCGGATCGGTTTGCTGTTGTTACAGATTCTGGCCACCCCCAGCAGCTCAAGGTTCGCCTCCATCCGGTCGGCGATCTGATTTACGATATTGGCGCGTTCGGTCGCGCTGGTGTGGGCGCAGCGGTCCTTGGCGGCATGGGCGGCATCCAGCGCCGCCGCGATGTCGGAGGTATCCGAACGGGCGATGTCCCTGAGCGCGGCGCCGGTCAACGGCGTGGTGTTGGTGCGTTAGCGCCCGGCATTGGGCGCACGAAACCTGCCGTTGATGAAGTTGTCATAGCGGCACGGAACGGTGACACCAGTCGCCCCTGAAATTGCGAGGCCAGCGCGGTATTTATGGCGCGGAAATTCTGATCCCGATGCACCACGACCGAGCGCCCCTCGATCAGGCAGGTGCCGATGCCGTTGGTCCTCCAGCGCTCCTCGCTTCAGTCGGTGTCAGACACCAGCCCGGCCTCGTGAAAAAATCCGTGATCGGCTGGGCGGAACCGTTCATCCAGAACCGACCCCTTTGCATCGGTCAGCGGCACGCTGCTACCCACCTCGCCCGCGGTGCGCGCCAGCCGCAACAGCGCGGGGGCGTCCAGCCGCAACAGCAGCCCCGCCGTCTCCCTCCGGGTGCGCATGCCGGGATCGACCTTGTAATGCAGATGTGACCGTTTCCAAGATGCAGCGAAAAGTGCCCGCCCCAAAAGCGCGATGACTGGGCGACCGAGCGGACATGATCCGCATGATCGCGCCCTGCGGTGCGGCTGGGTGTGATCACCCCGAAAAGCCTTCCCTCTTTCCGGTGCGTCCGCGGTCAAGATCAGAGCGTTTCGTCAAAAGCGGAGCCGCTGCGGCAGGCCCCCCCCCGCCGGAATCATGCGTTGTGGCGGCGAGCGGGCGCTGCCAATTGCTCAACGCACCACAAATTCGGCATGTAGCGCCCCGGCGGAATTGATGCTTTTGAGTATGTCGATCATATCGCGTGGGCTGACACCCAGCGCGTTCAGCCCAGCAACCACTTCAGAAAGCGAGGTGCCGCCCGCGACCTCGGCCAGCCCTATTCCCGGCTCATCTTCGATCGATGCCTCGGTGCGCGGCAACACAACCGTCTCACCCTCGGCAAAGGGATTGGGCATCACAGCCAGCGGCTCCTCCCGGATTCTCAGGGTCAGGTTTCCTTGGCTGACCGCCACCCGCGAAATGCGAACATCTTCGCCCATCACGATCGTGCCGGACCGCTGATCGACCACAACGCGGGCCCGCCGCTCTGGCTCGATCGTCAGGTTTTCGACCCGGCCCAGCACGTGGGCGGGGGAGCGCATGTTTGCGGCGGCAAGGTCTAGTGAAACCGTTCCCGCATCCTGCATCACCGCAACGCGGCGGCCGAATTCAGAATTGATGGCCTGTTCGATCCGTCCTGCGGTGGTGAAATCGGCAGACCGCAACGCCAGGCGGACGGACCTCAGACCGCCGAAATCAAAGGCGATCTCGCGTTCGACCCGAGCGCCAGAGGGGATGACCCCCGAGGTGGGCACCCCCTGAACAACGCTTGCCCCCTGGCCCTCTACCGAAGCGCCGCCTGCGATGATCGTCCCTTGGGCCACGGCATAGATGGCCCCGTCAGCAGCGCTGAGCGGGGTCATCACCAAGGTTCCGCCCAGCAGGCTTTTGGCATCGCCAATTGCCGCGACGCCGACGTCGATCTGCCCCCCAGCCCGCGCAAAGGGCGGCAGCGTCGCGGTGACCAGAACCGCCGCCACGTTCTTGGGGCGGAACTGCTCGCCGCTGACGTTAACCCCCAGGCGTTCCAGGATATTGGCCATGATTTCTTCGGTGAACGGAGCGTTTCGAATGCCGTCCCCGGTGCCGTTCAGCCCCACGACAAGGCCGTAGCCAACCAGATCATTGCCCCGCACCCCGTCGAATTCGACCAGATCCTTGATCCGGATCGGCGCGGCCTCTGCCAGAAACGGAAGCAGGCTCAGCAAAAAGGCGAGAAGCCGGATCATCACAGATACTCCGCCAAAGACAGGCGCGACAGACGTGCGGTCAGCGTATACAAGGTCTCGATCTGGGTCTGAACCGCTTCGAGCGCGGTGGCGGTATCATAGGGGTCCGCGGCTACCAGATGGTCGCGTGCGATCTTGAGGCTGGCGATTTCGGTGCTGTTTCGGGTGGCGGTTTCGTCCAGTCGGTCCTCGGTCGTGCCAATATCTGCCCGCAACAGAACCAGACTTGTTTCCGCACCGATCACCTTTTCGCCCGCCGCCTGGGTCAGCCGCATCTGTTCGACAGCATCGCCCGCCAGCGCCCCGTCAGAGACGAGAGCCGCGATGGCCAACCCCTGAAGAGCTGCCCGAATCTGCGAATGGGCGGCGGTCAGATCCAACGCGGCGCTCTCACCTGGCCCGGTGCAAAGTGGCGACAGCGGTGCCCCGCCGCGATACGCCATATCGAGGTAGCCGCCGTCACCCGGAGGGGCGTTGAACCAGGCCTCAACCGCAGAGACGACACCGCTGGCATCGGTGGCCGTTGCGGTGGCGGCGGTCAGCGCCGCCAAGATGTCTTCTGCCGGGGCCAGAGGCGCACGATCCGGGGCCATGCCCGAGAACACATGTCGCCCTGCGATATTGGTGTTGATTGCCCCGACGGTGGCCAAAAACCGTTCGCGGGCATCGGCAGTGGTAACGCTGACCATGGTCGGGTTGGAACTGGTCGCCGCTGACAGCAGCGTGCCCCCGATCTCGGCACCCATGGCCTGGATCGTCTCCAGTGCGGATTGCATCGTCGAAACGAGTTGCGCAGCCTCCGTCGTCGCGAAGGCATAGGAATCGAGCACGGCGAGGGAGCGGTCGATCCCGGCGAGCGCGGTGAAATCGCCGCGCACTGCCGCCCCGGTATCCTGCCGGGCGCCTGAGATCATCTCGTCGGTCAACTGGTTCATCAGAGTCTTCATCTCGGCATTGTGCCGACGCAGTTGATAGGCCTGCGCCATGTCTCCAACGGAAAGGTAGGTCATTTTAGATCGCCACTATGGTTTGAAGCATCTCATCAATCGTCTGGATCACACGGGCATTGGCCGCATAGGCCTGCTCGATCTGAAGAAGGTTCTGCATCTCGGCATCGGTATCGACCCCGTCCGAAAGGTACAGTTTGGTCAAACTGTCTTGGCGGGAAGAGGCATAACTTTCGCGCAGTTCGACAGTTTGGCGGGTGCCGGAAACCTGCGAAAGAATATCGGCCGCCAGCCCTGAAACCGAGCGAGCGGCCCCACTGAAGATGCCCGAGGCGGGTACATTGGTCGCTGTCAGCGCAGTGCCAAGGGCCGTGAGCAGGGTGCCGTTGCCAACCGGCCCGGAACTGGCGGCACCCAAACCGTCGCGCAGGCGCCAAAGGGCGCCGCCTTGGTCAGGATCAACGCTTGTGCTGATTGAAATTCGGCCCGCAAGCCCGACCTCGTCGGCGGGATCAAGGGCTGCGGCCCTGTCGGTGAACAGACCGGGTGCGCCCGCTGCTTTGGTGGCATCAATCGCTGGAGCCTCGAAACGTGCGATCAGATCGCGCGCGAGGGCGTCGATCTGCGCCTGTGCCTGGGGCGCAAGCTCGTCGCGCAGGGCGAACAGTGCGCCCAGCGTACCACCGCCCAAAACCCCGCTATCGGTGGGCGAAACCACCAGACCGTTGATCGACGCAGCCGACAAGGCCCCCGATGCCAGCGTCATGTCTGCGGTAATCACGCCGACCGCGGCAAAATCAATCACGGCGGGATTGCCCTCCAGCAACACCGCGCCTCCAGTGGTGAATAGCGAAATCTGGCTGTTGTCTCGCGCCACCTCGCGGATCGGCACTCATCCGCTCGCCCTGGATCGCGCCGGTCAGTTTGTTGAGGTGGCTGGTGATCGCCTCGGCCGAGGTCAGCACCGATTGCAGGCGGGCTTCGCTGTCAGGGCGGCTTGCGGCCTCGATCAGGGCGGTTTCAAAGCTGGCGATCCGATCCGACAGCGACCCCGGTGTGCCGGGGGTGCCGAGCAGCGTTTCCAGACGGTTCAGAAACTCTGCCCGGAGTGCAATATTGCCGACTTCGGCATCGGCGAGCCGCCTGTCGGCCAGCACCGCCTGATTGACCACCCGGATCACACCGTCAACCCGAACGCCTGCCCCCTGCCCGCCCACTGACAGCGCCGACAGTGCCAGTTCGCGCCGTGCGTAGCCTTCGGTCATCGCATTGGCGATGTTCGATGAGACCACATCGGCCGCGCGTGACACCGCACTGAGCCCTGAGAGGGCGTTGGAAAATGAACTCGCGATGCTCATGGCTCAGCCTCCGTCCTGCAAGCGGGTGCGATCAGCGTTTGATATTGGTCGTCTCCTGCAACATCTCATCCACCGTCTGGATGACCTTGGCATTCGAGGAATAGGCGCGCTGGGTCTGGATCAGACTGGTCAGTTCCGCCGCGATATCGGTTGTTGACGATTCACGGGCATATCCCACCACCGCACCCGTGGGGCCATCGCCCGCATCCCACAGAAAGAAGGCACCCGAGGTGGGCGAAATCTGGAAGGTCTGGTTGTTCAGCGCGGTCAACCCGTTCACATTGGGCACATCGACGAGCGGAATCTGGTAAAGCGTCCGGATCGACCCGGTGTCATAGGTTGCGCGGACATAGCCATTCTCATCCACTTCGACGGCGGTCAGATTGCCGACCGGCGAGCCGTCCTTGGTGATCGACGTTGTGCCGAAGCTGCCTGCGAGTTGTGTCATGCCGCCCGTGCCGCCGATCGTGCCGATGGTCAGGTCAAGCGGGCCGCCCGCGACCCCAAGCGCCAGCGTGCCGGTCGCCGGATCGTAGGCGCCGCCCGAAACAGTCGCAACCGAGGCCAGCGTTCCGCCGGTGCCGCGGCTGTCATCGAAAGTCAGCGTATATTCTCCGATCACCGCCCCGCCCTGCGCAGAATCGGTGATCAGCATTGTCCACTGGTTCGAGGGATCGGTTGCAGGCGCGGCGGGAACCGTGGGGGTGAAGGTTATCCCCAGCGTCTCGGACGTGCCGAGGTTTCCGAAATACTCGATCGACAGAGGCTTGGCATCGCCCGATGCCCCGACCTCTGTATCTTCGGCGGGCAGGTTGACCCCAAGCCCGATCGCCGTGGTTGGATCGCCCACCATCTGGTTGGTGTGGATGACCACCGGCTGCAAGCCTGAGACGGTGTCGCGCGGCATGGTCGGGATGGTGCCGTCGGCGCTGGCGGGCCAGCCCAGCAGCACCAGCCCCGATTCGGTGCGCAAAACCCCCTCGGCATCGGTGCGGAAGGCGCCTGTGGTCGTCATCATCAACTGCTGCCCATTGGTTCCGTTATCCAGCGACACGGCAGGAACGACCGGCAGCATGCCCCGCCCCGACACCGCCAGATCAAGCGAGTTTGCCGTGGCGACCAACGAGCCGCGCTCGTCGATCAGGCGGATGGTCTGGGCGCGCACACCGCCCGCCGAATACACCCCCGCCGCGCGCGACTGATTGATGACCATGCTTTCGAAATCAGCCGCCGCCCGCTTGTAGCCATAGGTGCCCGAGTTGGCGATGTTGTCAGAAATCGTGGCAAGCCGGGTGGCATTGGCCGCGAGGCCCGCCACCCCTGCATTGAGCGAAGAAGAGATGGACATTCGGAGTGCGCCTTTCTGCTGCAGAGTCCCGTGATCAAATGGCACAGTGCGGTCCGGCAGCTTAACATCGCCCTAACGTCTAAAATCCGCGCTATTCATTTGCCCGGCCGCAGCAGGATCACCTCCAGCCGGTTGTTGCGGATAGCCATGGGGTTCGTGACCGCCAGCTTGCGGTCGGCAAAGCCGGTGACGCGCTGCACCCGCACAGCCGGAAGGCCGGCCTGTTCCAGCAAGGTGCGCACCGCCTGCGCGCGCTCGGTTGACAGGCCCCAGACCGGGTTTTCGCGCAAGATTTCAGGGTAGGCGCGCAGGTGGCCATTCACCGAAACGTCGTTTTCTACCAGTTGAAAGACGCGCGCCAGCATCGCTGCAATCTCATGCGTCACAGGCTCGGGCGCGGCGCTATCGGTGGCAAACAGGGGTTCGGTTTCCAGATCGAAGAATTCGACGATCAGCCCCTCGTCGGTGACGCGGGTCACGATGTGTCGGGCGAAATCCTCGCTTGCCATCGATTCGCCTGCCAGTGCCGTCAGCGCCTCGTCGATTTTCGTGCGGATTTCCTCCAGCTTTTCGGTCTCGTCCGCGGCGGTATCGGTGGCCGGGTCGGCGCCGGTCTGGCCGCGCGCCTGATGCTCCTCCGAGGGTTGACGGACGGCGGCGCCGGTGCCGCTTTGCGCCATCTGATCTTCCGAAAAGACCGAATTTCCACCGAAGGCGCCATCACCGCCGCCCGAGATGCGGTTGATCGGGATCGTCGGATCGAAATAATCCGCAATGCCCTTTCGCTGCTTTTCGGTGGTGGCGTTCAACAGCCACATCAGCATGAAAAAAGCCATCATCGCGGTGACGAAATCGGCATAGGCGACCTTCCATGCGCCGCCGTGGTGCCCGCCGCCCACGATCACCTTCTTGCGCTTGATGATGACCGGAGCCGCATTGTCGCGCGCTGCCATTTTGCCCCCTGCCAAAACTGCTGCATCCAAGGGCTAGCAGCGCGGCCTTAACACGGGGTTGAGAGGCGTCAGTAAACCACGACAGATCGGATGCTTTCGCCCGAGTGCATCAGATCGAAGCCCTTGTTGATCTCGTCCAGCGTCAGGATGTGGGTGATCATCGGGTCGATCTCGATCTTGCCCTGCATGTACCAATCCACGAATGTCGGCACATCGGTGCGCCCGCGCGCCCCGCCAAAGGCCGTGCCCTTCCAGACGCGCCCGGTCACAAGCTGGAACGGCCGGGTCTGGATTTCGGCCCCCGAGGGCGCCACGCCGATCACGATCGACTGGCCCCAGCCGCGGTGCGTGCATTCCAGCGCCTGCCGCATCACGCTGACGTTGCCGGTGCAGTCGAACGAGTAATCCGCCCCGCCGATCTGGTCGAAGGGGGTTTTCGTCATGTTCACCAGATGCGCCACGATGTCTCCCACATCGCGGGGGTTGACGAAATGGGTCATGCCGAAGCGTCGGCCCCAGGCCTCGCGCTCGGGGTTGATGTCCACGCCGATGATCATGTCGGCCCCGGCCAGCTTCAGCCCCTGAATGACGTTCAGCCCGATCCCGCCCAGCCCGAACACCACCGCCTTGGCGCCGACCTCGACCTTGGCGGTATTGATCACTGCGCCGACGCCCGTGGTCACGCCACAGCCGATGTAGCAGATCTTGTCAAAAGGCGCGTCGGGGCGCACCTTGGCCAGCGCGATCTCGGGCATGACGGTAAAGTTCGAAAACGTCGAGCAGCCCATGTAATGCAGGATCGGCGTGCCATCGAGCATCGAAAACCGCGTGGTGCCATCGGGCATCAGCCCCTTGCCCTGTGTGCCCCGGATCGCGGTGCAGAGGTTGGTCTTGCGGCTGAGGCACGAGGGGCATTCGCGGCATTCGGGGGTATAAAGCGGGATCACATGGTCGCCGGGCTTCAGGCTTGTCACGCCCGCCCCGCACTCGACCACCACGCCCGCGCCCTCGTGGCCCAGAATCGCCGGAAACAACCCCTCGGGGTCGGCGCCAGAGCGGGTGAATTCATCGGTGTGGCAGATGCCTGTGGCCTTGATCTCCACCAGAACCTCGCCCTGCTTCGGGCCGTCAAGGTTCACTTCCATCACTTCGAGCGGCTTCCCAGCCTCCAAAGCCACTGCGGCACGGGTTCTCATTGGCAAAACCTCCCTGTATATGCAGGCCGAAGCTTGGGCCAAAGACTGGCCCGCTGCAACCATGGGGTGCGACAAAATGACAAGACATGCGATCTGGGCCGCTGTCATCGTGCTGGCGGCCTGCCAGCAGCCGATACCGGATCAGACAGCGCCGATCGTCGATCCGCTGCCACCGGTGCCGGTCGAGGGGGCGCTGGAGGAGCGTCAGCCCGATCTGTGCCACGCGGCAGATTACAAGGGGTATCTGGGTCAGCCCGGCACCGTCATTCCGACGCTGGGCATCACCCGCGCCTTCCGCGTGGTCGAATGGCGCGGAATCGAGCCGCAGGAATACAATGCCCAGCGCGTCGTGTTCCGGCTGGATCAGATGGGCAACATCTTCAACGTCGATTGCGGCTGAAACGGGCAGGGCGGGGGGCGCAAATCGCCCCTCCGCCCGTCCCGGTGACTACATCCGATAATCGTCGTGGCAGGCCTTGCAGGCACCGCCCACCGTGGCCATCGAAGGCCGCATCGCATCCAGCGACGAGGCGTCGATGGCCAGGGCCGCCTTGTAAAGCGCCTCGGCCTTGGCGTTGAAATCCTCGGGCATCATCCAGATTTCATCCCGCGCCTCGGACGCCGGGTCTTCCTCTTCAGCCTCGAACAGCGCGGGAATGGTTGCTGCGGTGGCGGCCAGTGCGGCGGCGGCCTCGGCGGCGCGGGCGCTGTCGAAGGCGGTCTTGCCGGCGGTCATGTCGGCGATCACCCCGGTATGGGTCTTGATCACCTGCATTGCATCCATCCGCGCCTTGACGGCGGGGTTCTGCACGCCCTCTTTCGCAGCGGCGATGCCCGCAGCGCAGATCAGGCCGAGGGCAATGGCGGTTTTCATCGGTCTCACGGCGGGTCTCTCCCTGTCTGGTCCAGATCGGGGGATGATACACGCAAAGCGGCTTTTCCGGAGGTATTTTCCCAGCGGGTCGGCACGATAACGAAGCTGTCATCGCGCCAGACTGGGCCGTGCGGCCCGGCATAAGCAGGCGCGCAAAGATGCCCCGGAGGCATGACCTTGGTGGGGGCCGTCAGCCGCGCCTCCGGGGCATCGGCGTTGACCACCGCAGCGGTTTTCGGGGCGGAGCCGGGCGCTAAAGCGGAAAAGTTTCGAATGGCGCGTGGCCACAGTGTGACAATTTCGCGACGCTTGATCCATGGGCAGGCGGGTGGCACTCTGGGCCGATGAACATGTCGCCCCCGACCCCTCACCCCCAGTCTGGCGCGCTGCCGCCGCAGATCGCGTTTGATCGGGCCGAATTGTCGGTGATCCTGTCGCTCTACGGGCGGATGGTGGCCGCAGGCGAATGGCGCGATTATGGCATGAGCTTTCTGCGCGATATGGCGGTGTTCTCCATCTTTCGCCGTGCCGCCGAAAACCCGCTGTATCGGATCGAAAAGCGCCCCCGGCTGCGGCTGCGGCAGGGTCAGTATGCGCTGATCGGCCCCGAGGGGCAGGTGCTGAAACGCGGTGACGATCTGCGCGCCGTGTTGCGCGATCTGGAGCGCAAGCTGATCCGCGCGGTGGAGTGAGCCAGGGCAAGACGCCCGACTCAGCCCCGCTTCATGCCCAAAAATGCGCCCTCGCCCGCCGCAGCCACCCGCGCAATGCAGGTGGCGATGCCTTCATAGGCCACACTCATCGTCTGGCCGTTGGCATGGATCAGGCGGGCCGCATCAACCACAAGCGCCACATGGCCCTTCCAGAACACCAGATCGCCGCGGCGCGGCACCTCGCTCTCCGGCAGCACCTGGCCCAGCGCGGCAAATTGCTGGTCGCTGTCGGCCGGGCAGGGCAGGCCGCAGGCCGACCAGGCCAGTTGCACCAGCCCCGAACAGTCAATGCCCGTCCGGCTGTTGCCGCCCCACAGATAGGGCGTTCCCAGCAGGGTTTCGGCCACCGTCACCTGGTCGGTGGCCCAATCGCCAAGGGTCCGCAGATGCGGGCGCGGCACAAAGGCCCCTTCGGCGGTTTCCAGGAAGCTGTCGTGATCGGCCACGATCCGCAGCCGCGCGCCCAGGCTCAGGCCCGCGATCTCGGCGGCTTGCACGCTGGGGCCGGAATACAAATGGCTGCCCGGCACCGCGACCCAATGCGTTGGCTGTTGCGCAGGCCCCAGCGCAGCCTCTGCGACCCAGCCGCAATAGCCATCGGCGGCAGCCTGAACAAAGGCATGGCCCGCCTGCCGGTCGATCACCCGAAGCGCGGCGCCCAGCAGCAGTTGCCGCTCGCGCCTGCCTCCGGGGGCGGCCAGCAGGTCGGCCATCGGCACAGCCACCCGCGCCGGATCGCCCGTGGTAAATGCCTCGGCCGTCACCTGCCCGCGCAGCGTTGCCAGCGCCACCCGGCCGCTGAAGGGCGTCGTGCGCCGATCCGCGCTCATAGCGCCAGAACCTTGGGCAGCGCGGCCAGAATCGCCCGCGCCCCCTGGCCGACCGCGCCCTTTGGCCGGGCCGGAGCAGGGCTGGGTTGCCAGCCGTAGATGTCGAAATGCGCAAACCGTGGGGTCTGGGTCACGAACCGGCGCAGAAACAGCGCCGCGGTGACCGACCCAGCCATGCCCCCCGAGGGCGCGTTGTCCAGATCAGCGATGCCTGGCTCGATCATCGGCTCGTAGGGTTGCCAGAATGGCATCCGCCACAGCGGATCGGCCACCGCCGCTGCGGCTTCTGACAAGGCGGCGGCAAGGCTGTTGTCATTGGTGTAGAACGGCGGCAGGTCGGGGCCCAGCGCAACGCGCGCCGCGCCGGTCAGCGTGGCCATGCAGATCAGCAGATCGGGCGCCTCTTCATCGGCCAGGGCCAGCGCATCGGCCAACACCAGCCGCCCCTCGGCATCGGTGTTGTTCACCTCTACCGTCAGGCCCTTGCGGCTGGTCAGAATATCTTGCGGGCGAAAGGCGTTGCCCGACACGGCGTTTTCCACTGCCGGCACCAGCACGCGCAACCGCAGGGGCAGGCCCAGTGCCATGATCATCTGCGCCAGCCCCATCACCGTGGCCGCGCCGCCCATATCTTTCTTCATCAACCCCATTGAGGACGAGGGTTTCAGGTCCAGCCCGCCGGTATCAAAGCACACGCCCTTGCCCACCAGCGTCAGTCGCGGCCCCGCATCCCCCCAGTGCAGGTCCAGCAGCCGCGGCGCGCGGGGGCTGGCCCGGCCCACGGCGTGTATCATTGGCAAGCCCTCGGTCAGCAGATCGTCACCGCAGATCGCCTGTGCCTGCGCGCCATGACGCGCCGCCAGAGCGAAGAACGCGGTTTCAAGCTCCTCCGGCCCCATGTCGGAGGCCGGGGTGTTGATCAGATCGCGCGTCAGCGCCTCGGCCGCAGCGATCGTTTCCATCCGTCGGGCATCAACGCCCGCGGGGCATTTCAGCCGGGCTTTCGGCGCCGCCGCGGCCTTGTAGCGGGCAAAGCGATAACCCGCGAGCAACCAGGCCAGGGCCGCCTCCTCGGCCTCGGGCGCTGTCAGATCGCCCTCCAGATGCCAGTCATCCTCGGGCAGGGCCTCGGCCGCGCGGGCGAGGTGAAAGCGCCCACGCGCGCGCGCCGCAGGTGTGCCCCAGCCGAACAGTGCCGCCCCGATGCCACCCGCCGCATCGGGCAGCACGCAGACCTGCCCCAGCGCACCGGTAAAGCCCTGCGCTGCGGCAAAGGCCTGTGCCTCGGGGCGCAGAGATGGGGGCAGCGATCCTTCGGGCACCAGGAAAAGCGGTTTTGACAGGGTATCGTCGGGGGCGAAACACAGCGGCATTGGATCATCCTGCAGGCAATTTGCGCAAGCCTAGCGCCTGCCGCGCCACCCGCAAGCCCCTCTAAAGGCTGACATCCTGCAAATCCCATACTTCGGTCAGGGAACGGTCGCCGATCCGGACCAGCCGGGCCAGTGTGGCGGCCTGGGCAGGTCCATCGCCCGTCATCGCGCAGCCCACCACATCGCCCGCGACCCGCGCCAGCGAGGTCATCCCCACCTGCGCGGCCAGCCCCGCCAGTTTGAGCAGACCCTGCACCAGCGTATCCTGCGCACCCTCGGCCGCCGCGCGCTGCACGACCGAAAGCTGCACCGCCAGCGCCTCCATTGCGGCGCAGATGACCCGCTCTGCCTCTGCCTCGCCCAGCTTGGCATAGAGCGCCACGAGACGGTCCGCATCCAGCCGGACACCCTCCTCATGGCGTAGATCGGAGATATCCGCCACCCCGTCACCCTCCTTCCGGACCCGCGCCCAAAGTCACTGTCGCGGTGCGAGGTCAAGAAAAGGTTTAGACGCGCGTGAAAGCCTCTCGAATTTGCTGCGATTGCAAACTATCTGACAGTCAGTCGACCTGAGAGGTGAACCTATGAAGGACCATGTCCGGCCGCTGCCATCCTATCTGATCCAGCGCTATCAGGGGTGGAAAGCCACCACCTATGCCGAAAACCGCAACTGGTATCGCCGTTTGGCCGAAGATGGCCAGCGCCCGCGCGCGATGGTGATTTCGTGCTGCGACTCGCGCGTACATGTTACCTCGATCTTTGGCGCGGATCAGGGCGAATTCTTTATTCATCGCAACATTGCCAACCTCGTGCCGCCCTATAACCCGGACGGCGATTATCATGGCACCTCGGCTGCGGTCGAATATGCCGTGACCACGCTGAAGGTTGCGCATCTGATCGTGTTGGGGCATTCGCAATGCGGTGGGGTAGAGGGGTGCCATGCGATGTGCACCGGCCATGCCCCCGAGCTGGAAGACAAGACATCCTTCGTGGGGAAATGGCTGGGCATTCTGCGCCCCGGTTTTGAACGTGTGGCACATCTGCCCGAGACCGAGCGCCAGACCGCGCTGGAACGGGAATCGGTCGTCATCAGCCTTGAAAACCTGATGACCTTCCCCTTCGTCAAGGCTGCACTGGATGCGGGTGACATGACGATTCATGGGCTGTGGACCGACATCGGCGAAGGCGGGCTGTTGCAGTATGACCCGGCAAGCGGCGCTTTTCTGCCGGTTTGATGCGGCGCGGGCCGGCGTCAGCAAAAACCAACGCCGGGCCGAGGCCGCAGCGCGACCGCAGTGGCGCTCATCAGCCCCGCCCACGCGGGTGGGTGGTGCTTATTGCAACACCTGCCCTGAGGGCCAGCTGAGCGTCGTTTCCAGCCGGATTTCCTGCACCTTGCCCGCGGCCAGCGGCATTTCCCATGCCAAAATCCCGCGGGCGCCTTCCACATCGGTTTCGGTTGCGGGCGGTGTGGAGGTGTGGCGGATCACCAGATCCTTCTGTTCCGAATAGGGCACCTGATCCAGAACCCGCAGCGCCCAATTCTCGGTGGTCAGGTTTTCTATCTTCAGGATCGCGGTTTCCTTCGCCTCGTTCGATTTGGAGATGACGCCGCGGTCGCCCTCGGTCTTTTCAGGCACGATTCGGGTCAGCCGGATGCCGTCGATAGGGCCAAAGCCCAGCCGCAACTCGTCGCCCGAGGCCACCAGCGGCAGGTTGGTGCTGCCGACCATCGCGCCATCGACGAACAGGCTGGCCTGCCCCGGCAGGATCACCTGCCCGCTGTCGTTGACCGCGCGCGCCACAAGGAAGGCGGTGGCATCGCGCAGCGGCACCGCCTGGGCCACCAGTTCGGGCATCAGCGCCAGATCGCCCAGCCGCAACCGCAGCGCATCGACGCCGTTACGGATATCGACGGGCGCGCCATAGGCCCAGGTCACGGTGGCGCCCATCATCTGCATCTCGGCAGCCTCGACCATCGGTGCGGGGGCCGCGGCCAGCGCCATATCGGCGCCCGCGCCCCAGCTTTCTTCCATTGCCTTGGCGCGGGCCTGGGGCATCGGCGCATCGGGCGGTGCGATCCGGCGCAGCCACGGCCACAGTTCCGAGGGGTCCGATTGTTCGGCGGGCCGGGCGGTGGACAGGGTCAGATCGACGCCGGCCCAGTCTTCGCCGGTCGATTGCGTCACCAGCACCCCACGCTCGACCGCCAGCTTGCCCGCCGCCCGGTCCAGCCGCAGGTCATAGACCGGCGACCATGAGGCGTCGTTGGTAAAACTGGTGATCTCCAGCGCGCCGCGCCCTTCGGCCCCGGTTTCAACCGTGACTGACAGGGCGGCGAGGTCTGCCGTGCCCTCGGTCAGCGCGGCCAGCGTCTGACGGGCCTTTTCCAGCGCCGTGGCGTCATCTTCGCGGGCGCGTTCGGCTGCGGCGGCCTCTTGTTCGGCGGCATGGGCAGCCTCGGCGGCGGCCAACAACTCCTCGCCGACCATGCGCGACAGGGCGCGCAGATCGTCGGCGGTGGCGGGGCCATCGCGGGCGGCCAGCGCGCGCAGGAAGGCGGCCTGATCTTGCGCCGCCGTCACCCGCAGCCGAATCGCGGCAATGGCGGCATCGCGGCTGCGCAGCACGGCCTCCATCCGTTCGACCTCGGCCTTGGCTGCGGCAATCTCGGGCGTGGGGGCGTCGTTGGCCACTGGCAGACGGCCTTGCATCAGCGTGACCGCGCCGATCCTGGCGCCGTCACCCGCGACCCGCAAGCTGCCCGCATCGGTCGATTGCGGCAGATCGGGCACGATCAGCTCATGCACTCCTTGCGGCGCCGCAAATTCGACCCGCCGGATGACGCTCGCCCCCCAGGGGTAAAGCGTGACCTGTGTCACACGGGACTTCGCCTCAATCACATCGGCAAAGGCCGCGGGGGCGGTGGAACACATCAGCAGGGCAAGCGGCAGGGTCAGGCGGCGCATCGGACTCTCCGTTTCAAGGACCAGCCTCACGCTTTACCCGTCAGCCCCAAAAAGCAAGAGGGCGCCACCCGGGGCGCCCTCGCGTTACGGGCCGGTGGTCGGGGTGTCAGCCCTTTTTCAGGCAGCGGTTGCCCAGCGTCTCGGCGATCTGCACGGCGTTCAGCGCGGCGCCCTTGCGCAGGTTGTCGGACACGCACCACAGGTTGATGCCGTTGTCGATCGTGCTGTCTTGCCGGATGCGGCTGATATAGGTGGCATAATCACCCACGCATTCGACCGGGGTGATGTAGCCACCGGCCTCGCGCTTGTCGATCACCATCACCCCCGGCGCCTCGCGCAGGATGTCGCGGGCCTCGTGTTCATCGAGGAAATCCTCGAACTCGATATTGATCGATTCCGAATGGCCCACGAACACGGGCACGCGCACGCAGGTCGCGGTGACCTTGATCGCCTTGTCGAGGATCTTTTTCGTTTCCGCGACCATCTTCCATTCTTCCTTGGTCGAGCCATCGTCCAGGAACACGTCGATATGCGGGATCACGTTGAAGGCGATCTGCTTGGGGAATTTCTTGGGGGCCACTTCCTGACCGGGCACATAGATGCCTTTGGTCTGGTTCCACAGCTCATCCATGCCTTCCTTGCCGGCGCCCGACACGGATTGATAGGTCGAAACCACAACCCGCTTGATCCGCGCGCGGTCGTGCAGTGGCTTCAGCGCCACCACCATCTGCGCGGTCGAGCAGTTCGGGTTGGCGATGATGTTGCGCTTTTTATACTGTTCCACCGCCTCGGGGTTCACTTCGGGCACCACCAGCGGAATGTCGGGATCGTAGCGATACAGCGAGGAGTTGTCGATCACCACGCAGCCCGCCGCCGCCGCTATGGGGGCGTATTTCTTGGTCGGTTCCGACCCGATGGCAAACAGTGCAATGTCCCAGCCGGTAAATTCGAACCTTTCGATATCCTGACATTTCAGGGTCTTGTCGCCAAAGCTGACCTCGGTTCCGAGGCTCCGCCGCGAGGCCAGAGCGACGATTTCATCCACCGGGAACTCGCGCTCCGCCAGAATGTTCAGCATTTCACGGCCCACGTTCCCCGTGGCACCGGCAACAACGACCTTGTAGCCCATGAGGCCTCTCCTTCAGACAGACGAGGCCCCATAGCCCAAAGGCGCCCGCAGGGGAAGGGGCAAGGCGGTCAGCGGGCGCCGTCGCGACTGAACAGATACAGTCCCAGCCCGATGATCAGCGGGATCAGGTAGAACAGGAACAGCACCGAGAACGCCTGCACCGGCGTGCCGCTGGCCGAGGCCGTCTCGAACACCGGGCGCGAGGCGAATTGCGCCACCCCCACGCCACCGATCGAAAACATGTTCAGCAGCGTCACCCCCCGCCCGACCAGGTGCGGCGGGAAAAAGCTGCGCCCATGCGCCATCATCGCGGGGAAGGTCGCGCCGAAAAAGCCCGCAGCGGCCAGCAGCGCGGTGGCCTGCCACAGCCCGGCATCGGGGGCCCACCACAGCGCCGCCAGCGCGGTAGCCAGCAGCAGGTTGCCGCCAAACACCACCCGTTTGTGGCTGCCGATGACCCGGTCGGCGGGTCCGTAAAGGAAGTTGCCTGCGACCATCGCCAGCCCCATCACCAGCGTGACCTTGCCGATCATCGCGGCATCCGCGGCATAGACCTGCCCCATATATGGCCCGGCCCACAGCCCGCGCAGACCGGCCGCGGCGGTATAGTTGACGGCAATCAGCGGCAGGATCGCCCAAAGCCCCGGAATCCGAAACAGATCCAGCACCGAACCGGCCGCGCCGGGGGCGGTTTCAACCCGCTCGGGGTCGCGGGTGAAGCGCCAGATCGCCAGTGCCACGGCAAGGGTGATCGCGGCCAGCCCCCAGAGCGTTGCGCGCCAGCCTGCCGCCTCGACGACCCACGCCAGCGGCGCTGCCCCGGCCAGGTTGCCCAGGCTGCCCACGCCGATCATCGCACCTGCCAGCGTGCCAAACACCGCAGGCGCATAGTTGCGCGCGAAGATGTAATAGCCGCCCATCAGCACCGGCGAGCAGCCGATGCCGATCAGCGTCATGGCGATGTGAATGTCAAGCGGCCCCGAGGCCAGCGCGAACACCGCCGCGCCGCCGCCGCCGCCAAGACCCAGCAGCACCGAAACCGTGCGCCGTGGCCCGATCCGGTCGAGCGCCCAGCCCACGGGCAGTTGCATCGCGGCAAAGGCGCCATACCAAAGCCCCAGCGACACTGCCAGATCGCCCGCCCCGGCGCCGATTTCGGTGCCCAGCACCGGCGTCAGCACCGCCAGACAGGCGCGATAGAACTGGCTCAGCACATAGCCCGCCACCAGAAAGGCAATTCCAACCCGCATGAGGCTCTCCCGAAAGCGCAGGCGAAACTGGCCGATTGTGCGGGCTGACGCAAGGCGGATTTCGCGCGGTGCGGGCCGTCATCGGTGCTGTCAATCAACCCTCACATCGGCTGGCGCCGAGGCCTCGGCCTGTGCCGCCTGTGGCAGGGGTGCGCGCGCCTCGGGCGGGCAATGGGCGCGGACCTGTGCGATGATCGACCCCTTGCGCAACGGTTTGGTCAGGTAATGATCAAGCCCCGCCGCCAAAAGATCGGCTCCGTCATCCTCCGACGCATGGGCGGTCAGCGCCACGATCGGGGTGTGCCCGCCCGTCGCCGCCTCGTCGGCGCGGATCGCAAGGGTCGCTTCGCGGCCATCCATTTCGGGCATCGAGATATCCATGAACACCAGATCGGGCCGCTGCTTGCGCCACAGATCGACCGCCTCGCGCCCGTTCGTGGCAAAGTGCAGGTCGATATCGCAGCCGCGCAGCATCTGTTGCAGCAACAGTTGATTGGTGCGGTTGTCCTCTGCCGCCAGAACCCGCATCTGTCGCAGGGGCGCCAACGCCGCGGCAGGTTCGCGGTTCGACAGGGCCTGCAACGCGCGGAACAGATCTGACCGCAGGACCGGCTTGCGCAGAAGCCCTGACAGCGCCGGGCGCATCGTCTCGATCGCCGCGGCCTCGGGGTCGGAGGTCAGGAGCAGCACCGGCAGATCAAGCGCCATTGCACGCAGTCGGCGGGTCAGTTGCAGCCCGTCCATCTCGGGCATGCGGTGATCGGTCAGCAGCACATCGAAACGCGCGCCTTGGCCCAGCACCTGAACCGCCTCGGCTCCCGACCGGCACAGCGTTACGGCCAGCCCGTAAGTCTGCAACTGCCGTTCCAGAATGACCCGGTTCAGCATCAGGTCATCGACTACAAGCGCGGTTTTCAGCGTGATCTGGGCGGGCGCCAGATCGGCCGGGTCGCGCGGCTCTGCCACTGGCAAAACCACACGGAACCCAAAGCAAGACCCCCGCCCCGGCTCGCTGTCCAGCCACAGGCTGCCGCCCATCAGCGTCACCAGATGACGGGTGATCGCCAGCCCCAGCCCGGTGCCCTGCACGATGCGCGCGCCTTCGGTTTCGATCTGGTTGAATTCGTCAAACACATGATCGCGGTGTTCGGGCGCGATGCCGATGCCGGTGTCTTCGACGGTTACATGCAGCTCGACCTGCCCATCGCCACGCTCCAGCCCGACCACCCGCACCAGCACATGACCCTGCGGCGTGAACTTGACCGCATTGCCCAAGAGGTTGGTCAGCACCTGCCGCATTCGCCCCGGATCGGCCACGAAGCGGGTGGGCAGGAACAGATCGTAATCGACCAGCAGCCGGATGCCCGCGTCGTGCGCCTTGGGCTGCAACAGTAGCATCACCTCGTGGATGCAGCGTTCCAGATCGAAAATCTCGGGGTAAAGCCGCAGGCGCTCTGCCTCGATCTTGGAATAGTCGAGCACGTCGTTGATGATCGTCAGCAGCGCCTCGCCCGAGGATTTGATTGTCTCCGCGTAAAGCCGTTGATCCTCGTCCAGCCCGGTTTCGCACAGCAGTTCCGCCATGCCGACCACGCCGTTCATGGGCGTGCGGATTTCATGGCTCATATTGGCCAGAAACGCCGATTTGGCCCGGCTGGCGGCCTCGGCACTGGCGCGGGCCTGTTCCAGTTCGGCCTCGCGCCGGATGGTGGGGGTGATGTCTTGCGCAAGGCAGACCAGATCGCCCTCGCTGCCCCAGCGGTCGATCAGCCGGATATGGCGCCCGCTGGCCAGCCGCAGCACATAAGGCTCGATCCGGGGCCTGCGGATGCGGGCGATCATGTCGTGGTGCCAGTCCAGTGGATCGCGCCCGTCAAGTTCAACCATGCCGTGGCAGGCCATCACGCGCAGCACCGCATCATAGGCGACCCCGGCAGACACCGCGATTTCGCCCGCAAAGACCGATAAGAACGCCTGGTTCGCCGCCACCAGCCGCAGGTCGGCGTCAAACACCGCAAACCCGTCGCGGATGGTTTCCAGCGCCTCCCACAGCCGCCGCTGGGCGATCAGCGCGGCGGAATTGGCGCGTTCCAGATCAAAGCGCACACGCGAGTTTTCGGCGGTCAGTGATTCGGCCTCGCTGCGGGCGCGTTCCAGCCCGTGGCGCTGCTGCACGATCTGTTCCGACAGCGCGCGGGCATGCAGCGCCAGTTTCTGGTTGGCCGCGAAAAGCTCGCGCTTTTTCTGGTCAAGCAGGCGCTCGGCCGCAAGCCGGGCGCGCCGTTCCTGCGCAAGCTTTTCCGCCAGACTGTTATGTATTCCGGGCATCGGCCTCATCTCTTGTTGCGGCCCAGCATCGCGGCTGCCGATGAAAGAAGCCTTAAGCATCGTCAAAACGCGCCGCGCCAAGGGCTGCGGGGTGGGGTGGCTTGACTTTGCGCCCGGTTTTCCCTAGCTAACGCAGGATTTCCCCGGAGGCATCAGGCTTCCGGTCCCCTCATTTCGTGGGGATCGCCGTCAGTCAGCGCGTTGCGCCCACTGGCGCGATTCGTGTTTTTGCCGGTGCGCCGGGATCTGGCCAAGGAGGGCCGCGAGATGTTCGAGAACCTGTCCGAACGCCTTGGCGGCGTCTTTGACCGCCTCACCAAGCAGGGCGCGCTGACGGACGCCGACGTGGCCACCGCGCTGCGCGAAGTGCGCGTGGCGCTGCTGGAGGCTGACGTATCGCTGCCCGTGGCGCGCGATTTTGTGGCCGCCGTGCAGGAACGCGCGACCGGGCAGGCGGTGACCAAATCGGTCACGCCGGGCCAGCAGGTCGTCAAGATCGTGCATGACGAACTGGTCCGCGTGCTGACCGGCGATGATGAGCCCGAGGCGCTGAAAATCGACAACCCGCCCTCGGCGGTGCTGATGGTCGGTCTGCAAGGGTCGGGCAAAACCACCACCACCGCCAAGCTGGCCAAGCGGCTGAAAGACAAGAACGGCAAGCGCATCCTGATGGCCTCGCTGGACACCAACCGTCCGGCGGCTATGGAGCAGTTGCAGATCCTGGGCACCCAGATCGGCGTCGATACGCTGCCGATCGTAAAGGGTGAAACCGCGGTGCAGATCGCCCGTCGGGCCAAGCAGCAGGCGACGCTGGGCGGCTATGATGTCTATATGCTGGACACCGCGGGCCGTTTGCACATCGACGAAGTGTTGATGGGCGAGGTGCAGGCAGTCCGCGACATCGCCCAGCCGCGCGAGACGCTGCTGGTCGTTGATGGCCTGACGGGTCAGGATGCCGTCAACGTCGCCACCGAGTTTGACGGCAAGGTGGGTATCACCGGCGTCGTGCTGACGCGAATGGATGGCGACGGTCGCGGCGGTGCGGCACTGTCGATGCGCGCGGTCACCGGCAAGCCGATCCGCTTTGTGGGGCTTGGCGAAAAGCTTGACGCGCTGGAAACCTTCGAGGCCGGGCGCGTCGCGGGCCGTATCCTCGGCATGGGCGACATCGTGGCGCTGGTCGAAAAGGCGCAGGAAACGCTGGAGGCCGAACAGGCCGAGCGGATGATGAAGCGGTTTCAGAAGGGTTTGTTCAACATGAACGACCTGAAGGGGCAGCTTGACCAGATGCTGAAGATGGGCGGGATGCAGGGCGTCATGGGGATGATGCCGGGCATGGGCAAGATGGCCAAGGCCGCCGAGGCCGCGGGCTTTGACGACAAGACGATCCGCCGCCAGATCGCGCTGATCAACTCGATGACCAAGAAAGAACGCGCCAACCCCGACCTGATGCAGGCCAGCCGCAAAAAGCGCGTGGCCGCGGGGGCCGGGCTTGAGGTGTCGGAACTGAACCGTCTGCTGAAGATGCACCGCCAGATGGCCGATGCCATGAAAAAGCTGGGCAAGATGGGCAAGGGCGGGATGCTCAAGAACGCGATGCGCGGGATGCTGGGCAAGGGCGGTATGCCCGATCTGGCCAACATGGACCCCGCGCAGGTCGAAGAGGCCGCCAAGGCGATGCAGGGCAAGCTGCCCGGCGGTCTGGGCGGCATGGGCGGTCTGGGCGGGCTGAACCTGCCGGGCGGCCTGTCGGGGCTGGGCAAGAAGAAATGACCCCGCAGGACGCCATGACCGATGCCGCCACCCGCGCCGCCGAGGTTCTCAGGGACCACCGCGCCAGCATCGACCGGCTGGACGCGATCCTTGTGTTCACCCTTGCCGAGCGGTTCAAGCATACGCAAGCGGTGGGGCGGCTGAAGGCCGAACACGCGCTGCCCCCCTCGGACCCGGCGCGCGAGGCCGAACAGATCGAGCGGCTGCAAGATCTGGCCAGGATCGCCGATCTCGACCCGGAGTTTGCCCGTAAATTCCTTAATTTCGTGATCTCGGAAGTGATCCGGCACCACGAGACCTTTCAGAAGTAACCCAGAAATGTCGGGCGCAAGCCCCGCTCACAGCCAGCTTAAGGAGAAACTGACATGGCTATGAAAATCCGCCTCGCCCGTGGGGGCTCCAAGAAACGTCCGCATTACGCGATCGTCGCGTCGGATTCGCGCATGCCGCGCGATGGCCGCTTTCTGGAAAAGCTGGGCACCTACAACCCGCTGCTGGCCAAGGACAGCGAAGACCGCATCAAGATGAACCTTGAGCGCGTGCAATACTGGCTGGGTCAGGGCGCGCAGCCGACCGATCGCGTCGCGCGGTTCCTTGAATCGGCAGGCGTTCTGGCCAAAACCACCCGCAACAACCCCAAAGCCGCCGTGCCGGGCGCCAAGGCGACCAAGCGCGCCGCCGAAAAGGCCGCCAAAGCCGCCAAGGCCGACGAAGCCGCAGAATAAGACCGGAATTTGCGTTAAAATTCCTGGCCGGGCAGCCTTGCCCGGTCGCTTCAGTCGGAGCGCAGCCCATGACGAAACCGGACAGGATCTGCGTTGGTGCCATCGCGGGCGCCTTTGGTGTTCATGGCGAGGTGCGGCTGAAAAGCTTTTGCGCCACCCCCGAAGATATCGCCCACTACGCCCCGCTTTACACCGAGGATGGCGCGCACAGCTATACCGTCCGCCTGACCCGGCCTGTTGCGGGCGGGCTGGCGGCGCGGCTGTCGGGCGTGGCAACAAAGGAACAGGCGGATGCCCTGCGCGGCATCACGCTGTGGGCGGACCGGGGCAAACTGCCCTCATTGCCGGATGACGAGTTCTATCATGCCGATCTGATCGGGCTGGAGGTCGTCGATCCGGGCGGGGCGGTGCTGGGGCGGGTGCGCGCGGTTCACAACCACGGCGCGGGTGACATCCTTGAGGTTTACGCGCCGGGGCAGCGCCAGCCGCTGCTGCTGCCCTTCACCCGCGCGGTCGTGCCCACTGTCGATCTGCGCGCGGGCCGGATTGTGGCTGACCCGCCCGAGCAGATCGAATGACTGAAGTGCCCAAGCCCCGGTCGCATGGTCGGCTGGCCGTCTCGGCATCGGCCAGGCCGCGCGAACTGATGAGCGATGCGCCCCGTATCAAGGGCGCCTTCACCGTGCGCGTGGTCACCCTGTTCCCCGAGGCGTTTCCCGGCACGCTGGGTCTGAGCCTGACCGGCAAGGCGCTGGCCGAAGGGCTGTGGGCGCTGGAAACGATCGACCTGCGCCCGTTCGGCGAGGGGCGGCACCGCAACGTCGATGACACCCCCGCAGGCGGCGGCGCGGGGATGGTGTTGCGCGCCGATGTTGTGGGCCAAGCGCTGGCGCAGGCCAGCATCGGCACCCCGCCCGACCGCGTGCGCTGGCCGGTGATCTATCTGTCGCCCCGCGGACGCCCGCTGACCCAGACCACTGCCCGCAGTCTGGCGCAGGCCGAGGGGATGACGCTGTTGTGCGGCCGGTTCGAGGGCGTGGACGAGCGTGTGCTGGAGCATTTCGGCGTGCAAGAGATCAGCCTTGGCGATTTCGTCCTGACCGGGGGCGAGATTGCGGCACAGGCCTTGATCGACGCGACCGTTCGCCTTATACCCCGCGTGCTTGGGAATCAGGCGTCCACCGAGGAGGAGTCCTTCTCGCACGGGCTTCTTGAACACCCGCAGTATACGAAACCCCCCGTTTGGGAAGGCCGCGCGATACCGGAAGTTCTTCACTCCGGGCATCACGCGAATATCGCCATCTGGCGGCGGGCTATGGCCGAAAGGCTGACCAAGGAAAGACGACCTGATCTCTGGCGGGCGTTCTGTGCACAGCACGGAAGGAACCCGGATGAAGACCAAGAGCTCTGAGGGCGCGCACATCTTCGCGGAATAACCGCGAGCAAATGAAAGGACTTGCGATGAACCTGATCGCGCAACTCGAAGCCGAGCAGATCGCTGCGCTTGGCAAGACCATCCCCGACTTCAAGGCCGGTGACACCATCCGCGTCGGCTACAAAGTGACCGAAGGCACCCGCTCGCGCGTGCAGAACTATGAAGGCGTCTGCATCGCCCGCAAAGGCGGCTCGACGCTGGCGGCGTCGTTCACCGTTCGCAAGATCTCGTTCGGTGAGGGCGTGGAACGGGTGTTCCCGCTGTATTCGACCAACATCGATTCGATCGAAGTGGTCCGTCGTGGCCGCGTGCGCCGCGCCAAGCTGTATTACCTGCGTGATCGTCGCGGTAAATCGGCCCGGATCGCCGAAGTCACCAACTACAAACCCAAAGTGTAAGCCTGAGGAGCGGGACAATGAGAAAAGACATTCACCCCGATTATCACTTCATCGACGTGAAGATGACCGACGGCACCGTGTTCAAGGTCCGTTCGACCTGGGGCAAGGAAGGCGACCAGATGGCGCTGGACATCGATCCGCTGGCGCACCCCGCCTGGACCGGTGGCTCGGCCAAGCTGATGGACACCGGCGGCCGCGTGTCGAAGTTCAAGAACAAATACGCCGGCCTCGGCTTCTAAGCCACTGGCGCTTCCCCAAAGGGAACGCACAAGATATGGACAGGGCGCGCCGGAGACGGCGCGCCTTTTGAGTCTGGCGGGGGAAGACGTGGCGCATATCATCATCGTGGGCAACGAAAAGGGCGGATCGGGCAAATCCACCACCTGCATGCATGTGTCCACCGCGCTGGTGCGGATGGGCTTTCGCGTCGGCGCACTGGATCTTGACCTGCGCCAGCGCAGCTTTGGCCGTTATATTGAAAACCGGATGACGTTTCTGGCGCGCGAGGGACTGGCGCTGCCTACGCCCAATTACCGCCTTCTGCCAGAGGTGGATGCGGTCAGACTGGAACCCGGCCAAGACCCGCTGGATCAGCAGCTTGCCACCGCCGTTGCGACGCTGGAGGCGGATAGCGACTTTATCGTCATCGACTGCCCCGGCAGCCATACCAAGTTGAGCCAGATGGCCCATTCGCTGGCCGATACGCTGATCACGCCGCTGAACGACAGTTTTATCGACTTTGACCTGCTGGCCCGGATCGACCCGGAAACCGGACGGGTCAGCGGCCCGTCGATCTATGCCGAAATGGTCTGGGCGGCCCGGCAGTTGCGTGCGCGGGCAGGACTGAAGCCGATCGACTGGATTGTGCTGCGCAACCGTCTGGGCGCGCAGCAGATGCACAACAAAAAGAAGGTGGGCGCGGCGCTTGAGGAACTGTCGCGGCGCATCGGCTTTCGGGTGGCGCCGGGCTTTTCGGAACGGGTAATCTTTCGCGAATTGTTCCCACGCGGGCTGACGCTGCTGGATCTGCGCGATCTGGGTGTTGAAAGCCTGAACATGTCCAACATCGCCGCCCGGCAGGAACTGCGTGATCTGATGCAGGAATTGCGCCTGCCGGGCGTGACGGTGCAGTTTTAATGTTCAGGCTGACTCGGCCCGCGGGTTGACGCGGAAGGGCGAGGGGGCCGCCACACTCCGGCGGCGCGCCGCGGGCGCAGGTTCGGCGAGCGCAGCCAGACGTGCTGTGATCACCGGGTCTTCACGGTCGCGGCCCAAGCTAAAGCGGCGCGCAGGTGCCGCCTTCGGCTCGGCGGTGGCTTCGGCCTGCGGCGCAGGTTTCAGTCGCCGAACGAGGTTTTCTATGATCGACATGACCGCCTCCGATACTATTATGCGTTCTGATGTCAGATTCATCCGGCATTTGGACGAAATCGGGGCGGCTGCGGGGCATTGACAGGGCCATTGTTGCAAACAAAACGGCCGAAGTTTTGCTGTTTTGTCATAATTCGTCGCATTTCCTTGTGCTGCATGCGTGAGGATAGGCTGTGCTCGGTCGGTTGGCGATCGGGGTGCCCATCGGAACCAATGTCAGGCAGGTCGCATGTCGATACATACCCAGCCCGAAGCCCATCAGATCCTGTCACCGCTGCCCGAACAGCGACGGCGGTATCGCAGCCTGTTTCTGTCGGACCTGCATCTGGGCGCCAATGGTTGCCGGGCAGACCGGTTCCTGCAGTTTCTGAACCGTCACGACGCCGAGGTGATCTATCTGGTCGGCGACATCTTCGACAACTGGCAGCCGATCTCTCCGAAATGGTCGCCCACCCATGACGCCGTAATCCAGACCCTGCTGGCCCGCGTACGCGAGGGGGTGCGGATCGTCTATGTGCCCGGCAACCACGACGACTTCTTCCGCCGCCACTATGGCACCTATTTTGGGGCGATCGAGGTGGTAGAGCAGGCCGCCCATGTGGCTGCCGACGGGCAGCGCTATCTGGTGGTTCATGGCGACCATTGGGATGCCAAGCTGTTCCAGGCGCGCTGGCTGTCCAAGTTCGGCGCCTGGGCCGACAGTCTGGTGCGCGGACTGAACAATGCGATCAACCGTGTGCGCCGTAAGCTGGAACTGGAAGAGGCGCGCATGATCGAGGCGGCGCTGGTGCAGGTCAACGCCCTGCTGCGCTATCGCAACCGGTTCGAGGAACGGCTGACCGATGTGGCGCGGCAGCTTGGCTTTGACGGTGTGATCTGTGGGCATTTCCACAAGGCCGATCTGCATGACGATTATGGCGTGATCTATGCCAATTGTGGCGACTGGGTCGAGAACTTCACCGCGCTCGCCGAAGATGCCTGTGGCCGTTTGCGTCTGCTGACGTGGGAGGGCAAACCGCTGGCCCAAGCCGCACCGGGGCCGGTTGCCGTGCTGGATGATGCCGCAAGTGTGGTGGCCTGACATGCAAGACCTGATTCTGATCGTTCTGGCCGTATTTTGCGCCGCTGCATTGGCGCTGCATCTGGCCAGTGCGGTGTTGGTAGCGGCCCGTCTGCGCCGCGCCAAAGTTGCCCCCGCAATGCCGCGTGTTCTGCCCCAGATCACACTGTTGCGCCCCGTTTGCGGGCTTGACCCGCTGGATGCCGAAACGCTTGGGTCCAGCTTTGGACTTGATTACCCCACTTATGAGGTGATTTTCTGCGCCGCTTCGGCGGATGATCCGGTGGTGCCGCTGATCCACCGCCTGATCGCTGCCCATTCCGGTACTCGCGCCCGCCTGATGATCGGCGAAGACCGGATCACCACCAACCCCAAGCTGAACAATCTGGCCAAGGGCTGGGCTGCAGCACGGTCAGACTGGATCGTGATGGCCGACAGCAACCTGCTGCTGCCGCCCGATTATCTGCGCACGTTGGTCGCGGCGTGGACGCCGGGCACGGGGCTGGTGTCGTCGCCGCCAGTGGGGATTCGACCGCAGGGGTTGTGGGGGGCGGTCGAATGCGCCTTTCTGAACGCCTATCAGGCGCGCTGGCAATTGGCCGCCGATCAGGTCGGGCTTGGATTTGCGCAGGGCAAGACACTGTTCTGGAACCGTAAAATTCTGGATTATGCCGGCGGTCTGGCTGCGCTGGGTGCCGAAATCGCCGAAGATGTGAACGCAACCAAGCTGGTGCGCGCCGCAGGTCTGAACGTGCGACTGACGCCGCAGCCTTTTGCCCAACCCATAGGGCAGCGCAGCTTTGCCGAGGTCTGGGGCCGTCAACTGCGCTGGGCGCGGGTGCGGCGGCTTGGCTTTCCGGCGCTGTTCGTGCCCGAGGTGTTGACCGGCGCCCTAGCCCCGATGGCCGCGCTGACCGCCGTGGTTGCAGCGGGTGCTGCGCCGCTGGCCAGCCTGCCTGCCTATGCGCTGGTCTGGTATGGCACCGAGGCGGCGCTGGCGCGCGGCGCGGGCTGGCCGATGGGCCCGCGTGATCTGGCGGCCGCGCTGCTGCGTGATCTGATGGTCCCCGCGGTCTGGACCTGGGCCTGGGCGGGGCGTGATTTTGTCTGGCGCGGCAATACGATGGCTGCGCCCGCCCGGCCTGCCACGCCGGTCTGATCGGCCATGATCGGGGTCGAATCTGTCCTGCCGCTGATACAGGCCCATGGCGTGGCCCTGCTGGCGCCAATGGCGGTGCTGGAGGGGCCGATTGTCACCGTGATTGCGGCCTGGCTGGCGCGGCTGGCCTACATCGACATCGTAACGGTTTGTGTTGTGGTGATCGTTGCCGATCTGATTGGTGATACGCTGTTCTATCTGCTGGGGCGGCGCGGGGTGGCTCTGCTGCCGGCCCGCTGGCGCGCCCGGCTGAAGGTGGATGAACAGCGGCTGGCACAGTTGACCGACCATTTCCGCACCCATGGAGGGCGCATGTTGCTGCTGGGCAAGCTGACCCATTCTGTCGGCTTTCTGGTGCTGATCGCCGCGGGCGCGGCACGGATGAACCCGGCGGCCTTTCTGGGCTACAACCTCCTGGCCGGGGTTCCGAAAAGCCTGTTTTTCGTCGCCATCGGCTATACGCTGGGCCATGCCTCGGAGCAGATCGACAGCTGGATATTCCGCGCCTCGTTCATGATTGTCGGGGTCGGTGTTCTGGTCGGCGTGACATGGTATCTGCTGCGCAGACGGAACACGACATGACCAAAGACAGCCCCCGCGTGTCCTGTATCATACCGGCCTTCAACGAGGCGGTGCGGATCGGTTGCGTTCTGGAGGCCGTGGCGGGGCATCCCGATGTGGCCGAGGTGATTGTGGTCGATGATGCCTCGACCGATGCCACCGCCGAAGTCGTCGCTGCAATCGCCGCCACCACGCCGGGCCTGCGGCTGATCCGGCAGCCGCAAAACCGCGGCAAGACGGCGGCGCTGGCCGCGGGGATCGAGGCGGCGGGCGCACCGCTGTTGCTGTTGCTGGATGCTGATCTGATCGGCCTGACGCCCGCCCATATCGCTGCGCTGATTGCCCCGGTGCGCAGCGGTCGGGCCGATATCTCGATCAGCCTTCGCGACAACGCGCCCCGACTATGGCGCGCCATCGGGCTGGATTATATCTCGGGCGAGCGTGTGTTGGCGCGCAGCTTGCTGGATCAGCCGCTTGAGGTGTTGCTGCGCCTGCCAAAGTTTGGCTTTGAGGTGTATCTCAACACGCTTTGCATTGGCCGCCGCTGCCGCATTGCCGTGGTGGACTGGCCCGGTGTGAAAAGCCCGTTCAAACAGTCGAAATATGGGCTGTTGGCGGGGCTTCGGGCCGATGCGCGCATGATGGGCGATATTTTC
The DNA here is from genome assembly GCF_003034995.1 of Phaeovulum veldkampii DSM 11550. Lineage (GTDB taxonomy): Bacteria > Pseudomonadota > Alphaproteobacteria > Rhodobacterales > Rhodobacteraceae > Phaeovulum > Phaeovulum veldkampii. The sequence goes on along the minus strand of NZ_PZKF01000015.1, from coordinate 9,776 downwards.
AGAACCGTCTCGCCTGCCCGGATCGTGGTGCAGATACTGGCCATGCGCGCGATGCGGGTGCAGCCCTAGGCCCGGCGCGAAGGCCGGGCCTAGGGGGGTGTGTCAGGTTGATTTGCTGAAGAACCGGCGCACCAGCACAAAGAACAGCGGCACGAACAGCACCCCGATCACCGTGGCCGAGATCGTGCCGCCCAGCACGCCCGAGCCGATGGCCGTGCGCCCGCCGGAACCTGCACCGGTGGACAGAACCAGCGGCAGCACGCCCAGCGAAAACGCCATCGAGGTCATGATGATCGGGCGGAACCGCTGCCGTGCGGCTTCTTTCACCGCCTCCATCATTGGCTCGCCAGCTTCCATCCGGTCGCGGGCAAATTCCACGATCAGGATGGCGTTCTTGCCGGTCAGGCCGATTACTGTCAGCAGGCCGACCTGAAAGAACACGCCATTGTCGAACCCGCCCAACCAGGCGCCCGCCAGCGCGCCCAGCACGCCGATGGGCATGGCCAGCATCACCGCAAACGGGATCGACCAGCTTTCATAGAGCGCGGCAAGGCACAGGAAGACCGCCGCGAGCGACAGCGCATACAGCAGCGGCGCCTGATTGCCAGAGTCGCGCTCCTCCAGCGACAGGCCGGTCCAGGACAGGGCAAAGCCCGGCGGAAGCTGGCCTGCCAGCCGCTCCATTTCCGCCATCGCCTCGCCGGTCGAGACGCCGGGCGCGGGCGAGCCCTGGATCTGCATCGAGGGGATGCCGTTATAGCGCGTCAGGCCCTGCGGGCCGAACTCCCAACTGCCGGTGGCAAAGTTGGAAAACGGCACCAGCCCGCCATTGTCGTTGCGCACACGCCATTTGCGGATGTCTTCGGGGGTGGCGCGGGCCTCGGCCTCGCCCTGGACATAGACACGCTTGATCCGGTCGTTATCGACGAAGTCGTTGACATAGCGCCCCGCCCAGGCGACCGACAGCAGGCTTGCCACATCGGTAGCCGAAACCCCCATCGCGCCCGCCGCGCGCCAGTCGATATCCAGGTTGAACTGGGCCGCATCCTCCAGCCCGTTGGGTCGGGCCGAGGCGATCAGCGGGCTTTGCGCCGCCATGCCCAGCAGCATGTTGCGCGCCTCCAGCAGTTGTTCGTGGCTTTGGCCGTTGCGTGCCTGAAGGTAGAAGTCGAAGCCCGAGACGTTGCCCAGTTCGATCACCGAGGGCGGCACGATCGGGAACACCATCGCATCGCGGATCTGGCTGAGCGCGCCAAAGGCCCGGCCCGCAATGGCCTGCGCCGACTGGTCGGGGCGGGTGCGTTCGGACCAGTCCTTCAACTGCACAAAGGCAAGCGCCATGTTCTGGCCCTGACCGGCAAAGCTGAAGCCCACGACGCCGAACATCGAATTGACGTTTTCCGCCTCGGCATCAAGGAAGTGGTTTTCCACCTGCTTGACCACCTCCAGCGTGCGTTCGGCGGTGGCGCCGGTGGGGGCCTGGATCAGGGTGAACAAGATCCCCTGATCCTCGGCCGGCAAAAAGCCCGTCGGGGTTTTGACGAACATGTAGCCCATGCCGCCCACCATCATCAGATAGATCACCGCAATCCGCAGCGGCCGCCGGATGATCCAGCCGACGCTGCCGGCATAGCCCGACACGGTCTTGTCAAAGCCCTTGTTGAACCAGCCGAACGGGCCGCGCTTGATATGCACCGAATCGCGGTTGCGCAGGATCGTGGCGCACAGCGCGGGCGTCAGCGTCAGTGCCACCAAAACCGACAGAAGCATCGCCGAAACGATGGTGATCGAGAATTGCTGATAGATCACGCCGGTCGATCCGCCGAAAAACGCCATCGGCACGAACACCGCCGACAGAACCAGCGCGATGCCGATCAGCGCGCCGGTGATCTGGCCCATCGACTTGCGCGTGGCCTCGCGCGGGTCGAGCCCTTCTTCCTCCATGATGCGTTCGACGTTTTCCACCACCACGATCGCGTCATCGACCAGCAGGCCGATTGCCAGGACCATGGCCAGCATGGTCAACGTGTTGATCGAATAGCCGAAGACTGCAAGAATGCCGAAGGTGCCCAGCAGAACCACAGGCACCGCCAGCGTCGGGATCAGCGTGGCGCGGATGTTCTGCAAAAACAGCAGCATCACGAGGAAGACCAGGAAGATCGCTTCGAACAGTGTCTTGACGACCTCCTTGATCGAAATTTCGACAAAGGGGGTGGTGTCGTAGGGGATCACATATTCCACGCCTTCGGGGAAGAAGGCCGAAAGCTGCTCGATGCGCTCCTTGACCAGGCGCGCAGTATCCAGCGCATTGGCCCCCGAGGCCAGCCGGATCGCCATGCCGGCCGAAGGGTCGCGGCTGAAGCGGCCTATGGTGCTGTAATTCTCGGCCCCGATCTCGACCCTGGCCACATCCTTCAGCAGCACAAGCCCGCCATCGGTCGCGGCGCGCAGCACGATCTGTTCGAAATCTTCGGGTGTGCGCAGCAGCGATTGCGCGGTGATCGTTGCATTCAGCATCTGCCCGTCAACCGCCGGGCGCGACCCGAACGCGCCCGCCGAAATCTGTGCGTTTTCCTCGGACACCGAGGCCACCACATCCGACGGCGTCAGTTCAAAGGCGGCAAGTTTGGCCGGATCCAGCCAGATCCGCATCGCATATTGCGCGCCAAAGACCTGCACCTCTCCCACGCCTTCAAGCCGCGAAAATTCATCCAGCAGGTTGCTGACCATGTAATCCGACAGGTCAACCTGTTCGAGTTTGCCATCGGTCGAGATCAGGCCGATCACCATCAGGAAACCGGCCGAAGATTTGCGCACCGTGATACCTTGTCGCTGCACGGTTTCGGGCAGCAGAGCGGTGGCTTGCGCCAGCTTGTTCTGCACCTGCACCTGCGCGATGTCGGCATCGGTGCCCGTTTCAAAGGTCAGCGTGATATTGGCCGTGCCCGCCGAGGTCGAGTTGGAACTGAAGTAACGCAGCCCATCAAGGCCGGTCATCTGCTGTTCGATGACCTGCGTCACGGTGTTGGCCACCGTCTCGGCCGAGGCGCCGGGGTAGGTGGCACTGATGCTGACGGTGGGGGGGGCGATCTGCGGGTATTGCGCCACCGGCAGTGTGAGGATGGATAATACCCCGATCCCCATGATCAGGATCGAGATCACCCAGGCGAAGATAGGCCGGTCGATGAAAAAGCGTGCCATGCGGGCTCTCCGGGCTCTGGGTCAGTTCTGCGGCTTGCCGGCGGGCGCAGGCTGCGCAGGTGTGCTGGCGCCGCGTTCCTGCGGCACCACGGTGGCGCCAGGCGCCACCTTTTGCAGCCCCTCGACAATGACCTTGTCGCCCGGTTTCAGGCCGTCCGATACGATCCAGGTGTTGCCGCGGTCGCGCAGCACGGTCAGGTCGCGCTGTTCCACCACGTTCTGGTCATTGACGACATAGGCGATGGGCAGGCCCCGGCGGTTGCGCATCACGCCCTCTTGCGGAACCATCATCACGTTACGGGCCATGCCCTGCGGCATTTCCACCTGCACATACATGCCCGGAAGCAACAGACCTTCGGGGTTCAGGAAGGCCAGACGCAGCACGACAACGCCGGTCAGTTCATCCACATAGGGCTCGGCCGCGGTCAGTTCGCCCTGATGTTCGTAGGTGCTGCCATCGGCCAGCTTCAGCGTCACGCGGCGGTCGGCCTCGCCCAGCCCCTGTTCGGTATGGCCGCGCCGCCAAGCGATCAGTTCGGCCGCCGACTGGGTCACGTCCACATAAACCGGGTCAAGCTGCCGGATCACCGCCAGCGCGCCGGTTTGCCCCGCCGTCACCAGCGACCCCGAAGTGGTCAGCGACCTGCCGATGATGCCCGACAGCGGCGCGCGGATCGTGGTGCGATCCAGCTCGATTTCGGCGGTCAGCAATTGCGCCTCGGCCACCTGAAGCGCGGCAGCAGCAGCATCGCGGGTCGAGATCGTATCGTCCGCCGTCTGCTGGCTGGTCACGCCCTTTGCGACCAGCGGCTGTACCCGATCCACCTCGCGTTGGGCGGCCTTCAGCGTGGCCTGCGCCTGTGCGACGGCTGCCTTGGCTGCCGCGACCTGAGCCTCGTAGCTGGCGGCGTCGATCAAGTAGAGCGGGTCGCCTGCCTCTACCTCGCTGCCCTCGTCGAACAGACGTTCGGTGATGATGCCCGCCACCTGCGGGCGCACCTCGGCCACGCCCGAGGCGATCACCCGCCCCGGAAGGGTCGCCGTCAGGGTGATGTCCTGTTCGGCTATCGTGACAACGGTGACGGCGGCGGCGGGGCGCCCGTCCTGGGCCAACGCGGCGGGGGCCGAAAGGGCCAAAAGGCAAAGGGCGCCGATACGGGCGACCCGGAAGGCGCAGCGAATATCCGTCATGACTGTTCCCCAAGGCGGCGCGGAATGCGGTTGAACGAGATTACTTTGTTCTGCTAGTAAGAAAACCATAGGGTTTTGTAAAGAGGCGCCCCATGAGTCCGACGGTTTCCGAGGAACATTTCTGCGACCTGGGCAAAGACTGCGCGCGGGCCGAGGCCCCGCGCGGGCCGGGCCGCCCCCGTCTGCTGACCCCGGCGCAGCGCGAATGCCAGATTTTGGATGCCACCGAACGGGTGCTGGCCCGGCATGGGCTGCAAGGCGCCAGCATGGCGCTGATCGCGCAAGAGGCGGGCATGTCAAAGCGCACGCTGTACGATGTATTCGCCAGCCGTGAGTCTCTGTTTGCCGCCTGTGTCCGCCGCATCCGCAGCGCGGTGGTGCGACCGTTGTCCGAAGACCAGCAGGGGCTGCCGCTGGCCGCTCGGCTGCGGCTGCTGCTGCTGCCGGCGCCGGGCGCGGGCTTTGCCGAGGTGCCAGTCGAGATCATGCGCGCGGTGATCGCCGAGGCTCCACGCCACCCCGAGCTGGCGCATGAATTCCGCGAGGAGGGGCCGCTGGCCATCGAGCGGATGATTCGCGCCGAACTGGATCAGGCCGTTGCCCGCGGCGAGGTGGCCATTGCCGATACCGCCATGGCCGCACGTCTGCTGCGCGACATGGCCTATGAAAGCGCGCTGGACCGTCTGACGACGCCGCCCTCAGGCCCGCGCCCGGCTGAACAGGTGCAGGCCCGGCTGGATCTGGCGATTGGCGTGTTTCTGGGCGGCATTGCGGCGGTAAGCCTGACCCATCCCTGAGCCAATTTTGCAGGCATCTGGACCGGACTAGCGCCAAGCTTTGCCGATAGAACAATAAAGGAAAGGTGAGAGGCTGGACAGCGACCCAGACGTGAATCGTTACGGCTGCTTCCTTCCGGACCTGACCGGGTTGGCGAGGCGTCCGCCCGCGCCAACCTCTCACACTCGCATATAGGGCCGCAGTGACCGGAACGCAAGACGCGCATCAGCGGTAATGGGTCGGCTTGAACGCACAAGACTGGCGCAGCGGGGCGGCGGCATTTCTGCCCGGTGCCGTGGCGCGATGGCTACGGCAGACGAGCAACCCAAGACCCCGGTTACACAAGCGAGGTCACGGTTATTCCCGGTCGCCCTTAGATCCCATGATCGCGGTGTGAACTGACTGGGTCGGCGGCCTCTCCCACGGCATTCTCCCTTCGAGGGTTGCGCCAGATTGGCTGGCGCCGAGCCTCAAGAATGGGGGAGAGACCGAATGCAGGATAGCATGTTCATCGGGCTAGATGTCCACAAGGCGACGATCTCGGTTGCGATTGCGCAGGGTGCGCATCTGACGCCCTTTGCCGGGCTGACCTGGGACATCCGCCCCGATACCACGCTTTATGCAAGCTACACCGAGATCTTCCAGACCCAGACCGCGCTGGATGCTTCGGGCAAGGTGCTTGATCCGCTCGAAGGCCAGCAGATCGAGATCGGCGCCAAGGCGGAGCTGGCGGGGGGGCTTGGTGTCTCGGCGGCGCTCTTCCAGCTTGATCAGGTCAACCGCGCGCAGGCGGTGCCGGGAACCACCTATTCCGTCGCTACGGGCGAGGTGCGGGTGCGCGGGTTTGAAATCGAGGCCGCGGGCGAGATCGGCGACAATCTGCATCTGGCGGTGGGCTACACCTGATCCGACTCGGAATACCGCAACGGCACGACGGCCGGAGAGGTGTTTTCCACCTATACGCCGCGCCACATGCTGAAGCTCTCGGCCGAATATGATCTCACCGAGGGGGCCCTTGCAGACTGGTCCTTTGGCGGGCAGTTGCGCGCGATGTCGGAGTTTTCCTCGGTGTCCGGCACGACCACCATCCGCGCCCAGGGCTACGGTGTCGTCGATCTGACCGCCAAGCGGCGCCTGGACGAAAACACCGATCTGCGGCTGACGGTCTCGAATGCCTTCGACAAGGACTATTATTCCCGCGTCGGCGGCACGACCGTGTTCAACTTCCGCGGCGAGCCGCGCAGCGTCTCGCTGGCACTGACGCGGCGGTTTTGATGGGGCGGTTCTGATGCGGCTCGTGCTGGCGATGGCAATCGGTCTTGCGCTGCCGGGAACGCCCGGCACCGCCGCCGATCCGCAGGAGCTTGGCCCCGCCGTGATGCTCGATCATTCGGCCCGGTTCGAGGTGGACGGGCCGACCGGGCCGCTTGTCGTGCAAGTCCGCTGGCCCGCCACCGCCCCCCCGCCCGAGGGCTATGGCGTCATCTATGCGATGGATGCCGGCTGGACCTTTGGCACGCTTTGCGATGCGCTCGCGCTGCAAGGCTCGGTGCAGGCGGCGGGGCCAGTACGGTCAACGGTGGTGGTAGGGATCGGCTGGCCCGGCCCCGGGCTGATCGACCTTGACCGGCGCGGCCCCGATCTGGTGGAAGCGCCGGGGGGCGAGGCGCTGGTCCGGGTGCTGAGCGACACCATCCTGCCCCGGATCGAGGCCAGCCTGCCTGTAGATCCGGCGCATCGGATGGTGCTTGGCCATTCCTATGGCGGCGCCTTTGCGCTGCGCGCGGGCTTTGCGCGGCCCGATCTGTTCAGCCATGTCGCGGCGGGCAGTCCGTCGATCTGGACCGATCCGGCGGCGCTTGGCGCTCCGCCGCCGGGGGAGGCCCGGCCCAAGGTGCTGGTCACGATCGGCGCGCTGGAGCGGCCCGAGGCGGCGCTCGCCGCAGGCGAGAGGCTCGAGCGCGTTGCCCGCCTGCGCAGCCGCGACATGGCCGGGCGAGTAGAAAGCCTGGCTCGCGATCTGCGCACGGACCTTGTGGAGTTTCCCGGCCTGAGCCACGGCGCCTCGGCCACACCCTTTGCCGCGACCGCCGTCGATTTTCTGTGGCGCTGATGTCAGCCCGCGCCGACCGCCGCGTCCTGAAGCACCCAGACAAGGCCGGTGAACCCCTCGCGGTGTGCAAAGGTCACCAGATGGCTATCCACCACGAACCGCGCTTCGATCATCGCTTTGGCATCCTCGGCGGTGATCTGCACCACCAGCGCCTCCGCCTCGGCCCGAAGCTGCATCAGACTCGAGGGCAGCTCCGCCCGACCCTGCGTCTCGTCCCAGTCGGCGGGCACCTTGTGGGCGAAATGCTTGCACAGTTGCGCGATGTATTTTTGCGCATGCGGCGTGGGGTAACGGGCAGTCGTGACGAACATTCGTGTATCCTTACGTTTTTTGTAGGCTATCGGCTGGCCCTTTCTGCGGCAAGGGGGTATGACCCGAAACGCGAAGCCAGTTTCAGCCACGCCCAACCCGAGGAACCCCGATGAAACGCTTTGCGCTTGCGGCGGCGCTGATGCTGGCCGCCCTTCCCGTTCTGGCCGAACCGGTCACGATCTCCACCGCCCGCGGCCCCGTCACCCTGCCCGAGCGACCCGCGACGCTTGCCGTCTTCGACGTCGCAGCCGCCGACACGCTGGCGGCGCTTGGCGTTCCCGTGGCGGGCCTGCCCGAGAAGCTTTACGTCGATTACCTCGCTCCCGCCGCCACCCAGATCGGCACACTCTTCGAGCCCGATCTCGAGGCGCTTTCCACCCTTGCGCCCGACCTGATCGTGGTCGGAGCGCGCTCGGCTGCGCAATTCGAGGCGGTGGCGCAGGTGGCGCCCACGCTCGACATGTCGATTTCCGCCGATGTCGTGGGCGATGCAAGGGCGCGTCTGGCGGCCTATGGCACGCTTTTCGGCAAGGAGGCCGAAGCCAAGGCGCTGGCCGCCGCGCTCAATGCCCGCATTGCTCAGGTGCAGGCGGCCGCCAAGGGCAAGGGCGATGCGCTGATCGTGCTGACGAACGGGCCGAAGATCTCCGCCTATGGTCGCGGCTCGCGCTTTGGCTGGATCCATGACACGGTCGGCCTGCCCGAGGCCTATCCGGCGCTGAAACCCGAGGTGCATGGCGATGCGATCTCGTTCGAATTCATCGCCGAGGTCGATCCCGACTGGCTGATCGTGGTGGACCGCGGCGCAGCGACCGGGGCCGAGGGGCCTTCGGCGCTGTAGACGCTCGACAATCCGCTGGTGGCGGGGACCAAGGCCGCGAAGGCCGGACATGTTGTGATGCTGAACGCGACCGATCTTTACATCGCGGGCGGCGGCTATCAGGCCTTGATGGCCAATTTCGCCGAACTTCTGGCGGCGCTGAAAGGCTGAGGGGGGATGTCGCGCCCGCTGGCTCTAGCCCTCGCCGGTCTTGCCCTGCTGGCCCTTGCCAGCCTTTTCGTCGGCGCGGCCAGTCTTGACGGGCGGGCGGCGCTGCTCTTGTCGGCCTCGCGCATTCCGCGCACGGCGGCGGCGATCCTGACTGGGGCGGCGCTGGCCGTCGCGGGCGTGGTGATGCAGCAGATCGTGCGCAACCGTTTCGTCGAACCCGCGACCACCGGCACGCCCGAGGCGGCGGCGGCGGGGCTTCTGGCCGTCACCCTTGCAGCCCCCGCCGCGCCGATCTGGGCAAAGATGATCGTTGCCGCCGTCTCGGCGCTTGCGGGGGCGCTGATAGTCGGCCATTGCATCAGTAGAGATTTCGCGAAGAGTTTCGGAAGCCGCTAAGCTTAGCGTGCCCGCCTTCCTTACGCAGGGGCCACGGTTGGGGCGCGTGCCGTCGGGCAGGCCGATGACGATCCTGTGCTCGAGGCCGGGACCGTCGCGCAGCTTCAGAAGATCGTCGGGCCCCGGCCCCCCGGACCACGACCCCATTCCCCGCTGCGCAACCGGCCGCGATCAGGAGGGCGAGAAGCTTTGCAAGATGGGGCGCACGATCTCTCCTTGATCGTTTGCGCCACTCCAGGGCATCCGCCGGAGCAGGGACGGGGCCCGACAGGTGCGCGCCCCAAAGTCGCGTGACGCGCGAGGGGGATCGGCGTTAGACTCCCCGCAGCGATCTCAGCGCAGGTTTTCGACGAGGATCTCATGCGACCCCTGACCCGACGCGCGGTTCTGGCGGCCCCGTTCGTGATCGCGACACTGACGGGCGGCGGGCAGGCGCGAGGCGCGCCCGGCGATCCCTTGCCCGGACAGATGATCCTGACCGGGTTTCGCGGCACCGCCCCCGCAAGCCCTGAGGTGGCGCAGGTCTGCCGCATGCTCGCGCGGGGCGAAATCGCCGGGGTGCTGCTGCTCGAGCGCAACATCCGTAGCCCCGGCCAACTGGCCCGCCTCACCGACACCCTGCGCGCCGCCGCGCCCGCCCTGCCACCGATCATCGCCGTCGATCAGGAGGGGGGCAAAGTCGCACGGCTTGGCGTGGCGCAGGGCTTTCTCGACTGGCGCGGCGCGGCCGATCTGGCGCGCGACGCGGCCTGCGCCGAGGACATCTACTCCTATTACGCCCCGCGCGCGCGGCAA
>NZ_PZKF01000014.1 GCF_003034995.1 Phaeovulum veldkampii DSM 11550 | reverse complement strand
CCAGCCCGGCGGCCGCCACCGCATTCACCGACAACCCGACATGGCGTGCCAGATCGCCGCCCGGATCGTCGGGCGCCACGCGTGCCGGGCCTTCCAGCGCGCGCACCACCGGCACCCCGGTCACATCGCGCACCGCGAGCCGGTAGCCCCAGAACGCAAGCCCCGCGATCAACGCCAGCGACGTGGCCGCCCCCGCGTAGCCCACGGCCTTCGAGACATGAACAGCAACCGGGCGGCGCGCGGCGCCTGCCCTGCCCATGTCTTCGGCCGCGCTGTCGCGGAACGGAGTGCCTGCCATCAACTGCCTCGCTCGCCGTGGTTTCCGGCCTTGCCCGAACCCCCGCCAGCGGCGTTCTGATCAGCGCATTTCTTGGGCCGGGGTGACGCCAAGAATACCAAGACCGGCAGAAATGACAACGCCCGCGGCCCGCGCAAGGGCGATTTTCGCCTGCGTCATTGCCGGATCAGCCTGAACAAAGCGCAAGGACGGGTCATCATTGCCCCGGTTCCACAGCGAATGCAGATCAGAGGCCAGTTCGTAAAGGTAGAACGCCACCCGATGCGGTTCATTCGCGCGGGCGGCAATTTCCACCAGCCGCGGCCATTCGGCGATCTTGCGGGCCAGTTCCAGTTCCGCCTCATGGCCCAGCGCAGCCAGATCGGCGCCCGCCAGCGTGGCGTCGGACACGTCGATCCCGGCCTCATCGGCCTTGCGCAGCACCGAACAGACGCGGGCATGGGCATATTGGACATAGAAAACCGGGTTGTCTTTCGACTGTTCCAGCACCTTGTCAAAGTCGAAATCCAGCGCCGCATCGTTTTTGCGGGTCAGCATGATGAAGCGGGTGACATCCTTGCTCGCCTGTTCCACCACGTCGCGCAGCGTCACAAAGGTGCCCGCGCGTTTGCTCATCTTGAAGGGCGCGCCGTTCTTCCACAGCTTCACCAACTGGATCAGCTTGATGTCAAGCGGCACCCGCCCCCCAGACAGCGCCGACACCGCGGCCTTCATCCGTTTCACATAGCCGCCGTGGTCGGCGCCGAACACGTCGATCAACTGGTCGTAGCCACGTTCGATCTTGTCGTAGTGATAGGCGATGTCGGGGGCGAAATAGGTCCAGCTTCCGTCCGATTTCTGCACCGGCCGATCCACATCGTCGCCATGCGCCGTGCTGCGGAACAGCGTCTGTTCGCGTTCTTCCCAATCTTCGGGCAGCTTGCCCTTGGGGGCCTCCAGCACGCCCTCATAGATCAGGCCCATCTCGCGAAGGCGCCGCAGCGCCGCCTCGATCTTGCCGGTGCCATAAAGCGCCTTTTCGCTGGAATAGACATCCATCGTCACGCCCAGCAGCGCCAGATCTTCGCGGATCATCGCCATCATCGCTTCGGTCGCAAACTCGCGCACCTCGGCCAGCCAGACGGATTCCGGCTGATCCAGCAGGCTGGCGCCGTATTTGGCCTTCAGCGCCTCGCCCACCGGGATCAGATAATCGCCGGGATACAGCCCCTCGCGGATTTCAGGCTCCAGCCCGTTGGCCTCGCGGTAGCGTTCATAGGCCGACCGCGCCAGCACATCGACCTGCGCGCCGCCGTCGTTGATATAGTATTCGCGCGTGACAGCGTAGCCGGCAAAAGCCAGAAGCGCCGCCAGCGCATCGCCAAAAACCGCACCGCGGGTATGGCCCACATGCATCGGCCCGGTCGGGTTGGCCGACACAAACTCCACGTTGACCCTTTGCCCCGCCCCCAGGTCCGAGCGGCCGAAATCGCGCCCCGCGGCCAGGGCCGCACGGATCACGCCCTGCCAGACCGCCGGGGCAAGCCGCAGGTTCAGAAAGCCGGGGCCTGCCACCTCGGCCAGCGAAATGCGCGGATCGGCCCCCAGCCGGGCCGCCAGCGCCTCGGCAATGGCGCGCGGCGCAAGGCCTGCGGGCCTGGCCAGAACCATGGCGGCGTTGGTGGCCATGTCGCCATGCGCCGGATCGCGCGGCGGTTCCACCGCGACAGCAGACATGTCAAGCCCGGTCGGCAGGTCGCCCGCGGCCACCATCGCGCCCAGCGCATCAATCACCCGCGCGCGGATATCGGCAAAAAGGTTCATCTGTCATCCCTCACTTGGCCCGGTCCTGCCAGAGCATGCGCGCGGCGTCAATGGCGGCGGCAGGCCCTGCCCGGCGCGCACGCGACACGCTCGCTCCGCGAAAACCGCAGTTCACGTTGACGTTGGCGCACATATGGATTAGGGCAGGCGCAGCCGCAACCGGCGGCACATTCGCCCGGGGCGCCCGGATTTTGCGTCCCTCCCACTTGCGGGCCGATCCCGTATCTCAAGGACGCTGATGACCAAGTTTTCCGATCTCAAGCTCGACCCAAAGGTGCTGAGCGCCGTTGCCGAAGCCGGCTATGAAACCCCCACGCCGATTCAGGCCGGTGCGATCCCGCCCGCGCTGGAAGGCCGCGACGTTCTGGGCATTGCCCAGACCGGCACCGGCAAGACCGCCAGCTTTGTGCTGCCGATGATCACCCTGCTGGGCCGCGGCCGCGCCCGCGCGCGGATGCCGCGCAGCCTTGTGCTGTGCCCCACGCGCGAACTCGCCGCGCAGGTGGCCGAAAACTTTGATACCTATTCCAAGCACACCAAGCTGACCAAGGCGCTGTTGATCGGCGGCGTCAGCTTTGGCGAGCAGGACAAGCTGATCGACCGCGGCGTTGACGTGCTGATCGCCACGCCGGGCCGCCTGCTGGACCATTTCGAACGCGGCAAGCTGTTGCTGACCGGCGTGCAGATCATGGTCGTGGACGAGGCCGACCGGATGCTCGACATGGGTTTCATCCCCGATATCGAGCGGATTTTTGAACTGACGCCGAAACTGACGCGGCAGACGCTGTTCTTCTCGGCGACGATGGCGCCCGAGATCGAGCGTATCACCAACACCTTCCTGCACAGTCCGGTCAAGATTGAGGTGGCGCGGCAGGCCACCACCTCCGAGACGATCGAGCAACGGCTTTACGCACTGACGCCGACGCGCCGCGATCAGGCCGCCAAGCAAAAGCGCGAACTGTTGCGCGCGCTGATCCGGTCGGAGGCCGAGGCCTGCACCAACGCGATCATTTTCTGCAACCGCAAGACCGAGGTGGATATCCTCGCCAAATCGCTGAAAACCTATGGTTTCGACGCGGCGCCGATCCATGGCGATCTGGACCAGAGCCAGCGGATGCGCACGCTGGACGGGTTCCGCGATGGCAGCCTGCGGTTTCTGATCGCCTCGGATGTGGCAGCGCGCGGGCTGGATATTCCGGCGGTCAGCCATGTGTTCAACTTTGACGTGCCCAGCCATGCCGAAGACTATGTGCACCGCATTGGCCGCACCGGCCGCGCCGGACGCAAGGGCCGCGCCTTTACCATCGCCACCCCGGCCGATGACAAATATCTGGCCGCGATCGAGTCGCTGGTGAAAACCGCGATCCCGCGCGCCGAACTGCCCGAAGGGTTCGAACTGTCGGAGGCTGCCCAGCAGCCCCCGCGCGAGCGTGACGAGAAACCCGCCCGCGCCCGCACCGGCCGCAGCCGCGAGCGTGATCGGCGCGAGCCGAAAGCCGCCGCCGAGATCACCCCGGTCGAGGCCCCGCTGGCCGAGGCCGCGCGCCCCGAGCCGGTTTGGGCCGAACCGAACCGCCCCGAACCTGTGCGTGCTACCCCGGCGCGCAGCGAAGCGCAGCCCGAACCCTGCCTCGAACCCCGCGATGATCATCGCCGCGACCGCGACGACCGACGCGACCGCGGCGGCCCAGTGGTGGTGGGCATGGGCGATCATGTGCCCGATTTCATCCTGCGCAGCTTTCGCACGCTGAGCGCGCCGGTGACGGAAACCGAAACCGAGGACGAGACGGAAAGCTGAGGCCCATCGGGCCTTAACCGTTTGTTAACCAGACAGGGGCAAAATGGCGTCATGCGCCCCCTGCCCCTTTTTCTTTGCCTGTCTCTGTGTGCCTGCGCCTCGCCCGCGCCGCAGTTCTTTGGGGCCGACCGTCAGGATATCACGCTGGACGGCTATCGCTTTGCCGTGTTCCACAAGGCCAACCGCGCCGAGGTGATCCGACTGGGCTATCTGTCCCGCGCCGAACGCGCGGCGGTGCCCGCGCTGATGATCCGCGCCGCCGAGGATGCCACGGGCTGCACCGTCATCCCCGGATCGGTCGTCACCGGCCTGCCGGGCGACACTGGCGAGGCAAAGATGCGCCTGCGCTGCCCCTGACCCCCCCCCGCCGCGGGCAAAACGTGACCCAGATCAAGGACCGAAGGGCGGAAAAATGATTCCCTGCGACATCATCGCGCATTTCGGAGGGACCATGTTCCGGCTCTTTGCACTCATCTATACGCTCGCCGCCCCGACACTTGCCGGGATCTTCATCACGGCGCTTCTGACCATGAACCGCTTTGACGGCACCTCGATCATCTATGCCGCCGCGGCAGGTTTCCTGGTGGGGCTGCCGGTGGCCTATCTGGTGGCCAAGCAGTTGCGCGAAAACGCCTGAGGGTTGGCGGAACGCGGGGCACGGGCGTATCATCCGGGGCATTTCCCCCTGTTCCTGCGAGGCACCCATGAAAGTTACCCAAGGCTATTCCGGCACCCAGATTGCGCTGCACTGGATCGTGGCCGTTCTGATCGTGATGCAGTTCGGCTTTGGCGATGCCATCGCCACGGCCTTTGACGCGGCCTCCAAAGGCGAGGAAATCGCCTTCAACCCGATGATCCTGCAGCATGTCGCCGGCGGCGCGCTGATCCTGCTCCTCGGCATCTGGCGACTGAAACTGATCCTGACCCGTGGCGCCCCGGCCGCACCCGAAGGCGGCAAGCCCGCGGCAAAGATCCTTGCCAAGGCTTCCACGGGGATGCTTTACCTGTTCATGCTGGCGATGCCGATTTCGGGCTCGGTGGCGTGGTTCGGCGGCGTCGAGGCGGCGGCGAACATGCATAATCTGGGCAAGATCTTTCTGATGCTGTTCGTGCTGCTGCACATCGCGGGCGCCGTCTATCATCAGGTCGTTCTGAAGGACAACCTGATCGCCCGCATGATGAAGGCCGGCTAAGCCAGAAAATCGCGCAGCGCAGCCTCGAACTCGCGCGGGCGCTCGGCATGAAGCCAATGGCCCGCGCCTTCCAGTTCCGTGAACCGCGCCTGCGGAAATTGCGCCACTATCCCGGCCCGGTGTTCGGGCCGGACGTAGTCTGACAGCGCCCCGGTGACAAACAGCGCAGGCCCGTCGAACCGCCCCGCCGTGCAGGGCCAGCCGGTGATGGCATCCATCTCGGCCTTCAGCACCTCCAGATTGAATTTCCAGCGCACCGGATCGGCCCGCAGGTCCAGCGATTGCAGCAAAAATGCCCGCAGCGCCGGATCTGTGATCGCCTGCCCAAGCAGCTGATCTGCCTCGGAGCGAGAGACAAGACCGGTCAGGTCCATCGCCTGCATCGCGGCAATCAGGTGATTCTGGCTGTGGCCATAAGCCACTGGCGCGATGTCAGCCACGATCAGCCGCCGCACCCGGTCAGGCTGCGTCAGCGCCAGTTGCATTGCGGCCTTGCCGCCCATCGAATGGCCCAGAACATCGGCCTGCCCGCCATGAGCCGCGATCACCTCGGCCAGATCGGCGGCCAGATCGGCATAGCTGTGGCTGGCCAAAAACGGGCTGTCGCCGTGGTTGCGCATATCGACCGCGATCACCGGCCGATCCTCGGCCAGACGGCGGGCGATGACGCCCCAGTTGCGGCCTGAACCGAACAGGCCATGCGCGATCACAAGGGGGGGTTGCGCGCCGGGCGCGCCGTGCAAAATGAAATTCAGCATGAACGCAAGCTTAGCCCAGCGCGGCGGGGCCTTCCAGTCCCCGCGCCGGGCGGCTAGGCTGGCGCCATGACCCGGCAGACCCCACACCAGATGGCCGAAGACATCGCGCGCCTGATGCACGACAGGCTGGGCGCGCGCGGCCATGATCTGCGCGCCACGCTGACCCGGCTCGACCGGCACCTGCCGCGCAAGCTGCGACGCGAGGCCGAGGTGGTGGCGCGCGCCGCCGAACAGGCCGCGAACCCGCGCCTTGCCCCCCGGATCGACATGGCGCGGGTGCAGGCCGCGCACCAGGCCTGCCTGCACCATCTGCGGCCGCTGGGCCGCGCGGCGCGGGTGAAACGCTGGGCGCTAAACCTTGCCGCAGCGCTGATGCTGGTGGTTCTGGCCAGCGCCGCAGTGGCAATCTGGGCGCTGCACCGGGCCGGAAAATTGTAAAGGCCCCACAGGGGCCTTTACACGGTTTCAATACCTTGCACGTCAAAGCTCAGGTGATGCCTTAAAGCCCCGGATAGATCGGGAAGCGCGCGCACAGCGCCTCTACCTTGGCTTTGACCGCAGCCTCGACCGCACCGTTTCCCTCTTCGCCATTGGCGGCCAGACCATCGACAACCTCAACGATCAGCCGGGCGATTTCACGGAATTCCGCCTCGCCAAAGCCGCGGGTCGTGCCCGCCGGGGTGCCCAGACGCACGCCCGAGGTGACCATCGGTTTTTCCGGGTCAAACGGGATGCCGTTCTTGTTGCAGGTGATATGCGCCCGGCCCAGCGCCTTTTCCGTCGCGTTGCCCTTCACGCCCTTGGGCCGCAGATCGACCAGCATCACATGCGTATCGGTGCCGCCGGTGACGATATCCAGCCCGCCCTTCATCAGCTCATCGGCCAGCGCCTGCGCGTTCGCAACGACCTGGGCTGCGTAAACCTTGAACTCGGGGCGCAGCGCCTCGCCAAAGGCCACAGCCTTGGCGGCGATGACATGCATCAGGGGGCCGCCCTGAATGCCGGGGAAAATGGCCGAGTTGATCTTTTTCGCGATCTCTTCGTTGTTGGTCAGGATCATGCCCCCGCGCGGGCCGCGCAGGGTTTTGTGCGTGGTGGTGGTGGCCACGTCGGCATGGGGGAAGGGCGAGGGATGCGCGCCGCCGGCCACAAGACCCGCAAAATGCGCCATGTCCACCATCAGCAGCGCACCCACCTTGTCGGCGATGGCACGGAATCGGGCAAAGTCGATCTGGCGCGGAATGGCCGAGCCACCCGCGATGATCAGTTTCGGCTGATGTTCGACCGCCAGCGCCTCGACCTGATCATAGTCGATCAGGTTGTCTTGCTGGCGCACACCGTATTGCACGGCGTTGAACCACTTGCCCGACTGGTTGACGCTGGCGCCATGGGTCAGGTGCCCGCCCGAGGCAAGGTTCATGCCCAGAATGATGTCGCCCGGTTTCAAAAGCGCGGTGAACACGCCCTGGTTCGCCTGGCTGCCGGAATTGGGCTGCACGTTGGCAAAGCCGCAGCCAAACAGCGCCTTGGCGCGTTCGATCGCCAGATTTTCCGCCACGTCCACATACTGGCAACCACCATAGTAACGCTTGCCCGGATAGCCCTCGGCGTATTTGTTGGTCATCACCGAACCCTGCGCCTCCATCACGGCGGCCGAGACGATGTTTTCCGATGCGATCAGTTCGATCTCGTCGCGCTGGCGGCCCAGTTCGGACCGGATCGCACCGAACAGTTCGGGGTCGCGGGTTTCAAGCGGTTCGGTGAAAAAACCGGCGTCACGCTGGGCGGTCATGGGCGTCTCCTGCAGGAAATTTGGCTCGGTTTACCGCAGAACGGCGGGGGCAGGAAGAACCCAAAGCGACCTCACGGCAATTTGGCACGGCATGGGGGGCGGTGCTTGTGTTTCGCGCAGCCGCGGGCAAAGACTGGGCGGCAGGGGGACGACATCATGACGGCACAGATCCATTTCGCGGCCTCGACGGCGCCCACCGCACAGACGGCGATGGCGCGGCTGGTGGCGCGCTATGGGCAGGTTGCGGTGGCCGATGCCGACGTGATCGTGGCGCTGGGGGGCGACGGGTTCATGCTGGGCACGCTGCACGATCGGTCGGGCCTGCCGGTTTACGGCATGAACTGCGGCACCGTCGGTTTCCTGATGAACGATTATGCCGAGGACCGGCTACCCGAGCG
This sequence comes from Phaeovulum veldkampii DSM 11550, assembly GCF_003034995.1. Taxonomy (GTDB): domain Bacteria; phylum Pseudomonadota; class Alphaproteobacteria; order Rhodobacterales; family Rhodobacteraceae; genus Phaeovulum; species Phaeovulum veldkampii. The sequence continues at coordinate 78,756 of NZ_PZKF01000014.1, read as the reverse complement.
GATCGAGGCCGCCGAGGCCGCAGTGATCAATCCGCTGGCGATGCGCGCAGGCGCGCCCGGCGGGCAGGTGCATGAGGCGCTGGCGATCAACGAGGTGTCACTGCTGCGCGCAGGGCCGCAGGCGGCCAAACTGCGCATCACCGTAAATGGCCGCGTGCGGATGGAGGAGTTGATGGCAGACGGGGTTCTGCTGTCCACCCCCGCCGGATCGACCGCCTACAACTATTCGGCGCATGGCCCGATTTTGCCGATCGGGTCCGAAGTGTTGGCGCTGACCGCCATCGCCCCGTTCCGCCCCCGGCGCTGGCGCGGCGCAATCCTGCCGAAATCGGCGGTGGTGCGCTTTGACGTGCTGGAACCCGACAAGCGCCCGGTCATGGCCGATGCCGACTCGCGCTCGGTCGAGCGGGTGCTGTGGGTGGAAATCCGGTCCGAACCGGCGGTGGCGCATCGCATCCTGTTCGATCCCGGTCACGGGCTGGAAGAACGGCTGATGCGCGAGCAATTCGTCTGATACGAACCGCCCGCCGGGGACCGGCGGGCGTTGAATGGTCTGCGGCCTTCAGCGCGGTTATTTCGCCTCGGGCAGGCCCAGCGCCTTCAGCGCCACAGTGATCTCATCCAGAATCGCGGGATCGTCGATGGTGGCGGGCATCTTGTAATCCTGCCCGTCGGCGATCTTGACCATGGTGCCGCGCAAGATCTTGCCCGAGCGGGTCTTGGGCAGCCGATCCACCACGCAGGCCAGCTTGAACGCCGCCACCGGACCGATCTGATCGCGCACGCGGGCCACGCATTCCTTGACGATCTGCGCATGCGGCCGGTCGCAGCCCTTGTTCAGGCACAAAAAGCCCAGCGGCGCCTGCCCCTTGAGCGAGTCGGAAATGCCGATCACGGCGCATTCGGCCACGTCGGGGTGCCCCGCCAGAACCTCCTCCATCGCGCCCGTGCTCAGCCGGTGGCCCGCCACGTTGATCACGTCATCGGTGCGCGCCATGATGTAAAGATAACCGTCTTCATCCATGTAGCCCGCATCGCCGGTTTCATAATATCCGGGGAAATGCTCCAGATAACTTTTGCGGAACCGCGCCTCGGCATTCCACAGCGTGGGCAGGGTGCCCGGCGGCAGGGGCAGCTTCACCGCGATCGCGCCCAGCGTGCCCGGCGCAACCGGGTGGCCGCCCTCATCCAGCACCTGTACATCATAGCCCGGCATCGGCACCGAGGGGCTGCCCACCTTGGTCGGCAACTGCTCGATCCCCAGCGGGTTCGCGGCGATGGCCCAGCCGGTTTCGGTCTGCCACCAGTGGTCCACAACCGGCACGCCCAGATGGCGCTGCGCCCAATGCACGGTATCGGGGTCGGCGCGTTCACCGGCCAGATAAAGCGCCTTCAGGCTGCGCAGGTTATAATCGCCCATCAGCTTGCCCTCGGGGTCTTCGCGCTTGATGGCGCGCAACGCGGTCGGGGCCGTGAAGAAGGATTTGACTTTGTAGTTCTGAATTACCCGCCAGAAAGCGCCCGCATCGGGCGTGCCTACGGGTTTGCCTTCATAGACGATGGTGGTGGCCCCCACGATCAGCGGCGCATAGCAGATATAGCTGTGACCCACGACCCAGCCCACGTCGGAGGCGGCCCAGAACACGTCGCCGGGGTCGATGTCGTAGATCGCCTTCATCGTCCAGTTCAGGGCGACCAGGTGGCCCGCGGTATGGCGCACCACGCCCTTGGGTGCGCCCGTGGTGCCCGAGGTATAGAGGATATAGGCCGGGTGGTTGCCCTCGACCGGCACACATTCGGCAGGCTCCACCCCATACTGGAAGGTGTGCCAGGCCACATCGCGGCCCTCGATCAGCTTGGCCACTTCCTGCTCGCGCTGGAAGATCACGCAAAAGTCGGGCTTGTGGTCAGATTGCTCGATCGCCTTGTCGAGCAGGGGCTTGTAATGCACCACGCGCCCCGGCTCCAGCCCACAGGACGCCGCGATGATCGCCTTGGGCTTGCAATCGTCAATCCGCACAGCCAGTTCGTGCGCGGCAAAGCCGCCGAACACCACCGAATGCACCGCCCCCAGCCTGGCGCAGGCCAGCATCGCCTCCAGCGCCTCGGGGATCATCGGCATGTAGATGATGACCCGGTCGCCCTTTTCAACGCCCTTGGCGCGCAGCCCGCCGGCAAGGCTGGACACGCGCTGTTGCAGATCGGCATAGGTGATGCCCTTGGTCGAATGGGTGATCGGGCTGACATGCTTGATGGCGATCTGCGCGCCGCGTCCGGCCTGCACATGACGGTCAACCGCGTTCCAGCAGGTGTTGACCATGCCATCGGCAAACCATTCGTAAAGCGGGGCTTTTTCCGCAAAAAGCGCCTTGGAAGGCGGATTAACCCAGTCGATCGAGCCTGCGGCCCGCATCCAGAACCCTTCGGGGTCTTGCCGCCATTCGGCGTAGACGTCGCGGTATGCCATGGAATGCCTCCTCCTAGAAGTTGCCGCTTGTTACGCCGCACATCCGGCAGACGCAAGAATGTTACCTTCCGTCTTCGCAATGATAGCGCAATCGGCGTGCCGCTGCGTCGGCAGGTCGCGGCGGGCAGGCCCGGCGGGGCGCTGCGGCTTGCATCGCGCCCGCGCTCGGCGCAGAATCACGCAAAGTCAGGAGGTCTGCATGTCCCTCATCTCTGCCGCATCCGAAGTGCGCGAAAACGCCTATGCCCCATATTCCCGGTTCAAGGTGGGGGCGGCGATCCGGGGCGGATCAGGCGCCGTCTATCGCGGCTGCAATGTGGAAAACGTGGCCTTCCCCGAAGGCACCTGCGCCGAAGCGGGCGCGATTGCCGCCATGGTCGCTGCGGGCGAGACCGAGATCATCGAGGTCTGCGTAATCGCCGACAGCCCCGCCCCGGTGCCGCCCTGCGGCGGCTGCCGCCAGAAACTGGCCGAGTTTGGTCGCCATGACGTGCCGGTGACGCTGGCCACCGTGGACGGCCAGCAGACCACCACCACAATCGGCGACCTGTTGCCCGGCCGATTTGACGCCAGCCACATGGACCGGGCCTGATGCAACCGCGCAGTCTGGATGCGCGCGCCATCATCGCCGCCGTCCGTGACGGGGCGGGGCTGAACGCGGCGCAGGCGCAGTGGTTCGCGCAGGGCCTTGCCTCGGGCGCGGTCAGCGATGCGCAGGCGGGGGCCTTTGCGATGGCGGTGCTGTTGCGCGGCATCGGGCCTGCGGGCCGTGTGGCGCTGACGCAGGCGATGCGCGATTCGGGGCAGGTGCTGACCTGGGATCTGCCGGGGCCGGTGGTGGACAAGCATTCCACCGGGGGCATCGGCGACTCGGTCTCGCTCTTGCTGGCGCCGGCGCTGGCGGCTTGCGGGGCCTATGTGCCGATGATCTCGGGGCGCGGGCTGGGCCATACCGGCGGCACGCTTGACAAGATGGAGGCGATCCCCGGCTATTCGGCGCTTCCCGATGCCAGTCGCCTGCGCGCCGTGGTGGCCGAGGTGGGCTGTGCCATCGTTGGCGCCACCGGCGAAATCGCGCCCGCCGACCGTCGCCTTTATGGCATCCGCGACATCTCCGGCACGGTGGAAAGCATCGACCTGATCACCGCCTCGATCCTGTCGAAAAAGCTGGCAGCGGGGCTGGAGGTTTTGGCGCTGGATGTCAAATGCGGCTCGGGCGCCTTCATGAAGACGGCCGAGGATGCGCTGGCGCTGGCCCGCGCACTGGTGGATACAGCCAATGGCGCGGGCTGCCGAACGGTGGCGCTGGTCACCGACATGAGCCAGCCGCTAGGCCATTGCGCCGGCAATACGCTGGAGGTGATCGAGGTGCTGGAAACCCTGACCGGCAGCCGCGTCAGCGAGGCGCTGTGGGATGTGACCACGGCGCTGGGGGGCGAGGCGCTGGCGCTGGCGGGGCTGGCGCCCGATGTGGCAGCAGGCAGCGACATGATCGACGAGGCGCTGGAAACCGGACGCGCCGCCGAAACCTTCGGGCGGATGGTCACAGCGCTGGGCGGGCCTGCCGATTTTGTGGAGCGGTTCCCCGATCGCCTGCCAGCAGCCCCCGTGCTGCGCCCGGTGCCCTGCCCCCGCGCGGGCTATGTGGCCGCAATCGACGCCGAGGCGCTGGGACACGCGGTGGTGCGGCTAGGCGGCGGGCGGCTGGTCGGCACCGACCGGATCAACCCGTCGGTCGGGCTGGCCGATCTGGCCGCCATCGGGCAAGACTGCGCAAGCGGCGAGCCACTGGCGCTGGTTCACGCCGCAACCGAGGCCGATGCCGAGGCGGCGGTGGCCGCCGTGCTGGCCGCCTATCGGCTGGACGACACCGCGCCGCCCGAACCCGACCTGATCCTCGAAAGGGTCGCCTGATGCCGCGCGCCTTTCTGATCGTGATGGACAGCGTGGGCGTTGGCGGCGCCCCCGATGCGGCGGCGTTCTTCAACGACGGGCGCCCCGACACCGGCGCCAATACGCTGGCCCATATTGCGCAGGCCTGCGCTGCGGGTCAGGCCGAACAGGGCCGCAGCGGGCCGCTGCGCATGCCGGTGCTGGACGCGCTGGGGCTGGGGGCGGCGGTAAGGCTTGCCTCGGGCACAGCCGCGCCGGGGCTGGGCGCCGAACCGCAGGGGCTGTGGGGCGCGGCCAGCGAGGTGTCAAACGGCAAGGACACGCCCTCGGGTCATTGGGAACTGGCGGGTGTTCCGGTTCCGTGGGACTGGACCTATTTCCCGAAAACCGTGCCCGCCTTTTCCGCCGACCTGAGCGCCGAGATCGCCCGACTGGCGGGCACTGCGGGCATCCTTGGCAACTGCCATGCCTCGGGGGTGACCATCATCGAAGACATGGGGGCCGAGCATCTGCGCACCGGCTGGCCAATCTGCTACACCTCTGCCGACAGCGTCCTGCAGATCGCCGCGCATGAAGAGGCGTTCGGGCTGGGCCGTCTGCTGGACCTGTGCCGCGCGCTGGCGCCCCGGCTTCATGCGATGCGCGTGGGGCGGGTGATCGCGCGGCCCTTTACCGGGGCGCCGGGCCAGTTTGCCCGCACCCCGAACCGCCACGATTATGCCATCCGCCCCCCCCGCCCCCACGCTGCTGGATTGGGCCGCCGCGGCGGGCCGGGCCACCCATGCGGTGGGCAAGATCGGCGATATCTTTTCCGGCAGGGGCATCGGCGCTCTGCACAAGGGGCAAAACGATCTTGCACTTTTCCAACATCTTTTGCGCCTTGCCGACGCAGCAGAGCCGGGATCGTTGACTTTTGCCAATTTTGTCGAATTTGACAGCCTTTATGGCCACCGCCGCGACGTTGCGGGCTACGCCCGCGCGCTGGAATGGTTCGACACCGCCGCGGGGCAGTTTATGGCCCGGCTGCGGCCCGGCGATCTGGCAATTTTCACCGCCGATCATGGCAACGACCCGACATGGAGCGGCACCGACCATACCCGCGAACGGGTGCCTGTGCTGGGCTGGGGCCTTGGCCCCCGCGCCATCGGGCAGGTGGGCTATGCCGATGTCGGCGCCTCGGTGGCGGCGCATCTGGGGCTGCACGAACGCGGCGCAGGCCACAGCTTTGTGTGACCGCGCCACCAGAACACCGAAAACAGGAGACATCCGATGACCAAGCATCTGACCGTGGTCGATCACCCGCTGGTGCAGCACAAGTTGACCCTGATGCGCGAGAAAGACACCTCGACCGCAGGCTTCCGCCGCCTGCTGCGCGAGATCAGCCTGCTGCTGGCCTATGAGGTGACGCGCGGGCTGGAAATGACCACGCGCTGGATCGAAACCCCCCTGTGCGAGATGGAGGCCCCCGCGCTGGACGGCAAGAAGCTTGCGCTGATCTCGATCTTGCGGGCGGGCAACGGGTTGCTGGACGGGATTCTGGAATTGATTCCCGCGGCGCGCGTGGGATTTATCGGGCTTTACCGTGACCCCGAAACGCTGAAGCCGGTGCAGTATTACTGCAAGGTGCCGTCAGAGTTGGAAGACCGCATGGTGATCGTGGTCGATCCGATGCTGGCCACCGGCAATTCCTCGGTTGCGGCCATCGACCTGCTGAAGGAAAAGGGCGCGAAAAACATCCGCTTCCTGTGCCTGCTGGCAGCGCCCGAGGGCATCGAACGGATGGCCGAAGCGCACCCCGATGTGCCCATCGTCACCGCAGCGGTAGACCATTTCCTGAACGAGCACGGCTATATCGTGCCCGGTCTGGGCGATGCGGGCGACCGGATGTTTGGCACCAAATAGGGGTTAGCCGCCGCAGATGCCCTGCAACGCCACCCAGTCGCCATCGGGCACGAGGGGGGCCGGTGCGGGGCGGTTGGCAAAGGGATCAGCCTCGATCAGCCCCAGCACGGACTCGCCGCTGGGGTCAATCGCCCAAGCATAAGGCGAAGATGGCACACCCACTGCCTGAAACCGCGCCAAAAGCGGCTCGTCCGCGGGGCGCGGAGCAGCGTCTTTCAGCAAAGCGGCACCATAGCCATCCAGCGCACCTTCGGGCAGGCTGCCCGTGGTCAGCAACCGGAAACTGGCCCGAAACCCGGCCCAGCGCAGCACCTTCAGCAGCGGGTCATGGTCTGCGGTGGCCAGATCGGCGGCCAGAACATGGCCGGCCAGCACATCGGCGCTGTCGTGCTGTTCGATCAGCGTGCGACCCACCACCAGCATCCGCCCCGGCAGGCTGCGCGCGCCCTCCAGCGCCTCGGGCAGCACCACGATCTGGCCACCCTGCCCCAGCAGCCGATCCGAAAGCCGCACCAGCGCCGCGCCACTGCCCGCAGAGCGACAGGGCGCGCCAGACAACGTAGACAACTCGGCCAGCACCGCGCGTCCGATCTCGACCCGGTTGGCCTCGGGCGCGGTGGCGGCAGTATGCGCGATCAGCGCGCCGGGCATCCAGAACACCCCCAGCCCCAGCACCAATGCCAGCGCGCCGCCCAACAGGACCGTGCGCAGCCGCCCCGGATGCGGGCGCCGCGCCTCCAGCACCGCATGAACCTTTTCGATCGCGGCGATCATGGTGTCGTCGTCCAGTTCCAGCTCTTCGCCGGGATCGGGGCTGGGGGCATAGATCGCCGGGCGCCTGCCGGGGTTCAGCCGGATCGTGGCGGGCAGCGACCAATGCGCCAGCGCGCGCACCCCGCGCGCATCCGAGATGATCAGCGTCGCATCACCGAACGAAACGATGACATCTTGCCGACGGGCCTCGGGCGCATCGCGCCACAGGCCCGGCGCCTCAAGCCGTTGATATTCCGATAGCGCCGTCATCGGCCTGCCCCTGCCTTGTTGGTCCGGCAGGATAGCCGATGCGCGCCTTGGGTCAACCGCGCGCCCCGCCCGACCGGCGTGGGCTTGCCGCTGCGGCGATACGCGCAATATCGGCGGCGGTCATGCCGGCATCGGCATACATCTGCGCCGGGCTGGCCTGTTCGATAAAGCGGTCAGGCAGCGTGATGGTGCGGATCGCAAGCCCACGATCCAGCGCGCCACCATTGGCCAGATGGTGCAGCACCTGCGCGCCAAAGCCACCCGTTGCACCCTGTTCGACCGTGATCAGCGCGCCGTGATGATCCACCAGTTGCCCGATCAGATCGGTATCGAGCGGTCGGGCAAAACGCGCATCCGCCACTGTGGCGCTGATGCCCTCGGCCGCCAGCAGATCGGCGGCGGCGAGGCATTCGGCCAGATGCGCACCAAGGCTGAGAATCGCAACATCCGTGCCCTCGCGCATCACGCGGCCCTTGCCGATGGGCAGAACCGCCCCCCGCGCGGGCATTTCCACCCCGCGCCCCTCGCCGCGCGGGTAGCGAAAGGCGATGGGGCCTTCGTCATGGGCGACGGCGGTCGCCACCATATGCATCAGATCTGCCTCGTCGGCCGCGGCCATGACGGTGAAACCGGGCAGGTTGGCCAGAAAGGCGATGTCGAAAACGCCCGCATGGGTCGCCCCGTCTTGCCCAACCAGCCCCGCGCGGTCGATGGCAAAGCGCACCGGCAAGCCCTGCAACGCCACATCATGCACGATCTGGTCATAGCCGCGTTGCAAAAAGGTGGAATAGATCGCCACAAAGGGTTTCAGTCCCGTGGCAGCCATCGCCGCGGCAAAGGTAACGCCATGCTGTTCGGCGATGCCCACGTCAAACACCCGCGCCGGAAACCGCGCCGCCATAATGTCCAGCCCGGTGCCCGAGGGCATCGCAGCGGTGACCGCCACGATGTCACTATCGCGCGCCGCCTCGTCGGTCAGGGTGGTTCCGAAAACGGTGGTATAGCTCGGCGCATTCGATTTCGACGCCGCAAGCTGGCCGGTGGCCACATCGAACTTGCCCACGCCATGATATTTGTCGGGAGCGGCCTCGGCCGGCGCATAGCCCTTGCCCTTTACCGTCTGAACATGAACCAGCACCGGCCCCTCGGCGCGGGCACGCGCGGCGCGCAGGGTGGCCAGCAATTCCGGCATGTCATGGCCGTTGACCGGGCCGATATAGGTAAAGCCCAGTTCCTCGAACAATGTGGCGCCGCCCGGCATCCCCGTCACCAACCGCCGCGCGCGCCGCGCGCCTTCGCGCAGCCGGTCGGGCAACACCGCCTCGACCCCGTCAGCCACCTGTTTCAGCGTGGCCAGTGGCAGCGCCTCGCCCAGCCGTTCCAGATATTGCGACATCGCACCCACCGGCGGGGCGATCGACATTTCATTGTCGTTCAGGATGACGAACAGCCGTTTGCGCAGGTCGCCTGCGTGGTTCATCGCCTCATAGGCCATGCCCGCCGTGATCGACCCATCCCCGATGACGGCGATTGCATCGCCGGTGGGGCGGCCCAGCTCGCGTCCCATGACAAACCCCAGCGCCGCCGAGATCGAGGTGGAACTGTGCGCCGCCCCGAACGGGTCAAAATCACTTTCGGATCGCTTGGTGAAGCCCGAAATTCCGCCGCCCTGCCGCAGGCTGCCCATCTGCGCGCGCCGCCCCGTCAGAATCTTGTGCGGATAGCATTGATGGCCCACATCCCAGATCAGCTTGTCAGCGGGCGTGTTGAAGACAGCATGCAGCGCCACCGTCAACTCTACCACACCCAGCGAGGAACCCAGATGCCCGCCGGTCCGGCTGACGGCCTCGATCACCTCCTGGCGCAGTTCGTCGGCAAGCCGCGTCAGATCGGCATCCGACAGGGCGCGCAGATCGGCGGGGCCGCTGATCCGGTCCAGCGTCGGTGTGGCGGAAGTGGTCATGGATGTTCTCCGAAGGCGTAAGGCTGCCCCGCGAAGACACGACACCCGCCCCCCCCGCGTCAAGGCCCGACGGGCCAAAGGGCCGCAAAAACGAAAAAAGGCGCCCTTGGGCGCCTTCTTGGGTCGGGGCGGACCTTTGTCGGACCGCCCCAACTCTGGCAAGCGGATCGGGTCAGACCCGACCGCAGGAACCAAGGTTTAGTTCGCGAACCGCGTGTATTTGCCGTCAACCGTCCCGTCGATGTCGTTGACCTGGAAGATGGTGTTCGGATAGGGCGCCTCACGCGACCGGTCCGGCAGGAACTGCCCGATGAAGGCGAGCGCAACCACGAAGAACACGGTCCCGAAGAACACCACAGCGGTGATCCCCATCCCCTTGCCCATCGCCGCGGCACCCATGGTAGCCATGCCGACTTTGGTCGCGCCGTCCAGATAATGCTTCTCAGCCATGATCAGCTCTCCTCTCAGTTCAGCGCTTTGTAGCCGTGCACCTGAGCCCAGACCGACCAGTCTTCGACAACGGTGCCCGAGAGCAGGATGCCGATACCGCCGGTAACCGGGGTCAGAACCGCGAACCACCAACCCCAACGGTGGATACCTTCCATCGTGGCGTTGAAGCCCATCGTCCAGCGCCAGAACAGCGCCGCACGTTCGGCCGCGGTGCCGCGGTCAACGATCTGTTCCAGTTCGCGCTCGCCGCCCAGACGCGACACCGCCAGAATGGTGGCACCGTGCATGGCGAACAGCATGGTCGACCCGTAGAGGAACGCGATCGAAAGACCGTGGAACGGGTTGTAGAACAGGTTGCCGTGGGTCAGTGAGAAATTGTTGGTCCAGTCCAGGTGCGGGAAGATGCCGTAGGGAACCGCCTCCGACCACGACCCCATCAGGATCGGACGGAAGAAGCTCAGAACGAACATCAGCCACAGAGCGCCCGCAAAGGCCCAGGCGGTGTGCTTGCCCATGCCGAGGTCAGCGGCACGTTTGTAGGTGCGCGCCCACCACAGCAGAACCGACAGCATCAGGAAGAACGATGCGATCAGCCACAGTCCGCCTTCCATCAGCGGAGCCGACAGGCTCAGCCCGTATTCCGGCGCCGGCGGGAACAGACCCGCACGGAACAGCTCGCGCAGGAACAACGCGGGGCTGTAATCGGCCTGGATGATGAACGAGACGCCCACCAGGAAGAACCAGAAGGCCCCGAAGATCAGGGACATGGTGCCCAGCGTACCCAGATAGATCGGGCCAAGCTGGGCGTTGCCGAACCAGCCGAGGATCGGCCAGTTGGTGGTGCCTGTGGTCCGGTTCTCGAGGTTCACGCCTTCGACCATACCCAGTTCGGGTTTGCCGGCGACTTGAACCTGAGTGAAGATGTTTTGATATTCAGCCATTTGTCATCCCTCCGTTCACAGATCGGCCCAGAACGGCAGGTTGTACCACCAATCCCACCAGAACACCCACTGATCGAACCAAACGGTGCCCGAAGCCAAGATACACATGGCGCTCCAGAAGGCGGCGTTCAGGGCAAGCAGCAGACCCAGACGGTGGATACCCAGCGTCCCGACCGAATAGCCGACCAGATCGCGGAAGAACGTGTCTTCGTGGTCCGGAGTGCGCATTTCCTTGCCCGTTTCTGGGTTGGCGGCCGAGAGGATCAGAGCCCCGTGCAGACCAAGCGCTAGCGTGGTCGTGAAGAACAGGCTGATACCCAGCATGTGCAGCGGGTTGTAGTGGAAGTTGCCGTATTGGTAACCCACGTTGTTCACCCATTCGAGGTGGGTGAAGACACCATACTGGAAGCCATGCCCCCAGGCGCCCATCAGCGCCGGACGGATAACAACCAGAGTGATGTAGGCGAAGATCGCAAAGCTGAAGGCGAACGGGATGTGAAGACCGATGCCGAGTTTGCGGCAGATCTCCACTTCGCGCATAGCCCAGCTTACGAAGGCGCCAATCGCGCACAGCGTGACGACCTGCCAGATTCCACCTTCGCGCAGCGGCGCCGCGCCAAGACCGTATTCAAGAGGGGGCGGGTTGATCGAGATCAGGAGGGGGTTCCAGGTATCACCCAGCGATGCCCCCCAGAGGATCATCAAGGTGCCCAGGGCCGCAAAGAATACTGAAGTGACCCCAAAGAAGCCGACGTAGAAAGGGCCGACCCAGAAGTCAAACAGGTTCCCGCCGATCAGCGTGCCGCCCGGCACGCGGTATTTTCGTTCGAAGCTGAGCAATGCCATGCTTCTCTCTCCGCTTTCTGTCGGCCCGAAGCGCTAGTGCTCGGGGACCATCGATGCCGAATTTCTAGGTGTCGCGGGCGACCTGAGCCGCCCGCGACAGCGAGGGCCTGCCTTATTCGGCAGCCACGCGCTCGTACTTCACGCCGGAAATGTCCAGCCAGTTGAAGCCCGGGTTGCTGAGCAGCATCAGGTGAATCATCACCGCCAGCAGGAACAGGAACACGCCTTGAGCGACGAACACGCGACGCGGATCGAAGATCAGCCAGATTTTGTAGAACTTGCTCATGTCCAGATCCCCCTTAGAGCCACGGACGCCAGATGAAGACGGCCAGGTGCGCAACGATGGCCACCGAGATGAACAGCCACATGCCTTGCAGGTACACGGAATGCAGTTCTTGAGCCTGCTGGTCGGTGAGCCCCGTGAAGCTCAGGTCTTTGTCAGCCATATTATCCTCCGGATCGTCAGACTGAAGCCGCGCACCCCGCGGCCGGGTTTACGGTCGGGCGGAATGCCCTTCCGAAATTCCACCACCCAACCGGGCGGCGAATTCTGCGATCTCGCCTGGTCAGGCGAGGAAAATCATCGGCGTGATCGAGCCGGCCTCTTCGAGGGCGCGGGCGATCGGGCCCTGGGACGGGAAGCCACCACGCAGCAGCGGGGCCGCAGCCCAGCCAAGAATGGCAAACGGCAGCGCGAGCATGAAGATCAAGGTGAAGAACACCTTGTACTCCGCCCGCGACGCGCGATGGCAGCGCCCCTTCGGAGTGTCGACGCCATGATTGGTCATGCTGTCTCTCCCTTGGTCATATCAAAGCCAGGCCCACGCAGAGCCTCGACGGTTTCTTTCACAACCCGCTCGGCACCCGATTCCAGAGCCGCTTTTTCGGCGGCATCGCGCAAAGCCCGCGCGGCGCTGATACGGGTCAGGATCGGATGTTCGGCAACGATGCGGTCCAGCTCGGCCTGCGCATCGGCATCCCACGGAAAATCCCGGCGCAACGTAGTCGGAGTGGCGGCGGCACTGTCCATCTCGGTCCCCAAAGGCAGGATATGGAACAGGGCATCGAACAACCCGTTACACACTTCCTGCAACAACCATACTGCCCCTGCATAGCCCATCATGGGCGTTCCGGTAGCGCGGCGGATCGCCGCGCCGGGGAACGAAGCGGGGATGAAAGCAGGCTGCGGGCCGTGGCCACCCTTCAGTTCTGCAAGGTAAATCTTCTCGTTGATCGACCCCATGACGATCAGCGGGCGATACTTGCGTAACGCGGAACGCACGGATTCGTTATTTGTTTTCTCGCCTCTTTTGCGCGAAACAGCGAAGGCGCAGGGCAGACCCAAGTCGCCTTCGAGGTAGTTGCGGATACCCCTTGCATAGGTATCGGTGGCAACGATGCCGAAAGATGCGGTGGCAAAAAAGTCTTGCGTGACGGATCGCCACAGGTCCCACAACGGCTTCAGTGTCGAGTGTTTTTCACGCGCAATGAAGGGTTCCGGGTCCAGCCCAAGTATCTCACCCAGCTTGCGCAGGAATTTTGTCGTCGAATCAAGCCCGATTGGCGCCTGAAGATAGGGCTTGCCCAACACTTCTGCCAAACCGCGGCCGAATTCGCGATACATGACGATGTTCACATCGGCATCTACCAGATGGCGCATTTCGGCGACATGGGCACCGAGCGGCATCACCATGTTGACCTCGGCCCCAATCCCCTCGACCAGTCGCCGGATCTCGTGCAGGTCCGACGCCATGTTGAACACGCCATACATCGGCCCAAGGATGTTGACCCGCGGCTTGGCGCCTTCGGGGCGCGGGTTTTCACGTGGCATCCGACCCTTGGTCATGCCGAATTCGGTGAAAATCCAGGTCATCGCGCGATCTGCGGCTTCCCACTGATCTTCATCGATGGTGCGTGGCAGAAACCGCTGGATGTTGGTGCCCATCGGGGTCACGCCGCCGCCGATCATCTCGGCGATCGAGCCTGTGACCACCACAGCAGGCAGCGCCGGATCAAGCGTTTTCCAGGCGCGCCACATGGCCCCCTCGGTGCCGTCGCGGCCCAGCTCTTCCTCGCCCAGGCCGGTGACGACGATGGGCAGCTCATGGGGCGGCAGCGCGTCGGTATAGTGCAGCACCGAGGTAACCGGCAGGTTTTCGCAGCCCACGGGGCCATCGATAACCACCTGGAGGCCCTTCACGGCGCAGAACGCATAAACCGCGCCCCAATAGCCCCCTGCCCGGTCGTGATCTAGGATCAAGCTCATCAGATCATCTCCTCGGCCTTGGCGGCGCGGGCCGCCTTGTCGAGTTTTTTCTGGTGGATGGCGCGGAAATCGGGGCGCAGGTTCGGTGCGCCTTCCCAGATGCCCGCCGTATCGCCCTCACCCACGCCTTCAAAAAAGGCTTTCATGCCGTCCATCCGGGACTTGCCCGCAATCGCGGTGTTCACCACCTGCCCCAGGCTGCCCGCCCCCGCCGGCCCCATCAGCGGCCGGGCCGAGATGAGGTTGGTGAAGTAAAGCGCCGGAATGCCCATCGCCTTGGCCTTCTGGACCACGGGCGTGGTGCCGATGGCCAGATCGGGGCGGATCGCCTCCATGGCGGACAGATCATCCTCCAGCGAGGCGCGGTATTTCACCACCACACCGCGCGATTCCAGCCAGTCGCGATCTGCGGCTGACCATTCGGTGCGGCCCGTCGCAGTGCCGACATAGGGCACATTCGCGCCGCTTTCGATCAGCAGACGCGCCACCAGCAGTTCCGAGCCTTCATAGCCCGACAGCGTGATGGTGCCCTTGATCGGAACCTGCGCATAAGCGGCCTTGATCGCGGGCAAAAAGGCGTTTTGCGCGGCGGCCACCTGCTCGGCGGGAATGCCAAAGGCATCACCCACGGCTTTCAGCCAGGCCGCCGTGCCATCGAGCCCGACCGGCGCGGAGCCGATCACCGGGCGGCCTGCCGCCTGAAACTCGCGGATAGAGGCGGTGTAAAACGGATGGATCGCCGCCACCGCGCCGCAATCAAGCGCGGCGTAAAGTTCGCGCCATTCGCGCGTCGGCACAACCGGCCCCGCAGCCAGCCCCAGGGGCGCCAGCAATGCCCCGATCATCATCGGATCGGCCGGAAACATCTCGCCCAGCAGCGTGACGGTGGGGCGGTCCGACCGCCCCGCCAGCGGCGCGGCCACTGGCCCCGCCTCGGCCTCAAGCCGGGCATAGTTCAGCATTGCCCCGGCCAGCACATCCTTGGCCTCGGCATGGGTGGGCACGCCAAAGCCAGGCACGTCGATACCGATGATGCGCACCCCGTTGATTTCGCGCGGCAACAGCCGCAGCGGCACACCCGAGGCGGTGGGCACGCACAGGTTCGTCACAACAACCGCATCATAACGGTCGGGATCAGCCAATTGGTGAACCGCGTCGCGGATATCTTCGAACAGCTTGCCGGTGACCAGCGATTCCGAATTGAAGGGCACATAGCCCACCGACCGGCGCGCGCCATAGAAATGGCTGACGAAAGACAGGCCATAGACGCAGCAGGCCGAGCCCGACAGCACGGTGGCTACACGGCGCATCCGCAGCCCCACGCGCAGGCTGCCAAAGGCGGGGCACATGCTTTGCGGCTTGTCATGCGGGCCTTGCGGATAATCGGCGCGAAACCGTTCGATCAGATCGCCATTGCCCGCGGCCGTTGCCGCCGCCGCCATTTCGGCCTGCGAGTGGCAGCCCAGCCCATCGGCGCCAGGCGTGGCGCAGGTTGCAGCGGAAGTCGCATCCTCCACCGTTACCTCGGCCTCATGGGCCGCGTCATAGCGCACCTCGCCGGTCATTTCCGGTCCTCCTGCGCGGGGGCGCGGCGGCGGGCCAGCGCCGCCAGCCCTTCATCCCATTTGCGCAGTTCGTCAAAGTCAAACATCGTCGTAAACCACTTCCAGCGAGGCTTTGACGGCCACATTCTTGCCGCGCATATCGGCGTCGGTCGCGGGTTCCAGCACCACGTCGGCGCCGGTTTCCGAGGCCGAGAACAGCGCCAGCAGCCCATCCTGGCTGAGCGGGCGGGGCCGCAGCGGCGGCGCCTCGGCCACGTTCTGGGCCAGTTGTTCGAACAGCGCGCCCCACGACCCGGCATGAGTGCCGACGATCTGATAGTTGGCCGATTTGCGGCGCAGTTCCTCGTCTTGCGGGATCGCGGCCAGAACCGGGATGCCGGCGGCGGCGGCGAATGCCTGCGCCTCGCCGGTGCCATCGTCCTTGTTGATGACCAGCCCCGCAACGCCCACGTTACCGCCCAGCTTGCGGAAATATTCCACCGCCGAGCAGACGTTGTTGGCCACATAAAGCGATTGCAAGTCGTTCGAGCCGACCAGGATCACCTTTTGCGCCATGTCGCGGGCGATCGGCAGGCCAAAGCCGCCGCAGACCACGTCACCCAGAAAATCGAGCAGCACATAGTCAAAATCCCAGTCGTGAAAGCCCAGCTTTTCCAGCAGCTCAAAGCCATGGATGATGCCGCGCCCGCCGCAGCCGCGGCCCACTTCGGGCCCGCCCAGCTCCATCGCATAGACGCCGCCGCTTTTGAAACAGACATCCCCGATCTTGACCTCTTCGCCCGCCAGTTTCTTGCGGGTCGAGGTTTCGATGATCGTGGGGGTAGCCTTGCCGCCAAACAGCAGCGACGTGGTGTCGGATTTCGGGTCGCAGCCGATCAGCAGCACACGCTTGCCCATTTCAGCCATCATATGGCTGAGGTTGGCCAGCGTGAACGATTTGCCGATGCCACCCTTGCCATAGATCGCGATGATCTGGGTCTTTTTCGAGGGCGGATCCTGCGGGATTTCCAGCGAAGGCTCCTCGTTGGCCTCGTCGCGCAGACGCTGGTCGAAGTCTTTGAGGTTGGGAACATCGAGCGTCATGCGGCGGCCTTCCAGTCGAGGATCATCTTGAGGCATTCAGGGTCGTTGAACGCCGTCTCATAGGCCGCAGCCGCGTCTTGCGCAGGGCGGCAATGGGTCACAAGGCCCGCCAGCGACAAGGCGCCCGCCTCGATCAGCGCGCGGGTCGCGATCAGGTCCTCGGGCGCCCATTCGGCGGCGATGCGCAGCCGCGCCTCTTTCAGGAAGGCGGGCGTGAAAGAAAACGAAATCGGGGCGGTGTAGAACCCAGCCAGCACAACCTCGCCACCCTTGGCGATGCGGCCAATCAGCGTATCGATCAGCCTCACGTCGCCCGAGGCATCATAGATTGCACGGTAGTCGCGGCGCGGGTCGGCATCGGGGTGAACCACCTCATAGCCAGTGGCGCCGCCCATCCGCGCGGGGTTCACCTCCCACACGGTCGGCGCGGGGGCGCCCGCAGCAATGGTCAGCCGCGCCAGCAACCGGCCCAGCACACCATGCCCCACGATCAGATCGGGCAGCGCCTTGTCAAAACCGGTGATCGCATGGCGCGCGGTGGCGGCCAGCGCCAGCAGCGCGCCCTCGGCACCCATACCCGCGTCGATCCGCGTCACCCGCGAGGCCGCCGTGACCAGATGATGCGAGGCGCCGCCAAAGAGGCCAAACACCGGCCCATCGGCGCGCGGCTTGAAGCAGTTGGCGCCCGGCACAAAGACCCGCTCGCCAACCTTGAACCCGGTTTCGGGGCCAGCCTCGATCACCACACCCTCGGCCTCATAGCCCGGCACCAGCGGATAGCCCATACCCGGAAACGGCGGCATTGTGCCCGACCAGAACAGCTTTTCGGTGCCCGTCGAGATACCGGAATGCGCGATTTCCACCACCAGATCACCTGACCCCGGCGCAATCAGCGACAGGGACTCGACCCCGATCTGCCTTGGCCCGGACAAGATGACGGCGGTGGTTTCCACGACGCTCTCCTCAGCTTTGCGGGGGCTGTGCCCGATTCCGACAGGGACTCGATCCGACCCTTCCGGCGACATGTGTAACATTAAACTTACAGACCCGACTGTCAATCAAAATAGACATGTCTGCAGATGCCATGCTGTCGCGCCAGATCACGCCGCGGCCTGCATGCCCGGCTTGCGGGCGGTCACAAAGCTGGCGATGAAGGGCCGATAGCCCCAACGGGCGCGGACGTTTTCAAACCCGGCCGCCGCCAGAAGCGCCGCGATTTCGTCAGCCGAGCGCACCCGTCCGGTGCGCATGGCAGCGGTGTAAAAGGCAAAATAAACATCGGTTGTGCGGTCGGGATGCGCACCGCCAGACATCGTCTCGGACACGATGACGCGACCACCCGGCGGCAGTGCGGCAAAAACCCGCTTCAGCAGCGCCGCAACCGTTTCGTCGGAATGATCAAACAGCACCCGCACAAGGCTGATCGCATCGGCACCCCGCGGCAGATCATCATCGCGGAAACTGCCCGGGTGAATCGTCGCCCGATCCGACAGCCCCGCCGCGGCAAAGCGCGCAGTGGCGCCTTCAACCACCACCGGCAGATCGAACAGGCTAAGCCGGATCGCCGGATGCGCCTGCCCCACCGCGGCCAGAAACGCCCCGGTGCCGCCGCCCACATCCATCAGATGCGTGATGCCGCGGAAATCGACTTGCGCCAGCGTGTCGGCGGCGACCAGCGCCTGACTGTCGGCCATAAGGTTGGAGTATGTCGCGACCACCTCAGGGTCGGCTGCGCCCGCCGCGCCAAAGACATAGGGCCAGAATTGGGCCAGCCCAGGGTCTGTTTCACCCTTCAGAAAGGCGACCGGATCGGCCAGATCCTTGTACAGAACCGCGTGGTGGCGCACCATCGCCTCCAGCCCCGGCACGCCGAGAAAGGCCGCGCCGCGTTGCGCCAGCGCAAAGCGCCCGTCGCGTTGACGCTTCAACAGCCCCAGCGCGGCGCCCGCCTGCAACAGAATCGCCATCCGGCGTTCGGTCAGCCCGCAATCGGCGGCCAGCGCGGCAGGGGCGGCCGGGGTATCGACCAGCCGGTGCAGCACCCGCAACTCGACCAGCGCGAGCAAGGACTGGCTTTGCACGAAACCCGAAATCAGATCGAACATCGCAACGCCTTCGGATCGGCTGATCCGACGCAAGCCCGGCGTCCGGGCGATCAGGGCCTGAAACCGGGGCGAACCGATCAGCCGGTTCAGCCGCCCCCTAAGGGTCGGCGCGACTGCGGGCGCGGCGCTGTCGGTCATCTCAGCCCGCGACCTTCGACGAGGTCGAGGGCGCAACCGGTGTCATACGCTCGGCGGTGCGGCGCACCATTTCGGCCAGCATCGCCTCGCCGGGGCAAGACGGGATCGAGGCAATCGCGCCCGACAGAATATCGCGCAGGTGCCGGATCGCCCCCTGCACGCCAAATTCGGTAACAGCCGAGGGGCGGGCGTGCGCCTCATCCTGGCCCGCGGGTTTGCCCAGCGTGTCGGCATCATAAAGCGCGTCGCGCAGGTCGTCGGCGACCTGGAACGCCTCGCCGATACGGGCGCCGAGTTCCGTCCACGGCTCGGGCTCCTGCCCGGCGGCAATCGCGCCCATCTGCGTGGCCGCAATGAACAGCGCGCCCGTTTTCGCCTGATGATAGGCCGACAGGTTGACCTCGGCCTCGCTTTCCCAGCCCTGCCCGGCGCAAATGCCCATCGGCATGCCGGTGCGGCAGGCCAGCGAGCGGATCAGCGCCAGCCCGCGCCGCGGGTCTTGCTCGGCGGCCTTGGCCAGCACGTCGAAGGCCAGCACGATCAGGCTGTCGCCTGCCAGCACGGCCAGCGGTTCGTTATAGGCCAGATGCACCGTGGGCTTGCCGCGGCGAGTGTCGGCATCGTCAAAGCTGGGCAGATCGTCATGCACCAGACTGGCGCAATGGATCAGCTCCAGCGCGGCGGCGGCGGCATTCGACAGCACCGGCCTGTCGTCGCCGCAGGCCATCGCCACGCTCAGCAGGATCGTGGGGCGAATCCGCGCGCCACCGGGCGTGACCGCGTAATGCAGAGCCGATGCAAGCCGCGGCGGAGCGACGCACCCCCCGGCGCAATCGCCGCCCTGCCCCATGGCGATGGCTTCCGCAATCGCCGCTTCGATCCGAGTTTCCAGTGCCATAGCCGCCCCTTTCACGGGATTTTCTGCGGAAACAGTGTAACGCCAGGGTTACACCTGAACTGTAAATCATACTGGACAGTTGCCCCCGCCGAGTCAACAATCCCGCGACATGAACAAGACAGTCAACACGCCTTCGGGCAAGAAAATCATGGTCATCGGCGCGGGCATGGGCGGTCTTGCCGCAGCCCTGCGGCTGGCTTGTGCAGGTCATGCGGTGACAGTGCTGGAGGCGCGGGCCGCGCCGGGCGGCAAGATGCGCACCTTCGACAGCGTCGCGGGGCCGGTCGATGCCGGGCCCACTGTGCTGACGCTGCGCGATGTGTTCGACGATCTCTTTGCCGCCGCGGGTGAACGGCTGGACGATCACCTGCGGCTGATCCCGCAGGCGGTTCTGGCGCGGCACTGGTGGCCCGACGGGTCCACGCTCGACCTGACCACCGATACCGAGACGAACGCCGCCGCGATCCGCAGCTTTGGCGGCGCGCGGGCCGAGGCCGATTTCCGCCGCTTCGACGCGCTGTCGCGGCAGCTGTTCGAGGCGTTCGACCTGCCCATGATGCGCGCGGGCGAGCCTGAAACGCTGGCGATCCTGCGCGCTGCGGCGGTGCGGCCCAAGGTATGGCCGCTGCTGATGCCGGGCGTCACGCTGGCGCGCGCGGCCAAGGCGATCTTTGACGATGCGCGGCTGCGCCAACTTTTCGGTCGCTATGCAACCTATGTCGGCGGCACCCCCTATCTGTCGCCAGCGGTGCTGACGCTGGTCTGGCGGGCCGAGGCGGCGGGCGTCTGGGCCGTTGACGGGGGAATGCACCGGCTGGCGGCCACCATCGCCCGGCTGATCGAGGCCAGGGGCGGCGCCATTCGCTACAACGCGCCGGTGGCGCGGATCGTCACAAAGGCGGGCCGCGTGACGGGGGCAGAGCTGGCCAGCGGCGAACATGTCGCGGCCGATCTGGTGGTGTTCAACGGCGATCCCGCGGCGCTTTATACCGGCCTGCTGGGCGAGGCCACGCGCGGCGCCGTTGCGCGCAGCGCGGTCGAGCCGCGCAGCCTGGCGGCCTGGGTCTGGGCCTTTGCCGCCGAGCCGAAAGGCCCCGAGATGGTGCATCACAACCTGTTCTTTTGCGCCGATCCGGAACGCGAGTTTCTTCCCGTTCAGCGTGGCCTTCCCCCCGATGACCCCACGCTCTACATCTGCGCGCAGGATCGCCGCGACCTCGTGCCCCCTGTCGGGCTGGAGCGGTTCGAGATCATCATGAATGCGCCCCCGATGACGGCCATGGCCGAGAATGAGAAAGAGCGATGCCTGACACAAACCTTCGACCGGCTGGAACGCTTCGGCCTGACGTTCAGCCCGAGGCCGGACACGACAGCCGTGACGGCGCCCGCGGAATTCGCGCAGATATTCCCGGCCTCACAAGGTTCCCTCTACGGGCGGAGCCCGCATGGCCTGCTGGCCTCGATGGCGCGGCCAAGGGCGCGCAGCAAGGTGGCGGGGCTATATCTGGCGGGGGGCGGGGCACATCCGGGGGCGGGCGTGCCGATGGCCACGCTCTCCGGCAGGCACGCGGCCGAGGCGATTCTGAAAGACCTTGCTTCAATCTAGAGGTTCCGCCGAACGGCTATGCCTGGTGGTATCTGGATGGCGTGTCGGATGAAGGCGACAAGGCGGTTTCGGTGATCGGTTTCATCGGCTCGGTGTTTTCGCCGTGGTATCGCTGGTCTGGCCGCAAAGACCCCGAGGATCACTGCTGCATCAACGTGGTGACCTACGGCCCCGGCGGCCGTTTTACGATGACCGACCGGGGCCGCAGCGCGCTGCGCCAGTCGCCCGACACCCTTCAGGTCGGCCCCAGCCGGATGCACTGGACGGGGCGGCAACTGATCGTCGAGGTCGAAGAAATTTCGGCACTGCCCAAGGTATCGCGGGTGCGCGGCACAATCACGCTGACGCCCTCGGCTGTCACCAATGTAGAGGTGGCACTGACGCCGGATGGCAGCCACATCTGGCGCCCCTTCGCCCCCACCGCCGATATCGAGGTTGACCTGACCCAGGGCCACCGCTGGAAAGGACACGGCTATTTCGACGCCAACTTTGGCCTTGCCGCGCTGGAAGACGATTTCCGCTTCTGGACCTGGGGCCGGTTTCCCACCGCCGAGGGGGCAGCCTGCTTCTATGACGGTGTGCGCACCGATGGATCGACCTTCGGTTTCGGGATCAATGTCAGCAAGACGGGTGAGGTGGCGCTGATCGAGGATCTGCCGCCACAGACCCATTTCGCCCGCACCGCCTGGGCGGTGAAACGCGACACCCGCGCCGATGCCGGGTTTCAGCCGCGGCAGGTGATGGCGATGCTGGATGCGCCGTTCTATTCGCGCTCGCTGGTGGAAACGCAGATCGGCGGGCAGCGCAGCGTCGGCGTGCATGAGGCGCTGGACCTGCGCCGCTACGGTTCGGCCCTGATCAAGCCGATGATCGCGGTGCGGGTGCCGCGTCGGGCGGGCTGGACCTTCTGCGACTGACCGGCCCGGACCTGAAGGCAGGGCGTGGCCCGGACGGTTTCAGACAGAACCGTCCGGGCCGTTTTGTCATTCCGCGGGGGCGCCCTGCGGCTTGTCGGTGACGGCGGCAACGGTCTTGTCAGCCTCTGCCTTGTCGGCGGCGGCTTTGGCGGCGACCGCTTTCTGGGCTTCGGCGGCCTCCAGCGCGGCCTTGCGGCGGGCCAGAACCTTCTCTTCCTCGGCGCGGGCGCGTTCGGCCACCTTGATCGCCTTTTCTTCGGCAGCACGGGCTTTGGCCGCGCGCTTCATCGCCACTTTCTCGCCGCGCGGGCCGGTCAGGTTCATCATCCAGACCGACAGGTTCAGCAAAGCCGCGATCGTGGCCCACAGCACATAGGGCGCCATCAGACCGCCGGCGATCGGGTCAAGCTGCCAGAACGTCCAAGCCGTGGCCGCAACCGACGACCACAGGAACACGATCACGATCAGCCCGCCGAACATCCGTTTCAGCCCAAAAAAAATCGGCGTCCACAGCGTGTTGAAGGCGATCTGCACCGACCACAGCGCCATCGCCTGAGCCGAACCTTCCAGCGGCGCAACCCGCATCGCGGCAAAGGACATCAGAATATACAGTGTGAACCATGCCAGCGGAAACAGCCAGTTCGGCGGCGTCCACCACGGCTTGGCAAGGCTGGCATACCACGCGCCGGGCTTGAACACGGCGCCGGTCGTGGCGGCCGCGCCGCAGGCCAGCAGGAAGGTAAAGAACAGCATCCAGTCGGCCTGGAGCGTTTCGGTCAGCGTCGCCTTTAACGTCTCGAAGTCCATCTCGCGTCTCCGGTCTTTGGGACGCGGCGGACATCAGGCCCGGCGCGCGTCCAGTCTGCGGTTGAAGCGGGCGCGGTCGCGCGCCTCGAGTTGGGCCAAAACGGCCAGAAGAGCATCACTCCGGCTGAAGGTGGTCTTTTGATGCGCGGCCGCATCGACAAGAAAGGCCACCTCGGGTTCAGGCCGGGCATGAACAAAGGCCGACTGCGGCGTCACGGTCGAAACCAGCGCGCGCAGCACGGACTGAGCCAGCCACCACATCTTGCGCGAAGAACCGGTGCAGGCGCGCTGCGTCACACTGTCATGGTTGTTGCGCGCAACCGCAGCGCCGATCCCGGCATAGATCGAGCCTGCGGCAAAGATGCCGGGGCGGCAGCTCAGGGGCAGCGAGGGCACACCGGCGGCGGACCGGGCATAAAGCCCCTCGGCCACGCCCAGCAGGCGCCGCGTCATGTCGCGGATCACAGGATTGGGGCGGGGGTCGGCCAGAAACGCCTCAGGGTCCACCCCGGCCTCGGCGAACCAGTCCAGCGGCAAAAAGATGCGGTTGGCACGCGCATCCTCGCCCACATCGCGGGCGATGTTGGTCAACTGCATCGCCAAGCCCAGATCGCAGGCCCGCGCCAGTGCATCGGGGTCGCGCACACGCATCAGCACACACATCATCACGCCCACGGCGGCCGCGACACGGGCGGAATAGTCGAACACGCCCGACAGCGTGTCATAGCGCCGCCCGACGGCATCCCAGGCAAACCCTTCCAGCAGCGCCTCAGGCAAGGCGCGCGGCATGTCAAATTCCTCGACAACGGCGGCAAAGGCCCGGTCTGCGGGCGCGTTGCGCGGGCGGCCCGAATAGACCAGATCAAGCCGGTCGCGCAGGCCCAGAACCTCGGATGTCTTGTCGATGCCGTCATCCACCGCGTCATCGGCCACCCGGCAAAAGGCATAGAGCGCAAGCGCCGGGTTGCGCACCCGGTCGGGCAGCACCCGGCTGGCCGCATGAAACGACAGCGACCCGGTGCGGATCGCCTCGCGGCAATGCTCCAGATCGGCGGCAGCGATCATTCGGCCACCAGACGATCAGCCCCTGCCCCGGCGCGCGGCATCGGGCGCGGCGCGGGCGGCACCAGCGTATCCATGACCTGCGCGGTCGAAATCACCCCCGGAACGCCAGCCCCCGGATGGGTGCCCGCACCGACAAGATAGAGCCCCGGCACCTCTTCGGAAATGTTGTGCGGACGGAACCACGCCGACTGAAAGATCCGCGGCTCGATCGAGAAGCCGGCCCCCACCGGGCTGAGATAGCGGCTACGGAAGGTTTCGGGCGTGAACACCACCTGATTGTCGGTCAGCCGGTCGGCCAGCCCCGGCAACAGCCGTTCATCCAGCACCTTCAGCACGCTGGCCTTGTAGGTTTCGGCCATTTCCGACCAGTTCACCCCGTTGTCATGCCCCAGATGCGGCACCGGCGACAGCGCGTAGAAGGTGTCGTCGCCCGCAGGCGCGCAAGACGGGTCGATCACCGAGGGCCGGTGGACATAAAGGCTCATGTCCTCGGCCAGCTTGCCCTTCATGAAGATGTCGTCCAGCAGACCCTCGTAGCGCGGCCCCGAAACGATGGTGTGCTGGCCTGCGTCCTGCCACATGTCGCGGGTGCCTTTGGTGCCGAAATACCAGACGAACAGCCCCATCGACCAGCGCGTGCGTTTCAGCTTGGCCGGGGTCCAGCGTTTCTTGGCATGGTTGCGCAGCAGGCGGTCATAGGTATGGCCGGCATCGGCATTCGACACCACGATATCGGCCATCATCTCGCGCCCGTCAGTCAGCTTGACGCCCGCAGCACGGCCACCGCGGACCAGAATTTCATCCGCCTCGGCACCGAACACAAACCGACCACCCTGCGATTCGATCACGCCCGCCATCGCCTTGGCAATCGCCGCCACGCCGCCCATCGCATAGTGCACGCCGTATTCCTTTTCGAGGAAGCTGACGAGAATATACATCGACGTGACATGCAGCGGGTCGCCGCCGATGAACAGCGGGTGGAACGACAGCGCCATCTGCAACCGCGGGTCTTTCACACGCGATCTGGCATGAGCAAACACCGAGCGGTCGGCGCGCAGCATGCCGAAGGTGGGCAGCACCTTGATCAGTTCCCACAGCTCGTGCATCGAACGGCGGCCGAGATTCTCGAAGCCGAAACTATAACGCTTTTCACTGTCTTTCAGGAATTTGTCATAGCCCGCCAGATCGCCCGGCGACAGCCGCGCCACTTCGGCGCGCATCTTTTCGGTGGATTGGCTGGCGGTAAATTTCGACCCGTCGGGGAAGGTGATCTCGTAGAACGGGTCAATCGCGCGCAGATCCACATCCTTGTCGAAATCGCGCCCGCACAGCGCCCAGAGCGCGCGCAATTCCTGCGGCACGGTCACGATGGTCGGCCCCAGATCAAAGCGGTGGCCACCCATGGAAATGGAGCTGCCGCGCCCGCCGGGCATGTCCAGCCGGTCGATCACGGTGACCTGATAGCCCTTGGCGCCCAGCCGCATGGCGGCTGCCAGGCCACCCATGCCAGCACCGATGACGATGGCGGTCGATACGGATTTTTCGTTGGAAACGGCGGCGCGGGGGGGCGTGTTTGTTTGCATGATTCCTACGATAACCTGTCCAGTTGCCTTTACAATAAACCATCATGCCGCAGCCGCAACGACCCGGATGTGCTTTCTTCCCTTGTGCAAACCTGTCAGATTGGGTTTACACACGCAATCGGGAGTACGCCATGACAACCGTCTGTCTCAGCCTTTTCCGTTTTCCCACTGTCACCGGGCGCCTTTGGGTGCTGGGGCAGATGGCGCTTGCGCGGCTTTCGCTGCGGCAGATACCGGGGCTGAAATTCTACAAACTGCTGGGCACCGGGTCGGATGCGGGCTTTACGCCCAGCCCGAACACCGCGGTCTGGGGCATTCTGACCGTCTGGGATGACGAGGCCACCGCGCGCGAGCGTCTGGCCAAGGAATGGGTGTTCAACAACTGGCGCAGCAATGCCTCGGAAAACTGGACCTGCTATCTGGAACCCACCGCCGCCAAGGGCAAATGGGGCCGCAAGGTTCCGTTCGAAACCGGCAAGTACGAATCGAACGCCGTGATCGACGGCCCGATGGTCGCCCTCACCCGTGCGCAGATCAAGTTCCGCAAGACGCCGGATTTCTGGCAGCGCGTGCCCAAGATTCAGGAAATGGTCGCCGCCGACCCCAACGTGATCTTCAAGATCGGGCTGGGCGAATGGCCGGTGCTGTATCAGGCCACCTTCTCGATCTGGCCTGACAGCACGACGATGAACGCATTTGCCCGCGGGAATACGCCCCACGGGATCGCCCTGCGCGACGCCTACAAACTTGACTGGTTGGTCGAATACATGTTTGCCCGTTTCCGGCTGATCGGGTCGGAGGGCACCTGGGAAGGCAAGGATCCGCTCGAACGGCTGAAACAGCCGGCGCCCAAGGCACCGAAAGAGCGGAAGGACAAGAAGGAAGCCGCATGAAGCACCCGTTCCCCTTTACCGCCATCGTCGGACAGGACGAAATGAAACAGGCGATGGTCCTGACGGCCATCGACCCTGGTATTGGCGGTGTTCTGGTCTTTGGCGACCGTGGCACCGGCAAATCGACCATTGTCCGCGCGCTGGCGGCCCTCTTGCCAGAGATCACGGCGGTAGAGGGGTGCCCGGTCAACTCGGCCCGGCCGGAGGATTGCCCGGCTTGGGCCGCGGTTCATTCCAAGGCTCTGGTGCAACGCCCTACGCCGGTCATCGACCTGCCGCTGGGCGTGACCGAAGACCGCGTGGTAGGCGCGCTGGATATCGAACGCGCCCTGACCCGCGGCGAAAAGGCGTTTGAACCGGGGCTGCTGGCGCGCGCCAACCGCGGCTATCTGTATATCGACGAGGTCAACCTGCTGGAGGATCACATCGTTGACCTGCTGCTGGACGTGGCGCAATCAGGCGAAAACGTGGTCGAACGCGAGGGGCTGTCGATCCGCCACCCGGCGCGGTTCGTGCTGGTCGGCTCGGGCAACCCCGAAGAGGGCGAACTGCGTCCGCAGCTTCTTGACCGCTTTGGCTTGTCGGTCGAGGTGACCAGCCCGCGCGACATCGAAACCCGCGTCGAGGTAATCGGGCGCCGTGACGCCTATGAAAACGACCGCGCCAATTTCCTGGCGGAATGGCTGCCCAAGGATGACGTGCTGCGCGAAAAGATCCTGGCCGCACGCGACCTGTTGCCCAAGCTGAAGACGCCGAATACCGTCCTGCACGATTGCGCGGCGCTGTGCATCGCGCTTGGCTCTGACGGTCTGCGCGGCGAACTGACGTTGTTGCGTGCCGCCCGCGCGCTGGCGGCCTTTGAGGGCGCAGACACCGTCACCCGCGATCACCTCAAGCGTGTGGCGCCCTCGGCGCTGCGCCACCGGCTGCGCCGCGACCCGCTGGACGAGGCAGGCTCGACCATCAGGGTGGAGCGCACGATCACCGAGGTGTTGCCCTGACCGAACCGCTTGACCCATGGGCGCGCGCCGAAAAGGCGATTGCGCTGTTGTCGGTTGACCCGGCGGGCCTGAAGGGCCTGTGGTTGCGCGCCCGTGCAGGCGCGGTGCGCGACCGGGTGACGACGGCGCTGGCGGCGCTGCCGCTGCCGGTGCGCAAGATGCACCCGTTCATCGGCGATGATGCGCTTTATGGCGGGCTTGATCTGGCGGCGACGCTTGCAGCGGGCCATCCGGTGCGCGGGCGCGGCCTGCTGGCCGACCCGGCGGCACTGGTGCTGACCATGGCCGAACGTGCGCCCGCGGGGCTTGCGGCGCGGTTGGGCACGGCGCTCGATGCGCCGGGCCTGTCGCTGATTGCGCTGGATGAAGGCGCCACCCCCGAGGAAACCCTGCCCTCGGCGCTGACTGACCGACTGGGACTGTTTCTTGATCTGGACGCGGTGTCCTGGTCGGAAAGCGCCCCGATCACCTTTGACGCCGAGGCGCTGGCCTGCGCACGCAACCGCCTGGCGCAGGTCCGCCTGCCCGAGGGCGCGCTGGCCATGCTGACCCGCACCGCTGCGGCGCTGGGCATTTCCAGCCTGCGCGCACCGCTTCTGGCGCTGGCGGCCGCCCGCGCTGCCGCCGCCCTGCGCGGCACCGACGAGATCAGCGAGGCCGACATGCAACTGGCCGCGGAACTGGTCTATGCCCACCGCGCCACCATCTTCCCGGAACCGGCCCCCGAAGATGACCAGCCCCCACCGCCGCCGCCGCCCGATCCGCAAGAGGCCCCCGAGCCGCCCGAGGATCAGGAGACCGCCAAGCCAGAAGAGATGGTCATCCCCGAGGAGTTGCTGCTGGAGGCGGTCCGCGCCGCCCTGCCCGCCGACCTGCTGGGCCGTCTGGCCGCAGGCCGCGCCGCGCGCAGCGCCAAAGGTGCCTCTGGCACCGGGGCCGCGCGCAAGGGCAACCGCCGTGGCAGCCCCCTGCCCTCGCGCCCCGGCGCGCTGGACAGCGGTGC
This sequence comes from Phaeovulum veldkampii DSM 11550, assembly GCF_003034995.1. Classification (GTDB taxonomy): domain Bacteria; phylum Pseudomonadota; class Alphaproteobacteria; order Rhodobacterales; family Rhodobacteraceae; genus Phaeovulum; species Phaeovulum veldkampii. The sequence continues at coordinate 50,341 of NZ_PZKF01000014.1, read as the reverse complement.
CCGGATCGACCTTGTCGGCACGCTGCGCACCGCCGCCCCGTGGCAACGGCTGCGGCGCGAAACCAGCCCGCGCCCGGAATTCAAGGTGCAGATCCGCGCCTCTGACATCCGGCTGAAGCGGTATCAGGAAAATTCCGACCGGGTGCTGATCTTTACCGTCGATGCCTCTGGCTCGTCGGCCATGGCGCGTCTGGCCGAGGCCAAGGGCGCAGTCGAGATCCTGCTGGCCGAGGCCTATGCCCGGCGCGACAACGTGGCGCTGGTGGCCTTTCGCGGCACCGGAGCCGAGTTGTTGCTGTCGCCCACCCGGTCGCTGGTGCAGACCAAGCGGCGGCTGGCGGGCCTGCCGGGCGGCGGCGGCACGCCGCTGGCGGCAGGTCTGAAAATGGCGCTGGAGGTCGCAGGCATGGCGCGTGCGCATGGCATGACGCCCACCGTCGCGCTGTTGACCGACGGACGGGCGAACATAGCACTGGATGGCACCGCCGACCGCCCCACCGCCGAGGCCGAGGCCACGCGGATGGCCCGCGTCATCGCCGGATCGGGCACCCCTGCCATCGTGATCGACACCGCCAACCGCCCGCAGCCCGCGCTGAAAGCGCTGGCAGCGGTGATGGGCGCGCCCTATGTGCCGCTGCCGCGCGCCGATGCGCACCGCCTGTCGGCGGCGATCTCGGGCGCGTTGGGGGATTAGGGCGGTGCATCCGCCGCGCCGCCCCCTGCTGCCCCCGGACTGGCCAAATGCGGCAGCCTCGCGGCAGATTTCGTGCCGCCCCTATTTGTGGCATGTGCAAGAGATGGGCCAAGGCCCGCTGCTGCTGTTGCTGCACGGCGCGGGGGCTGCGACCCATTCGTGGCGCAGCCTGATGCCGCTGCTGGCCCGCCACTATCGCGTGATTGCGCCCGACCTGCCGGGGCACGGCTTTACCCGGCTGCGGTCACGCTCGCGCACCGGGCTGAACCCGATGGCCGAAGATATCGCGCGGCTGTGTGCCGATCAGGGCTGGCAACCCGCGGCGCTGGTGGGGCATTCGGCGGGCGGCGCCATTGCGTTGCGGCTGGCGCAGACCCTGCCCACGCCACCGCAGGCGCTGGTCTGCATCAACCCTGCGCTGGAAAATTTTCAGGGCGTGGCGGGTTGGCTGTTTCCCGCGCTGGCCAAGATGTTGGCGCTGGCGCCGATCGTGCCCTTGCTGTTTTCCCGCATGGCCGGGCGTGAGGCGCGGGTGCGCGAACTTCTGACCTCGACCGGATCGGCACTGGATGATGACGGGCTGAGCCAGTATCTGACGCTGATCCGCGATCCGGGGCATGTGGACGGGGCGCTGGCGATGATGGCGCAATGGCGGCTGGATGAGTTGCTGGCCAGCTTGCCGGGCATCACGCAGCCCACGCTGTTCATCACTGGCGCGCGCGACAAGGCGGTGCCGCCCGATGTGGCCCGCCGTGCCGCAAGCGGCATGACGGCAGCCGAATTCACCGAGATGGAGCGCTATGGCCATCTCGTGCACGAAGAGGCCCCCGCCGAGGTCGCCGCGCTGATCGAGGCGTTTCTGGCGCGCACGCTGGCGCGCTAAAGCGACCCAGGTGCGGCGCGCTAGACCGCCGCGCCAAAGATCTTTTCGGAATGATCCGCGAGATAAATCCGCAACCAGGGCGTAAACCGTTCGGGCGCAGCCAGCGTTTCCTGGGCCAGTTGGGCCAGATCAACCCAGCGCGTCGCCGCCACTTCGACCGGATTCAGGGCCTGCGCCAGATCCTTGGCTGCCTCGGCCAGAAAGATATCGACCACCTCATGCTCGGTCAGGCCGCCGCCCACATCGGCGCGGTATTCGACCTGTTCGGCCAACCGCAGGTCAAGCCCGGTGATGCCAAGCTCTTCGCGCAGGCGACGCGCAGCGCAATCGGCCGAGGTTTCGCCCCAATGCGGATGGGTGCAGCAGGTGTTGGCCCACAGCCCCGGCGTGTGGTATTTCGACAGCGCGCGCTGCTGGATCAGAACCTTGGTCCCGGCCATGACAAACACGGAAATTGCCTTGTGACGCAGGCCCTTCTGGTGCACCTCCAGCTTTTCTACCGGGGTCAGCGTGCCGTTCACCCAGGCCGGGATCATCTCGGTCATGTCCAGGTCGGTTTCACGATGCCCATCAGGTGGGCCACGTTCTTCACCCCGATCTTCAGATGCGCCATGACCTGGGCGTTTACCAGCTTCTTGTTCATATAAGCCTCGAAGGTCAGGCGCTGCACGTCCTTGTCGTGGCACAGGCTGACAAAGCGTTCGCGGCGCTCGTCGTTCTTGTAATAGGCATCCTGCATCGAACGCAGCGCGCGGAAGGTCGTCTTGTTGTCCTTCATGAACCAGTAACGCGCCTGCGCCAGATCGCCGGCCTTGCCGGTTTTAAGCGCAGATTCGCAGGCTTTCGCGGCCAGCCGTCCGCCCAGCATCGCATAATAGATGCCCTCGCCCGACGACGGCGCCACGACGCCGGCAGCATCGCCGGCCAGCACCACATCGCGCCCGTTGTCCCACTTCTTCAGCGGCTCCAGCGGGATCGGCGCGCCTTCGCGACGGATCGTCGGGGCATCGACCAGCCCCGCCTGCGCGCGCAGGTCGGCGGTGCATTTCTTCAGATCGACGCCGTCGATCCCGGTGCCCATGCCGATCGAGGCGGTTTTGCCATGCGGGAAAACCCAACCGTAGAAATCGGGCGAGATGCGGCCGTCATAGATCACGTCGCAACGCTCGGGGTCATAATCTGCGGTCTTGGCGGGGGCTTCGACGATCTCGTGATAGGCGATCACGAAGGGAATATCATGCGCGCCCGGAATCTCGGCGCGGCCCACCACCGATTTCGCGCCATCAGCGCCGATCACAAAGCGGGTGCGCAGGCGGCGCTCCTCGCCCGAGTCCTTGTCGCGGTAGATCACCTCGGGGCCGGTCTCGTCGCGTTCGATGCGCAGGAAGGTGCCGGTAAAGCGTTGCGCGCCCCCCTTGGCGGCGCGGTCGCGCAGGAATTCGTCGAATTGTTCGCGGTCGACCATTCCGACATAGCCATTCTCGATCGGGATATCGACCTTGCGCCCGGTGGGCGAGATCATCCGCGCGGTGCGGATGCGCGCCACGATCTGGCTGTCGGGGATGTCGAAATCCCGGATCATCCGCGGCGGGATCGCGCCGCCGCAGGGCTTGATCCGCCCTGCCCGGTCGATCAGCGCCACGCGCCGCCCGGCCTTGGCCAGATCCAGCGCCGCCGTGGCCCCCGCAGGACCGCCGCCAACCACAACAACGTCATAGCTCATGCTCATTCTCCCGCAACGAACCCGGCGGCGGGAACGCGGCGGCCCCCGTCAAGGATGATGAAGGCCATCACCGCCGAGACAATGAAAAGCACGGCTTCCACAAGGAAGACCGCACCGAAGGCTTCGGGCGCCGCCATCGACAGGCGCATCATGTCAACCGCTGCGGCCCCGGTCAGGCCGCCAAACCCCGCCGCAATGGCCTGCGAGGCCCCCCAGAGGCCGACCCGCGTGCCCTCACGCGACTCGCGCCCCTCGCCCGCCAGCGCCATCATGGCGCCAATCGCGGCGACGGCAAACATGCCGTTGAAATAGCCCATAGCCACGACCATCGGCGTCAGGCCGGCCCCGACCTGCCCCAGCACAGTGACACCTACCAGCGCCAGCGCCGAACCGATGCAACCCGCCACGACCCAAGCCCGCAGGCTGCCGATACCAAAGCCGGTAGCCGCCACACCCACAGTGACCATGCCCAGAAAAACACCGCCGTTCTGCGCCCCCGACAACGAGGTGGACTGCCCCGGCGTAAAGCCGAACACCAGCCCCGCATAGGGTTCAAGGATCAGTTCCTGCATGAAATAGGCGCACATCGACAGGAAGATGAAGATGGTGAAATTGCGCGCCTTGCGTTCGGCCAGAACCTCGCGCAGACCATCCCAGAAGGGCGTCGCCTCTTCCTCGCGCTCGACGGGCTTGGTGCGACGCTCGATCCCGGCAACGGCCAGCGCGGTCAGCACCACAGCGCCGCCGGTCACGGCCCCCACCACCCGCAGCAGCGTATCATGGGTGTAGGGGTCCAGAAACTGGCCCGCGGTGGCGGCGGTGATGGCAATGCCCGCGATCATCATCAGCCAGGTGATCGTAGCCGCCGCCGGCCGCCGCGCAGGCGCGGTTGACGTAGCCAGAAGCGCCAGCAACGAGGTGCCCGAGGCCCCCACCCCGATCCCGATCAGGGTGTAAGCAAAAATTGACAGGATCAGCCCCGGCCAGTGCATCGTCTCCATCACGATCACACCAAGCGCCGCCAGAAAGGCCCCAGCACCCAGAATCGCCATGCCACCGATGATCCAGCGGGTGCGACGCCCGCCGGTGTCGGATTTGTAGCCCCATTGCGGCCGAGTGATCTGAATAGCGTAATGCAGCGCCACCAGCGCGCCGGGCAGCACCGCGGCCAGCCCCAGCTCCACCACCATCAGCCGGTTCAGCGTCGAGGTGGTCAGCACCACGATCGAGCCAAGGCACATCTGCACCATACCCAGCCGCACGATGGAGAGCCAGGACAGGCCCATCAGAAGGTTCCCAGATTGCGCAGCGCGACCGCCGACACCATCATACCCGAAACATACAGCGTGACGCCGGTGGCATTATACCAGGGCGCGCGGCCCTTGGGATCGGACAGCAGAACCTTCATCGCCCAGAATTGCGCAAACAGAACCAGTGTCACGATCCCCGCATGGACAGGCTTGCCCCAGACCAGCAGCATCGAGATCACCAGCATCTGCGGCACCGCCATCACGATACAGGCCAGCCGCGCCGCCACATCGGGGCCCAGCACCACCGGAAGCGACCGCACGCCGGTCTGGCGGTCCCCCTCCAGCGCCTTGAAATCGTTAAGCGTCATGATGCCATGCGCGCCAATCGCGTAGAGGAAGGCGACAATCACGATTTCCAGCCGCGGTGCGCCCGCCGACAGAACGGCAGCGCCGGTGAACCACGGCAGACCCTCGTAGGACAGGCCCACAAGGCCCGGCCCCCACCAACCCGATTTCTTCAGCCGCACCGGCTCGGCCGAATAGGCCCAGGCCGCCAGCACGCCGACCACCGTGGCGCCAAAGCCCCAAGGGCCAAGAAACCAGCCCACAGCCAGTGCCAGAACACTCATGATCAGGGCGATATAAAGGCCCCAGCGCCCCGGAATGCGCCCCGAGGGGATCGGGCGGTTCGGCTCGTTGATGGCATCCACATGCCGGTCGCACCAGTCGTTGGCGGCCTGGCTCATGCCGCAGACGATGGGGCCGGCCAGAATGACGCCCAGCGCCACCACGAAGTAATGGCCCGACAGGGGCACCCCCGCGGAAACGACACCGCAGAGATAGGCCCACATCGGCGGGAACCAGGTGACGGGCTTGATCAGCTCCAGCATGGCGCGGGGCTGAGGCAGGCCGGCGGGGTGTAAACTTTGGCTGACAGTCATTGCGAAACTAGACACCAGATTGCAGAGTCGGGCAAGGGTGGACGCCCCCTTAACGTCATGCGGTAAGGGGCCGCAGTTCAAACCGGCAGGCACGGTCGCCGCGCGCGCAGCAGGCGGTTTCTGTGACCGTGACCCCCTGCCGCCAGATCAGCGTGGTAAACAGCCGCTCGAACACGGCGGCGTGCCAGTCGCAGATCGGCGCTTCGGCGCGGTCAAGCGCCACGACGGGATTGGCCGCGATCTCAAAGGTCAGAGGCGTCAACGACACGATGGTGAAGTCGCCCGAACCGGCAAAGGTCCAGGAATGCTTGGCGATGGCGCCCGACAGGATGCGCGACCCCAGCCCCTTGGGCAGCAGGCGGATCACCTTTTGCGCCAGCGCCGGGATGCGATTTGCCAGAATATAGTCACCCGTGGCCAACCCCGCCTCCCGCGCCAGTTGCGCGGCCTGATCGGGCATGGTCTGGCGCAGGGTGTGATGCAGCCGGGCGATATCGGTCTCAGGCAGCATCCCGGCATCGGGGGGCGGCACGGCCACGCCCGCCTGCGCAAACAGCGCATCGCGGGCGGTGCGGCCCACCGCACGATCCAGAACCGGGATCAGTTGCAGGATCGCATTGGGACCGATGCGGGCGACATCGCCGCCCGCATCCGAAGGGTTGTGCCCGGACATGGGCCTTATTCCGCCGCGCCCGGCATCTGCTGGGTGCCGCCGCCGCAGGCCATCACGCGGGCCTCCTCGTCGGTCGGGCCAGTGTTTGCCAGACCAAAGGGATCGTCGGCAGGCAGGTTCGGCGCCTGCGCGTCCTCGGCCTTGCGCTCTTCGGCGCGAGCCTTGGTCTGGGCCTTGATCGCGTCGCGACGCTCCGCAGCGCGCTTGGCCCGGTCTGCCGAGGCATCCCAGTCTTGCATCTGCGCGTCGGCAATGGTGCGGGTTTCGTCAAAGTGGAAGTTGACCTTGTCCTTCGACTGCGGCCCCCAGTAACCGGCCTTGCCAAGGTCATAGAAGGTGCGGCCCACACCGGCCTTGAGGAACGCCTTGAGGCAGCCCAGCAGGTAACGACGGCGGAAGCCGGTGCCGCGCCACGGATAGTGGAACAGCGCCTTTTGCATGTAGAACCGGCGGTAGTTCTTCATCACGCCGTCCAGCAACTCGCCCCTGGTCATCGCGGCGGGCTTCATGATCGGGGTCACGAAGTTGTATTTCGAGAAGTCGAACACCTCGACCTTGTCGCGCAACTCCTGGAACAGCGGCGTGAACGGCCAGGGCGTATACATCGCCCAGTTCGCCAGGTCAGGTTGCCAGTCCCAGGCCATGCGATAGGTTTCTTCCAGCGTCTCCTTGGTCTCGTTGTCGAGGCCGACGATGAACTGGGCTTCGGTGAAGATGTCGGCATCGCGCAGAAGCTTGATAGCTTCCTTGTTCTGGGCGACGGTAGTTTCCTTGTTGAACTGGTCCAGCTTCAACTGGGCCGCGGCCTCGGTGCCAAGGCTGATGTGCACCAGCCCCGCCTTGCGGTAGAACGGCAGCAGTTCCTTGTCGCGGTAGATGTCGGTCACGCGGGTATTGATGCCCCATTTGACCTTTTCGTTCAGGCCACGGGCGATCATCTCTTCGCAGAATTCAATGAATTTGCGGCGGTTGATCGTGGGCTCCTCGTCGGCAAGGATGAAGAAGCCGACGTTATGCTCTTTGACCAGCTTTTCGATTTCGTCCACCACCTTCTTGGGGTCGCGGACGCGGTAATCGCGCCAGAATTTCCACTGCGAGCAGAACGAGCAGGTGAACGGGCAGCCCCGCGCCATGTTCGGAATGGCAACCCGGCAGCCCAGCGGTTCGTAGATGTATTTTTCCCATTCAAGGATCGACCAGTCCGGGTCGATCGCGTCGAGATCCTTGATCGTCGGGGCCGCGGGGGTCGCAACGATTTCGGTGCCCTCGGTATAGGCGATGCCCTTGACCTTGTCGCGCTCGGACGGCCACTTGCCCGCCTCAACGCATTGCATCAGGGCCACCATGATCTCTTCGCCCTCGCCGCGGACGATCACGTCCACCCAGGGCGCCTCGGACAGCACCTGGCGATACATGAAGGTGGCGTGGATGCCGCCCAGAACGCGCAGCGCGGTGGGGCAAACTTCTTGGGCGATCTTCAGCGTTTCTTCCGCCTCATAGATCGCGGGGGTGATCGCGGTGGTGGCGATCACATCGGGCTTCAGCTCGGCGAATTTCTTGCGCAGGCTGTCATGGTCGATGTGATGGGTCATCGCATCGATGAAGTGAATATCGTTGAACCCAGCGGCCCTCAGCGAGCCGGTCAGATAAGCGACCCAAGCCGGAGGCCAGTTGCCCGCGATCTCGGCCCCGCCGGAGTGGTAGTTGGGATGAACAAAGACGATACGCATGAAGGGCCTCCTGTCGTGTCAGCGTTACCTGACACAGGTTTCGTCAAGCTACCTTGACACATATCAAGCCCCGAAAGCCTTTGCATCGGCATTTCTGGCCGCAGGGCAGCGCCAGATGGTCACGGGGAAACCCACCCCAAACCCCATGAAAAGCAGGCGATTCTGCGATCTGGCGCGGCAGCGCGGCGAAAATCGCGGCAGGCAGGCGCAGGCTGCCCGGTCCGGGCGCAGGCGACGGACACATCACAACCGCGTGAGAATGCGCAGGCAGCGCCACCCAGATTCACCACCGGCCGCAGACATCTGTCAACCTGAGCCGACAGCTTCGGTGTCAAAAGCTGCCCGGCCCACACGTGCAGGCACGCGCACCACGGCGCAGACGAGATTGGAAACCGGGGGTGGGGCGGAAGAGGCGCACGGGCCGGGGCCCGGCGCTATTCCTCTTCCTTGTTCACCAGACCGTATTTGCGCAGCTTGACATATAGCGACTGCCGCGAAAGGCCCAACATCTCGGCGGCGGCAACACGGTTGTTGCGCGTCAGCTCCACCGCCGTCTCGATACACATCTTTTCGACCACCTCGGTGGTTTCGGCAACGATGTCTTTCAATGTCGATGATCCGACCAGCTCCATCACGCTGCCTGCGCCCTCATCCACCCCGGCCATGCCAGGGCGGCGCAGGCTGTCGGCGCGGCCCGCATCGCGGATCACCAGCGCCATGCAGGGATTGGGCCGCTCCTTGAGCCATGTGGCCGAAATATCGACTGCTACTTGCCCGTCATAGGCTGTGTTCAACTTGGTTGCGTAAAGCCGCATCTGGCCGGTGCGGCGTGCATTGTCCAGCAGCACCCGCAGGTCAACCTCGCCACGGGCCAGATAATCGGCCAGCGATTTGCCGCGGACCACGGCCGCGCTGGCCTCGCTGGTCAGGTTCAGGAAGGAATCGTTGGCGCAGCGGATCAGCCCGTCAGGATCGGTGAAAACGATCGCATCCACCCCGTCATGGAACAGCCGGCCCAGCGCATCGCCCAACTCGTCCTGGAACGGGGCGCGGGTGGCGGGCGTTTCAAGGCGGCACAGCAACAACTGCTCGCCCGCGGCGCGGAACACGGTCGGCACCACCACCACGCGGCTGCCCGACCGCCGCGCCGTCAACTCTACCGGCGGCGCGCTGTCGATTACCGCCAGATTGGCCATACTCTCCAGAAACTCGCCGCGCCTGCGGCCCTCGAATTCCTGCGCGATGGCAGCCCCCATCAACTCGCCCCGCGCCGCCCCCAGCACCAGCGCCGCAGCCCCGTTCAGATCGACGATCCGACCGGTGGCCATCGACACCAGCACAATGGCGTCGCGCGTGGCCTCCATCAGCACGCGGTAGCGGGTGTCGATCTCGCGCTGCGCCTCGTAATCGCGTTCCAGCGCGAGTTGTGCCGCAACCAGTTTCTGCTGCATCTCGGCAATCGGGCGCAGATCGCGGCCCAGCAACAGAACGGTATTGTCCGGCCCCAGACGGTGCAGCGAATAGCGCACAGGAAAGCCCCAGATCGACTGTTCGGCGTGGCTGAGTTCGACCGATTGCGACACACCGGTTTCGCGCAGCGCCTCCAGCCGCTTGGTCAGCTTGGGCACGCTGTCCACCGCCAGCACGTCATTGACATGCAACCCTTCCCAGTGCCGAAGCTGACCAAAGCTGCGATGCTGCGGATTGACAAAAACCGACACGATCTGATCAAGCGCCGACAGGATCAGCGCGAAATCCGACGCCGTCACCAGAATCTCTGCGAGAAGATCAGGCGCGATAAGAGGCACAGCCCCCCCGTTCAGAATGTCGCAACTGTCGGTTTTCACTCTTTTCATTACTCACGTCGCAAGCAGGCAGGATGCGCGGTTGCGCGGCTTAGGCAGATTTCCTGATATTGGTTGGATCTGGGAACAGACCGCAGGACTTCAAGGCTTCGTTCAGGTCGTTGGTGGCCACGTCGGCGCCGGTCAGCGCCCTGACATCGGCCGCACAGCCAATCACCGCGCCGCCCACGATGACCGGCGTGGGCCGGGCCATGTTGGCGCGCAGGCTGGCGATGTAATCGCGCGCAAAGGGGATGCGTTCTTCGCAGGCAACCGACAGCATCACCGCATCAAAGCGGCGTGTGGCCAGCAGTCGCCGCAACTCGGGCATTTCCGGGGCCAGTTGCAGGCAAACGGAAACACCCATCCGCCGCATCTGCGTAACGGCCACCATGGCGCCAAGCGTATGCTGTTCGTGCTGCGGCACCACCATCAGGATCGTGCCACGCCCGGTCTCGCCGGAATGGTCGGCGATCCAGCCTGCGCCGATCTCGCGCAGCAGGGACTGCAGGCGGGCTGTGCCAATGGTGACATCGACAAACCCCATGGAGTCGTCATCCCAGGAATGCCCCATCCGACGCGACGCTTCGGGAATGTAGATATCAGCGAGCGCCGCCGCCGAGACGCGCATTCGCCGCAACTCTGCCAGATACTCGCCCAGCGCCGACAGATCGGGCGACAGGACCGCCTCGATCAGACGCGTGACCAACTCCTCGCGCGGCTTGCCCTCGGACCGGGCGCTACGCGAGGCAAGCAGCGCCACAACCTGCGAAGCAACCTGATCGACCTCGGACATCTCGCCAGAGATCCGCTGCGCGCCTTGTCTGGGTTGGTCCGGCTTCATCCTCTGATCCTCTGGCAGGCCGCCCGAACAGCGCGCGCCCGGCGCGACATAAAGGCTCGGGGTGGCCGCGGTCAGAGTGTCACCCAGCCAAAAATAAATGTCAAAGCAAATTGACACCCTGGCGCACGAGCTGCAAAAACGCCGCGGTCAATATGGCAAAGATCGCGTGAAATATAGGAATATGCTGAAAATTCCGGAGCCCTGGCAAGGGTAGATGCTGCGGTCCATCGCGGCGCAACTCTGTAAGTTTCAATTGACACTTTCGCCGGTTGAAGGCTACGCTACCTCTAGTTCAGCGCTGCTTGGAATCCGACGAATGCCGCACTCCACAAGCTCCAGCCGCCCCCGCAAGCGGCTGTATTCCGATGAAGAACGCGCCCGCAGAGATGCCACAGCCTGGACAACTGTTCAGGCGATTCTGGCGCCGGTGCAATTTCTGGTCTTTGCCATCTCGCTGGTTCTGGTGCTGCGTTACTTGTGGACGGGCGAGGGCTATAGCTGGGCGACAGCCTCGATCCTGCTCAAGACCGCCCTGCTCTACACGATCATGATCACCGGCGCGATCTGGGAGAAAGTCGTTTTCGGCCAATACCTTTTCGCGCCCGCATTCTTCTGGGAGGATGTGGTTTCCTTCCTCGTGATCGCACTGCACACGCTTTACCTCTGGGGGCTTCTGACAGGGTCGATCCCCCCCGTGACACTGATGATCATCACACTTGCCGCTTATACCGTCTATGTGGTCAATGCCGGCCAATTCCTGTGGAAGCTACGCAAGGCGCGGCTTGATGGCCAGCTTGACAATGAGGTGCCCGCATGACCGATCTGCCCCCCCCGCCCGCACGCGGCTGCCGCGAGGCGCCCGTGCTGAAGGAGCGTGGCCAGCGCGAGGTGTTCTGCGGGCTGACCGGAATCATCTGGCTGCACCGCAAGATGCAGGATGCGTTTTTTCTGGTGGTCGGATCGCGCACCTGTGCGCACCTGCTGCAATCTGCCGCAGGGGTGATGATCTTTGCCGAGCCGCGTTTCGGCACCGCCATTCTGGAAGAGAAAGACCTCGCCGGTCTGGCCGATGCCAATGCCGAACTTGACCGCGAGGTGGCCCGCCTGCTGGAACGCCGGCCCGATATCCGGCAGTTGTTCCTGGTCGGCTCCTGCCCGTCCGAGGTGATCAAGCTGGACCTTGACCGCGCGGCGGAACGGCTGAACGTGGTCCATGCGCCGCATGTGCGGGTGCTCAGCTATACCGGCGCGGGCACCGACACCACATTCACCCAAGGCGAAGACAGTTGCCTTGCCGCGATGGTGCCGACGCTGCCCGAAACCACGGCGCGCGAACTGCTGCTGGTGGGGTCGCTGCCCGATGTGGTCGAGGATCAGGCGCTGGCATTGCTGGCAGCCCTGGGCATCGGCCCGGTGCGCTGCCTGCCCGCGCGGCGGGCGGGCGAGATGCCGGGCGTTGGCCCCGACACCGTTTTTGCGCTGGTCCAGCCGTTTCTGGGCGAAACCCACGGCGCGCTGGTCAAGCGCGGGGCGCGCCATGTCGCAGCCCCCTTCCCCTTTGGCGAAGAGGGCACGACGCGCTGGCTGCGGGCGATTGCCGACGAATTCGGCGTCAGCCCCGAGACATTCGAGGCGGCGACCGCCGCCCCCCGCGCCCGCGCCCGCAAGGCCGTGGCCGCCCATGCCGAGGAACTGCGCGGCAAGTCGATCTTCTTTTTGCCTGACAGCCAACTGGAACTGCCGCTTGCGCGTTTTCTGACGCGCGAATGCGGTATGACCGCCGTCGAGGTCGGCACACCCTATCTGCACCGCGACATCCTTGGCCCCGACCTTGATCTTCTGGCCGAGGGGCCGGTGATTTCAGAAGGGCAGGACGTTGACCTGCAACTGGACCGCGTGCGCGCCGCGCGCCCCGATCTGACCGTCTGCGGCCTTGGTCTGGCGAACCCGCTGGAGGCCGAAGGGCTTGCGACCAAATGGGCAATCGAATTGGTGTTCAGCCCGGTGCATTTCTACGAACAGGCGGGCGATCTGGCTGCGCTTTTCGCACGGCCCCTGACGCGCCGCCGAATTCTCAAACTGGAGGCCGCGGAATGATTGCGCGCAGCCACCGCCAAGGCCCCCTTCTGCCCCGCATCGGACAGGAGGCGCTGGCATGAAATTGACCCTCTGGACATATGAAGGCCCGCCTCATGTGGGCGCGATGCGCGTCGCCACCGGCATGAAGGGGCTGCACTATGTGCTGCATGCGCCGCAGGGCGACACCTATGCCGACCTGCTGTTCACCATGATCGAACGACGCAACGCGCGCCCGCCGGTCAGCTACACCACCTTTCAGGCGCGCGATCTGGGCTCGGATACCGCCTCGCTGTTCAAGCAGACCTGCCGCGACGCCTATGAGCGGTTCAAACCCGAGGCGATTATTGTTGGCGCCTCCTGCACCGCCGAGCTGATACAGGACGATCCCGGCGGACTGGCAGCCTCGATGGGGCTGCCGGTGCCGGTGATCGCGCTGGACCTGCCCAGCTATCAGCGCAAGGAAAATTTCGGCGCCGACGAGACGTTCTTTCAGATCGTCAAGGCGCTGGCCAAGCCGATGGAACGCAGCGCGCAGGTATCGTGCAACATCCTTGGCCCGACCGGCCTTGGCTTCCGCCACCGCGACGACGTGACCGAAATCACCGGGCTGCTGACACAGATGGGCGTGGCGGTGAACGTGGTGGCGCCGATGGGTGCGCGCCCGTCTGACATCGCCCGCATGGGGGCCGCGCATTTCAACGTGCTGCTTTACCCCGAAACCGCCGAAGCCGCCGCGCGCCATTGCGAGCGGGTTCTGGGCCAGCCCTTTACCAAGACCGTGCCGATCGGCGTGGGCGCCACCCGCGCCTACATCGCCGAGGTGGCGCGGCTGGCGGGCGTTTCTGCCAAGGTCGATGAAAGTCGGCTGCGGCTGCCGTGGTGGTCGGCCTCGGTTGACAGCACCTATCTGACCGGCAAGCGCGTCTATCTGTTCGGCGATGCCACCCACGTCATGGCCGCAGCCCGGATGGCGCGCGACGAGGTCGGCTTCGAGGTTGTCGGCATGGGCTGCTACAACCGCGAATTTGCCCGCCCGCTGCGCGCGCTGGCCAAGGAATTCGGTCTGGAGGCGCTGATTACAGAGGATTACCTTGAGGTAGAGGCGGCGATTGCCGAGCTGCACCCCGAGCTGATCCTCGGCACGCAGATGGAGCGTCACATCGGCAAGCGTCTGGGCATTCCCTGCGCGGTGATCTCGGCCCCGGTCCATGTGCAGGACTTCCCCGCCCGCTACAGCCCGCAGATGGGCTTTGAAGGCGCGAACGTGATGTTCGACACCTGGGTGCATCCGCTGGTGATGGGCCTTGAGGAACACCTGCTGCACATGTTCCGCGAGGATTTCGAATTCCACGACGAGGCAGGCGCCTCGCATCACGGCGGACAGCATGTGGCGCGGGTGGAAACGCCCGAAGCCCCGGTTGAAGCAACCGCAGGGACCGCGGCCGACACCGCCGCCCCCGAAGCCGGCGCAGCGCCCTCGGGCGAGATCATCTGGCTGTCAGATGCCGAAAAGGAACTGCGCAAGATCCCGTTCTTCGTGCGCGGGAAGGCCAAGCGCAACACCGAGAAATTCGCCGCTGAAAAGGGCCTGACCCGGATCAGCATCGAGACCCTCTACGAGGCAAAGGCACATTATGCGCGTTGATCCAAAATCCCCCCGCGCCTCCTACAATGTTGTGATTGTCACACTTGATTCGCATGCGGCGGGCCCCGCTGCGCGGATCACGCCCCGGCTCGCCGCCGATTTTCCGGGCCTGAACGTCTCGGTCCATGCCGCCGCCGAATGGGCCGAAAACCCGGTGGCGCTGGCCCGCGCCCGCGAGGCGGTGGACAGCGCCGATATCGTGGTGGCCAACCTTCTTTTCATCGAGGAGCACATCACCGCGATCCTGCCGCAGCTTCAGGCCGCGCGCGACCGGGCCGATGCCTTTGTCGGCATGGTGGCCGATCCGCAGATCGTCAATCTGACGAAAATGGGCGATCTGGACATGTCCAAGCCCGCGTCGGGCATGATGGCGCTGATGAAGAAGCTGCGCGGCAACAAATCGGGCGCGCAGGCCAATTCGGGCGAAAAGCAGATGTCGATGCTGCGCCGCCTGCCCAAGATCCTGAAGTTCATTCCCGGCAAGGCACAGGATCTGCGGTCGTGGTTCCTGTGCATGCAGTATTGGCTGGGCGGGTCGGATGACAACATCGAACAGATGATCCGCTACCTCGTTTCGCGTTATTCCAGCCACAAGGACTGGCGCGGCACCGAGGCCAAGGCGCCGATCGACTACCCCGAGGTGGGCCTGTATCACCCCCGCCTGCCGGGCCATCACATCACCACCACCCCCGCTGACCTGCCCCGCCCCGACGGCGCCAAGGTCACGGTCGGCCTGTTGCTGCTGCGGTCCTACATCCTGGCCTCGGATACTGCGCATTATGATGCGGTGATCGAGGCGCTGGAGGCGCGCGGCGTGGCCGTGGTGCCCGCCTTTGCCGGGGGCCTGGATGGCCGCCCCGCGATCGAGGCGTTTTTCCGCAGCGCAGGCGTGACCACGATCGACACGATGGTGTCGCTGACCGGGTTCAGCCTTGTCGGCGGCCCGGCCTATAACGACAGCGACGCCGCAGTGGAAACGCTCAGCGCGCTGGATGTGCCCTATGTTGCCGCCCACCCGCTGGAATTTCAGACGCTGGGGCAATGGTCCGCCTCGGGCGGCGGGCTTGGCCCGGTCGAAACCACGATGCTGATCGCGCTGCCGGAGATTGACGGCGCGACCAACCCCACCGTCTTTGCCGGTCGCCACTCGCTGGAGGGTTGCGACGGCTGCGCCCGCGGCTGCCGACCGAAAAGCGAGGGCAAGTCGATGTCGGCCTGTTCGGAACGGGTGGCGGTGTTGGCTGACAAGACCGTGCGTCTGGCCCTGCTGCGCCGCAGTCAGGTGGCGGAACGCAAGGTGGCCATCGTGCTTTACGGTTTCCCGCCGAACGCGGGCGCGGTAGGCACGGCCGCCTATCTGTCGGTGTTCGAGAGCCTGTTCAATACGCTGAACGCAATGAAGGCCGAAGGCTATGATATCGAGCCGCCTGCCAGCGTCGAAGACCTGCGCAAGGCGGTGCTGGACAGTTCGATGGGCCAGTCGGCCCATATCGCAGCACATGTGCCCGCCGACAAGATCGTCGCCGCAACGCCCTGGCTGAAGGATGTCGAGGCCGCCTGGGGCCCCGCACCGGGCCGCCAGCAGTCGGACGGGCGCGGCGTGTTCGTTCTGGGCCGGCAATTCGGCAAGGTGTTCGTCGGGATCCAGCCGGTGTTCGGCTATGAGGGCGACCCGATGCGGTTGCTGTTCGAAAAGGGCTTTGCGCCGACCCATGCCTTTACCACCTTCTATCGCTGGCTGCGCGAGGATTTCGGCGCCGATGTGCTGCTGCATTTCGGCATGCACGGCGCGCTGGAATTCATGCCCGGCAAACAGGCGGGCGTGTCGGGGGCCTGCTGGCCCGACCGGCTGATCGGCAACCTGCCCAACGTCTACCTTTACGCCGCCAACAACCCGTCCGAGGCGACGCTGGCCAAGCGGCGCGCCAATGCGATCACCGTCACACACCTGACGCCGCCGCTGGCGCAATCGGGCCTTTACAAGGGCTTGCAGGAACTGAAAGACAGCCTGACCCGCTGGCGCAACAGCCCGCCCGACGCACCCGAGCGCGCCGAACTGGAAGATCTGATCGCGCAGCAGGCCGAGGCCGTCGATCTGGGCGGCAACAGCCCCGATCAGTTGTGGCTGAAGCTGCTGGAAACCGAAGACGCGCTGATCCCTGACGGGCTGCATGTTCTGGGCCGCCCGATGACGGCCGACGAAATCGAGGCCAACATGGCCCTGATGGACCTGCCCGACGACGCCGCACGCGAGCGTGTGCGCAAACTGCTGGGTCAGAATGGCGAAATCGCGGCGCTGCTGCGCGCGCTGGGGGGGCATTACATCCCGCCGGTGCCGGGGGGCGACCTGATCCGCGCGCCGGAAATTTTGCCCACCGGGCGCAATATCCACGCCTTTGACCCGTTCCGCATGCCCACCGAATTTGCGCTGCGTGATGGCGCGGCGCAGGCGCAGCGGCTGCTGGACAGCCACCCCACCCTGCCGCGGTCTGTCGCGCTGGTGCTGTGGGGGTCGGACAACATCAAATCCGACGGCGGGCCGATTGCGCAGGCGCTGGCGCTGATGGGCGCGCGGCCGCGGTTTGACAGCTACGGTCGCCTGTCGGGGGCCGATCTGATCCCGCTGGCGGAACTCGGTCGGCCGCGCATCGACGTGGTGATGACGCTTTCGGGCATTTTCCGCGACCTGTTGCCGCTACAAACCCGGATGTTGGCCGAAGCTGCCTGGAAGGCCGCCAATGCCGAGGATGAGCCGCTGGCGCAAAACTTCATCCGCGCCAATGCGCTGGCCTATGCCGAGCAGATGGGCGTCGATATGGACACCGCATCGCTGCGGGTATTTTCCAATGCCGAAGGGGCCTATGGCTCGAACGTCAACCAGTTGGTGGACAGCTCGTCCTTCGGCGAGGAAGACGAACTGGCCGACGCCTATGAGGCGCGCAAGTCTTTTGCCTACGGCCGCAACGGCAAGCCGGTGAAAAACGCGGCCCTGCTGCAAAAGACGCTGAAAAACGTCGATCTGGCCTATCAGAACCTGGAATCGGTCGAATTGGGGGTGACCACAGTTGACCACTATTTCGACACGCTGGGCGGCATCGCGCGCGCGGTGAAACGCGCCCGCGGCGGGGCGGAAACGCCGGTCTACATCGGCGACCAGACCCGCGGCGCGGGCAAGGTGCGCACGCTGAAAGACCAGATCGCGCTGGAAACCCGGTCGCGCAACCTGAACCCCAAGTATTTCGAGGGGCTTCTGAAACATGGTGCCGAAGGCGTGCGGCAACTGGAAGCCAGCATCACCAACACGCTGGGCTGGTCGGCCACGACGCAGCAGGTGGACCCTTGGGTCTATCAGCGCCTGTCGGAAACCTTCGTGCTCGACCCCGAGATGCGCAAGCGCCTGTCGGAACTGAACCCCGAAGCCTCGGCCCGGATGGCGGGCCGCTTGCTGGAAGCGAGCGATCGCAACTACTGGCAGCCCGACGCCGAAACGCTGGCCGCGCTGCAAGGTGCCGCCGACGAGCTGGAAGACCGTCTGGAAGGGATCGCAGCCGAATGACCGCCCCCCTCCCCCTCTGCGCGCAATTGACCGGCGCAATCCGGGCGCTGATGGTTTATGATGATCGTGTGACGGCCCGGCAGGTTTCCCCTGCACGGGCCATTGCGCATACGAACTGCAACAAGGAAAGAGCCCGCCCATGAGCCCCAGAGACGATATTCCCGACCTGCGGGGCCTTGATGGCGAAGGCTCTGTTCAGGTTCAACTGGATGAAAACGACAAGATCGAAGGCGCCAAGGTCTTTGCTGTCTATGGCAAGGGCGGGATTGGCAAATCGACCACCTCGTCGAACCTGTCGGCGGCGTTTTCGATGCTGGGCAAGCGGGTGCTGCAGATCGGCTGCGACCCGAAACACGATTCGACCTTTACCCTCACGGGCAGCCTGGTGCCGACGGTGATCGACATTCTGAAGGATGTCGATTTCCACGCCGAAGAGCTGCGCCCCGAGGATTTCGTGTTCGAGGGCTTCAATGGCGTGAAATGCGTCGAAGCGGGCGGCCCTCCGGCAGGCACCGGCTGCGGCGGCTATGTGGTGGGCCAGACGGTGAAACTGCTGAAGCAGCACCACCTGCTGGATGATACCGACGTGGTCATCTTTGACGTTCTGGGCGACGTGGTCTGCGGCGGCTTTGCAGCCCCCCTGCAACACGCCGATCAGGCCATCGTCGTGACCGCCAACGATTTCGATTCGATCTATGCCATGAACCGCATCATCGCGGCGGTCGAGGCCAAGTCGAAGAACTACAAGGTGCGGCTGGCGGGTTGCGTGGCCAACCGCTCGCGCGAGACGAACGAGGTGGACCGTTATTGCGAACGCTCGGGCTTTCGTCGTCTGGCGCACATGCCCGATCTGGATGCAATCCGCCGCTCGCGCCTGAAGAAAAAGACGTTGTTCGAGATGCCGGAGGAGGCCGACGTGCTGCACGCCCGCGGCGAATACCTGCGGCTGGCGCAGAGTCTGTGGACCGGGATGGACCCGGTATCCCCGCACTCGCTGCCCGATCGTGAAATTTTTGAACTTCTGGGGTTCGATTGATGGAAAGCTACGACCGGACTCGTGCCCGGCTTGAACACTATTTCGACCGCACCGCGGCGCGGACTTGGGAACGTCTGACGTCTGACGCCCCGGTTTCGGGCATCCGCCAGACCGTGCGCGAGGGTCGCGACAAGATGCGTGCCGCGATGATGGCACGCCTGCCCGACGACATGCGCGGCCTGCGGGTGCTGGATGCCGGCTGCGGCGCCGGCCCGATGACGCAGGAATTGGCGGCCCGCGGCGCCGATGTGGTGGCGGTCGATATCTCGCCCTCGCTGCTGGAGGTGGCGCAAAAGCGGATGCCGGCCGAACTGATGCCGCAGATCACCTGGCACGCGGGCGACATGCTTGACCCCGCTTTTGGCAACTTTGACTATGTCATGGCGATGGACAGCCTGATCCATTACACCGCCCCTGACATCGCCGCGGCACTGGGTAAACTTTTATCACGGACGCGTCAGGCTGTCATCTTCACGCTGGCGCCGAAAACGCCCATGCTGTCGCTCATGCATCTGACCGGTAAACTCTTTCCGCGATCCGACCGCAGCCCCGAGATCATCCCGCATTCGCGGGCCGATATCGCGGCGGCGCTTTCGTCTGTCGGCGCCTCGACCAACCTGACCGAGGTGGCCGAGATCCGGAAGGGCTTTTACATCAGCCTCGCGCTGGAGTTGCGGCCATGAAACCACGCAAGGCCCCTCGGTTCAGTCCCGGTATGCTGCCCTTCGCGGATGCAGCCTCCGAGGGCCTGCCGATGGGCCAACTGCTGCGTCTGTCGCTGTTTCAGGTGTCGGTCGGCATGGCCACCGCGCTGCTGGTGGGCACGCTGAACCGGGTGATGATCGTGGAGCTGTCGGTTCCCACGATCGTGGTGGCGATCATGATCGCGCTGCCGGTCCTGGTGGCGCCATTCCGGGCGCTTCTTGGCTTCAAATCAGACACTTATCGCAGCTCTCTGGGCTGGAAGCGGGTGCCTTACCTTTGGTTCGGCTCGCTGTGGCAGATGGGCGGGCTGGCGATCATGCCGTTTGCGCTGATCGTTCTGTCGGGCGATCAGGTTCTGGGGCCGACTTGGGCAGGCGAAGCGCTGGCGGCGTTGGCCTTTCTGATGACCGGCCTTGGCATGCATATGACGCAGACCGCGGGGCTGGCGCTGGCCTCTGACCGCGCGACCGATGAAACCCGCCCCCGCGTGGTCGCGCTGCTGTATGTAGCGTTCCTGGTGGGGATGGGGCTGACCGCGGTGATCGTCGGCTGGCTGCTGCGTGACTTTTCGGACATCCGGTTGGTCCGTGTGGTGCAGGGCTGTGCCGCGGCAACCGTTGCGCTGAACCTTGTTGCGTTGTGGAAGCAGGAAAAAATCTCTGTCATCTCCGATGCGGAACGCGCGGCGGCCAGGCCCACCTTTGCGGCGGCATGGGCAGATCTGATGGCATCCGGCTCGGTGGCGCGGCTGTTGGTTGTGGTGGTTCTGGGCACGTTTGCCTTCAACATGCAGGATGTGCTGCTGGAACCCTACGGCGGCGAGATTCTGGGGATGTCGGTCTCGGCCACCACGTTGTTGACGGCAATGTGGGCTACCGGGGCGCTTTTGGGCTTTACCGCCTCGGCGCGCTGGCTGGTGCGCGGGATGGACCCTTACCGCATGGCGGGCCGTGGCATCCTGATCGGGATTGCGGCCTTCAGCGCGGTTGTTCTCTCGGCCCCGACCGACTCGCCGACGTTGTTCTACGCTGGGGCCTTTGGCATCGGTCTGGGCGGCGGACTGTTCTCTGTCGCCACGCTGACGGCGGCAATGGCGATGCCGGGGTCCGGCGTTGCGGGCCGCGGGCTTGTGCTGGGCGCCTGGGGCGCGGCGCAGGCCACGGCGGCCGGGCTTTCGATCGCTCTGGGCGGCGGCCTGCGCGATCTTGTTGGCAGCTTCGCCCATTCGGGCAAGGCGGGCGATGTCTTTGACACGCCAGCAATCGGCTACACCTTTGTCTACCAAGTCGAAATCGCGTTGCTGTTTGCAACACTCATCGTTCTCGGCCCGCTGGTGCGGACCGTGATCCTTCCTTCTGAACCCCAGGGTGGCACTCGCAAGGTCGGCATTGCCGACTTTCCCACCTGACCCTGCCTAACCACGGAGGACACTTAAATGGTTGGCGTTAACTTCTTCGGAGACTTCGATCTCGCGAGCCTCGCGATCTGGAGCTTCTGGCTCTTCTTCGCTCTGCTCGTGTACTATCTGCAGACTGAAAACATGCGCGAAGGCTATCCGCTGGAGAACGAAGACGGTGGCCCGGCGGTCAACCAGGGTCCGTTCCCGCTGCCCTCGCAAAAGACCTTCAAGCTGCCGCACGGCCGCGGTGAAGTGACCGTTCCCGACTACAAGAAAGAAGCCCGCGACGTCGCGCTGGCGCGGACCGCCGTGAACGACGGCTTCCCCCACGCGCCGACGGGCAACCCGATGCTCGACGGCGTCGGCCCGGCCTCCTGGGCGCCGCGCCGCGACATTCCCGAACTGGATGGCCACGGCCACGCCAAGGTCGTGCCGATGTCGGTCGCCAGTGCGTTCTTTGTGTCGGCCGGTCGTGACCCGCGCGGTCTGCCGGTCATCGCCAATGACATGAAAACCGTCGGCACCGTCACCGAAATGTGGGTGGACGTGGCCGAGCACATGGTACGCTATCTTGAGGTTGATCTGGCCTCGGGCGGCAAATGCCTGGTGCCGATGACCATGGCGATCATCAAGAAACACGCCGTTGTGGTGCAGTCGATCAGCTCGGCGGCCTTCGCCTCGGTCCCGCAGACCAAGTCGATGACCGAAATCTCGATGCTTGAAGAAGAAAAAATCTGCGCGTATTTCGCCGGTGGCACGATGTATTGCGCCGACGCGAAGCCGAAACTCTTCTGACCTGCCCCCGAGGAAACGCCAATGTCTGATCACGACGATTTCGCCTTCGAGCCGATGCCGGGTCTTCCGGCGCGGCCCCCCGCGGGCGAAACCCTGCTGTGGCAGGGGCGCCCGTCAACCTGGGCGCTCGCGCGTGAGGCGTTTTTGCTGAACTGGCTGGCGGGCTATTTCGCTTTGGTCGTGCTTTGGCGCGGCTGGGCGGCATGGTCCGCAGCCGAGCCTGACAAGGCCGTTTCGGCGGTCATGTCTACCGGGCTTTTGTACCTCATCCTGGGGCTTCTGGGCTCGGCCATCATCGTCGGCCTTGCCTGGGCGCAGGCCAGGGCCACCGTCTACACAATCACCTCTGCCCGCGTTGTCATGCGGATCGGGGCCGCGCTGAGTGTCACGCTCAACCTGCCCTATGCCCAGCTTGAAAGCGCTGGTCTTGACCTCCGCAGCGGCGGAACCGGGACCATCGCCCTCAAGCTCAAGGGCAACACCCGGTTGGCCTATATGGCGATCTGGCCACATGTCCGCCCATGGCACATGCGGCAACCCGAACCTGCGCTGCGCTGCATCCCCGATGCCGCCAACGTGGCCCAAATTCTGACCTCGGCCGCCGAAAGCCGCATCAGCAAACCCGTTGTGACGCTCAAGATGCCCGAACAGGGCGCAGGCGCCGCACCGCAGCTGGCGGAATGAGGAGAGCCGGGATGCCTGCAGAACCGAAGTTTCGTCACGATCCTGACAAGGATCTTATCCCGCGCCCGCTGTTGCTGGCGATGGGCGCGCTGGTGCTGGTGTCACTGGCGCTTGTAAGCTATGCACGCCTGACCGGACGGGAAACGGTCGGACGGCCCGAGCCTTCACAGATCGTGGCCGAGCGTGTCATTTCGATTAGCGGCGATAAAAACGCCGTCACTGTCCGCGGCGCCACGGGAGAGGTGCTTGTGGATCTGGAAAACGGCGGGTTCTTCGCCGTTATCCGCGATGGGCTGTCCCACACCCGCCGAGTACACCGCATAGCGATGGACAAACCTGTCCGGTTGCAGCGCTATGCCAACGGCAGGCTTGTGGTGCATGACCCCGAAACCGGATGGAGCATCGAGCTGACCGCGTTCGGAGAGAACAAGGCAGCCTTTGCGCGGTTGCTGCCAGAATGACCACCTATCAGGGAGATATGGGATGGGAGTGTTCACCAGGACGACCGAGACGGTGCCCTGCACCGTAGAGGTCTCTCACCGTTTCGAAAGCCTGCATGCGCATGTGCGCTTCAACAACGGCGCCGTGGTCAACCCCGGCGACGAGGTGCAGGTGCATGGCGCGCCGGTGACCGCCGCCTTCGGCGAGGTCGTGACCGAAGACCGCGTCGCCACGATCACCCGCGCCAGCCTGCTGGAGCGGCTCTGGACCAAAGCCACCGGCCAGTTCGAAGTAATGGAGCTGTGCGAATTCTCGTTCTCCGAGGCGGTGCGGCCATGAACGCGCTGACCGATACCCCGCAGGTGGGGGCGCCGGCATTCGCCGACACCACGGCGATGGCGACCGAAACCACGCTGTTGAACCCACGCTTTTACACCACCGACTTTGACGAACTGGACCGGATCGACGTGACCTCGGTGCGCGAGGACTGGGATGCGCTGATCGCCCAGATGAAAAGCGACCCGAACCGCGGCCATTTCAAAAAGACCGCCGACTGGGACCAGATCGACTGGGCGGCGATGGACCCCGAACTGCGGGTGGAATTCATCGACTTTCTGGTGTCGTCCTGCACCGCCGAGTTTTCGGGCTGCGTGCTTTACAAGGAAATGAAGCGCCGCGGCACCAACCCCGACATCTGCGAACTTTTCAGCTACATGAGCCGGGATGAGGCGCGCCACGCGGGTTTCATCAATGATGCGCTGCGCGAGGCGGGCATTGCGGTGAACCTCGGGTTTCTGACCAAGGCCAAGAAATACACCTATTTCAAGCCGAAGTTCATCTACTACGCCACCTACCTGTCGGAAAAGATCGGCTACGCGCGCTACATCACGATCTTCCGCCACCTTGAGGCGCATCCCGAACATCGGTTCCACCCGATCTTCAAATGGTTCAAGGAATGGTGCAACGATGAGTTCAGCCATGGCGAGGCCTTTGCCCTGCTGATGCGCACCGATCCGAAACTGACCACGGGCGTCAATGTCTACTGGATCAAGTTCTTCCTGACCGCAGTCTATTCCACGATGTGGGTGCGCGACCATGCCCGCCCCGCCTTTCACAAGGCGCTGGGGGTGGATATCGACTGGTATGATCAGGAGGTCTATCGCAAGACATCCACCATTGCGCGGCAGATATTTCCGATCGAGCTGGATATCGACCATCCGCGCTGGCGCCCCAATCTGGAGCGGATGAACCGCGCCTTCATCGCGATGGACAAGGCTCGCCAGACCGGCGGCCTTGGCGGGATGATCGCGCGCGGCATCGCTGGAACGATGGCGGGCCTTGCCTTTGCCGCGCTGTATACCATTCCGTCCAAGCGCAACACGCCGCCCGCCAGCGTCCGGCTGGAGCCAAGCTATTGAGCCAGAGCCGAAAGACCGGCAAAGGGGCGCCGAACCGGCGCCCCCTGATCGCCTGCGCCCTGCACCGACGGAGGCGCCATGAGTTTGGCTAACCCCTGGGTTGCGGGCCTGATCGCGCTTTTCTTCTGGTGGTTTTCCACCGGCATCCTGTTGTGGCGCGTGCGCCATGCCGACAATGGCGGGCCGCATCAGCATCTGCTGTCGGTCGTCTATTTCCTGCCGCTGCTGGGGGTGGGTCTGTTTGGCATCCACCTGAGCCATGACGACATGACCGTCAACGGCGCCTACATCGCATTTCTGTCGGCGCTGGCGATCTGGGGCTGGATCGAACTGGCGTTTCTGTCGGGCATCATCACCGGCCCGAATCGTCGCCCCTGCCCGGCCTGGACGCCGCTGTTCCAGCGGTTCCTGCGCGCTATCGGCACCATCGCCTGGCACGAGATTGCGCTGCTGATCGGCTTGGTGGGGCTGTTTTTCTTCACCCGCGGGGCTGACAACATCTTTGGCTTCTGGACCTATGCGGTGCTGTTTTTTGCCCGCATCTCGGCCAAGCTGAACCTGTTTTTCGGCGTGCCCAAGATCAACACCGAGTTTCTGCCCCGCCCGCTGGAACATCTGCCCAGCCATTTCCGCCATGCGGCGATGAATCCGCTGTTTCCGGTTTCGGTCACGGCGCTGACATTTGCCGGCTCGTGCTGGCTGGAACGCATCTGGTATGCGCAAACGCCGGGCGCCGCGGTTGGGTTTGCCCTGCTGTCGGCGCTGACGCTGCTGGCGCTGCTGGAGCATTGGTTCATGGTGCTGCCCCTGCCCGACCAGAAACTGTGGCGCTGGATGATGCCGAACCCCAAGGATCGGCCCGACGACGCCCTTGGCAAGGATGCCAACCGCATTTGATGCGGGCGCCAGACCCATCTGTTTGACAGCTTGACATCGCCCGCGCCCCGCCGCCCTATTGGCACAGTGTGGCGGTCAGGATCAGAATCCGACCGACCAGAAAAACACAAAAAGCAGGGAGTTTCAGATGCTTCACACCCCCAATATCACCAAGCTCGGGCTTGCGCTGGCCGCCGCCCTGATGCTGGGCGCGGCACCGTCCGCGCTGATGGCGGCGACGCCCGCCGATACGCTGGTGATCGCCGATGCAATCGACGACATCATCAGCTTTGACCCGGCCGAGGCGTTCGAGTTCTCGGGCACCGACACCACCAACAACCTTTATGACTCGCTGGTCGAACTTGACCCGACAAAGCCCGGCGAACTGGTGCCCGGCCTTGCCGAAAGCTGGTCGGTCGCCGAAGACGGCGTGACTTACACCTTCACCATGCGCCCCGGCGTCAGCTTTTCATCGGGCAATCCGGTGCGGGCCGAGGATGCGGCCTATTCGATCCGCCGCGTGGTGATGCTGAACAAGAACCCCGCCTTTATCCTGACCCAGTTCGGCCTGACGCCAGAAAACGTGGAACAGAATGTCCGTGTCGAGGATGGCAAGTTGATCATCGTCACCGACAAGCCCTATGCGCCGTCGTTCTTTTACAACTGCCTGACCGCGCAGGTCGGCGGCATCGTTGATGAACTGACAGTGTCGCAGCACGACGTGAACGGCGACATGGGCAACGAATGGCTGAAATCGAACTCGGCCGGGACCGGCGCCTATGTGCTCAAATCCTTCAAGGCGCTGGAAGGCTATGTGCTGGAGGCGCGCGAGGGCCACTGGCGCGGCGATGCCACGCTGAAGCGCGTGTTCATGCGCCATGTGCCCGAAACCGCGACCCAGCGCCTGCTGCTGGAAAAGGGTGACATCGACATCGGGCGCGAGGTTTCCACCATCGATTCACCCGCGCTGGCCGCCAACCCGGCGCTCAAGCTGCAAGAGGATGTGGCGGGTTATGTGTTCTACCTGTCGCTGAACCAGAAGGTCGAGCCACTGAACAACCCCGCCGTGCAAGAGGCGATGCGCTGGCTGGTGGATTATGAGGGGATGACCAATTCCTTCCTCAAGGGCCAGTTCATGGTTCACCAGTCGTTCCTGCCGCAAGGCTATCTGGGCGCGATCGACGACACCCCCTACAAGCTGGATGTCGAAAAGGCCAAGCAGATCATGGCAGATGCGGGCGTGGCGCCGTTCACCGTCACGTTGAACGTGCGCAACAGGCAAGACATCATGGACATGGCGCAGTCGATCCAGAACACGTTCGGTCAGGCGGGCATCACGGTCGAGTTGCAGGTGGCCACCGGCAAAGAGGTGCTGGAACTGTATCGCGCCCGTCAGCACGGGATCACGATCCAGAACTGGGGGCCGGATTATCCCGACCCGCACACCAACGCCTCCACCTTCGCGCTGAACACCGACAACTCGGACGAAGCCAAGCTGACCGGCTCGCTCGCCTGGCGCAACGCCTGGGATCCGGCCGAGTTGAACGCGATGACCATGGCTGCGGTCGAGGAACGCGACACCGACAAGCGCCGTGCGCTCTATGAAGACATCCAGCGCCGCCATCAGGCCAATTCGGCCTTTGTCACGATGTTCCAGTCGATCAACCAAACGGTAATGCAGGCCAATGTCTCGGGCTTCTACACCGGCGGCTCGACCGACAGCGCCAGCTACTGGCTTGTGACCAAGTAAGACACGACCCGGAGCCCTCATCTGGGCTCCGGGTTTTTCACTATGGCACATACCTCCTCCCCTTCCCGATCCCGCCGCCTGACCGCGGGCCTGCGCAGTTTTGCGGGGCTGGCGTTAACCTTGGGCGCCACCTTCCTGGGCCTGCTGCTGGTGACCTTTGTCATCGCCCGCGTCGTGCCGATCGACCCGGTGTTGTCGATCGTGGGCGAGCGTGCCACGACCGAACAATACAACGCCGTGCGCGAGGCGCTGGGGCTGGATCAGCCGCTGTGGCGGCAGTTCCTGATCTATGTGGGCGATGCGGTGACCGGCGATCTGGGCACCTCGTTGCGCACGCGCGAACCGATTGCCGAAGAAATCGCCCGCTATTTTCCCGCCACACTGGAACTGGCCAGTATCGCCACGATCTTCGGCGTTCTGGTGGGCGTGCCTGCGGGCATTCTGGCGGCCACACGGCCCGGCACCTGGGTTGACCAGTTGGTGCGCCTGGTGGGCCTTGCCGGCTATTCGATGCCGGTGTTCTGGCTGGGGCTGATGGGGCTTTTGCTGTTTTACGGCATTCTGGGCTGGGTCGGCGGGCCGGGGCGGCTCGATGCGGGGTTCGAGATGATGTTCGAATTCGACGTGACCCGCGCGACCGGCATGATCCTGA
Source organism: Phaeovulum veldkampii DSM 11550 (assembly GCF_003034995.1). Lineage (GTDB taxonomy): Bacteria > Pseudomonadota > Alphaproteobacteria > Rhodobacterales > Rhodobacteraceae > Phaeovulum > Phaeovulum veldkampii. The sequence continues at coordinate 22,723 of NZ_PZKF01000014.1, read as the reverse complement.
TCGACACGGCGCTGGCCGGACGCTGGGACATGTTCGCCAATGCGCTGTCGCATATCGTGCTGCCCGCGGGCGTGCTGGGCTATTACTCGATGGCCTATATCAGTCGGATGACCCGCAGCTTCATGATGAACGAACTGAGCCAGGAATACATCACCACCGCCCGCGTCAAAGGCATGCCCGAATGGCGCGTGATCTGGATTCACGCACTGAAGAACGTGATGGTGCCGCTGATCACGGTGATCGCGCTGTCTTACGCCAACCTGCTGGAAGGCTCGGTGCTGACAGAAACCGTCTTTGCCTGGCCGGGCTTGGGGCTTTACATCACCAACGCGCTCTTTGCCGCCGACATGCCGGCCGTTCTGGGCGGCACCATTGTTGTGGGCGCGGTCTTCGTGGGGCTGAACATGTTTTCCGACCTGCTCTATCGGCTTGTCGATCCGAGGGCGCGCTGATGGGACAGATCACCTCCTGGCTGCGCGACCCAAACCCCGCATCGCGGCTTCAGGCCCGGATCGGCCAGTATTATCTGGGCTGGCTGCGGCTTTCCCGCAACCCGCTGGCGATGATCGGGCTTACCATCGTGCTGTCACTGCTGGTGATGGCGGCGTTCGCGCCGCTGTTTGCCACGCATGACCCGATCGCGCAGGATCTGGGCCAGCGCCTGCTGCCGCCCGGCACGCCGGGGCATTGGCTGGGCACCGACGATTTCGGCCGCGACCTGTGGACACGTATCGTCTATGGCGCGCGGATCACGCTTTACATCGTGGCGCTGGTGGCGCTGACGGCGCCGCTGTTCGGGCTGATCGTGGGCACGGTGGCGGGCTATTTCGGCGGCTGGCTTGATCAGGTGCTGATGCGCATCACCGACATTTTCCTGGCCTTCCCCAAGCTGATCCTGGCGCTGGCGCTGGTCGCGGTTCTGGGGCCGGGGGTGGAAAACGCGGTGCTGGCCATCGCGCTGACTTCGTGGCCGCCCTATGCGCGGGTGGCGCGGGCCGAAACGCTGACGGTGCGCAACGCCGACTATATCGCCGCCGTGCGTCTGCAAGGCGCGGGCGCCTTGCGCATCATCTGGGGCTATGTGATGCCGATGTGCCTGCCCTCGGTCATCATCCGCGTCACGCTGGATATGGCGGGGGTGATCCTGACCGCGGCGGGCCTGGGCTTTCTGGGCCTTGGCGTGCAGCCGCCGTTGCCGGAATGGGGGCTGATGATTTCCTCGGGGCGCAAGTTCCTGTTCGAACAATGGTGGGTCGCCACCATTCCGGGCCTTGCCATCTTCATCGTCAGCCTTGGCTTCAACCTTCTGGGCGACGGGTTGCGCGACGTGCTTGACCCGCGGAGTTCGGGCAAATGACCCTGTTGTCGGTAAAAGACCTGCATGTCAGCTTCCGCACCGAGGCGGGGCTGGTCGAGGCTGTGCGCGGCGTGTCGTTCAGCCTTGGGCGCGAACGGCTGGGCATCGTGGGCGAAAGCGGATCGGGAAAAACCATCACCGGCCGGTCGGTGCTGCGCCTTATCCGCCCGCCGGGGCGGATTTCGGCGGCCGAGATGACCTTTGACGGCATCGACCTGATGGGCGCGAGCGAGAAACAGATGCGCGCCCTGCGGGGGCAACGCATCGCCATGGTGATGCAAGACCCGAAATATTCGCTGAACCCGGTGATGAAGATCGGGGCGCAACTGACCGAGGGTCTGCGCCTGCGCGACCGTGTCGGCGCCGCCGAGGCCCGCGCCAAGGCCATCGCGGCGCTGGAGGCGGTGCATATCCGCGACCCGGAACGCGTGATGGAGGCCTATCCGCATGAATTGTCGGGCGGCATGGGCCAGCGGGTGATGATCGCGATGATGCTGATCCCCAACCCCGACCTGTTGATCGCAGATGAGCCGACCAGCGCGCTGGATGTGACCGTGCAGGCCGAGGTCTTGAGCATTCTTGACAATCTGGTGCGCAGCCGCGGCATGGGGCTGATCTTCATCAGCCACGACCTGCGGCTGGTGGCGCGTTTCTGCGACCGGGTTCTGGTGATGTTCAAGGGCCGCGTGGTCGAGGAGCTGGAGGCGCGGCACCTGATGCAGGCCCGCCATCCCTATACGCAGGGTCTGCTGAACTGCCTGCCACGCATCGGCGGGCCGCGCGCGCCGCTGCCGGGGCTGGATCGGTCCGCAGACTGGGCAAGAGGATAAGATGGCATTGATCGAGATCGAAAACCTGTCGGTCACCTATCACGTCGGCGGGCGCAGCATCCGCGCCGTCGAGGATGTCAGCCTGTCGGTTGCCGCGCGTGAAAGCTATGGGCTGGTGGGCGAAAGCGGGTCTGGCAAATCCACGATCCTGCGCGCGATCTGCGGGCTGGCGCCGGTGTCTGGCGGCCGTATCCGCATTGCCGGCGCGCCGGTGAAAACCCCGCGCGGCAAGGCGTTCAGCCGCCATGTGCAGATGGTGTTTCAAGACCCCTACGGCTCGCTTCATCCGCGCCATACGATCGACCGCACCCTGGCAGAGCCGCTGGCGATACACGGCATCGGCGATACCGACGCCCGCGTGGTGCGCGCGCTAGACGATGTGGGCTTGCCGCCCGCCTTCCGCTTTCGCTATCCGCACCAGTTGTCGGGCGGGCAGCGCCAGCGCGTGGCGATTGCCCGCGCGCTGATGCTGGAGCCGGAAATCCTGCTGCTGGATGAACCCACCTCGGCGCTGGATGCCAGCGTTCAGGCCGAAACGCTGAACCTGCTGAACCGGCTGCGCGCCGAACACGGGCTGACCTTTCTGATGGTCAGCCATGACCTCGCCGTGATCGACCACATGTGCGACCGGGTTCTGGTCATGCAGCACGGCCGCGCGGTAGAGGAACTGTCACGCGCGGCGCTGGCCGGTGCGCAGATGACAACCGACTATGCCCGCACGCTGTTCGAGGCCAGCGCCGACCGGATGCTGGAGGTCTGATCGCCTCAGACCCGCCCGGCGCGCAGATCGGCGACGGTCTGGCGCACCACATCCATGCGCAGCGCGTTTGCCGGGTGCGACCCCAGCATGCTGCGCCCCGGATCGGGCAACCGGGTAAAAAAGCCCGCCCCCAAGAGCGGGTCATAGCCCGCGTTCCAGGTCAGAATCGTGCCCAGCCTGTCGGCCTCCAGCTCATAATCCTTGGATCGCGCGCCCGCGCCCACCGTGGCACCGATGTCTTGGGCATTGCGCACGGTGGCCGCATCGGCCCCGCCTGCTGCCGCCAGCGTGCCCAGAATCAGCGCCCCCGCCAGCGCCGATTGCTGCTTGCGCGGGATATGCGCGGCGATGTGGTGGGCCGCCTCATGCGCCATCACAAAGGCCAGTTCATCGGGGTTGCGCGCCTCGGCGATCAGCGCAAGGTTGAAACCGATGATCGGCTGCCCGCCCGGCCCCAGCGTCTGAAAGGCATTGGGCGACTGGCCGGGGCGGTCATCGATCACGATCTGGTAGTCGCAGTTGCGGCCCTGCGCGCGAGCGCGGCACTCGGCCTCTACCTGCGGCTCCATCCGGGCGACGACGCGAACAAAATTTTCGGCCGCAGTCTCGGGTGGCAGCGGGGCCGAGGCGGTGGGGCGAACCATCGCGGGCTGGGGCACGACGGGCGCTGCCACAGGCGCCATACAGGCCGCCAGCGGCAAAACCGCCAGCACCAGTGCAAGGGGGCGAAAACGGATCAGGGTCAGGGGCATCGGACGTTACCTTGGGAAACCGCCCCGAACTTTAGCGCGACGCCTGCGTGGACAAAAGACCCCGCCGCTGCGGTCACGCGAATGTCGGCAAACCTGCGCGGCGCCTGCCCTGGGTCAGTTCAGCGCGCTGAGTTCGCGCAGCACCTGCGCGTTTGAACACCAGTCGGGCGCAGCCTCGGCGCGGTCAGGGTATTCGGCCAGAAAGGCAAGGCAACCCTTGGCACCGCTGCAATTGTGGCAGCGCAGCACCATTTCGGCCAGATCGCCCTGGGTCAACAGCCCGTCCTGCATCGCCGCCGTCAGGTTCACCCCCAGACGTCGTGCCATTCCCCGCGTCATCCAGAAGTGAAGATCGATATTCCCCTGTATTCCCATCACGCAACCTCATCCTTGTCAGCATCGTCCCGCGCAGTGACCTGAAGCCGCCGCATCTGCGCCTCGTTGCGGCACCATGCGGGCGCCGCCACCACCGTTTCACCCTGATGCGTCGCAAGCCAGCCCTGGCAGGCCACCGGATCGGCGCATTGCGTGCAGCGCATGACCATACCGCGCCAGTCCTCGCCGCTCAGATGGCCGACGGCCAGACTGTGCGACAGATCGACACCAACCGTTTCCGCCATGCGGTTTACCAGCCCCGCATGGTGATTGAGTATTCTGGCCCCCGGCATCACACCTCCCGGTTTGCATGCAGCGAAAAGATCGGGGGACGGCGGGATTTACGCCATGATTCAGATCAAGGCTTGCACAAGCCCACAGCCTCGCCCCGCGCGGGTCAGCCAACCGGGATCAGATGGTTGTCCCAGGCGCAGGCGGCCCGCGTCAAGGGCCGCAGCCCCTCGGCCCCCACGCGGGCGATCAGCCCCTGCCCGTCGGTCACGATAAACCCGGCAGCCCCCGGCGCAGGCCCCACGCCACAGACATCGGCGCGCGCCAGCGCCCGCACAAAGCCGCCCGTGGCCTCATACACCTCGATGCGCCCGCCGCGGGGCGAGGTGATCGCCACCTGCTGCCCGGCGCCGTCAAAGGCGATCGACCCGGCATAACCGCGCATCGCCAGCGCCTCGGCCTCGGGCGGCGGGCAAAGCCGCACCGCCGCGCCACGCCGATGCAGCCCCAACAGCGGCACCGCCAGCGCCGCATCGCCCTGCCACTGCATCGCAAAGGCCACCAGCCCGTCAGACCGCAGCGCCAGATGGCGGATCGAGTTCTGCGCAAGATCGGGGGCCAGTTCGACCACCTCCTGCACCTGGCCCTCGGGCGAAAGATAGCTGAGGTTCGGGCGCATGGTGTCAAGGTTCAGCGGCGTGCGGTCGGCAGGGTCGGTTTCGATGCCGCCATTGGCGACCACCAGCAGGTCCGATCCGGGCAGCCGCTTCACATCATGCGGGCCGATCCCGTTTGAAGCGAACTCGCCCAACCGGGCATAGCCGCGGCGCGCATCCCACAGCCCGATCCGCCCCGCTGACCCTTCGGCGACCAGCTCGGAGGTATAGAGCACCGCACCATCCAGCGAATAGGTGCCATGCCCGTTGAACTGCCGCCCCTCGGGCGGGGTCAGGCGGGCGAGCACCACACCCGAGATACAATCGATCACCAGCGCGAAAGTGCCGGGACGGCGGGCAAAGGCCACCGCCTCGGGGCGCGTCGGGTGGGCGGTGGCGGCATGGCCGCGGGCGGGCAGCGGAATGCGAAACAGCGCCTCCCCCCTGTCCGACAGGCCATAGAGCGCGCGGGCGCCATCGGCATCCTGCGCGGCGGCCAGAAAGGCGGGGCCGCCCGCATCGGCCCAGCCAAGCCGCGGCAGGGCCGCGGTGGCGGCTAACGAGGCCAGGAAATAGCGGCGGTCCGGGCGCATCTCAGTCTCCATCGGCGGCGTTGAAGCCCAGCCCCACGCCCAGCGCCGCGCCGATCTCGGCCACGGCGGTATCGCGGGCGGCATGGACCGCCTGTTGCAAGATTTCGACCTTCAGCCATCCCGAAGGGTCTGCGACCCCGGCCAGCGTCGGGTCGGGCAGCTTTTCGGCAAGCGTGATCGCACGACCAAGGGCGGCCTGCGTTGCCGCGGCCTCGGGGGCGAGCGTTTGGGCCATCTCGCGCAGCGCCGCCAGCGACAACGCGACATTGCGCAGCGGCCGCCCCGACAAAAGCGTCTCGGCGCGGGCGGGCTGGGGCCGGTCAAAGCTGCCCAAAGGTCGGCCCAGCCGCTGGTCAGCGATAAAATCAAGCCCGGTGATCAGTTGGGTAAACAGCGCCTGCCGCGCCTCGCGCGCGTCCAGAAAGCTGGCATTGCCCGCCGCCCCCGCGGCCAGCAACGCATCGGCATAGCCGCCGCCGCCCGGAGTGCCCCAGCCCGCCGCCACCGCCCCCGCCGTATTGGCCAGATCGCCCGCCAGCGCGCGCGCCAGACCGCAGGCATAGCTGCCCTCGGCATAGTCCGGGCCATAGAGCACCCGCTCCAGCCCGAACAACCCACGCAACGCGACCGAGGCCTCGGCCATCGCACCCGGCTCCAGCAGCGCCGGATCGGCCGCCGCCAGCACCCCCACCAGTTGCCGCGCGCCGGTGGCCTTGGGGTCGGGCCAATAGGCAATCGCCAGTGCGCGGCCCTGCTCCTCGACGGGGCCAAGCCGCAGATGCGACACCCCCATCCAGCCGTCAAAAGCCGCGTTCCAGGGGCCGCGCAGCGCCGCGGGGCGGCAATCGGCCTGCGCCGCTGCCCCCAGCGCAGCGGCGCTGTCGGAAAACCGGGCATAGCCGGGCAGGATGTGATCCGTGACCGTCTCGGCCACATCCGCCACGGCGGGTGTGGCAAGACACAGACAAAAGGCAAGGGCGAGGTCACGGCGCATCAGAGCGACTCCAGAAAGCGGATCAGCGCGGCCCGGTCTTCGGGCGGCATGGCAACAACCCTATCACGGGCAGGCTGCGCTTCGCCACCATGCCACAGCACCGCCTCCAGCAGGCTGCGGGCGCGGCCGTCGTGCAGATAGCTGGCGCGGCCGGTCACGACCTCGGTCAGGCCGATCCCCCACAGCGGCGCGGTGCGCCATTCCCGCCCCGAGGCGGTGCCTTCGGGGCGATGATCGGCAAGCCCCGGCCCCATGTCGTGCAGCAACAGATCAGTGTATGGCCAGATCAGTTGAAACGATTGTTCGGGCCGGTCAGGCAGCCGCGCGGTTACGAATTTCGGATTGTGGCAGGCGGTGCAGCCGGTGCTGTTGAACACCGCCTTGCCGCGCAAAATCTGTGGGTCGGCCGGGGCGCGGCGTTCCGGCACCGCCAGGTTGCGCGTGTAAAACGTGACCAGATCAAGCGTTGCGCCATCCACCTCGCGCCCGTCGCGCAGCCCCGGATCCTCGCCCGAGGGCGCGGTGCGGCAGGCGATCTGTGCCGCGGTGCAATCGCCCGCGGGGTCAGGGAACAGCGGGTTTGACAGGCCCAGATCGGTGGCAAAAGCCGCAGCCACCATCTCGCGCAGGCTGGCCACGCCCGCCTTGTGACCAAAGCGGCCCAGGGCGGGCGCCTGCACCTCGACCGACCAGACCATCGCCGCGCGCCCCGAAATGCCATCGCCATCGGCATCCTCGGGGTCGGCGCGGGCGATGATATCGGCGTCGGGCACCGCCTCCAGCAGTCCCAGCCCGATCATCTGCGGCGCCACGCGGGGCGAAAACATGGCATCCGGCGCAAGCGGCCCCTGCCCCGGATCGCCCACCCGATAGGTCGGGCGGCGCAGATGCGCCACCTCGCCCCCGGCCAGCGGCACCGGAAACACCTGATAGGTGATGTCCAGCCGCCCCTCGGGTGCAAGGCCCGCGATGGCGCGGTCCTGCAACTGGCTGCCGTAGGTCGGTTCGGGCAAGGTGGGCCGATGGCCGGGGATCGTCGCCAGATGCGCCGCGATCTGATCGGGACTTGCGGGCACCGACAGCCGCAGCACCATGCCCAGCCGCGACCCCGCGGGCGACAGATCGGCAGGCGGATGGCCACGCCCGTCGCCGGGGTGGCAGGTCTGGCAGGATCGCGCGTTGAACAAAGGCCCCAGCCCGTCTGACGCGCGCGTGGCCGACGGCGCGGTGACCCACAGCTTGCCAAACACCGCATCGCCCAGATGAAACTCAAGCAGCCGCTCGGCCCCCATATGGGCCGAAGGCATGGAAAACGCACGGCCATCGGCTGCCCCGCGGCGGGTGGCGGCACCAGCGGGCAACGCCTCGAACGGCTCGGGCGCGGCAAAATAGGCGGGCGTGGCCGTCACGGCAGCAACCCGCGCGGCCTCGTCTGTGGTGCGCTGGGCCAGCGCGGGAGTGGCGATCAAAGCCACCAGAACAACAGGGCGGGCGCCCGCCAGGATCATACGCATCAGACCCCGCCCACCAGCTTCACGCCCTGCGGCCTTACTGAAAAACCGCTGTCGGGTTATCAAGGCTGTCTGATCCCTCGACCGCGACCGTCTCCAGCCCCAGCGCCGCCACCGCCCGCTCGATCGAGCGGGTCTGTGCCACCAGCGCCGAAACCGCGCCCTCGATCAGTTCTTTGCCCGCGTCATTGCCCAGCCCCAGCATCTGATCATAGGCCATACCGCCCTCTGCTGCGGCCTTGATCGAGCCAAGGGCGGCGACGCTGGCATCCAGCTCGGCGCGCAGTTGCGCGTCAACCGCCGGATCGGCCGCCGCCACCAGCGCCGACAGCGAGGGCCCGCTGACCGTGCTGCCATCGGGCCGCGTGTAGCTGCCAAGATAGACGTTGCGGATGCCGACCCCGTCATAGAAATGACTGTTATGGGTGTTGTCGGAAAAGCAGTCATGCTCTTCTTCGGGGTCGTGCAGCATCAGGCCCAATTTGATCCGCTCGCCCGCCAACTCGCCGTAAGACAGGCTGCCCATCCCGGTCAGAATCGCGGAAATGCCCTTGGCCGGGTCTTGCAGAACAGCCGCGCGCGCGGCACCGCCCTCGGCCCAGTTGGCGGCCATTTCCTCAAGGTCTGCCACCAGCAGGTCGGTCGCCGCCACCAAGAAGGCCGCGCGCCGGTCGCAATTGCCGCCGGTGCAGCCCGCGCCCTGCATGAAATCGGTGTGCGGCCGCGCCCCGGCGCCCGGTTCGGTGCCGTTCAGATCCTGCCCCCACAACAAGAACTCTACCGCGTGATAGCCCGAGGCGACGTTGGCCTCGATCCCCTCGGCCTCGTGCAGCACCTCGCCAATCAGCGCGGGCGTGATCTCGACCGCGTCAATCTCGGCGCCGCCCAGCGTGAAACGCGGGTTGGCGATGACATTCAGCAAGGCAAAATCGTTTTCTTCGTTCACCGCCGCCGATGTCATATCGACATAGTCGATCAGCCCCTCGTCCAGCGGCCAGGCGTTCACCCGACCCTCCCATTCATCCACGATCGGGTTGCCAAAGCGGAACGCCTCGGTCTGCTGATAAGGCACGCGCGCGGCCAGCCAGGCGGTTTTGGCCGCCGCCAGGGCTTCGACCGAAGGCGCGGCGACAAGGGCAGCAACCGCCGCTTGCAGCGCCTGCGCGGTGGCAAGACTGTCCGCATAGCCCGCCTCGGCGATATCGGCGTAGGTTTCCAGCACCGCCAGCCGGTCATCGGCAAAGGCAGGCGCCGCGATCAGCGCGGTTGTGGCAAGAAGGGCGAAAAGCGTGGGTTTCATGTGTCAGTCCTGTTCGTCGGGCCCGCTGGGCACGACGAAAAGCTGACTGAAAGCGTCGGACTTGTAAACCCGATAAATTTACTTTTGTTTGGTTGGACTCGGCTAACACCGCCCCGGCATGCAAAAGGCCGCCCAAGGGGCGGCCCATGTACAACAAGCTGGCGCGATCTTACTTGATCTTGCCTTCCTTGTATTCGACATGCTTGCGGACGACCGGATCGTATTTGTTCGCGGTCATCTTTTCGGTCATGGTGCGGGCATTCTTCTTGGTCACATAGAAGTGCCCGGTGCCCGCCGTCGAGTTCAGACGGATCTTGATCGTCGTCGGCTTCGCCATTTTAAGTCTCCTGCAGCCGGGCGGTTGGCCGCCCGTGAAATCCTTGAAGCCCGCCTTTTACTCAGGCGCGCGGGCGAGTCAACAGACAAAGCTCCGCGCGACCAAGATTTGGCGCCGCAGCGGGCACAGTTCAGGCGTCGGGGCGGCCCATCGTGCTGTGCAACCCCGCCACGGTGGCCGCATCCAGCCCCAGCGCGGTGGCAAGGCTGTGCAGATAGGCGCGTTCGGCATCCGTATCGACACGGATCGCCATCAGTGCGGCAGAATAGACCTGCGCTCGAGCCTGCACCCCGGTCGCGGCGGCCAGGGCGGCAATGTCGATCGGGGCATCCATCTCGGCCTTGACGAAGGCGATTTCTTCGGGCGTGGCGTCTTTCAACTGCGCCAGCACCTGCATCCGCTCGGCCTCGTCGATGACACCATCGGATTTGACCGCTTGAATCATCGCGCGAATCATCAGGCGGGCGTTATCCTCCATCATCGCGTCAGCCGGGGTGCCCCCGGTCAGCGCCCCCAGCATGTCACTGGTGGTCTTGGCCCCGGCGGTGGCGGCGCCGGTCAGCGCGGCCACAAGGCTGCCCAGGCCCGCTTCGGTCGCCTCGGTCGCCCCGGCGGCCGAGGTGCCGAACTTGGCGAACAGGTCGCGCACAGCGGTCTTACCGCCCGGAACGCCCATCTTCTCGGCCATCTGGCCAACCTGATCGACCATGCCGCCGGGCTCGCCGACGCCGCGCAGGGCGCCCTTGACGCCCTCCATGCCGCCGATCTTCTTGTAGTGATCAACACCGCGCGCTGCGGCAAAGCCAACGGCCAACGTGGCCAGCGTCTTGACAAAACTCATGATGCACCCCCTGAGAACGATGGCATCATAGCGCAAAATTGTGACAATAGCAGCACCCGATCGCCCCCGGATCGGCGGCGAGCGACAGTTTCGGCGGGGCCAGACGCGCGGATGGCCTGTAAGCCGGATTTTGTTCCGGGGTTGCCCCCTTTGATGACCATTCATCTGGGCGCGCGGTTGCCTGCGCGCTCTAGCTGCCAACCCGGACCTCTCGGGTCGAAGTTACCCTGCGGCGGTATCGGTTGCCCGACCAGCCCCGCGCGAGGCCCCTATTCGGCGTTGCTCCCGGTGGGGCTTGCCGTGCCGGTCCTGTTGCCAGTCCCGCGGTGGGCTCTTACCCCACCGTTTCACCCTTACCCCTGCGAGCAGGGGCGGTCTGTTCTCTGTGGCGCTTTCCCTGGGGTTGCCCCCGCCGGGCGTTACCCGGCACCGTTCCTTCATGGAGTCCGGACTTTCCTCGCGGGGTTGCCCCCACGCGGTCATCCAGCCATCCGCGCGCCGCAGACATAGGCCCAAGGTCAGCCGGCGTCAACGCCGGCCATCCTGACGCGGACTTGATCGCGCAAATATCGATTTTCCCTGTAATTGATCTAAGTCACGTCGCGTCACGATGTCGCTGCGCTAAATTGGCCGCATTATAATGAAGTGGATGATCCCATGAAAACCCTGACTGCCCTGACCCTTCCCGCCCTGCTGTGCTGCCTTGCCGCGCCTGTCGCGGCGCAATCGGCGGGTGATTACACCATCGGCCTTGGCCTTGGCGTGGTGGCGCCGACATCCGGCAACGGTGTTCTGGCCGGCAGCGAAGCCGACGTTGACAACAACGTGCAGCCGACGCTGACCTTTGAATATTTCATCCGCGACAATCTGGGCATTGAGGTGCTGGCCGCCACGCCCTTCAAGCACAGCGTCAGCACGGCTGACCTGGGCGAGGTCGCCACGACCAAGCACCTGCCGCCCACCATCTCGCTGAACTATCACTTTGACACCGGCAGCGCGTGGAAACCCTTTGTCGGCCTTGGTGTGAATTACACCGCCTTCTTCGAGGAAAAGGGCGTCGGCGCGTTGGCGGGCACGAGTGTCAAGATCGACGATTCCTGGGGCCTGGCCGCGACGCTGGGCCTTGACTATGCGCTGAGCGACCGCACCGCCCTGCGCAGCGAGGTGCGCTGGATGGATATCGACGCCGATGTGACGGTGGACGGTGCCAGCGTCGGCACCGCCGAGATCGACCCGATCGTGGCGGGCGTGTCCTACATCATCAAGTTCTGATACTCCTCAGGGTGGGCGTCACCGCCCACCCTGACCCTGCCCGAAACCCTGACCATGCCCGAACCGGTCGGCCAGATCGGCGGCCAGCGCGCGGTCGGCCTCTTCCTCCGGGCCTCCGGCCCAAGGGCGAAAGCGCATCCGAAAGGCCGCCAGCCGCACCTCGGGCGCGGCCTCGGGATAGCCGATCCGGGTCAGGCTATCGGCCAGCGGGCGCGCCCCGTCGCCGCCTGGTCTGGGCCAGACCGCAAGCCCCTGCACCGCCAGCCTGCGCCAGTCGAACCGCGGGCCGGGGTCACCCTTGCGCCCCGGCGCCATGTCGGAATGGCCGATCACCCGCTGCGGCGGGATCGCCCAGCGCGCCATGATCTGCGGCAAAAGGCGTTCCAGCGCGCGCATCTGCGGCTCGGGGAAAGGCGCATCCCCGGTATTGGCCAGTTCGATCCCGATCGAGCGTGAGTTCACATCGCCCACCGCGCCCCAGGCCCCTGCCCCGGCGTGCCAGGCCCGCGCTGCCTCGTCCACCAGTTGCTCGACCATGCCCTGTTCGGAAATCAGCCAATGCGCCGAAACCTCGGCGGCGGGGTCGCACAGCCGGTCGCGCGCGGCGGCGCAACTGGCCATTGCGGTATAGTGAATCACGATCAGATCAGGCCGCGCGCCGCCCCGCCTTTCGCCGAAATTGGGCGAGGGAAAGGGCACCTACTGGTCCCGCACCGCCTGAAATGGCGTCGGGTCCCAGGAACAGGCAAAGCCGTCGCCATCAGGGTCAAGGTTGCCGGGGTCGCGTTCGGGGCCTCCGCGGCGTAAAAACTCGGTCTGCGCCTGGTCGGTCGTGGTAAATTTGGCGCAGGCGCGTTCATGGTTGGCCAGCGTCAGGCCGCCGCGCGTCCAGACTGGCTGCCCCAGCCGGTTCTGCGCGGCCAGCGCATAGGCGGCAAGGTTCGGCCCAAGACCGGCGCGGCTTGCCGATGTGGGGGCGGCAGGCACCGGCACGGCCATGGGCGCGGGCGCCGCAGCGAGAGCCGGGGGCGGTACGGCCACGGGGCTGGCGCCGATCGCGGCCAGCGCGGCTGCCCCGATTGCCGCGGGGTCATCCGACACTGTGGCTTCGGGGGCGGGCATCGGCACATCGGGGAAGGGCGCGATGGACGACGGGGCAATAGACGTGGGCGCCGTCATAGGGTTTACCATGGGCGTCGCAGCCGGCACGGACGCCGCCGGGGCAAGCGCGCTGAGCGGGGCCGAGGCGACAGGCGGCGGCGCAATGGCCTGCGCTGTCGCAGGGGCAATGGGCCGGGCTGCGGCGGGCGCCCCGCGCAGCGCGGCCTCACGCTCGGCCAGATAGCCTTGGTAGTCGTTGAACCCCACGCCCTGCTGCGTGCCGTCCGACCCCATACAGCCCGCCAGCATCAGCGCCGCCGCGATCCCCAAACCTGCCCGCATTGCCCCGCCTCCGTTGCCGATCAAGGCCCGATTACCACCACCGCGCCGGTTTTGCCACGAAGCCCGCCGCCTGTTCCAGCACATGAGCGTGATTCAGCAGATCGCCCTCGGCCCAAGGGCGCCCGATCAGTTGCAGCCCCAAGGGCAGCCCCCTGGCATCCAGCCCCACCGGAACCGAAACCCCCGGCAACCCGGCCAGGTTGACCGTCACGGTGAACACGTCGTTCAGATACATCTCGACCGGGTCGGCATTGGCCATCTCGCCCAGACCAAAGGCCGAGGACGGCGTGGCGGGCGTCAGGATCGCGTCGATGCCCGCGGCAAACACCGTGTCGAAATCGCGCTTGATCAGCGCGCGCACCTTGCGGGCGCGGTTGTAATAGGCGTCATAAAAGCCCGCCGACAGCACATAGGTGCCGATCATGATGCGCCGCTGCACCTCGGGGCCAAAGCCTTCGGCGCGGGTTTTCTCATACATCTCGGTGATGCCGTCGCCCTGGCCCAGACGGGCACGGTGGCCATAGCGCACCCCGTCATAGCGCGCGAGGTTGCTGGAGGCCTCGGCCGGCGCGATGACATAATAGGCGGGCAACGCGTATTTGGTATGCGGCAGGCTGATCTCGACAATCTCGGCGCCCGCATCCTTCAGCATCTCGGCGCCCTTGTGCCACAATGCCTCGATCTCGGCGGGCATGCCCTCCATCCGGTATTCACGCGGAATGCCAATCTTCTTGCCGCGGATGTCGCCGGTCAGCGCCGCCTCGAAATCGGGCACGGGCAGATCGGCGCTGGTCGAATCCTTGGGGTCGTGGCTGGCCATGGCGCCCAGCATGATCGCCGCATCGCGCACCGATTTCGTCATCGGCCCGGCCTGATCGAGGCTGGAGGCAAAGGCCACCACGCCCCAGCGCGACACGCGCCCGTAGGTCGGCTTGATGCCCACGATGCCGGCAAAGGCCGCGGGTTGCCGGATCGAACCGCCGGTATCGGTCCCTGTGGCCGCAAGGCACAGGTCGGCGGCCACCGCCGCAGCCGACCCGCCCGACGACCCGCCCGGCGTCAGCCGCCGGTCATCGACCTTCCAGGGGTTGACCACCGGCCCGTAGCAGGCGGTTTCGTTGGAACTGCCCATGGCGAATTCGTCCATGTTCAGCTTGCCCAGCATCACCGCGCCCGCATCCCACAGGTTTTGCGTGACGGTAGATTCGTATTCCGGCCTGAACCCTTCCAGAATCCGGCTTGCGGCCTGGCTGGCCACGCCCCGCGTGCAGAACAGATCCTTGATGCCCACCGGGATGCCACACATCGCAGGCGCATCGCCCGCCTTGATCCGGGCATCTGCCCCGCGAGCCTGTTCCAGCGCAATCTCGGGCGTGTGATGCACAAAGGCGTTCAGCGCGCCCGCCCCCTCGATCGCGCCAAGGCAGGCTTCGGTCAGCTCGACCGCCGTCGTGTCACCCTTGCGCAGCGCGTCGCGGGCGGCAGAAATCGTCAGTTCGTTCAGGCTCATTCCACCACCTTCGGCACGGCAAAGAAGCCCTCGCGGGCATCGGGGGCGTTGGACAGGATCTTTTCGGGATAGCCACCGTCCGTGACCACATCGGCGCGCCGCTTCAGCCGCATCGGCGTGACCGAGGTCATCGGCTCCACCCCTGTCACATCGACCTCGTTCAACTGTTCCATAAAGGTCAGGATGCCCGAAAGCTGGTCGGCCAGCGCGGGCAGGTTTTCCTCGGGCACCGCAATGCGCGCCAGATGCGCCACCTTGCGGGCGGTGTCGATGTCAATGGACATGGGGTTCACTCCGTCCTGTTTCGGGTTCGGGTTTAGCGCCCGAGGCCGCCCCCCGCAAGCACCGGCCCGAACACCGGGCGTTTCCCCGTAGCAGCGTTTGCGTTAGGCTTGGCGCAGAAACCACGGCAGGAGGATGCAATGAACCTGACATGGCTTGGCCATTCCGGCTTTCGGCTGGAAATCGAACAGGCGGTGATCCTGATCGACCCATGGCTTTCCGGCAACCCGATGTTCCCCGAAGATCGCCGCGCCGAGGCGACCCGCGGCGCAACCCACATTCTGATCACCCATGGCCACGGCGATCACACCGGCGATGCGCTGGCTATCGCACACGCGCAAAACATTCCCGTGGTAGGCATCTATGATCTGGTCAGCTGGTGGAGCGAACATCACAACATTCAGGGGCTGGGCTTCAACAAGGGCGGCACCGTCGATCTGGGCGGGGCAAAGGTGACGATGGTGAACGCCTGCCATTCCTCGTCGCTTCAGGGCACGGACGGGCCGGTCTATGCGGGCCACGAATCGGGTTACATGATCGCGGGCGAGGGCCATACGATCTATGTGTCGGGCGATACCGACATCATGGCCGACATGGGCTGGATGGGCGAATATCACGCGCCCGACATTGGCATCCTGTCCTGCGGCGGGCATTTCACCATGGACATGAAGCGCGCCGCCTGGGCTGCGCGAAAGTATTTCAACTTCCGCACCGTGATCCCGTGTCACTACCGCACCTTTCCGCTGCTGGAACAAAGCGCCGAGGCGCTGAGGATCGGCCTGCCGCCCGGCGTGCGGGTGATCGAACCCGAAGTGATGGAGCCGATCAGACTGTGACTGACGGCGCGCCCCCTCCGCAGACCGGGCAGCCGGGGCGCGGTTTCACCGCGATCTGGCGGCTTTCGCCCCACAGCGCATCATGCAGGATCAGCCGCCCGCGCAGCGATTGCCCCGCGCCGGTGATCTCCTTGATCGCCTCGGCCGCCATCATCGCGCCCACGATGCCGGGCAGCGCCGCCATCACCCCTGCCTCGGCGCAGGCAGGGGCAAGGCCCGGTGCGGGCGGTTCGGGGAACAGGCAAGCCATGCAGGGTGCGCCGCGGGCCGGGTCATACAGGGTCAACTGCCCCTCCCATTGCGACACGGCGCCCGCGATCAGCGGCTTGCCCGCGGCCACAGCCGCGGCATTTACCAGCGCGCGGGTGTCGAAATTGTCTGACCCGTCAAGGATCAGGTCATAGTCGGCAAACAGCCCGGGCGCGAGATCGGCGGTCAGCCGGCGGTTATAGGGGCGAATATCGACAAAGGGGTTCAGCGCGCGCAGGCTGGCCTCGGCGGAAAACACCTTTGGCAGCCCGATGCGGACATCGGCATGGATCACCTGACGTTGCAGGTTGGAATTGGCCACGGTGTCGTCGTCGATCACCCCGATCGTGCCCACCCCCGCCGCCGCCAGATACAACAGCGCAGGCGAGCCAAGGCCGCCCGCCCCCACCACCAGCACCCGCGCGGCGCGCAGCCGCCGTTGCCCCGGCCCGCCGATCTCGCGCAGGATGATATGGCGGGCGTAGCGGTCCAGTTCGGTCTCGCTGAGCGTGTTGGCGGCGGCGGGCGCACGCCGCGCCACGGGCCGTGCCCGGCGCCGCAGGGCCACCAGCGCCGCGCGATAGGCCAGCGCCAGCGCGGCCAGCCCCCCGACCACGGCCCAGACCCGCCAGTCACCCCCAGTGGCGCGCGGCAGCGGATGGCCTGCGGGCAGCACCAGATGCGCCAGCATCACCGCCCCCCACAAAACACCCAGCATCGCCCAGATGCCGCCCCAGGGCAGCCGCAACAGCCGCCCCAACAGCACCAGCGCCCCCGCCATGGCCAGAACCAGCATCGCGCCTAGCCCCTGCCGGTGGAGCCAAAGCCCCCCGCGCCGCGCCCGGTTTCACCCAAAACCGGCGCCAGTTCAAACCGCACCTGCACCACCGGCGCCACGACCAGTTGCGCGATCCGGTCGCCGTGATGCAGCGTGTAGGGCACCCCGCCAAGGTTCACCAACACAACCCCCAGCGGGCCGCGATAGTCGCTGTCGATCGTGCCTGGCGTGTTGGGCAGCGTGATCCCGTGCTGCAACGCCAGCCCAGACCGTGGGCGAATCTGGATTTCGAACCCGTCAGGAATTTCCACCCGCAGCCCGGTGGGCACCACCGCGCGGTGCATCGGGTCCAGCGTAAAGCCGGTCAGCCGGTCTTCGGGGCGCAGGTTGGCGCGGATATCGGCCCCGGCCGAGCCAGAGGTGGCATAGTCGGGCAGCGCCACATCGGGATCGGCCCAATCCTCGCGCAGAATTTTCACCACCGGTGTCATCGCCGCCCCTTTTGCCTGATGATCCCCGCCCCGGCGCCAAGGCCGAGCCTTGCGCGAAGGTGGCCGATTGCGCCGGCCTGATCAATCCTTGATCGCGGTCTGGTCCCACGGGGTCTTGCCATCGGCGCGCGACTGTGGCGCGATCGGCGCAGCGCAGCCAGCCGCGAACGGAGGGGCCGGTGATCCCGCTTCTGACATCGTCGTTCCTGATCCTGCGGCATGGCCGCACCCCAATGAACGCCAGCGACCGGATCGCAGGCTCGCTCGACGTGGGGCTGGATGCCACCGGCCGGGCCGAGGCCGAGACGGCGGCAGTTGTGCTGGCGGCGCAGGATTTCGCCGCGATCTGGTGTTCACCGCTCCTGCGCGCGCGTCAGACTGCCGCTGCGGTGGCGGCCCGAACCGGTCACAAGGTGCAGATCGTGCCCGACCTGGCCGAACGCTGCTGGGGCGACTGGCAGGGCCAGCCCCGCGCGATCCTGCGGCGCGAGGCCACCCCGCCCGGCGGCGAAAACCCCGAGGTCTTTGCCGCCCGCACCCGTGCGGGGCTGGCGCGCATCACCCCGCCACTGCCAGTGCTGATCGTGGCACATTCGGGCACCGCCCGCGTTCTGGCCGATCTGCTGGCACCCGATACCACCCTGCCGCGGCTGGGCAATGCCGAAGCGTTGCGTTGGTCACGCGCGCCTGACGGGCGCTGGCAGGCGGTATCGCTGAATCGGCGGTGCCCCGTCCCCGATCAGCCCTGACGCGCGGCCAGCGCTGCGGCGATGCGATGGGCCAGACGGCGCGCAACCTCGGCCTTGTTCAGCCGCGGCCAGTGCTCTGCCCCGTGATCGTCGATCACGATCACGGTGTTGTCGGCCCCGCCCATGACCCCCGATCCGGGACTGACATCATTGGCCACGATCCAGTCGCAGCCCTTGCGCGCGCGCTTGGCCTGCGCATGGGCCAGAACTTCGGCAGTTTCGGCGGCAAAGCCCACGACCAGCGCGGGCCGGTCGGCGCCAAGCACCGACAGCGTCGCCAGAATGTCGGGGTTTTCGGCAAATTCCAGCACCGGCGGGCGGCCCGAGCCATCCTTCTTCAGCTTTTGCCCGGCGGCATTGGCCACGCGCCAGTCTGCCACTGCCGCAGCCAGCACGGCGGCATCGGCGGGCAATGCGGCCATGACCGCGGCCAGCATCTCGGCGGCGGTTTCCACCCGCTCCACCGTCACCCGCTCGGGCGGGGGCACGGTGGCGGGGCCGGTGACAAAGGTAACCCGCGCGCCCAGATCGCGCAGCGCGGCGGCCAATGCCGCCCCCTGCGCCCCCGACGAGCGGTTGGCGATGTAACGCACCGGGTCGATCGGCTCATGCGTGGGGCCCGAGGTCACGATCACATGCCGCCCCGCCAGCGGCCCCGCTGCCAGCATGTCGCCGATTTCGGCCAGAATATCGGCAGGCTCGGCCATCCGGCCCGGCCCATGTTCGCCGCAGGCCATCGGGCCCGCCTCGGGGCCGACGACACGCACCCCATCGGCGCGCAATTGCGCAACATTGCGCTGCGTTGCCGGGTGCTGCCACATCCGCACATTCATGGCAGGCGCGATCAGCACCGGCTTGTCGGTGGCCAGCAGCAGCGTGGAAGCCAGATCCCCCGCCAGCCCGGTGGCCATCTTGGCTATCAGATCCGCGGTGGCGGGCGCCACCACAACCAGATCGGCAGCGCGGCTGAGCTGGATATGGCCCATCTCGGCCTCGTCCGTCAGATCGAACAGATCGCGGTAGCATTTCGACCCGGCCAGCGCCGACACCGACAAGGGCGTCACGAATTCCTCGGCGGCGCGGGTCAGCACCGGCACCACGGCGGCGCCGCGGTCGCGCAGACGTCGGATCAGGTCAAGCACCTTGTAAGCCGCGATTCCGCCCGAGATGATCAGAAGTATCTTCTTGTCTGCCAGCATCTGCGCCCCCACCCCTGCCTAACCCAGCATTAGGCGCGGGCGCGGCGCAGGGCAAGCTAGCGAAACGCGGCGCAGGGGTCTGGGCGCGGGCTGGGGTCGGTCACGATCCACAGATCAAAGGGTTGATCGGCCTCGGCGGGTGCCTCCACCTGACCCAGCGCGACAACGGCCACATCGGGCGCCGCGGCGCGCAGCACGGCGGGCACACCACGGTCAGTCCGGGCATGGCCCGAGCCGGTGATCAGCGCGACCGGCCCGCCGGTTTCCTCCAGCGCGGCCAGCGTGGCCCGCGCAAAGGCCGCATCGCGCAACCGCTGCGCCGCAACCATGCCGGGCAGCATTGCGGGCGGCAGGGCATCGCAATGGGCGCGCATCTGTTCAGCCTCCATCGCGGCCTGATCGGCGGGCGGCAGATCGGCGCCAAGACCAAACCGCGCCGCATCGGCACCAAACACCGCCGCCGGCCCCTCGGTCATCGCGCGGCGCACATCGGCGCGTGGCAGCGCTGCCCCGTAAATCGCGGCACCGGGCGCGGCGGCAAAGATCGGATAATAGATCGCAAAATCGGGCCAGCCCCCGGCCTCCCAGCCCAACGCCTTGCCCAGGCTCGCGGCATCGGCGCCGGGCAGGGCACGGGCGGCCTGTTCGGGCGTCAGCATCTCGAACACCAGCGCGCGGGGTTTCAGCGCCAACACCACGCGGGCCTGATTGAGGTGATGAACCGGGTTGTCATGCACCTCGCCCAACACCACGATGGGGGCGGAAATGCTGCCCAGCGCATCGGGCGCGATCTGGGCCGCCCCGGCTGGAAGGGCCAGAGCGGCCAGTATCGCTGCAACCATCCTCATTGCAAAAACAGATGCACTTCCCCGCTTTGCGCCTCAAGGCTGCGGCGCATCTTGGCAAAAGCCTGCGCCTCCAGCTGGCGGATGCGTTCTTTTGACAGGCCCAGTTCGGCCCCCAGTTGTTCCAGCGTGCGCGGCTCTTCGCGCAGTTTGCGCTCGGTCACGATGAACCGCTCGCGCGCAGTCAGCGCGCCCATGGCTGCGCCGATCCAGCCATGCAGCCGCGCCGAATCATGGGCCAGCGCCACGGTTTCCGCGGCCCCCGGCCCGTCATCCTCCAACGCCTCGATCCATTCACGCCCCTCCTCGCCCGCCGATTGTGGCGTATTGAGCGAAAAATCCGAGCCGGAAAGGCGCCCCTCCATCATCTCGACATCGGCCATCGGCACACCGATTTCGGTGGCGATGCGCTGGCGCAACTGATGCCCGTCCAGATGCTCGCCCGCCGCCGCGGCCTCGCGCTCGATCTGGGCCTGAACCCGGCGCATGTTGAAAAAAAGCGACTTCTGCGCCGAGGTGGAGCCGGTTCGCACCATCGACCAGTTGCGCATCACGAAATCCTGGATACTGGCCTTGATCCACCAGACCGCATAGGTTGAAAACCGCACACCGCGTTCGGGGTCGAACTTTTCGGCGGCCTTCATCAGGCCCAGGCTTGCCTCTTGAATCAAGTCGTTCATCGGCGCGCCGTAGCGGCGAAACTTCGACGCCATCGAGATTGCCAGCCGCATATAGGCCGTGACCAGCCGGTGCAGCGCAGCCTCGTCGCGGTGATCGCGCCAAGCGCGGGCCAAGGCCAGTTCGGTCTCGGCATCCAGCAATTCTGCGCGCATCGCCTGACGCGGCAAGGTGTCGTCGGTCATTCCGTCGAGTGCCATGATCAGTCTCCCGGGTCTCCCACCCACTGGTAGCGGCTCTCAGCCTGTTCACTATGGCGGATACGAGGGCGCCTGTCTGCCGGATCACGCAAATTTTCTTTTGTTCGTCACGGTTTCGTGTGGCTTGCTCCATTCGCCGCTTGCGGCTGATCACCGGGCCACCGACACTGCACCCAAGGGTCGGCAATCAGGGTAACGCGGCGATGACATATGTTCTGGCAATCGGGGATCGCAGCTATTCCAGCTGGTCGCTGCGCGGTTGGCTTTTGTTTGCCAAACCGGGGCTGCCGGTGACGGTGGAAACCGGGCGGCTTTATTCCGACGATTTCGCGCGCTTGATGGCGGGCTTTGCGCCGGCGCGGATGGTGCCCGCGCTGCGGCTGCCCTCGGGCCGGGTGATCGGCGAGACGCTGGCCATCGCCGAAACCCTGGCCGAGCGCCACCCCGACGCCAGACTATGGCCCGCCAACCCCGAGGCGCGGGCGGTGGCGCGCTGGTCGGCGGCCGAGATGCACGCGGGCTTTTCCGCCCTGCGCAGCCATTGTCCGATGAACCTGCGCGTCAGCTATGCCGATTGCGCCCCGCCCGACACCGTTCTGGCCGACCTGGCCCGGCTGGAGGAACTCTGGGCGCTGGCCCGGTGCGATTTCGGCGCGGGCGGCCCGTGGCTGTTCGGGGATTGGTCGGCGGCAGATGCGTTTTTCGCCCCGGTCGCGGCCCGGATCGCGGGCTACAATCTGCCGGTGGGGGCTGCGGCGGCGGCCTATGTCGCCACGCATCTGGCCTGCCCCGCATTCTGCCGCTGGCGCGCCGAGGGGCTGGCAGAGGGCCCCGATCAGCCGTTTTACCGCCGCGACTGGCCAACACGGCCTTGGCCGGGGGCGAATTAACCTTTCGTAAACCATGATCGCCTAGCCCTGATCCAGAACCCTGATCCGGGGTGCAGGAGGGGCGATGCTGGCCAAAGCCTATACCGTGGCCTTCGAGGGGATCGAGGCCCGTCTGGTCGAGGTGCAATGCGCCGTAACGCAGGGCCTGCCGGGCTTTGCCATCGTGGGCCTGCCCGACAAGGCAGTATCAGAGGCGCGCGAACGGGTCCGCGCGGCGCTGGGGGCACTGTCGATCGCGCTGCCCGCGCGCAAGATCACCGTCAACCTCTCGCCCGCCGACATGCCCAAGGAGGGCTCGCATTTCGATCTGCCGATTGCTCTGGCCCTGCTGGCGGCCATCGACATTTTACCGCGCGAAGAGGTCGAGGGCTGCGTGGCGCTGGGGGAACTGGCGCTGGACGGGCGGCTGATCGCGGTGGCGGGCGCCCTGCCCGCCGCGCTGGCCGCCGCCGAGGAGGATCGCGCGCTGATCTGCCCCGCCGCCTCGGGCGCCGAGGCGGCCTGGGTCGGCGCAACCCCGGTGCTTGCCCCCGCCACGTTGGCCGAGGCAATCGCCCATTTCACCGGCCGGCACCCCCCTCCCGTCGCCCCGTCCCCCCGGCCCCCCGGCCCCCGGGACGGGTAGGGTACCGGACCCGACGACCGGGCCCGGGCCCGACCCCCGACCCCGGACGTTTACTTTACGACGGACCGGTACGGTAAAGGGAAACCGGACCGGAAACGGGAACCGGCCCGAACCGAACGGCCGGCCGACCTACGGTAAA
>NZ_PZKF01000013.1 GCF_003034995.1 Phaeovulum veldkampii DSM 11550 | reverse complement strand
AGGCGTCGCGTGGCTCGCGCCGCGCCGTCCATGCTTGACAAGACCGGGCGGCGCGCCCTATGGCGCGCCCCTGATCATTACGGAACGGTTCGATGCAGGCGGGGCATGAGGCTCTGTCTGCCTCTCAACCGAAAGCCCCTGCGAGAGGCAAGACAATGACTGGTCAAAACATTCGCATCCGGCTGAAGGCCTTCGATTACCGCGTTCTGGATGCCAGCACGCAGGAAATCGTGAACACGGCCAAACGCACGGGTGCCCAGGTCCGCGGCCCGATTCCGCTGCCCAACAAGATCGAGAAATTCACCGTTCTGCGCGGCCCCCACATCGACAAGAAGTCGCGCGACCAGTGGGAAATCCGCACGCACAAACGTCTTCTCGATATCGTCGATCCGACCCCGCAGACCGTGGACGCGCTGATGAAGCTCGACCTGGCCGCTGGCGTCGACGTCGAAATCAAGGTCTGAGGAGGGCACCCGGATGTTGCGTTCTGGTGTTATCGCCAAAAAGCTGGGCATGACCCGGCTGTTCATGGAAGACGGCCGTCAGGTTCCGGTGACCGTTCTTCAACTTGACAACCTTCAAGTCGTGGCACAGCGCACGGCCGAGCGTGACGGCTACACCGCCGTTCAGCTGGGCGCGGGCTCGGCCAAGGCCAAGCGGACCACCGCCGCACTGCGCGGCCACTTCGCCAAGGCGAATGTGGCACCCAAGCGCAAGATCGCGGAATTCCGGGTCAGTCCGGAAAACCTGATCGAAGTCGGCGCCGAGATTTCGGCCGCCCACTATGCCGAAGGCCAGTATGTGGACATCGCTGGCACCTCGATCGGTAAAGGCTTTGCCGGTGTCATGAAACGCCATAACTTCGGCGGTCTGCGTGCCTCGCACGGCGTGTCGGTTTCGCACCGCTCGCATGGTTCGACCGGGCAGTGCCAGGATCCGGGCAAGGTGTTCAAAGGCAAGAAGATGGCCGGTCATCTGGGTTCGGTGCGTGTGACCACGCAGAACATCCAGGTGGTGCGCACCGATCCCGACCGTGGCCTGATCATGGTCAAGGGCTCGGTTCCGGGTTCCAAAGGCGGCTGGGTCACGATCAAGGACGCGGTGAAAAAACCGCTGCCGGCCGATCTGCCGCTGCCCGCCGCTCTGAAATCCGCCTCGGCGGCTCCGGTCGCGGAAGTTGCGGCCGAAGGGGGTGAAGCATGAAACTTGATGTCATCAAACTGGACGCTGGCAAGGCTGGCTCGATTGATCTCGACGATGCGATCTTCGGCCTGGAACCGCGGGCGGACATTCTGCACCGCGTCGTGCGTTGGCAGCGTGCTGCCGCGCAGGCCGGCACTCATTCGACGCTGGGCAAATCCGACGTCAGCTATTCGACCAAGAAGATCTATCGCCAGAAGGGCACCGGCGGCGCTCGCCACGGCTCCAAGAAGGCCCCGATCTTCCGTCACGGCGGCACCTACAAGGGTCCGGTTCCGCGCAGCCATGCGCATGACCTGACCAAGAAGTTCCGCGCGCTGGGTCTGAAACACGCGCTGTCGTCCAAGGCGGTTTCGGGGAACCTCGTGATCCTCGAGTCGGCCGAGATGGTTGAAGCCAAGACCGCGATTCTTGCCAAGGCTGCAAAAGAACTGGGCTGGAAGCGTGTGCTGGTGATCGACGGGGCCGAGGTGAACGAAAACTTCGCCCGCGCCGCGCGCAACATCGAAGGCATCGACGTGCTGCCCTCGATCGGCGCCAACGTGTATGACATCCTCAAGCGTGACACGCTCGTGATCACGAAGGCGGGTGTCGAAGCTCTGGAGGCTCGTCTGAAATGAGCGCGAAACCCGAACACTACGACGTGATCCGCAAGCCGGTCATCACTGAAAAAGCCACGATGGCCTCCGAGCATGGCGCTGTCGTTTTTCAGGTGGCCAACGATGCGACCAAGCCCGCGATCAAGGAAGCGGTCGAGGCGCTGTTCGGCGTCAAGGTGAAGGCGGTCAACACTGTCGTCACCAAGGGCAAGACCAAGAAGTTCAAGGGCCGGCCCGGCGTCCGCAGCGACGTGAAGAAAGCCTATGTCACGCTTGAGGACGGAAACACTATCGACGTGTCTACCGGCCTTTGATAGAAGGCGACGAATCTTGCGGCCCCGGGTTCCGGGGCCGCAGATCATTTTGAAGACCGGGCCTGACGTTTGCATGGCAGACCCCTACGGAAACGGACCATTGGTCCAAAGCAACGGAAGACAGAGAGCATGGCACTCAAGTCGTACAAACCGACGACGCCGGGCCAGCGTGGGCTGGTTCTGATCGACCGTTCGGAGCTTTGGAAAGGTCGCCCCGTCAAATCCCTCACCGAGGGTCTGACGAAATCGGGCGGCCGGAACAACACCGGACGGATCACGATGCGCCGCATGGGCGGGGGCGCGAAGCGCCTGTATCGCATCGTCGATTTCAAGCGCACCAAATTTGACCTGGCGGCTGTTGTCGAGCGGATCGAATATGACCCGAACCGCACCGCCTTTATTGCGCTGGTGAAATACGAAGACGGCGAGCAGGCCTATATCCTCGCGCCGCAGCGTCTAGCCGTGGGGGACAGCGTCATCGCTGGCGCCAAGACCGACGTAAAACCGGGCAACGCGATGCCGTTTTCCGGTATGCCGATCGGCACCATCGTGCACAACGTCGAGCTGAAGCCCGGCAAGGGCGGCCAGCTGGCACGCGCCGCAGGCACCTATGCCCAGTTCGTGGGCCGTGACGGTGGCTATGCGCAGATCCGCCTGTCGTCGGGCGAGCTGCGGATGGTCCGTCAGGAGTGCATGGCGACCGTGGGTGCGGTGTCGAACGCCGACCACTCGAACCAGAACCTCGGCAAAGCCGGTCGTAACCGTCACTTCGGCATCCGTCCGAGCGTGCGCGGTGTTGCCATGAACCCGATCGACCACCCGCATGGTGGTGGTGAAGGCCGGACCTCGGGTGGTCGTCACCCGGTTACTCCCTGGGGTAAAGGGACCAAAGGCAACAAGACCCGCAAGAACAAGGCGACGGACAAATACATCGTTCGCTCGCGCAATGCGAAGAAGGGGCGTTAATCCATGGCACGTTCTGTTTGGAAAGGCCCTTTCGTTGACGCCTATCTGCTGAAGAAAGCGGAAAAGTCGCGGGCGTCGGGCAAAGGCGAAGTGATCAAGATCTGGTCGCGTCGCTCCACCATCCTGCCGCAATTCGTGGGCCTGACGTTTGGCGTCTACAACGGCAAAAAGCACATCCCGGTGGCTGTCACCGAAGAGATGATCGGTCAGAAGTTTGGTGAATATTCCCCGACCCGGACCTATTACGGCCATGCGGCCGACAAGAAAGCGAAGAGGAAGTAATCGTCATGGGTAAGGAACAAAATCCGCGCCGCGTGGCGGACAACGAAGCAATGGCGAAAACCAAGATGCTTCGCACCTCGCCGCAGAAACTGAATCTCGTCGCCGCTCTGATCCGCGGCAAGAAGGTGGACAAGGCTCTTGCCGACCTGACCTTCTCGAAAAAGCGGATCGCGATCGACGTGAAGAAATGCCTGCAGTCGGCCATTGCCAATGCCGAGAACAACCACGGGCTGGATGTTGACAGCCTTGTGGTGGCCGAAGCCTGGGTCGGCAAGAACCTGGTGCTGAAGCGGGGGCGTCCGCGCGCCCGCGGCCGGTTCGGCAAGATCATGAAGCCGTTTTCGGAAATCACCATCAAGGTGCGTCAAGTCGAGGAGCGTGCGTAATGGGTCAGAAGGTCAACCCGATCGGTATGCGTCTCCAGGTCAACCGCACCTGGGATAGCCGTTGGTTCGCCGAGTCGAAGGACTACGGCAACCTGCTTCTTGAAGACCTCAAGATGCGCGACTTCATCCATGAAGAAGCCAAGCAAGCGGGCGTTTCCCGCGTGATCATCGAACGCCCGCACAAAAAGTGCCGTGTCACGATCCACGCGGCGCGCCCCGGCGTGATCATCGGCAAAAAAGGCGCCGATATCGAGACGCTGCGCAAGAAACTGGCGAACATGACCAAGTCGGAACTGCACCTCAACATCGTTGAGGTCCGCAAGCCCGAACTGGACGCGCAACTGGTGGCCGAATCGATCGCCCAGCAGCTTGAGCGCCGGGTGTCGTTCCGCCGCGCGATGAAACGCGCCGTGCAGAACGCCATGCGCATGGGCGCCTTGGGTATCCGGGTAAACGTCGGTGGCCGCCTTGGCGGCGCCGAGATCGCTCGGACCGAGTGGTACCGTGAAGGCCGCGTGCCGCTGCATACCCTGCGTGCCGACATCGACTATGCGTTGTCGGAAGCCACCACGCCCTACGGCATCATCGGGGTCAAGGTCTGGATCTTCAAAGGCGAGATCATGGAACACGACCCGCAAGCCCGCGACCGTCGCGCTGCCGAAGCCCAAGAGGGTCCGGCTCCGCGTGGCCCGCGCCGCGACGCCCGCTGAGGAGTATTGAAAGATGCTGCAACCGAAACGGACGAAGTTCCGCAAACAGTTCAAGGGGCGTATCAGCGGTGAAGCCAAGGGCGGTTTCAACCTGAACTTCGGCTCCTTCGCCCTGAAGGCTACCGAACCCGAGCGCGTCACCGCGCGGCAGATCGAGGCGGCCCGCCGCGCGATCACCCGCCACATGAAGCGTCAGGGCCGCGTCTGGATCCGTGTGTTCCCGGATGTGCCGGTCACCGGCAAGCCGACCGAAGTGCGGATGGGTAAAGGCAAGGGCTCGGTCGATTACTGGGCGGCCAAGGTCAAACCTGGCCGGATCATGTTTGAGATTGACGGCGTGGCCGAATCTGTGGCAAGGGAGGCCCTCCGCCTTGGGGCGAACAAGTTGCCGGTCATGACCCGCATCGTCGCCCGCGAAGACTGGTAAGAATTTGCTCGAACCCCCGGGGCAACCGGGGGTTCGGGTTTTTGTTGGACAATCACCAGGCCAAAGGTGACCCGCAACGGGGCCTTCTGGTGAGTTGGAAAGGACAAGGCGATGAACGCCAAGGAACTGAAGACCAAGACGCCGGATCAGCTCCGCGACGAGCTGCTTGCGCTGAAAAAGGAGGCGTTCAACCTGCGCTTCCGTCAGGCGACCAACCAGCTTGAGAATACCGCCCGGATGCGCATCGTCCGTCGTGACGTTGCCCGCATCAAGACGGTGCTGAACCAGAAAGCCGCCGAAGCGGCGGCCAACTGAGGAGAGACCCATGCCCAAACGTATCCTGCAAGGTGTCGTCACCTCGGACAAGAACGAACAGACCATCACAGTTCTGGTCGAGCGCCGCTTCAAGCACCCGCTGCTGCAAAAGACCGTCCGCAAGTCCAAGAAATACCGGGCTCACGACGAAAGCAACCAGTTCAAGGTTGGTGACACCGTCCGCATCGAGGAATGTGCGCCGATCTCGAAAACGAAACGCTGGACCGTGGTCACTGAAGCTTCGGCTTGAGTTCATTTTCCAGCTTTGATCGATACCCTGGGACGAGTTCCCAAAGGTCGGGAGAAACCAAATGATCCAGATGCAGACCAATCTGGATGTTGCTGACAACTCCGGCGCGCGCCGGGTTCAGTGCATCAAGGTTCTGGGTGGTTCCCATCGCCGTTACGCCTCTGTGGGCGACATCATCGTGGTGTCGGTGAAGGAAGCCATCCCGCGCGGTCGCGTGAAAAAAGGTGATGTCCGCAAGGCCGTCGTCGTGCGCACCGCCAAAGAAGTTCGCCGTGAAGATGGCACCGCCATCCGCTTTGACCGCAATGCCGCCGTCATCCTGAACAACCAGGGCGAGCCGGTCGGAACCCGTATCTTCGGGCCGGTCGTGCGCGAATTGCGCGCCAAGAACTTCATGAAGATCATCTCGCTTGCTCCGGAGGTGCTGTGATGGCTGCAAAGCTTCGCAAGGGCGACAAGGTCGTCGTGCTCGCCGGCAAGGACAAGGGCAAGCAGGGCGAGATTTCGGCCGTCATGCCGAAGGACAACAAGGCCGTGGTTGATGGCGTGAACATGGCGATCCGCCACACCCGCCAGACGCAGGGCTCGGAAGGTGGCCGCATCGCCAAGCCGATGCCGATCGACCTGTCGAACCTGGCGCTCATGGACAAGGACGGCAAGGCCACCCGCGTCGGCTTCCGCATGGAAGACGGCAAGAAGGTGCGTTTCGCCAAGACCACCGGGGAGGCGATCTGATGCTGGACGCGCAAACCTATACCCCGCGCCTCAAGGCGCAGTATGTCTCGACGATCCGGGCTGCTCTGAAAGAAGAGTTCGGTTTCAAGAACGACATGCAGATCCCGCGTCTGGACAAGATCGTCCTGAACATGGGCGTCGGCGAGGCGGTCAAGGACACCAAGAAGGTGAAGCAGGCCGCCGAAGAGCTGAGCCTGATCGCCGGTCAGAAAGCCGTCATCACCAAGGCCAAGAAGTCCATCGCCGGTTTCCGCGTTCGCGAGGAGATGCCGCTGGGTTGCAAGGTCACGCTGCGTGGTGACCGGATGTATGAATTCCTCGATCGTCTTATCACGATCGCGCTGCCCCGCGTCCGCGACTTCCGCGGCGTCAAAGGCAGCTCGTTCGACGGCCGCGGCAATTATGCGATGGGCCTGAAGGAACACATCGTGTTCCCGGAAATCGACTTCGACAAAGTCGATGAGGTTCTGGGCATGGACATCATCATCTGCACCACCGCGACCAAAGACGCGGAAGCGAAGGCGCTGTTGAAGCATTTCAACATGCCCTTCAACAGCTGATCGCGGGAGAGAGAACAATGGCCAAGAAATCCATGGTTGAACGCGAGCTGAAGCGCGAGAAGCTGGTCAAGCGTCATGCTGCCAAGCGCGCCGCCCTGAAAGCCGTGATCGAAGATCAGTCCCGCCCGATGGAAGAACGCTTCAAGGCGTCTCTGAAGCTGGCTGAACTGCCCCGCAATTCCTCCGCCGTCCGGCTGCACAACCGCTGCCAGCTGACCGGTCGCCCGCATGCGTATTATCGCAAGCTCAAACTCTCGCGGATCATGCTGCGCGAACTGGCCTCGTTTGGCCAGATCCCCGGCATGGTCAAGTCGAGCTGGTAAGGAGCAGGTCATGTCGATGAACGATCCTCTCGGCGATATGCTGACCCGTATCCGCAACGCGCAAATGCGCGGAAAATCCACCGTCAAGACTCCGGCGTCGAAACTGCGCGCCTGGGTGCTGGATGTGCTGGCTGCGGAAGGTTATGTCCGTGGCTATGAAAAGACGACGGGGGCCGACGGCCACCCGGAGCTCCTCATCAGCCTGAAATACTTCGAAGGCACCCCGGTGATCCGCGAAATCAAACGCGTGTCGAAACCGGGCCGCCGCGTGTATGCTTCTGTCAAGGAAATCCCGACGGTCCGCAACGGCCTTGGTCTTTCCATCGTCTCCACGCCCAAGGGTGTGATGACGGACTCGGCCGCACGCACCGCCAATGTCGGCGGCGAAGTGCTCTGCACCGTGTTCTGAGGAGGGCAAGATGTCTCGTATTGGGAAAAAACCGGTCGAGCTGCCCTCGGGGGTTTCGGCCTCTGTCAGCGGGCAGACCGTGGAAGTGAAAGGGCCGAAAGGCACCCGCAGCTTTACCGCGACCGACGATGTCACGATCGTGCTGGATGGCAACACCGTCACGGTGAAGCCGCGCGGCACCTCGAAGCGCGCGCGCCAGCAATGGGGCATGGCCCGTTCGATGGTCTCGAACCTTGTCACCGGTGTTTCGACCGGCTTCAAGAAAGAGCTTGAGATTCAGGGTGTGGGCTATCGTGCCGCTATGACGGGCAACGTGCTGAAACTGTCGCTGGGCTACAGCCACGAAGTGAACTTCGAGGTTCCCGCCGGTGTGACCGTGACGGCGCCGAAGCAGACCGAAATCGTTGTGGAAGGCATCGACCAGCAGCTTGTTGGCCAGGTCGCTGCGAACATCCGCGAGTGGCGCCAGCCCGAGCCCTACAAGGGCAAAGGCATCCGCTACAAGGGCGAGTTCATCTTCCGCAAGGAAGGCAAGAAGAAGTAAGGGGCGCAAAAATGGCGAACAACAAACGAGAGCTGTTCCTCAAGCGCCGCCTGCGCGTGCGGAACAAGTTGCGGTCGATGGCGAACGGGCGTCTGCGCCTGTCTGTACATCGGTCGAACAAGAACATCAGCGTGCAGCTGATCGACGATGTCAATGGCGTGACCGTTGCGGCGGCGTCCTCGCTCGAGAAAGATCTCGGCGTGGTGGGCAAGAACAACGTCGAAGCCGCATCCAAGGTCGGGTCGGCGATTGCCGAGCGCGCCAAGAAGGCCGGCGTCGAAGAATGCTACTTCGACCGCGGTGGTTTCCTCTTTCACGGCAAGATCAAGGCTTTGGCCGATGCTGCCCGTGAAGGCGGCCTGAAGTTCTAAGGAGACGATGATGGCAGAACGTGAACAACGCCGGGACCGCCGCGACGATCGTCGCGACCGTGAGGAAACCCCGGAATTCGCCGATCGTCTCGTGGCGATCAACCGCGTGTCGAAAACCGTGAAGGGTGGCAAGCGCTTTGGCTTTGCCGCACTCGTGGTGGTCGGCGACCAGCGCGGCCGCGTTGGGTTTGGCAAGGGCAAGGCGAAAGAAGTGCCCGAGGCGATCCGCAAGGCGACCGAGCAGGCCAAACGCAGCCTGATCCGCGTGCCGCTGCGCGATGGCCGCACGCTGCACCACGATATCGAGGGCCGTCATGGCGCCGGTAAAGTGGTGATGCGCACCGCCGTGGCCGGGACCGGTATCATCGCTGGCGGCCCGATGCGCGCCGTGTTCGAGATGCTGGGCCTTCAGGACGTCGTGGCGAAATCGCTCGGCAGCCAGAACCCCTACAACATGATCCGCGCGACCATCGACGGTCTGAAGCAGGAAGCCAGCCCCCGCCAGGTCGCGCAGCGCCGCGGCAAAAAGGTGGCCGACATCCTGAAGAAGCCCGAAGCTGAAATTGCGGAAGCGTGAGGGAAATGACCATGGCCAAGAAAACCATCGTCGTGCAGCAATACGCCTCGGCGGCCCGCCGCCCGGACGTGCAGCGCCGGACCCTGATCGGTCTGGGCCTGAACAAGGTGAACCGCACGCGCGAACTGGAAGACACGCCGTCGGTGCGGGGCATGGTGAACGCCATCCCGCATCTGGTGAAGATCATCGAAGAACGCGGCTGATCCCGCATCGGGCGCGCGGTATCTCTGCGCGCCCGCGTCAACAAGAAACGCCGTGTTTGCCCCATCCGTCGCTGGCGGGGTAGTTCCGGCCAAGGAGATAGCGACATGAAACTGAATGAACTTTCCGACAACCCTGGTGCAGCCCGCAAGCAAAAGCGTGTGGCGCGTGGTCCTGGCTCGGGCAAGGGTAAGACTGCGGGCCGCGGGATCAAGGGTCAGAAATCGCGTTCGGGCGTGGCGATTGGTGGCTATGAAGGTGGCCAGATGCCGCTGTATCGGCGCCTGCCGAAGCGTGGCTTCAACAAGCCGAACCAAAAGCATTACGCCGTTGTGAACCTGGGCCTGATCCAGAAGTTTGTCGATGCCGGCAAGCTGGATGCCAAAGGCGAGATCAACGCAGAGGCTCTGGTCGCGTCGGGTCTGCTGCGCCGTGCGTTGGATGGCGTGCGGGTGCTGGCCAAGGGCGAAATCACCTCGGCGGTGACGCTGAATGTGGCCGGTGCCTCTAAAGCCGCCATCGAAGCGGTCGAGAAAGTGGGCGGCAAGGTGACCGTTGCGACGGTTGCCGCTGAATAAGCTGTTGTGGGCGGCGCCTGCGCCGCTTACATAGCTCATGGTTTTCCAAGTGCCGCCGACCGGGAAACGGTTCGGCGGCGCTGACATGATAGGGAACGGTCATGGCATCTGCTGCGGAGCAAATGGCGTCGAACATCAGCTGGAGCGCCTTCGGCAAGGCGACCGAGTTGCGCCAGCGTATCTATTTCACCATCGGTCTGCTGATCGTCTATCGGATCGGCACCTACATCCCGGTGCCTGGCATCGACGGGCTGGCGCTCAAGCAGTTCATGGATGATGCCGCGGCGGGGATTGGCGGCATACTGTCGATGTTCACCGGCGGTGCGCTGGGGCGGATGGGTATTTTTGCGCTGGGGATCATGCCCTATATTTCGGCCTCGATCATCGTGCAGTTGCTGACGGCCATGGTGCCGTCGCTGGCGCAGATGAAGAAGGAAGGCGAGCAGGGCCGCAAGAAGCTGAACCAGATCACGCGCTACGGCACCGTCGCGCTGGCGCTGTTCCAGGCCTATGGGCTGGCGCGCAGCCTTGAGGCGGGCGATCTGGCGCATGATCCGGGCCTGTTCTTCCAGGCGACCGTGGTGGTCACGCTGGTTGGCGGCACCATGTTCCTGATGTGGCTTGGCGAACAGATCACCGCCCGCGGCATTGGCAACGGCATTTCGTTGATCATCTTTGTCGGCATCGTGGCCGAGATTCCCGCCGCGCTGGCGCAGTTCTTCAGCCAGGGCCGTTCGGGCGCCATTTCCACGCCGGCCATTCTGGGCGTGATTGCGATGGTGGTGGTCACCATTGCCTTTGTGGTGTTCATGGAGCGCGCGCTGCGCAAGATCCATATTCAGTATCCGCGCCGTCAGGTCGGGATGAAGATTTACGATGGCGGCTCCAGCCACCTGCCGATCAAGGTCAACCCGGCAGGCGTTATCCCGGCGATCTTTGCCTCGTCGCTCTTGCTGCTGCCGACCACGATCTCGACCTTTTCGGGCAGCCAGACCGGGCCGGTGATGTCGACGATCCTTGCCTATTTTGGCCCCGGCCAGCCGCTGTATCTGGCGTTCTTCACGGCGATGATCGTGTTTTTTGCCTATTTTTACACCGCCAACGTGTCGTTCAAATCCGACGAGGTGGCTGAGAATCTGAAGAATCAGGGCGGCTTCATTCCTGGTATTCGGCCCGGCAAGAAGACCGAAGATTACCTCGATTACGTCGTTGCGCGCATCTTGGTGCTCGGCTCGGGCTATCTGGCGCTGGTCTGCCTGCTGCCAGAGGTTCTGCGCTCGCAACTTGCGATCCCGTTCTATTTCGGGGGCACCTCGGTTCTGATCGTAGTGTCTGTGACGATGGACACGATCAATCAGGTGCAATCGCACTTGCTGGCCCATCAGTATGAGGGGCTGATCGAGAAATCGCAGCTTCGCGGCAAAAAGAAACCAGCGACGAAAAAGGCGCCTGCGCGGCGCTGAGGCAGGAACTGACAATGGTTAACATCATTCTTCTGGGGCCGCCGGGAGCTGGCAAGGGCACGCAGGCCCGCAAGCTGGTCGAAGGCCGCGGCATGGTGCAACTTTCTACCGGCGACATGCTGCGCGAGTCGAAATCATCGGGGAGCGAAATGGGGCGCCGGGTCGCCGAAGTCATGGACCGCGGCCAGTTGGTCACCGATGAAATCGTCATCGGGCTGATCGAGGAAAAGCTGACCGGCGCCGCGGGGACGGGGTTTATCTTTGATGGCTTTCCGCGCACGCTGCCGCAGGCCGATGCCTTGCGCGATCTGCTGGCGCGGGTTGGTCAGCGCCTGGATGCGGTGATCGAGATGCGGGTGGATGATGCGGCGCTGGTTGCACGCATCACCGGTCGCTTTACCTGCGGCGCCTGTGGCGAGGTCTATCACGACATCACCCGCCCGACCAAGGTGGCGGGGGTCTGCGACTGCTGCGGATCGACCGATCTGCGCCGCCGCGCCGATGATAACGAAGACAGTCTGAAGCAGCGGCTGATGGAATACTACAAGAAGACCTCGCCGCTGATCGGTTACTACTATGCGCAGGGTTGCCTGCATGTGGTGGACGGGTTGGGCGAGATCGGGGTGGTTTCGGCCGAAATTGCCGCAATTCTGGACAGCCCGAAGGGCTGACAGCCGCGCCCTCTTGACGCGCCGTGCATTTGACCATATTGCACGGCGTCTCGTTCGAGAATCGTTCTGGGTTCGGGTTTACCCGCCTGCCAGATCGAGAGCGGCCCGAAGGCATCGCTTTCGGGCCATTCGTTGTGAAAAAAGGTTCTGGGGTTACGGAACCGCAACAAAAGGAAGCTACGTTTGGCACGTATTGCTGGCGTCAACATCCCGACGGGGAAACGCGTCCCCATCGCTTTGACCTATATCACGGGCATCGGCCCGCATATTGCGGAACTGATCTGCGAGGCTGTCGGTATCGACCGGACCCGCCGCGTGAACGAATTGTCGGATGCCGAGGTTCTGGCGATCCGCGAACATATCGACGCGAATTATACCGTCGAGGGTGACCTGCGCCGCGAAGTTCAGATGAACATCAAGCGTGCGATGGACCTTGGCTCGTATCGTGGTCTGCGTCACCGTCGCAACCTGCCCGTGCGCGGCCAGCGCACCCATACCAACGCCCGCACCCGCAAGGGCCCGGCGAAGCCGATCGCCGGCAAGAAGAAGTAAGGGGAGGGTTAGCAGATGGCTCGTGAAAAGACCCGCATCAAGCGGAAAGAGCGCAAGAACATCGCCTCGGGCGTTGCTCATGTGAACTCTTCCTTTAACAACACCAAGATCCTGATTTCGGACGTGCAGGGCAACGCGATTGCCTGGTCGTCCTCGGGGACGATGGGGTTCAAGGGGTCGCGGAAATCGACCCCCTACGCCGCGCAGATGGCCGCCGAAGACGCGGGCCGCAAGGCGCAGGAACACGGCGTGAAAACGCTGGAAGTGGAAGTCCAGGGCCCCGGCTCGGGCCGTGAATCAGCGCTGCGCGCGCTGGCTGCGGTGGGCTTCAACATCACTTCGATCCGCGACGTGACGCCGATCGCGCACAACGGCTGTCGGCCGCCGAAACGTCGCCGGGTCTGACAACGACTTTCTCGCCCTGGGCCGTGCGGTTTCCGCGCGGCCCAGGGCCATTCGCATTTAACCTCGGGCGTCCCGGCTTACGGACATGGGTCTGGGACAGGTATGGAGGCAGTACGCATGATCCACAAGAATTGGGCCGCATTGATCAAGCCGTCGCAGCTTGAAGTCAAACCGGGCAGTGACCCGGCCCGGCAGGCCACCGTGGTTGCCGAACCGCTGGAGCGTGGCTTTGGCCTCACGCTGGGCAACGCGCTGCGCCGCGTGCTGATGTCGTCGCTGCAAGGCGCCGCGATCACCTCGGTGCAGATCGACAACGTGCTGCATGAATTTTCCTCGGTTGCCGGGGTGCGTGAAGATGTCACCGACATCGTGCTGAACCTCAAGGGCGTCGCGCTGAAGATGGAAGTCGAAGGGCCCAAGCGGCTGTCTATTTCGGCCAAGGGGCCGGGCATCGTGACCGCGGGCGACATTTCCGAATCGAACGGGATCGAGGTTCTGAACAAGGATCACGTCATCTGCCACCTTGACGAGGGCGCGGAACTGTTCATGGAACTGACGGTCAACACCGGTAAGGGCTATGTGGCGGCCGACAAAAACCGCCCCGAAGATGCACCCATCGGCCTGATGCCGATCGACGCGATCTATTCGCCGGTCAAGAAGGTCAGCTACGAAGTGC
Organism: Phaeovulum veldkampii DSM 11550; assembly: GCF_003034995.1. Taxonomy (GTDB): domain Bacteria; phylum Pseudomonadota; class Alphaproteobacteria; order Rhodobacterales; family Rhodobacteraceae; genus Phaeovulum; species Phaeovulum veldkampii. The sequence continues at coordinate 73,471 of NZ_PZKF01000013.1, read as the reverse complement.
AGCCCACCCGCGAGGGCCAGGTGCTGGACTATGACAAGTTGACCATGAAGATCGAGACCGACGGCAGCCTGACCCCCGAAGATGCGGTGGCCTACGCCGCGCGCATCCTGCAGGATCAACTGTCGATCTTCGTCAATTTCGACGAGCCGGAAAGCGCGCTCAAGCACGACGCCGAAGAGGGGCTGGAATTCAACCCGCTCCTGCTCAAGAAGGTGGACGAGCTGGAACTGTCGGTGCGTTCGGCCAACTGCCTGAAGAACGACAACATCGTTTATATTGGCGACCTGATCCAGAAGACCGAAGCCGAGATGCTGCGCACCCCGAACTTTGGCCGCAAGTCGCTGAACGAGATCAAGGAAGTGCTCTCGGGCATGGGTCTGCATCTGGGGATGGAACTCGAAGACTGGCCGCCGGAAAACATCGAAGATCTGGCCAAGCGTTTCGAAGACCAGTTTTGACCGCCTGGGTCCGCCTGAGGGCGCACCCAGAGGTTGCCGGGGGCCAAGGCCTCCGGAAATGCCCGGATTTCCGGGGAACAGATGGGCGAAAGCCCCAAGGTGAGCGCGCCGAGGACCACGGCCGCCGGACAAAGCAAAACGCGATAGGAGAAACAACATGCGTCACGCTCGCGGCTACCGCCGTCTGAACCGCACCCACGAACACCGCAAGGCGCTGTTCGCCAACATGGCCGGCTCGTTGATCGAACATGAACAGATCAAGACGACCCTGCCGAAAGCCAAGGAACTGCGTCCGATCATCGAAAAGCTGATCACGCTGGGCAAGCGCGGTGACCTGCACGCTCGTCGTCAGGCGGCCTCGCAGCTCAAGCAGGATGCCTATGTGGCCAAACTGTTCGAAGTGCTCGGCCCGCGCTACAAGGACCGTCAGGGCGGCTACGTTCGCGTTCTGAAGGCCGGTTTCCGCTATGGCGACATGGCGCCGATGGCGATCATCGAATTCGTCGAGCGTGACCCGGCCGCCAAGGGCGCTGCCGACAAGGCGCGCGTCGAGGCTGAGAACGCCGAAGATTGATCGGCCGGCACGACCCTGAAAACCCCGCCTTCGGCGGGGTTTTTTTATTTCTGCCGGGGCGTGCCAGTGGGGTGCTCGGAGCGCGGCCAAATGGGTGACGCAACGGTAAAGTGTCGCCGCCATTCAATTCACGGTTGACGAAAATCAGGACAACTTGTCTAAAAAGCTATGACCACACATGCCGAAATCGATCTTGAATTGCGCAAACTGGCCCGACTGGCCCCGTTGGGGTATTTCGTCGGTTTGCACATTCGCTTTACCTCGCCGTTGATGTCGTTTCAGACCTACAATCAGGCGTGGCTTGATCATTATACTGATAACGGATTTGTGCTGCGCGATCCGATGACCGCCTGGGGTTTCAGCACCATCGGCTGGATTCGCTGGGGCGACCGCAACCTGCCGGACCCGTTCGGCCTGTTCAAGGAAGCGGCTCGGTTCGGGCTGAAATACGGGGTCACGATCTCTTGTGGACCGATCCGGTCGCGCAGCATCGCCAGTTTCGCGCGCGCAGATCGGGAGTTTACCGATCAGGAAATCGAGACACTTCAGACCATTGTCCTGCGGCTTCACGAAATGACCGAGCCGCCGCAGGAACTGACCAAAGCCCAGATCGAGGCGCTGAAATGCATTGCGGGGGGTGACCGTCACGCTGCGGCCGCTGCCAAACTTGGTATCTCGGAAAGTGCCCTGAAGGCGCGTCTCATTTCTGCCCGTGAGCGCCTGATGGCCCGCACCACCGCCGAGGCGATCCAGCGCGCCAAGGATTCCCGTCTGATCTGACTAGCCGCCCTCCGCAAGGTTTCGAGTTTAACCACCCAACCCTGCAGGAGGCTAACATGCAGACCACGACTCTCTCCTTTGAAAACATCCACAACCATGGGGAGCTTTTCGCCAACATGCTGCGCGCTCGGCGCGATCTGTTCATCGTCCACAACAAGTGGAACCTGCCCGAAGCGATGGGTATGGAATACGATCAGTATGACACCCCCGCCAGCCGCTGGGTTGTTGTCCATGACGAGTTGGGCCGGGTTCTGGCCGGTAATCGGCTGACGCCCACCACCACGCGCTGCGGCATCTACAGCTATATGATCCGCGACGCGCAGCGCGGGCTGTTGGAAACCATCCCCTCGCATCTGCTGTATGAAGAGGCGCCGGTGGCGGAAAACATCTGGGAAAGCTCGCGCCTGTTCGTGTCGCATGACGTGCCGATGGCGCAGCGCCGGGCGGTTCATGCCAAGCTGGTGACGGAACTCGGCAATGCCGCGCGCAAACTGGGCGCGACCTCGTGCCTGACGTTGCTGAACGCAAACTGGCCGCGTTGGGCGGGCCGCGTCGGCGTGCATATGACCGCGATGGGGCCGGTTATGAACATCGAGAATGTCGACAATCAGGTCGTGTCGATGGATTTCTCGGGCACGCTTCACTAAGCGCAGCAGCCGCAACGCGGTCGATGCGCTATAACCGAGCAGCACCACCGGGGGTAACCCGGTGGCGCCACTTGGCCATGCAATTCTAGGTTGACGAAGCCTGAAGCAGGAAGTCTAAAAAGATTATGACTCTGACCAGAGAACTCTCTGCGATTCTGGGCGAACTGGAAGGCATCGCCCCTGTCGGCTATTCTGCCGGTCTGCATATCCGTTTTGCGACGCCGCTGGTGTATCACAGCACCTACCCCGAGCCATGGCGCAAGCATTACAGCGATAACGCCTATTATCTGCGCGACCCCGTCGTGTTCTGGGGGATCGGCCTGAGCGGTGCGATCCGCTGGAGCGAGATCCCGATGCCGGACCCCTTTGGTGTCATGCAGCAGGCGGCGCGCTTCGGGCTGACCTATGGCGCGGTGTCATCCTATGGGCCGATCACGTCACGGTCGATTGTGGGCGTCGCGCGGGGGGACCGGGAATTCAGCAAGCAAGAGCTGGCGGTATTGACCGAAATCACCGGCCGGCTGCACATCGCGGCAAGGCCGCCGTCAGAGCTGACGCCTGCGCAAGTCGAGGCTTTGCAATTCATTGCAAACGGGGATCGCCACACCGCCGCGGCCGCAAAACTCGGTATTACAGAAAGTGCTTTCAAGGCTCGCCTGAAATCTGCCCGTATTCGCCTGGAAGCGCGCACCACCTCTGAAGCGGTGCGAAAGGCCAGAGAATACGGCATGCTCTAAGAGCTGTGTGGCGCCTCGCCTGATCGGTTTCACAACCCCAGAAGGAGGCACTACAATGGAAGTCACCACCCTTTCTTTTACCAACCTGCACAACCATGGCGAGTTGTTCGCCAACATGTTTCGCGCGCGCCATCGCACCTTCATCGTGCAGAACAAATGGGATCTGCCCGAGGCCGACGGGATGGAGTTCGACCAGTATGACACCCCCGCCAGCCGCTGGGTCGCGGTGCATGACGGGGGGGACGTGCTGGCAGGTGTGCGGCTGACGCCGACCACGCACCGCTGCGGCATCTATTCCTACATGATCCGCGATGCGCAAAGGGGCCTTCTGGCCTCGATCCCGTCGAACCTGCTGTATCAAGAGGCGCCGGTAGCCCCGCATATCTGGGAAAGCTCGCGCGTGTTCGTGGCCGATCATGTGCCCGCAAACCTGCGCCTGCGGGTGCAGATGCAACTGATTCATGAAATGGTGGTTTCGGCGCGCAGTTTCGGGGCCAGCATGGTGCTGGGCCTGATCCCCGAGCATTCGCCGCGGCTGGCGCGACGGGTCGGTCTGGACTGTGTGCCCGCTGGCCCGGTGCTGGACATTGAGGGGTCGCGCAGTGTTTGTGTGAACATCAACATGGCCACCAAGATGCACTGACCGGCGCCATCGCCGGGCTTTTCCCGCAGGGCTGGCGGGGGTAGGAAGGGGCATGCCGGATCTGTTCGACACCCCTTCCAGCCCTGCCCATCCCGAGGCCCCGCGCCCGCTGGCCGATCGTATTCGGCCGCAGCGCCTGTCCGAGGTGATCGGGCAGGCGCATGTGCTCGGTCCTGAGGGGCCGCTGGGGGCGATGCTGGCGGCGGGGTCTTTGTCGTCGCTGATCCTGTGGGGGCCGCCGGGCGTGGGTAAAACCACGATCGCGCGGCTGCTGGCGGCCGAATCCGACCGCGCCTTTGTGCAGATTTCGGCGATCTTTTCGGGCGTGTCCGAACTGCGCAAGGTGTTCGATGCGGCCCGCCTGCGGCGCCAGCAGGGCCGCGGAACGCTGTTGTTCGTCGATGAGATTCACCGTTTCAACAAGGCGCAGCAAGACAGTTTCCTGCCGCATATGGAGGATGGCACGATCCTTCTGGTGGGGGCCACCACGGAAAACCCCAGTTTTGAATTGAACGCCGCGCTGTTGTCACGCGCCCAGGTGATCGTGCTGGAGCGGTTGAACCTGGCCGATCTGGAACTGCTGGCGCAGCGGGCCGAACAAGCGCTGCACCGGGCGCTGCCCTTGCGGGCGCATGCGCGCGAGGCGTTGCTGGAAATGGCCGATGGCGACGGGCGCGCACTGCTCAATCTGATCGAGCAGGTGATGGCCTGGAAGCTGACCGAAAACCTTGATGTCGAGGCGCTGGCGGCCCGGCTGATGCGGCGGGCGGCCAAATACGACAAATCGGGGGACGAGCATTACAACCTGATCTCGGCGCTGCACAAATCGGTTCGCGGGTCCGACCCGGACGCGGCGCTGTATTGGTTTGCGCGGATGCTGGAGGGCGGCGAAGACCCGCGCTATCTGGCACGGCGCTTCGTGCGGATGGCGGTCGAGGATATCGGGCTGGCCGACCCTGCGGCGCAGGGGTTTTGCCTGCACGCCTGGGAAAGCTATGAACGGCTTGGCAGCCCCGAGGGGGAATTGGCGCTGGCGCAGGCGGTGGTCTATCTGGCGCTCGCACCCAAATCGAACGCGGGCTATGTGGCTTACAAGGCCGCCCGCGATCTCGCCCGCCGCACCGGATCAGAGCCGCCGCCACGGCACATTCTGAACGCGCCCACCGCCCTGATGAAAGAGCAGGGCTATGGCGCGGGCTATGCCTATGACCATGACGCGGAAGACGGGTTTTCAGGGCAGAACTACTTTCCCGAGGGGGTAAAACGCCCGGTCCTGTATCAGCCTGTCGAACGTGGGCACGAACGGGAGCTGAAAAAGCGGCTCGACTGGTTTGCGCGCTTGCGCGAAAAACGCGGTGGATAAGGGGCTTTCGCCGAAATCTTGGCCGCCCGGCGCGCGGGCACGATTGACAACACCGCCCCGCGGGCACAGGTAGGCGCGATGATCCGGAACCTGATCTTTGTTGCCGCAGGCGGCGCGCTGGGCGCATCGCTGCGCTATGTCGTCAACGTGGCTGCGGGCCGCGTCTTTGGCGCGGGCTTTCCCTGGGGCACGGTGATCGTGAACGTGGCAGGTTCGTTTCTGATGGGGGTTCTGGTGGTGGTGCTGGCACACAAGGGCGGCACGCGCTACGCGCCCTTTCTGATGACCGGGGTTCTGGGCGGGTTCACCACGTTTTCGGCGTTTTCGCTGGATGCGTTGACGATCTGGGAACGCGGGCAGACGGGGCTGGCCGCCGCCTATGTGCTGGGGTCGGTCGGCCTGTCGCTGGCGGGGATCGTGGCGGGCATGGCGGTGGCGCGGGGGATGATGGCATGAGTGGCGTGAAAATTCTGACGGTTTCGGTGGATGAGGGCGAACAGCGGCTGGACCGCTGGCTGAAACGTCGATTCCCCCAGATCAATCAGGGCGCGGTGGAAAAGATGTGCCGCACCGGGCAGATCAGGGTCGATGGCGGGCGCGTCAAGGCCGCAACCCGCGTGGCGCCGGGGCAGCAGGTGCGGGTGCCGCCCTTGTCCGACACCGCCCCCGATGCCGCGCCGCGCGCGGTGAAATCTGCGATTTCAGCCGCCGATGAACAGATGATTCAGGGCTGTGTGTTGTGGCGCGATGAACATATCATCGCCCTGAACAAACCACCCGGCCTGCCCAGTCAGGGCGGCTCGGGGCAGGGCAACCGGCATGTGGACGGGCTGACCGCCGCGCTGATGTTCGGCTTCAAGGAACGCCCCAAGCTGGTGCACCGGCTGGACAAGGATACCTCGGGCGTGCTGCTTCTGGCGCGCACTGACCGGGTGGCGCGGGCCTTGTCTGAGGCGTTCCGCAACAAGACCACGCGCAAGATCTATTGGGCCGCCTGCGCCGGCGTGCCCAGCCCGCGAATGGGCACGATCCGCTTTGGCCTGGTCAAGGCTCCGGGTCGGGGCGGTGGCGGCGAGGGGGAAAAGATGTTCTGCATCCACCCCGCAAAAATTGATGAAACCGAGGGTGCCAAACGCGCCACGACCGATTACGCGGTTCTGGATGCGCTGGGCAGTCGCGCTGCCTGGGTGGCGCTGGTGCCGATCACCGGGCGCACGCATCAATTGCGCGCCCACATGGCCGAAATTGGCCACCCGATCGTGGGCGACGGCAAATATGGAGGTTCGGGGCAGGAAAACCTGGGCGATGGCTGGGGCGCGCAACTGGGCGGAGAGATTTCGCGCAAGCTGCATCTGCACGCCCGCTCGATCAGCTTTGACCATCCGATCACCAAAAAGCGCGTGACGATTACCGCGCCGTTGCCCGAGCATATGGCGCGCACCTGGAAGACGCTGGGCTGGTTGGAAAACGACGTGCCCGCCGACCCGTTCGAGGAGCCGTGATGCGGCTGAAGCTGGCGGTTTTCGACGTTGACGGCACCTTGTCGGACAGCCAGGCGCATATCCACGGCGCGATGAGCCTGGCCTTTGCGACGGCGGGGCTGCCCGCGCCGTCACTGGCGCAGGTTCTGGAAATTGTGGGCCTGTCGCTGCCTTTGGCCGTGGCGCGCCTCGCGCCCGACCTGCCGCCCGAGGAGCGCAGTCAGATCGTCGAGTGTTACAAGCATTCCTATTTCACCCAGCGCGCCGCCCAGCCCGCGCCGCTTTACCCCGGTGCGGCCGAGATGCTGGCGCGGCTTGGCGCGCGGCCCGATTGGCTGATGGGCGTGGCCACCGGCAAATCGCGCCGCGGGCTGACGCATCTGCTGGGCCATTACGGGCTGGCGGGCCATTTCGTCACCACGCAGGTTGCCGATGACCACCCCTCGAAACCGCATCCCGCGATGTTGCTGGCGGCGCTGGCCGAAACCGGGGTGGCGGCCACCGATGCGGTGATGATCGGCGATACCACCTATGACATGGAAATGGGCCGCAACGCCGGGCTGCGCACGATTGCGGTCAGTTGGGGCTATCACCCGGTTGCGGCCTTGCTGGCGGCGGGGGCTGACCGGCTGGTAACCGATTTCACCGCGCTGGAGGCGGCGCTGGATGATCTGATGGGGGGCGCATGAGCGGCGGCTGGACGGCAAAACGGTTCTGGAGCGAGGTTCAGGTGGTGCCGGTCGAGGGCGGCTTTGCCATTCACCTGGACAATCGGCCGGTGAAAACCCCGGCCAAGGCCCCTTTGGTGGTGCCCACGCAGGCCATGGCTCAGGCGATTGCAGAGGAGTGGGCCGCACAAGAGGGTGTTATAAAGCCCGAAACCATGCCGCTCACGCGCTCGGCCAATGCCGCGATCGACAAGGTGGCGACCCAGCGCGCCGAGGTGGTGGCGCTGATCGCCGAATATGGTGGCAGTGACCTGCTGTGTTACCGCGCTGAGGCGCCCGCGGCGCTGGCCGCGCGTCAAGCCGCGGCCTGGGATCCGCTGCTGGATTGGGCCGTCGAGGCGCTTGGCGCGCCGCTGTGCTCAACCGCAGGCATCGTGCCGGTGCCGCAAGACCCCGCCGCGCTGGCGCGGTTGCACGCCCGCGTCGCGCAGATGTCGGCGTTCGAAATCGCTGCGCTGCACGATCTGGTGGGCATTACCGGCTCGTTGATTCTGGGGCTTGCGGTTGCGTTGGGCCGCGAAACCGCGGCGCGGGCCTGGGATCTTTCGCGAATCGATGAAGACTGGCAGATTTCCCAGTGGGGCGACGATGACGAAGCGATAGCTTTCGCAGAAATGCGGCGCGAGGCGTTGTTGCATGCAGAGCGGTTTTGGCAACTTGCAAAATTTGCCGGGTGACGCTGCGGCAGATGCGCTTGGATATGCCTAAAGTTACGGCAATTGCTGAAACCGGTTGCAACCCTCGCGAGAGGGGCCTGATTGTGCCCTTGACGGGGTATTTCGAATTGGCCCAAACTCCCCCCACTGGGGATCAACCTCACACAACCGTCCTGGCCCGTCGCGGCCGACAGAACCGTCTTTCAGGGCGGCAACTCAGGAAGAGGTAAGTATGAAGAAATCCGTATTTCTTGGCACGCTGACCATGGCCGGTCTGGCGGCGGGTCTTGTGTCTGCTGGCACGCTGGATGATGTGAAGGCGCGCGGCGAGTTGAACTGCGGCGTGAACACGGGCCTCGTGGGCTTTGCCGCCCCCGATGCCAATGGCAACTGGACTGGCTTTGACGTCGCCATCTGCAAGGCCGTCGCGGCTGCTGTTCTGGGCGACGCCTCCAAGGTGAAATATGTGCCCACCACCGGCCAGACCCGCTTCACCGCGCTGGCCTCGGGCGAAGTTGACGTGCTGGCCCGGAACTCCACCTGGACCTATTCGCGCGATACCGACCTCAAGCTCGACTTCGTCGGGGTCAACTATTACGACGGTCAGGGCTTCATGGTCCGCAAGGATCTGGGCGTGTCCTCGGCCAAGGAACTGGAAGGTGCGACTGTCTGCATCCAGACCGGCACTACGACCGAACTGAACCTGGCCGACTTCTTCAAGGCCAACAACATGAGCTATCAGCCGATCGCGATCGACACTAACGCGGAAGGCGAACAGCAGTATCTTGCAGGCGCCTGCGACGCCTACACCACCGACATTTCGGGCCTTGCCGCGACCCGCGCAGCCTTTGCCGACCCGGAAAACCACATCATCCTGCCCGAGGTCGTCTCGAAAGAGCCGCTGGGGCCGGCCGTGCGCCATGGTGACAACCAGTGGGGCGACATCGTGATGTGGACCCTGAACGCGCTGGTCGCCGCCGAAGAATACGGTGTGACCTCGGCCAATATCGACGAATTGTCGAAAGGCACCGAAAACCCCGAGATCAACCGCCTTCTGGGAACTGAGGGCGATCTGGGCGCCATGGTCGGGCTTGACAAGGATTGGGCCAAGCGCGCGATCAAAGCCGGCGGCAACTATGGCGAAATCTTCGCGGCCACCATTGGCGAGCAAACCCCGATCGGTCTGGCGCGCGGCCTGAACGCGCAATGGACGCAGGGCGGCCTGCTTTACGCGCCGCCGTTCCGTTGATCTGAAAACCGGCAGGGGCGCGTGGGGAGACCCGCGCGCCCTTTGCGTAGCACGACAGGGAATGTCACCCGGCGGCGAGGGGCAAAAGACCCCGAAACAGGCGGCCAAGCCGCAATCGCACCGGGATCAGGGGAATGCATATGGTCACCGTCTCTGACGCGCCGGAACCGGGGTTCCGGCTGAGCCAGCTTATTTACGACACCCGATACAGGTCTTTGACCATTCAGGTTGTCGTTTTCATGCTGTTTGTCGCCAGCACCGCATGGTTGGTTGACAATACCGTGCGGAACCTGTCCGCGATGGGCAAGGATTTCAACTTCGGGTTTCTGTGGAACCGCGCGGGCTATGACATCGGCCAGATGCTCATACCCTACAGCAACGACAGCACCCATGCCCGCGCCATGCTGGTCGGGTTGCTGAACACGCTGCTGGTGTCGGCGCTGGGCTGCATTGCGGCCACCATCATCGGCGTTTTCGTCGGGGTGTTGCGGCTGTCGAAAAACTGGCTCGTGGGCCGGTTGATGACGGTCTATGTCGAGGTGTTCCGCAACGTGCCGCTGCTGCTGTGGATCCTGATCGTCTATGCGATCTTTACCGAGGTGATGCCCGCCCCGAACGCTTATCGGATCGACCCAGCTACGGGCGAGGCGGCAATGTCGGCGCTGCTGTTCGACTCGATCGCGCCCACGAACCGCTACACCGCCATTCCCTCGATCCGTTTTGACCGTCCGCTGGGTAGCCTTGATCTGGGCTGGATCACCTTGTCGGGCACCTTCCTGGGCTTTGTTGCTGCGGTTGCGGCGGGGGTATGGGCCAACAGCGTGGTGCGCCGCCGTGCTGTGGCGGTTCAGAACGCGACCGGGGTGCGCCCGACGACATGGTGGAAGTCGGTGCTTCTGCTGACCGTTCCGGCGGTGGTTGTGCTGGTGGCTACCGGGTTTCACCTGAACCTGCCCACGCTCAAGGGCTTCAACTTTACCGGCGGGACCAATGTGTCGAACTCGCTCGTGGTGCTGTGGCTGGCGCTGACGCTTTACACCGGGGCCTTCATTGCCGAAATCGTGCGCGCGGGCATTCTGGCCGTGTCGCGTGGCCAGACCGAGGCCGCCTATGCGCTGGGCCTGCGCCCCGGTCGCACCATGAGCCTTGTGATCCTGCCGCAGGCGCTGCGGGTGATCGTGCCGCCACTGATCTCGCAATTCCTGAACCTGACCAAGAACTCGTCGCTGGCGATTGCGGTCGGCTACATGGACCTGCGCGGCACGCTGGGCGGCATCACCCTGAACCAGACGGGCCGCGAGTTGGAGGCGATCTTGCTGATGATGCTGATCTATCTGGCGATCAGCCTGATCATTTCGGGGCTGATGAACATCTACAACAACTCTGTCAAACTGAAGGAGCGGTGAGATGACCGAATCCTCAGCCGCCTTCGTTCGCCGCGATATGCTGCCCCCGCAAGCCCCGCCCGCCACGCAGGCCGGGGTGTTGAAATGGTTGCGCGAGAATCTCTTTTCCAGCCCGCTGAACGCAGTTCTGACCTTGGCAGGCGCCTATGTCGTCTGGTGGCTGGTCGCGCACAGCTACCCTTGGCTGTCGCATTCGGTCTGGAATGCGGGCTCTCTGTCGGAATGCCGCGCGATCATTGCAGAACGCTGGGGGGCGGATGCCACCGGCGCCTGCTGGGCCGTCATCAAGGAACGCTGGCACCAGTATATCTTTGGTTTCTACCCGCCCGAGCTCTACTGGCGCCCGATCAGCGTTTTTCTGCTGCTGTTTGTCGCGCTCGCGCCGGTGCTGTTTTCGGCGGTGCCGCGGGTGCTGCTGGTGTTCACGGTGGTCTACCCGTTTCTTGCCACCTGGTTGCTGTGGGGGGGCAGCCCATGGATCGAGGTGATGATTTTGGTCGGCTTCGTTCTAGGCTGGGCCGCGTTCCGCATCGCCTCGCGCTATGGCTCGCTGCTGGCGGTATCGGTTGCGCTGGCGGTGCCGGCGCTATGGTGGGTCTTTGCCGCCGGGCCGATGGACCGCGCGCTGGAACAGGCGATCCGGCTGGCAATCGAAAAGGTCGCCTCGGACAAGTTCGGCGGCTTCCTGCTTGCCGTCACGATCGGGGTGGGCGGTATCGCCATGTCGCTGCCGCTGGGCATTTTGCTGGCGCTGGGGCGTCGGTCGGACATGTTTCTGATCAAGGCGTTGTCTGTGGGATTTATCGAGTTCATCCGTGGCGTGCCGCTGATCACGCTGTTGTTCGTGGCTTCGTTGCTGCTGAACTACTTTCTGCCGCCGGGCACCAATTTCGATATCATCCTGCGCGTTGAAATCCTCGTGACGCTGTTTGCCGCCGCTTACATCGCCGAGGTGGTGCGGGGCGGGCTTGCCGCCTTGCCGCGCGGCCAATACGAGGCTGCCGACAGTCTGGGGCTGGATTACTGGAAGGCGCAGCGGCTGATCATCCTGCCGCAGGCGCTGAAAATCTCCATCCCCGGCATCGTTTCCACCTTCATCGGGATGTTCAAGGATACCACGCTGGTGGTGTTCGTGGGTTTGTTCGACCCGCTCAAGGGCATCTCTGATTTCGTGCGCGCAGACTTCAACTGGAAGGGCATCTACTGGGAGCCTTACATCTTTGTCGGCTGCATCTTCTTTCTCTTCAACTTCAGCATGTCGCGATACTCGATGTATCTCGAAAACAAGCTGAAGCGTGACCACCGCTAAGGAGCCGCCATGACGGACCCCCATTTCGACCGTGCGATCGACCGTAGCCAGATGCAGGTTTTCGACGAGGTTGCGATCCAGATCAGCGCGATGAACAAGTGGTATGGCACCTTCCATGTGCTGCGCGACATCAACCTGACCGTGAACCGCGGCGAGCGGATCGTCATCGCAGGCCCCTCCGGGTCTGGCAAATCGACGCTGATCCGCTGTATCAACCGGCTGGAGGAACATCAGTCCGGCAAGATCGTGGTGGATGGCACCGAACTGACCAGCGACCTCAAGAACATCGACAAGGTGCGATCAGAGGTCGGGATGGTGTTCCAGCACTTCAACCTGTTTCCGCATCTGACGATTCTCGAAAACCTGACGCTGGCGCCGATCTGGGTGCGCAAGGTGCCCAAGCGCGAGGCCGAGGAAACCGCGATGTATTACCTGGAAAAGGTAAAAATCCCGGAACAGGCGCTGAAATACCCCGGCCAGTTGTCGGGCGGCCAGCAGCAACGGGTGGCGATCGCCCGGTCACTTTGCATGAAACCCCGGATCATGCTGTTCGACGAGCCGACATCGGCGCTTGACCCGGAGATGATCAAGGAGGTGCTCGACACCATGATCGAACTGGCCGAAGAGGGCATGACCATGCTGTGCGTGACGCATGAGATGGGTTTTGCGCAGGCCGTGGCGAACCGGGTGATCTTTATGGATCAGGGTCAAATCGTCGAGCAGAACAACCCGCACGACTTTTTCAACAATCCGCAGTCGGATCGGACCAAGCTGTTCCTCAGCCAGATTCTGGGCCACTAAGCCACATCACCGCCTGACATATCGTGTCGCATTTCCGACAAGATCGCGGGTTGCGCCAGTCATTTGCGGCCGACAACATGGCACGCTAATTGCGTCATCCCCTGATGGTTCGCGCAGGTCGCGCGGCCAGGCAATTGTCGGTTGCCCCGATGGTGGGGCCGCCGATCAGCAAAGGGATATGCACTATGGCAGTCATCACTTTTTCCTCGCCCCTGCTGCACGGTCCGAAAACCGTGTATGCGGTGGCGGGGGATACCCGGACGGTTCTGGCTCTGGCGGAAGAGCACAAGATCCCGATCCCCTTCGAATGCCGCGATGGCAATTGTGGCTCGTGCCTGATCGAGGTCACCTATGCCGATCCCAGCACGAAGATGGGGATCTATCTGACCGAGAAAGAAAAGAGCAAGCTCAAGGAACTGGGCAGGCTGACCCCACAGGAAATCGAAGATGCCGAGGTGCGCGATATGCCGCCGCGGTATCGGCTGGCCTGCCAGTTCATTGCCCGCGACGAGGATGTGACGATCAGCTTTACAGGCGAACCCGGCGGCGCCTGAGCCGCCATGCGGCGGGTAAGGGGGCCGGTGGCCCCCTTTTTCCGGTCTCAGCCGCGACCGCGGCTTGCAGGCGTAAAGAAATCCATCACGCTGCCTTCGCCGGGGGCCAGATCGGCCCAGCGTTCGATCTGGAAATCGACCACCAGCGTGGCGCAGGTGGGATAACGCGTGAAATCGGGTGTCACCGGCGCGCGGGCGGGCAGCATCCGCGCAAATTCGGCGATGCCGGGGTTATGCGCCAGCATCATCACCGTGGGCGCGGTGGCCGCCTTGAGCGCTGCCATCAGCACATCGGGGCCAGCCTGATACAGCCGCGGCTCGATCCGCACCACTGGCCGCACCTCCAGCACCGCGGCCGCGACACCGTCCCAGGTTTCGCGGGTGCGCAGGGCATCTGAACACAGCACCTCTTCGGGTTCATAGCCGCGCGAGGCCAGCCAGTCGCCCAGTTCACGCGCTGCGCGGCGCCCGCGGTCGTTCAGCGGGCGGTCGTGATCTGCAAGCAGGGGGTCATCCCAGGCCGATTTCGCGTGGCGCGTCAGGATCAGGCGCCGGTGTCCCATTGGTATCATTTGTGGAATTGCCTCATGTGCCAGGCTGATTGTTGGCCCAGCCTGCCATAGCCGATGCTGGCGGGGCAAGCGCGGCGAGTGACGCAGCCCGCGGAAAGACAATCTTTCCCCTCGGGCCGGTCCAGATGGGCATGGCAGGCCGCAACGTCATAGCCCGCGGCCCCCAGCGCGCTTGCAGGGCAGGCAGTCAGGCAGGGCCGGGCGCAGCCGTCGCAGGGGCAGCTTGGGGGCTGCGGCAGAACCCACCGCCCCGGCACCGCCAGCGCCCCGCGATATGAGGCGAAAAGCCCCATCCGGTCATGCACCAACAACGTGACCGGCGCGGCCCAGGCCCTGCCAGACCGCAGTGCCCAGGTGTAGAACGGGTGCCATGGTGGCCCGCCGAAGGGAAACAGCGCCTGCCCGCCAAAGCTGTGCGCCAGCGCGCTGATCACGCGGGCTGACCAGCGGTCCAGCGGGTTGGCGGCGCCATCGGCAAATTCCGGCTGGCTGGTGACATGGGGCCAAAAGCCCGGCTCGTCGGGCGATAGCAGCAGCAGCGTGCCGCAGCCCTCGGGCGCGCCGTCACCTGGTTCCGGGTGAAACCCGCCCGAGACGAACAGCCGGTCCGCCGCCGCCGCCGCAGTCAGCGCGGCAAGGCCGGTCATCGGCTGCGCGGCTTGACCCGCGGCTCGGTCGAGCGGATCAGGCTGCCCGCGCCGTGATCGGTGAACAGTTCCAGCAGGCAGGCATTGGGCACCCGGCCATCAAGGATCACCACGGCACGCACCCCCTCCTCCAGCGCCTTCAGCGCGGTTTCGGTTTTCGGGATCATGCCCCCCGCGATCACCCCGCGGGCGGTCATCTCGCGCACCTCGTCAGGGGTCAGTTGGGTCATCACCTCGCCCGCTTCGTTCTTGACGCCGGCGACATCGGTCAGCAGCAGCAGCCGGTCGGCCTTGAGAGCCCCGGCGATCGCCCCCGCGGCGGTGTCGCCGTTGACGTTGAAGGTTTCGTTCTCGGCCATTCCGGTGGCCACCGGGGCCACCACCGGAATGATCCCGGCATTGTAAAGATCGCGCAGCACCTGCACGTTCATTTCCACCGGCCGACCGACAAAGCCCAGCTCCGGGTCGTCGGCCTCACATACCATCAGATCGTCATCCTTGCCGGAAATGCCCACGGCACGGCCGCCCGCATCCATGATTGCCTGCACGATGCGCTTGTTCACCAGCCCCGACAGGATCATCTCCACCACCTCGACGGTGGCCTTGTCGGTCACGCGTTTGCCGCGCACCCACTGGCTTTCGATGCCCAGTTTTTTCAGCATCTCGTTGATCATCGGGCCGCCGCCATGCACCACCACCGGGTTCATGCCGACCTGCCGCATCAGCACGATGTCGCGGGCGAATTCGGCCATCGCCTCGTCGTCGCCCATCGCGTTGCCGCCGAACTTCACCACCACGACCGCGCCGGTGTAGCGTTGCAGATAGGGCAGCGCCTCAGACAGGGTGCGGGCGGTGGCGATCCAGTCTCGGTTCATGGTCTGCTTTCTCATGGCTGGCCCCCGGGGAATGTGGGGCAAGTGGTATCGCCTAACCGCCCCCCTGCCAAGACCCGCTGCGGCGCCACAGCGCGGTTGCGTTTGCTGATAAAAAGACTAGGTCTTGTAGCCGGAACAAGGAGAGGCTCATGCCGACAGATGACCGCAGGGTAATGCTGCTGACCGGCGCCAGCCGGGGGATCGGCCATGCGACGGTGAAGCGTTTCGCGCGCGAGGGGTGGCGGATCATCACCTGTTCACGCCAGCCCTTCCCCGAACAATGCCCCTGGGGCGGCGGGCGCGAGGATCACATTCAGGTCGATCTGGCCAACCCGACCCAGACCATCGAGGCGATCGCCGAAATCCGCGACCGGCTGAATGGCAAGCTGCACGCGCTGGTCAACAATGCCGGGATATCGCCCAAGGGGGAGGGAGGCGCGCGGTTGAACACGCTCGAAACCGACCTGCGGACCTGGGGCCAGGTGTTCCACGTCAACTTCTTCGCCTCAATCATTCTGGCGCGGGGCCTGAAAGAGGAATTGTCGGCAGCCCACGGCGCGGTGGTCAACGTCACCTCGATCGCGGGGGCGCGGGTGCATCCCTTTGCCGGCGCGGCCTATTCCACCTCAAAGGCGGCGCTGGCCGCGCTGACGCGCGAAATGGCGCATGATTTCGGCCCTCTCGGGGTGCGGGTCAACGCGATTGCTCCGGGCGAGATCGAAACCTCGATCCTGTCGCCCGGCACCGAAAAGATCGTGGAAACCCTGCCGCAGCGACGCCTTGGCCAGCCGCGCGAGGTGGCCGATGTGATCTGGTTCCTGTGCTCTGACCAGTCCAGCTATGTGACCGGCACCGAGATCGAGGTGAACGGCGGCCAGCACGTCTGACCTGTCAGCGTTGCCCCGCGGGCCTGATCGCGGGGGCGGCGGCCAGCACAGCGGGCGCCAGCCCCGCCCCGCCCGCCGCGATATGGGCCAGCAGATCGGCACGCATCGCGGGCGCCCAGTTGTCGTTCAGATGCGCTGCCACCGCTACCGCGGCATCGCCCGGCTGGGTGACAAAAAAGGCGGCAATCTGGTTGGCCATGCGGATCAGCTTGTCATCGGTCATGCAGCCTGCTCCGGGCCGATCCGGTCGGCGTGGGTGTGGATGTCATAGGCGTTGCCGCGGGTTCGGGCGATCACTGTGATCCCGGCGGCTTCGGCCTCGGCCACCGCCAGCGCGGTGGGCGCCGAAGCCGCGATCAGCACCCCCGCGCCGATCACCGCCGCCTTTTGCACCAGATCGACCGACAGGCGCGAGGTCAGCACCACCGCGCCTGTATCCGGCGCGATGCCGGCCCGCGCCAGCGCGCCTGCCAGCTTGTCCAGCGCGTTGTGGCGGCCCACATCCTCGCGCAGCGCGATCAGCCCGGCTGAGGGGAGCCAGAACCCCGCCGCATGGGCCGCACGCGTGGCGTCTTGCAGCGGTTGCGCCGCGGCCAGGGCAGCCATCGCGCGGCCGGGGCTGTCGGCGGTTAGCCGCGCCGCACGGGCGATGCGGGGCAGGGGGCGGAGTGCCTCGCTCAGGCTGTTGATGCCGCACAGGCCGCAGCCCAGCGGCCCGACCCCGGCCCGCCGCCGCTGTGCCAGCGCCGCGCCCGCGCCGGGGGCCAGCCAGGCGCGCGCCTCGATGCCGCGGCCCTGATCGACGATCTCGGTCGCGGTGATTTCGGCGCGGCCGCGCACTATCCCCTCGGTCAGGGCAAAACCCAGAACGAAATCCTCCAGATCGGCGGGGCTGGCCATCATCACCGCCTGTGTCGCGCCATCATAGACCAGCGCCACCGGCACCTCTTCGGCCAGCGCGCGGCTGCCGGGGGCGCCGCCCGCATCGCAAATGGCATGGGCCGACCACAGTGCGCGCATCGTCAGGGCATCACGCGCCGCGCCGCGCGGGCCTGTGCGGCATAGTCGGCCTGCCAGTCCGACGGCCCGTTCGACAGCGTCACCTGAACCGCTGTTACCTTGTATTCCGGGCAGTTGGTGGCCCAGTCAGAGGTGTCGGTGGTCACCACATTGGCCTGTGTTTCGGGGTGGTGGAAGGTCGTATACACCACCCCCGGCGCCAGCCGTTCGGTCAGCCGCGCGCGCAGGGTGGTTTCGCCGCTGCGGCTGGCCAGCCGCACAAGGGCGCCTTCGGTCACGCCGCGCACCTCGGCATCATGGGGATGAATCTCCAGCATATCCTCGGCATGCCAGACGCTGTTTGCGGTGCGCCGGGTCTGGGCGCCAACGTTATACTGGCTGAGCACGCGGCCGGTGGTCAGCAGCAGCGGAAAGCGCGCGCCGGTGCGTTCTTCGGTGGCAATATAATCGGTGCGGATGAACCGCCCCTTGCCGCGCACAAAGCCCTGCGCGTGCATGATCGGCGTGCCCTCGGGCGCGGCATCTGTGCAGGGCCACTGGACCGAACCAAGCCGGTCCAGCAGCGCATAGCTGACCCCGGCAAAGGCCGGTGTTGTGGCGGCGATTTCGGCCATGATCTGTTCGGGGTGGTCATAGGCCCAGCCCGCCCCCATCGCATTGGCCAGCCGCTGCGTCACCTGCCAGTCGGCCAGCCCGGCCTTGGGCGGCATCACCCGGCGCACCCGGTTGATGCGGCGTTCGGCGTTGGTGAAGGTGCCGTCCTTCTCCAGAAAGCTGGCGCCGGGCAAGAACACATGAGCATAGCTGGCGGTTTCGGTCAGGAACAGATCCTGCACGATCACACAATCCATCGCGGCAAGGCCCGCAGCGACATGGCGGGTGTCGGGGTCCGATCGCAGAATATCCTCGCCCTGGATGTAAAGCGCCCGAAACCGCCCTGCGAGCGCGGCATCCAGCATGTTGGGGATGCGCAGCCCCGGCTCGGGTGACAGCGCCACACCCCAGATCGCCTCGAACAGGCCGCGGGCGGCCTCATCGCCCACCGGGCGATAGCCGGGCAATTCGTGCGGAAAGCTGCCCATGTCGCACGATCCCTGCACATTGTTCTGGCCGCGCAGCGGGTTCACGCCCACGCCGGGGCGGCCGATGTTGCCGGTCAGCATCGCCAGATTGGCAATTGCCATCACCGTGGTGGAGCCTTGCGAATGTTCGGTGACCCCCAGCCCGTAATAGATCGCCCCATTGCCACCGGTGGCATAGGCCCGCGCCGCCTGCCGGATCAGCCCGGCGGGCACGCCGGTCAGCCCTTCGATCGCCTCGGGGGCATGGCCGGGCCGGGCGGCAAAGTCGATGTAATCGGCAAAGCTGTCGGTATCGCAGCGCTCTGCGATAAACGCGGTATCGGCCAGCCCCTCGGTCACGATCACATGCGCAAGTGCCGTCAGCACCGCCACATTGGTGCCCGGCCGCAGCGCCAGATGCAGCGCACCGCTGACATGGGGGCTGTCGAGCAGGTCGATCCGGCGCGGGTCGATCACGATCAGCCGCGCCCCCGCCCGCAGCCTGCGCCGCAGCCGCGAGGCAAAGACGGGATGCCCGTCGGTCGGGTTGGCACCGATCACCAGCGCCACATCGGTCTGTTCGACGCTGTCGAAATCCTGTGTGCCGGCCGAGGTGCCAAAGGTCTGCTTCAGCCCGTAGCCGGTGGGCGAATGGCAAACCCGCGCGCATGTATCCACGTTGTTGGTGCCAAACACTGCGCGGATCATCTTTTGCACCAGAAAGGTTTCTTCGTTGGTGCAGCGTGACGAGGTCAGACCGCCGATCGCATCGGGTCCGTGTTCGTCGCGGATCGCGGCCAGCCGCGCCGCGGCAAAGCCGATGGCCTCGTCCCATGAGACGGGGCGCCAAGGGTCGGTGATCGCTTTGCGGATCATCGGCGTCGTGATCCGGTCGGGGTGGGTGGCATAGCCAAAGGCAAAGCGGCCCTTCACGCAGGAATGGCCGCGGTTGGCGCGGCCGTCTCGGGCGGGCACCATCCGCACCAGATCGGGGCCGCGCAGATGCGCCTCAAGGCTGCATCCGACGCCGCAATACGCGCAGGTTGTGGCAATGATGCGGTCGGGGGTGCCCAGATCTAGCACGGTCTTTTCGATCAGGGTGGCGGTCGGGCAAGCCTGCACGCAGGCGCCGCAACTGACGCAGTCAGAGTGTAGAAAATCCGCTCCGCCCGTTGCGACCCGGCTGTCAAAGCCGCGGCCCAGCGTGGTCAGCGCAAAGCTGCCCTGCACCTCTTCGCAGGCGCGCACGCAGCGCAGGCAGACAATGCATTTGGCAGGGTCATAGGTGAAATAGGGGGTGCTGTCGTCCTTGGCTTGCCACAGCGGGCTGCCAGGCAAAAAATGGTTGGCGCCGGGGGTGAACCTGACATCGCGCAGGCCCACGGCGCCCGCCATGTCCTGCAATTCGCAATCGCCGTTGGCGGCGCAGGTCAGGCACTCCAGCGGGTGGTCCGAGATCGTCAGCTCCATCACCCCGCGGCGCAGCGCGCGGATCGTTTCGGTCTGGGTTCGCACCACCATACCGGGGGTGACGGGCGTGGTGCACGAGGCGGGCGTGCCCCGCATCCCCTCGATTTCCACCAGACACAGCCGACAGGCGCCGACCGCCTCCAACATGTCGGTGGCGCAGAGTTTGGGGATCGCGATCCCCGCCTCGGCCGCGGCGCGCAAGACCGAGGTGCCTGCGGGCACAGTCACGGGCAGGCCGTCGATGGTCAGGCTGACCGGGGCGCCGGTGGCTGCGGGGGTGCCCTTGTCGGTCGGCAGGATGAAATCCCTCACGCTGCGGCCTCCGTGTTCAGGCCGAAATCGGCCGGGAAATGGGTCAGCGCCGACAAGACCGGATAGGGCGCAAAGCCCCCCAGCGCACAGAGCGAGCCAAGCCGCATCGTCTGGCACAGATCGCGCAGCAGTGGCAGCGCGGCAGCCTCGCCTGCGGCTATCCGGTCCAGCGTTTCTACCGCGCGGACGGCGCCGATTCGGCAGGGGGTGCATTTGCCGCAGGATTCGACGGCGCAAAATTCCATCGCAAAGCGGGCATAGGCGGCCATGTCGGCGGTGTCATCCAGCACGACAAAGCCGGCATGGCCCACCAGCCCCTCTTTCGCGCCGAATTCCTCGTAGCACAGCGGCGTGTCAAACAGCGCGGGCGGGAACCACGCGCCCAGCGGGCCGCCCACCTGCACCGCCTTGACCGGGCGCCCGCTGGCAGTTCCGCCGCCGATCTCGGTTACGATCTCGCCCAGCGTGATGCCAAAGGCGGTTTCGAACAGCCCGCCGTGGCGCACGTTGCCGGCTATTTGCAACGGCATCGTGCCGCGCGACCGGCCGATGCCGAAATCGCGGTAAAAAGCCGCCCCGCGTGACAGGATGATCGGGATGGTGGCAAGGCTGAGCACGTTGTTCACCACCGTCGGGCAGCCGAACAGGCCCTGCAACGCGGGCAGCGGGGGCTTGGCGCGCACGGTGCCGCGCCGCCCCTCGATCGCATTCAGCAGCGCGGTTTCCTCGCCGCAGACATAGGCCCCGGCGCCCACGCGAATCTCGATGTCAAACGCTTGGCCGGTGTCCAGAACCGACCGCCCCAGAACCCCCGCATCGCGGGCGATGGCCACCGCAGCGGTCATGGTGGTGATGGCGTCGGGGTATTCCGACCGGATGAAGCAATAGCCCTGCGCAGCGCCGGTGGCGAGGGCCGCAATCGTCATCCCCTCGATCAGGCAGAACGGGTCGCCCTCCATCAGCATCCGGTCGGCAAAGGTGCCGCTGTCGCCCTCGTCGGCGTTGCAGACGATGTATTTTCGCGGCCCTGGCGCGCGCGCGACGGTGGCCCATTTCACTCCGGTCGGAAAGCCCGCCCCGCCGCGCCCGCGCAGGCCGCTATCGGTGACTTCGGTCACGATATCGGGCGGGCTCAGCCCCAGCGCGCGACGCAGCCCTGCAAGCCCGCCCTGTGTCTCATACTCGGCCAGGTCAAGCGGGTCGATCAGCCCGACACGGGCAAAGGTCAGCCGGGTCTGACGTTTGAAAAAGGGGATCTCCTCGGTCAGGCCCAGTGCCTTGGGGTGGGTTTCAGGGCTGTCGAACAACGCCGGCACATCCTCGGGTGTCAGCGGGCCAAAGGCCGTGCGCCCGGCGCTGGTATAGATCTCTGCCAGCGGTTCCAGCCAGATCATGCCACGGCTGCCTGTGCGGACCAGATCAAGCCGCACCCCGCGACGGGCGGCCTCGGAGATCAGGGCTGTCGCAACGGCATCGGCGCCAAGGGCGCGGGCCGCGGCATCGCGGGGCAGCCAGACCTTCATGGCAACAGGCCCGCCAGCAGCCTCTCCAGCCGCTCGGGGTCAAGTTTGGCGTGCAACTCGCCATTCACCATCGCTCCCGGCCCACAGGCACACAGGCCCAGGCAATAGGACGGCTCCAGCGTCACCGCGCCGTCGGGCGTGGTTTCATGCCAGTCCACCCCCAGCCGCGCCTTGGCGGCTTCGATCAGCGCCTGCCCGCCGCGGGCCTGGCAGGCTTCTGACCGGCACAGCTTCAGCACATGGCGCCCTGCGGGGGTGGCGCGAAAATCGGGGTAAAAGGTCACGAGGCCCCGCAATTCGGCCTGCGTCAGCCCCAGCGCGGGCGCGATCAGCGCCATCGCCGCCTCGGGGATGTGGCCAAAGGCGTGCTGAACCGCATGCAGGACCGGCAGCGCCGCCCCCTCGCCCCCCGCGTGATCGCGCAAGATCACCTCCACCTGCGTGGCCAGCGCCGTATCTGTCATGGATGCCCTCCCAAGCTGGGAAAAGGCTACGCCCGAAGTCGCGCCCTTGCAACGCCCGCGCCCGACCTTGCGCGGCGGCTTTGCGACCGGGCCGGGCGCGCCCTGCTGCGGATTTTTCCAGTCGCCGCTTGTTCCGGCGCAGGACGCAGCCTAGATCGAGGACATGGACATCAAACACCTCATTCCCTTTGTCAGCAAACCCGCAAGCGTGGCGCTGATCCGGCTGGAGGGCGCCATTGGCGCTGTTCGGCCCGGTTCTGCCGGCCTGTCGGATGCGGCGCTGGCGCCGCTGATCGAACGCGCGTTCAGGCCGGGCCGCCATGCGGCGGTGGCGCTGATCGTCAATTCGCCGGGCGGTTCGCCGGTGCAATCCTCGCTGATCGCGGCACGGGTGCGGCGGCTGGCCGAGGAACACGGCACCCCGGTGCATGCATTTGTCGAGGATGTGGCCGCCTCAGGCGGCTATTGGCTGGCCACCGCCGCCGATGACATCTGGGCCGATGTCACCTCGGTTGTCGGCTCGATCGGCGTGATTTCGGCAGGGTTCGGCTTTGCCGGGCTGATCGAACGCTATGGGATCGAGCGGCGGGTGCATACCGCGGGCACGTCAAAAAGCTTCATGGACCCGTTCCGCCCCGAAAAACCCGAGGATGTGGAGCGTCTGCACCGCCTGTTGGAGCCGATGCACGCGGCCTTCAAGGCCCATGTCCGCGCCCGGCGCGGCGCAAAGTTGGCCGGGGGGCGCGATCTGTTCACCGGCGATGTCTGGCTGGGGGCCGAGGCGACCGATCTGGGGCTGATCGACGGGCTGGCCCATCCGGTGCCCAAGCTCAAGGCGCTGTATGGTGACAAGGTGAAACTGGTGCCCTATGGCCTTCGCAAATCGTGGTTTCGCCGCCTTGGCGCCAGCGCCGCGGGTGCGCTGATCGAGGCTGCCGACGAGCGCGCGCTTTGGGCGCGTTACGGGCTGTGACATGTTGCTGAAGATTGTTTCGCTGTTTCTTGTGGTGATGGCTGTTCTGGCGATCTTCGGGAAATTGCGTCTGCCGCCGCTTGTTGGCATGACCCGGCGCGGGAAATGCCCTGACTGCGGGCGCCCGATGATTGGGCGCGGGCCATGCAGCTGTGGTGGCCCTGACAGGAGAAATCGATCTTGACATCGGATCTGCTTCACATCGTCGGCGGGCTGGCTCTGCTGGTCGTCGCCGGCGATTTTCTGGTGCGCGGCGCTGTCGGCTTGGCGCGGCGGCTGGGGATACCTGCGCTGATCGTGGGCCTGACGGTGGTGGCCTTCGGCACCTCGGCGCCCGAATTGATGGTGTCGGTTGCGGCCGCGCTGGAAGGGCAGGCAGGCATTGCGCTGGGCAATGTGGTGGGCTCGAACACGGCCAACATCCTGCTGGTGCTGGGCCTGCCGGCGCTGATCGCCACGATTCGCACTGACCAAGATGATCTGCGCAAAAGCTATCTGGTGATGCTGGCTACCGCGGTGCTGTTCATCGTGATTTCTTTTCTTGGACCGATCGGGTGGCCCCATGCGCTGGTGCTTCTGGCGGGGTTGGCGCTGATGCTGGGCGATCAGATCCGCGACGCGCTGGCCCATCGCGCGGCGCAAAGTGCCGCCGCGACCGGATCTGATGTGCCGGTGTTCGAGGACCAGATGCCCTGGGCCAAGATCCTGATCTTTCTGGCTCTGGGGCTGGTGGGGCTGCCGATCGGCGCCGATCTGCTGGTGGACGGTGCCAGCAATATCGCCCGCGCCTTTGGCGTCAGCGAAACGGTGATCGGGCTGACGCTGGTGGCGGTCGGAACCTCGCTGCCCGAGCTGTCTGCTTCGGTGATGGCGGCGATCAAGGGGCGGGCCGATGTGGCGATGGGCAATGTGCTCGGTTCCAACGTGTTCAACCTGCTGGGAATCATTGGTGTTGCGGGGCTGATCAGCCCCATGGCGGTGCCCGCGCAGATGCTGCGCTTTGACCTGTGGGTGATGCTGGGGATCACGCTGTTGTTGGGGCCGATCATCTTTCGGCGCTGGTCGATTGGGCGGGCGACCGGGCTGGCCTTTGTGGCGCTTTATGCCTTGTATGTTGGCGTTCTGATGGTGGGTTTTACATGATGCAGCGTGCGGCCCTTGTCACCGGTGGCGCGCGGCGGCTGGGCCGGGAGATGGCGCTGTATCTGGCGGGGCGCGGGCATGACGTGGCCATACACTATGCCAGTTCCGACGTGGAGGCCGAGGCCGTGGCCGCCGAGGCCCGCGCGCTGGGGGTGCAAGCGGTTACCGTGCAGGCCGATCTGCTGGACGAGGCGCAGACCGCAACGCTGGTGGCGCGCGCCGCCGCGGCGCTGGGCCATCCGCTGACGGTGCTGGTCAATAACGCCTCGATCTTTGAATACGACACGATCCACACCGCCACCCGCACCAGTTGGGATCGGCACATTGAATCGAACCTTCGGGCGCCATTCGTGCTGACGCAGGCCTTTGCCGCGCAGGCGCCCAAGGCCGCCCATCACGGGGGCGAACCGGTGGCGCGCGCGCTGGTGGTCAACCTGATCGACCAGCGGGTGCTGAAGCTGACCCCCGAATTCATGACCTATACGCTGGCCAAGATGGGGCTGTGGGCGCTGACGCGCACCGCGGCACAGGCGCTGGCGCCCGATATCCGGGTCAATGCCATCGGCCCCGGCCCGACGCTGCAAGGCGCGCGCCAAAGCGCAGAGCATTTCGCCCGCCAGCGCGCAGCCACGGTGCTGCAACGTGGTGCCGACCCCGAGGGGATTTGCGCGGCGCTGGGCTATTTTCTGGATGCGCCTGCAGTGACCGGGCAGATGCTGTGTGTCGATGGCGGCCAGCATCTGGGCTGGCAGACGCCCGATGTTCTGGGGCCGGAATAGCGCCGAAACCGAAGTTGACGCAGCGCCGCGGGGTTGACTTGTCCACCCGGCGCAGAGCTGTTACCGAATCGTTATGAATCTGCCAATAGATTCAGGGCCTTGCTCAAAGTAACTTTTATTCCCTTTTCATTTCAGTATCTTGTGGGACTGCCTTTTTTTTGGGCAAGCCGCTGAACACCCCTCGAATCCACGGAAATTCGGCTCTCCTGCAAACTTTCCAACAGAGTTATCCACAAAAACCGTGGACAGCTTTTCTCTTGCCTTTGTGCGCTCCACAGTGCAGCCGGAAAGACGGAATCGAAGTATCGCCATGCATGAAAATCCTGACCCCGAAACGCCCGCCACAGCCGCTGCGCTGACCGGCCATGCGCTGATCCAGAACTATGTGAAAACGCTTGACGGTTCGCCCGGCGTTTACCGGATGCTGGATGCCGAGGCGCGGGTGCTTTACGTCGGCAAGGCGCGTAACCTGCGCGCTCGGGTGTCGAACTATGCCCGCCCCTCGGGGCATTCGGGGCGCATTGCGCGGATGATCCGCGAAACCGCCAGCATGATGTTTCTGACCACGCGCACCGAAACCGAGGCGCTGCTGCTGGAACAGAACCTGATCAAGCAGTTGAAGCCGCGCTACAACGTGCTGTTGCGCGACGACAAATCGTTTCCCAACATTCTGGTCGCCAAGGGGCACGCTTTCCCCCAGATCAAGAAGCATCGCGGGGCAAAAACCGAAACAGGCGACTATTACGGCCCCTTTGCCAGCGCGGGCGCGGTGAACCGCACGCTGAACCAGTTGCAGCGGGTTTTTCTGCTGCGCACCTGTTCGGATTCGGTCTTTGAAAGCCGCACCCGGCCCTGCCTGCTGTTTCAGATCAAGCGGTGCGCGGGCCCCTGTGTGGGCAAGGTCACGGTCGCCGACTATGCCGCGCTGGTCAGCGATGCCGAGCGGTTCCTGCAAGGCAAATCGACCCGCGTGCAAGAGGATCTGGCGGCCGAGATGGCCGCGGCCAGCGCCGCGATGGAATTTGAACGCGCCGCTGCGCTGCGCGACCGTATCCGCGCGTTGACGCAGGTGCAAAGCGCGCAGGGCATCAACCCCCGCGGCGTGGCCGAGGCCGATGTGGTGGCGCTGCACATGGAGGGTGGGGCGGCCTGTGTGCAGGTATTCTTTATCCGCGCGAACCAAAGCTGGGGCAACCGCGACTATTACCCCAAGACCGGCTCGGGCGCCGAAGAGGCCGAGGTGCTGGAGGCGTTTCTGGCCCAGTTCTACGATGACAAGACGCCGCCGCGGCTGATCCTGCTGTCGCATCCGATCGAGGATGAAGACCTGATGGTGCAGCTTTTGTCGGACCGCGCCGGGCGCAAGGTAGAGATCGCGGTGCCGCAGCGGGGCGAAAAGGCCGAACTGGTGGAAAATGCCGCCCGCAACGCCCGCGAAAGCCTTGCCCGCAAGATGAGCGAAAGCGTCGCGCAGGCGCGGTTGCTGGAGGGGCTGGCCGAAGCCTTCGGGCTGGAGGCCGCGCCGCGACGGATCGAAATTTACGACAATAGCCACATTCAGGGCACCAATGCCGTGGGCGGCATGGTGGTGGCCGGGCCCGAGGGCTTTGTCAAAAGCCAGTATCGCAAGTTCAACATCCGCGGCGATGAACTGACACCCGGCGACGATTTCGGGATGATGAAAGAGGTGCTGACGCGCCGCTTTGCCCGCCTGCTGAAAGAAGACCCCGACCGCGAAACCGGCGCCTGGCCTGACCTGTTGCTGATCGACGGCGGCGCGGGGCAGGTGTCTGCGGTGGCGCAGATCATGGACGAGATGGGCGTCGAGGATATCCCGATGATCGGCGTGGCCAAGGGGGTGGACCGTGACGCCGGCAAGGAGGAATTTTACCGCCCCGGCGCGCCACCCTTTGCGCTGCGGATGAACGACCCGGTTCTGTATTTCATCCAGCGCCTGCGCGACGAGGCGCACCGCTGGGCAATCGGCGCGCATCGGGCGCGCCGCACCAAGGCGATCAGCGCCACGCCGCTGGACGAAATCCCCGGCGTGGGGGCCACGCGCAAACGCGCGCTGCTGGCGCATTTCGGATCGGCCAAGGCGGTGGCGCGGGCCGGGCTGACCGATCTTCAGGCCGTGCCCGGCATTTCGGAGGCGATGGCGCAGACGATCTACGATTTCTTCAACGCGAAAGGCTGAGCCATGCCTCTGATCCGTCCGCCCCGCCCCGAGGACCGCCCCGCGTGGGAACGGCTTTATGCCGGCTATGCCGCCTTTTACCGGGTTGACCAGACGCCCGAGATGCGCGCCCGTGTCTGGGGCTGGGTCATCGACCCGGCGCATGAGGTCGAGGCGCGGCTGGCCGTGGCGCCCGACGGTGCGCTGCTGGGGCTTGCGCATTTCCGGCCCTTTGCGCGCCCCCTGTCGGCCAGCACCGGCGGGTTTCTGGATGACCTGTTCGTGGCGCCCGAGGCGCGGGGGCAGGGCGTGGCGCGTGCGCTGATCGAGGCCTTGCGCGCCGAGACCGCCGCCCGCGGCTGGAGCGTGCTGCGCTGGATCACCGCTGATGACAATGTGCCTGCCCGCGTGCTTTATGACAGCCTTGCGCAGGCCACGCGCTGGCTCACCTACGATGCCCGCCCCTGACCGCCGCCCGCCCGGCCCACATCGTCGCGCCGGGCTTCGCCCTCTTTCCCTTCGGCCCATCCCCCGCTAGGGTGCGCGCATGAAATGGACGCTGCCAAATATCCTGACCGTCCTGCGCCTGCTCGCCGCGCCCGGCGTTGCGGTGATGTTCTTGTATTTCCAACGACCCTGGGCCGACTGGTTTGCGCTGGCGCTGTTCATCGGGGCGGCCGTCACCGACTGGTTCGATGGCTATCTCGCCCGGCTTTGGAAACAGGAAAGCCGCTTTGGCGCCGCGATGGACCCGATCGCAGACAAGGCGATGGTTGTGATCGCGCTGGTGGTGATCACCGGCTATTCGGGCATGAACCCCTGGCTGATCCTGCCCGTCACCGTGATCCTGTTCCGCGAGGTGTTCGTGTCGGGCCTGCGTGAGTTTCTGGGGGCCGAGGCGGGCAAGCTGAAGGTCACCAAGCTGGCGAAATGGAAGACCACGGCGCAGATGGTGGCGATCTCGGTGCTGTTTCTGGGCACCGGGCTTGATTATCTGGAAACCGGCCGCGCGCCGCGCGCGGGCGAGGGCGATCTGCCCACCGGCCTGTCACCTGCCGATCTGGCCAACCATGCGGGCCTTGCCCTGATCTGGATCGCAGCGGCGCTGACGCTGGTGACGGGGTGGGACTATTTCCGCAAGTCGCTGCCCTATCTGAGGGGGGCGCCGCAGTGATCACGGTGCTGTATTTCGCCTGGGTCCGCGAACGCACCGGCGTTGCGACCGAGCAGGTGGACACGGCTGCCCCCACCGTCGCCGCGCTGGTGGATGAACTGATCGCGCGCGAGCCGCGCTATGCCGCAGCGTTCGCCGACCTGTCGGCGGTCCGCGTGGCGGTGGATCAGGTGCTTGCCGATTTCGACGCGCCTCTCGCGGGTGTGCGCGAGGTGGCGTTCTTTCCGCCAATGACCGGGGGCTAGGGTGCGCGTCACCGTGCAATCTGCCCCGTTCGACCCGGCCGCATTTCTGGCGGGCTTTGGTGCAGGCCGGGCCGATGTGGGCGCGGTGGTCAGTTTTACCGGCCTTGTGCGCGATGACAGCGGCCAGATGCAGGCGCTGGAGATCGAGCATTACCCCGGCATGACCGAAAGCGCAATTTCCGCCATCATCAGCCAGGCAATGGCCCGCTGGGCGCTGGCCGATGCCCGTGTGATCCACCGCTTTGGCCGACTCGCAGTGGGCGAGCCGATCATGGCGGTGGCCACCGCCGCCCGGCACCGGGCTGCGGCCTTTGCCGCGGCCGAGTTTCTGATGGATTACCTCAAATCCCGCGCGCCTTTCTGGAAAAAGGAAATCGGCCCCGCGGGCGCAGCCTGGGTCGTCGCCAAAGAGGGCGACGAGGCGGCGCTGGGCCGCTGGCGTTCAGAACCGTAGGTTGCTGCCGTTCCGCCGGTGCGGCGGGTGTGATCGGGGGCATCTGCCCGGCAAGGCGCAGGCCCGATGCCCAAGTCAGTCGCGGGCATTCATCCGCTCGATATAGGCGCGCAGTTCCTCGATCTCGTGGCGGGCATCGCGCAGCCCGTCCATCGCGGCGCGCAGTTCAGCCTCGGTCTGGCTGATCTGGCTGACCAGTTCGGTCTCACGGTTTTCCATGAAGCTCAGCGCCTCGTCGCGGGCTTCTTCGGCTTCGTGCAGAGCTTGCGCCATCTGCTCCAGTTCGCCCATGTCGGCGCGGGTCACCCGCGTCAGCCGGTGCAGCAGCCACGAGGCGAACCAGCCCAGACTGAAGGCCACAAACAGCACGACGGCGGTGACGAGGATGAATTGTTCTCGGTTCATGTCGGTGTCCTGCCGGTTCAGTTCTGGGGGGTGGGGCGCGGGGTAGGGCGGGGCGTATCGGGGCCGGGTTTTGCCACCTCGACCGTCCGCGCAGGGACCAGCACGGGCGGCGGAGCAGCCAGTTCCGGCGCCGGGGCCGGGTTGGCCGGGTCACGCGCAGGCAACGCCTCGGCGGGGGCCGTTTCGGTGGCGGCAGGGGCGTCTTGCGTGGCGTCGACGGGGCCGGTGGTCGGCGCCTCGGGGGGCGGGGCCGCTTCGGGCCGGGGCGTTTCTGCCGAAGGCCCTGCCGTGGCAGGGGTCTCGGGTGTGGTGGCGGGCCGGGCGGGCGGGCGCAGCAGATCGGGGGGGGCGGGCTGCTCGGGTGCCACGACGGATTCTTCGGCCTGCGCCGGCGGAACCGGCTCTGTGCTGTTCGGCGTGTCCGGCCCTGCCGAGGGGGGCGTCACAGGCGCCTCGGGTTCACCCAGCAACGCAAACTCGATCCGCCGGTTCGCCTCGCGGCCGGCCTCGGTGCCGTTGTCGTCGATCGGGGTGGTTTCGCCAAAGCCCTGTGCGGTCAGGTTGCCCGTCAGCACCCGGCGCGCCTCCAGCGCTGCGATCACCGCCTGCGCCCGGTCCTGTGACAGCACAAGGTTCATCTCTTCACGGCCCTGGCTGTCGGTATGGCCACCCACCTGCATTGGATAGTCGGTGCATTTTTTCATGATATCGGCCAATCCGTCGAGCGCGCCCGCTGCTTCGGCGGTAATCACCGCCGAGCCCGGCTCGAAGGTAATCTTGGCCACGGCCAGGGCTGCGTTCAGGTCGGCCACGCATTCGGGGCCGGTGGGCAGGCCCAGCACCGGATCAAGCCGCCTGTCATAGCGCACCGACAGATCCAGCCGTGCGCCTTCGCCCAGCCGGGCGGTCAGGATGCGGGCTACCGTGTCCGACCCCTGCGGGTCTCCGCTGACGCCCTCCAGCCGCACCAGATCAGGCTGCACCACGACCCGGCCCTGCGCCATCTGGTCCAGCGCCTCAAGCGCGGCCAGCACCCGCACCGGCCAGCCTGCGGGCAGCCCCGGATCAAGCCGGGTCGCCCCATAGACCGATTTGTCGCCAAAGCGGGCGCGGGCAAAGCTTTCGACCGCTTCGCGCTGGCGATCATCGCTCAGACGGCCGCGCAACTGAATCTGGCCATGCGGGGTCAGTGTGGCCGAAAACTCGGGCGGGCCCGACGCGGCGCTGACCGGCTTTGGCGTCAGCACGGCCTTTAGCGAAAACACCTCGGGCAGGTTCGATTCCAACTCGCCCACGACCCTGTCATACACATCCTGCGGCACGGTTTCGGCGGCGATCAGCGAAATGTCGGCATCCGAAAAGGTGATCGACCCGGCGCCCAACTGTTTCATCGCATCCAGCCCCATCACGACCGCGTCGGCCCATGCCGGGCTGGGCACGCCCATGCCCACGGTGCAATTGGGGGTGCCGGTGATGCCTGCCACGCGGGCGGCCGCCAGAATCCGGGTCCGCGCGCGGTTGGTGTCGGCGGAACAGGCGTCGAACCGCGCGCCGCGCGCGTCGATCAGAAAGCGCAGGGTGAAGGGCGTGATCACCGGGCGCGGCGCCGAGATGTCCAGCGCCAGATCCAGCCGCGCCGGTTTGCGCCGTTTCAGGTCGGCCTCGATCCGGGCCTTTTCGGCGGCGCTGTCGGTGATCGCCGTCACCGCCACCCGCGTGGCCGAGATTGATATCTTGGAGCGCGGCAGCGATTTCAGCACCGCCGTGCCAAAGGTCAGCGCGCTGTCCCAGCCTTCGGGCACCGGGTAATCGGCACTTTCCAGCATGTCGGTCACGGCAGCATCGCGGGCCAGCCGTTTGAGATCGCCCAGCAGCGCGTCGCGGTCGGTTTCCTTGGGCACCAGACCGATCAACGAAATGCCGTCGTCATTGCGCAGGATTTCCAGCGAAAATTCGGGCGGGGCGAGGGCCTCGGCGGTTTTCACCTCGGTCATGTCCACGATCCGGCTGGCCTCGACCAAGGTTCCCGCCACGGTCAGCGCGCGAAAGCGCCGCGCCTCGGTCGGGGCCTCGCCCGACAGAATCACTTGCACCCCGTCGGCATCCACCGTGACCCAGGATTGGCCTGCGGCCTCCAGCCCGATACGAACCGCCTTGCGCGAGGCTTGCTCGATCAGCGTGGCGGCGCCGCCTGCGATCACCGCAGACAGAACCAGCGCCAGCGCAAACGCGGTGCCGGTCACGATCTTGGGGCCAAGTTGCATCAGATGCCGCCTTCGGTGGTTTCGCCTGTCTCTGCTTAAGCGGCGCCCGCCGCCGGTTCAATCAGGCCAGCGCCGCGGCGGCAAGAAACAGCGCAGCCAGCAGCCCGGTATCACGGCTGGACCGGAACAGCCGCAGGCAGGTATCGGGATTGTCGATATCCAGATGCCGGATCTGCCACAGCATGTGCCAGCCGAAAATCCACGGCGCGGCCACCCCCAGAACCAGCTTCAGCGGATCGCCGGTGGGCAATATCGCCACCAGAACCGCGCCGGTCATCAACAAAACCGCGGTGATCAGAAACCGGGTCAGCCACAGCGGGGTCTGGTCGGCAAAAAGCCGCGCGGTTGATTTCACGCCGATCAGCGCGTCATCGTCCTTGTCTTGATGGGCATAGATCGTGTCGTAGAACAGCGTCCAGACGATGCCCGAGGCGTAAAGCAGCACCGGCGCAAGGCTAAGGTCGCCGCCATGCGCCGCCCAGGCCAGCAGCGCGCCCCAGTTGAAGGCAAGCCCCAGAAACGCCTGCGGCCACCAGGTGAACCGCTTGGCGAACGGGTAGATCGCCACCAACGCCAGCGACAGGATGCCCAGCCCGATGGCCGCCCAGTTGAAGGTGAACAGGATCACCGCGCCCGCCAGCGCCTGCGCCACCATGAAGGCCACCGCCTGTTTCACGCTGACCTGCCCCGACGGGATCGGGCGCGACCGGGTGCGCGCCACCGCGCCGTCAAAGTTGCGGTCGGTGATATCGTTCCAGGTGCAGCCAGCGCCGCGCATCAGAAACGCGCCGATGGTGCAGCCCGCCACGATCCACAGATCGAACAGCCGCGGCGCATCGGCGGCGGCGGCCAGCGCCACCCCCCAAAGGCAAGGGATCAGCAACAGCCAGGTGCCAATTGGCCGGTCAGCGCGGGCCAACCGCAGATAGGGCCGCCACGCGGCGGGGGCGTAACGGTCCACCCAGTTGTCGCGTGGCGCATCGGCCACAATTCCGGCTGCGGCGGGCTCTGGCGTTTTGGGGATCGGGGTCATAGATTGCCCTCCATGGCGACGGCACGGATCAGGCTTCATCTAGACCACCCGCTTGGGGCGGGGCAACCGCTTCCGCTGACGGCGGATCAGGCGCATTACCTGTTCGGGGTGATGCGGCTGGCGCCGGGCGATGCGCTGCTGGTGTTCAACGGGCGGCAGGGCGAGTGGCGCGCCACCGTCACCGCAGCGGGTAAGCGCGGCGGGGAACTGACGCCCGAGGTGCAGACCGCGCCACAGATGGACCCGCCCGACCTGTGGCTGATGTTCGCCCCGATCAAGAAGGCGCGCACCGATTTCATTGTCGAAAAGGCCGCGGAACTGGGCGCTGCGCGCATCCTGCCGGTGCAGACCGATTACACCAATGCCGAACGCATCCGGCAGGACCGGCTGCAAGCCCATGCGCTGGAGGCCGCCGAACAATGCGGCGGCACCTATGTGCCCGAGGTGGCCGACCTGATGCCGCTGGCGCGGCTGCTGGATGGCTGGGACGATGCGCGCCGCATCCTGTGGGCCGACGAATCGCGTCTGGGCCCGGCGCAGACACTGGCCGGGCTGCCGCCGGGGCCTTGGGCTGTTCTGATCGGCCCTGAGGGCGGCTTTTCCCCTGCCGAACGCGCGCGACTGGGGGCGGCGCCCTACGTCACCCCGGTCAGCCTGGGCCCGCGCATCCTGCGCGCCGATACTGCCGCCTGCGCCGCGCTGACGCTGTGGCAGACCGCCTTGGGCGACTGGAAATGAGCTTTTTCCGCCCCGAGGCGCTGGCATGGCTGTCGCGCTGGCGCGAGGTTGCGGGGGCTGTGGCGACCATCGGTGCGGGGGGGTGGCTTTTGACTCGCGGCGGCTGGCTGATGGAGGGGCTGGGCGCGGTGGCGGCGCTTGCGGGGCTGGGCTGGGCAGTGGTCGCGCTGCGCCGGATGCGCTTTGCCCGCCTGGGCAGCGGCGGGCCGGGCGTGGTGGAGGTGGTCGAAGGTCAGATCGCCTATTTTGGCCCCGGTGCGGGCGGGTTTGTCGCGCTGCGCGAACTGGTCGAGATCCGGGTGATCACGATCAACGGCGCGGCGCACTGGCGGCTGAAGCAGGCCGACGGCCAGGCGCTGCTGATCCCGGTGGGCGCCGCAGGGGCCGACCGGCTGTTTGACGCCTTCACCAGCCTGCCCGGCATCGACATGGCGCAGGTTTCCTCAGCGGCATTGCGCGGCCCCGCACAGGGAACGGTGCGCGCGCTGTGGCAAAGACCGGGTCACGCGGCCTTGACTTGAGCGGCGCCGCGCGCCACCTGTGGCGCTCAGGAAACTGCGACCGGAGGCCGCCCCATGTCCATTCCTCAAGCGGGCGGCGGCCCGATCGAGCGGTTTTCGCAACTGGCCGAGTATATGGCCGCGGGCGAAAAGCCGAAACACCAGTGGCGCATCGGCACCGAACACGAGAAATTCGGCTATCTGTCCGGCTCGCTTGCGCCGTTGCCCTATGACGGGCCGGCCAGCGTGCGGGCCGTGCTGGAGGGGTTGCGCGACCGCTTTGGCTGGACCGAGGTTCTGGAGCAGGGCCATATCATCGGGCTGACCCGCGATGGCGCCAATGTCAGCCTTGAACCGGGCGGGCAACTGGAACTGTCGGGCGCGCCGATGGAAACCCTGCATCAGGTGGCCGCCGAAACCGCCGCGCATCTGGTCGAGGTGCGAGCGGTGGCCGAGCCGATAGGCGTGGCCTTTGCGGGCCTTGGCGCCGCCCCCGTCTGGCGGCACGGCGATATGCCGGTGATGCCCAAGGGCCGCTATCGGCTGATGACCGATTACATGGGCCGCGTGGGCACCCACGGCACGCAGATGATGTATCGCACCTGCACGGTGCAGGTGAACCTCGATTACGCGTCCGAGGCCGACATGGTGGAAAAGCTGCGCGTGTCGCTGGCCTTGCAGCCGGTGGCAACGGCGCTGTTTGCCAGCTCGCCCTTTTTCGAGGGCAAGCCCAATGGCCACAAAAGCTGGCGCAGCCGCATCTGGCGCGATCTGGATGCCAGCCGCACCGGGATGCTGCCCTTTGCCTTTGATGAGGGCATGGGCTATCAGGCCTATGTGGACTGGGTGCTCGATGTGCCGATGTATTTCGTCTACCGCGACGGCCAATATATCAACGCGCTGGGCCAGTCTTTCCGGGATTTTCTGGATGGCAGGCTGCCCGCGCTGCCCGGCGAACAGCCCACCCTGTCGGACTGGGCCGATCACATGACGACCGTGTTCCCCGAGGCGCGGGTGAAGAAATACCTTGAAATGCGGGGCGCGGATGCGGGCGATCAGGCGCATCTGGATGCACTGCCAGCCTTTTGGGTCGGGCTGCTGTATGATCAGTCTGCGCTGGATGCCGCCTGGGATCTGGTCAGGCGCTGGGACCATGCCACCCGCGAGGGGCTGCGGGTTGCGGCCTCGGTTTCGGGGTTGCAGGGGCAGGCGGGCGGAGTGGCCCTGCTGCCGCTGGCGCGCGAAGTGCTGGAGATTGCCCATGCCGGGCTGAAGGCACGGGGCCTGGGCGAGGAGCGCTATCTGGACGTGCTGCACGCCAGCGCGGCGGCGGGCAAGGTGCAGGCCGACCGGCTGCTTGACCTTTATGCGGGTGACTGGGGCGGCGACATCAGCCGCGTTTATCAAGCCACCCGCTACTGAGGGGCGGCGCGGCGGGGGGCCGTCTGCCCCCCGGCCGCCTTTTCAAGGCGGCTCCCCCCGAGGATATTTCAGCCAAGTTGAAAAGCGTCAGGATTTCTTGCCGATCTTTGGTTCGGTTCCCGCAAGGATGCGGCCGATGTTGGCCTTGTGGCGCAGGAACACCAGCGCGGCGAGCGCCGCGGCCAGCAGGGCCGCATCGCCATGGCCCAGCGCCCAGGCCAGCGGCACCGCGGCCGAGGCGGCGACCAGCGCCGAAAGCGACGAGATGCGGGTGAGCGCGGCGGTCACAAGCCATGTGGCACAGGCCGCAGCCCCCAGCGGCCAGGCCAGCGCCAGCAGCGTGCCGAGGAAGGTGGCCACGCCCTTGCCCCCCCGGAACCCGAGCCAGACCGGGAACAGGTGACCCAGAAAGGCGGTGGCGCCCGCCAGTTGCGCGGCGTCTTCGGCAAACAGCGCCCGCGCGATCAGCACGGCGACTGCGCCCTTGGCGCCGTCGAGGATCAGTGTGGCCGCCGCCGCCGCCTTGTTGCCGGTGCGCAGCACGTTGGTCGCGCCGATGTTGCCCGAGCCGATCTGGCGCAGGTCGCCAAGCCCCAGTGCCTTGGTGATGACCACGCCGAAAGGGATCGACCCCAGCAGGTAGCCAAGCACCGCCACTGCCGCCAGAACGGCCAAACTGCTTTCGATCACAGGCATCGCATCCCTCCGTTACGCGGCATATACCTGCCTGCCCCCGACGAATGTGGCAAGCACCCGGCCCTCCATGCGTTGCCCGTCGAAGGGGGTATTCTTTGATTTGGAGTGCAGCGCGAAGCGGTCGAGCACGAAGGGCGCATCGGGGTCGAACAGCACCAGATCGGCCGGGGCGCCCTGTGAAAGCTGCCCTTGCGGCAGGCCAAGCCGCCGCGCGGGGTTCAGCGCCATGGCACGGAACAGTTGCGGCAGGCTCAGGGCGCCTGCGTGGAAGAGCCGCATCGCCGCGGGCAGGAAGGTTTCCAGCGCGACCGCGCCCGATGCGGCCTCTTCAAACGGCAGGCGCTTTGATTCCTCGTCCGCCGGGGTGTGCATCGAACTGATCACGTCGATCAGCCCCGAGGCCACCGCCGCAACCACCGCCTGCCGGTCATCCTCGGACCGCAGGGGCGGCGTCAGCTTGAAGAAGGTGCGGTAATCACCCACGTCAAATTCGTTCAGCGTCAGATGGTGGATCGAGACGCCCGCCGTCACGTCCCGCCCGTTGGCCTTGGCGCGTTCCAGCGCGGGCAGGGTGCGGGCGGTGGTGATCTGATCGGCGTGATAGCGCGCGCCGGTCATCTCGATCAGCGCCATGTCGCGGTCAAACCCCATCCGTTCGGCCAGCGGCGACACGCCGGGCAGGCCGCGAAGCGAGGCAAATTTGCCTGAGGTGACAGCGGCGCCCGCCGACAGGCCGGGGTCTTGGGGGTGGCCGATCACCAGCGCGCCAAGGCTGCGGGCGTAGGTCAGCGCACGCGACAGAACCTTGGTATTGGTCACCACATGGTCGCAATCGGTAAAGGCCACGGCGCCTGCGTCGAGCAGAAAGCCGATCTCGGTCATCTCGCGGCCCTCGCGGCCCTTGGTCAGCGCGGCCATGTGGCGGATACGGACGGGCGCGGCCTCGGCGGCGCGGCGGGTGACGAATTCCAGCGTTTCGGGGCTGTCGATCGCGGGCAGGGTGTCGGGGCGGGCGATGATCGTGGTCACGCCGCCCGCCGCCGCCGCCCGCCCTGCCGAGCGAAACGATTCGCGGTGCCGTTCGCCCGGCTCGCCGATTTTCACGCCAAGGTCCACGATGCCGGGCGCCAGGCATTTGCCGCCGCAGTCGATGATTTGCGCGCCGTCAGGGGCGGCGATGTCGCCCAAGGCCGCGATGGTCTCGCCCTCGATCAGCAGGCTGCCGATGGTTTCGGTCAGGGCCGCGGGGTCGATCAGGCGGGCGTTTTGCAGCAGGATCATTCGGTCACCACCTTGGCCCGGGCGTCGCGGGCATCGAGAATCTCGGTCAGCACGGCCTGACTGTCGGCCAGATGCTTGATCAGGTGTTTTGCGCCGTCTTTCGTGACCACCTGCACATCGCCCATCAGGCGGCGGACGGTTTCGATTTCCAGCAGCATCACCTGCCGACCCTGCGGGCCGATCAGGCGGCGGTCGGTCAACTGCCAGCGCCGGGCGAACGCTTCGGAGGCGAGGAAGGCGCCGCGCGCGAAAATCGCCGCGATCACACCGGCGCTGGCGATCAGGATCTGGTCGGCCTTGCCGAAGAACGGCAGAATCAGAATGCAGGCAGCCACGCCCACGCCCGACATGGCGGCGTGATCGGACCAGTATCGGCGCCGGTCAGCGGGGAAGACGGCCAGAACCGGCTCGCCCTCGGACAAGGGCAGCTCCGAGGCCGGGCCGGGGCGATAGTTCAGGACGGGGTCGCGTTCGATCCTAGGCATATGTTTCCCCCAACGCGGCGCGGCCGCGTTCGGCGCGCAGGTTCTGCGCCAGAAGGTCCATGCAGGCCATACGGACGGCGACGCCCATTTCCACCTGATCCTGAATCACGCTGCGGTTGATGTCATCGGCCAGTTCGCCGTCGATTTCGACCCCGCGGTTCATCGGGCCGGGGTGCATCACGATGGCGTCGGGTTTGGCATGGGTCAGTTTTTCGGCATCCAGTCCGTAGCGGTGGTAATATTCGCGTTCCGACGGGATGAAGCCGCCGTCCATCCGTTCTTTCTGAAGCCGCAGCATCATCACCACATCGGCGCCCTCAAGACCGGCCTGCATGTCGTCATAAACCTCGCAGCCAAAGTCGGCGACGCCTGCGGGCATCAACGTGGGCGGCCCGATCAGGCGCACGCGGTTTTCCATCTTGCCCAGCAGCAACAGGTTTGACCGCGCCACCCGGCTATGCGCGATGTCGCCGCAGATCGCCACCGTCAGCCGCTGGATCCGGCCCTTGGCGCGGCGGATCGTCAGCGCATCCAGCAGCGCCTGCGTGGGGTGTTCGTGCTTGCCGTCGCCCGCGTTCAGCACCGCGCAGTTGACCTTGGAGGCCAGCAGGTTCACCGCGCCCGATTGGGGATGGCGCACCACCAAAAGGTCAGGGTGCATCGCGTTCAGCGTCAGCGCGGTGTCGATCAGGGTCTCGCCCTTCTTCACAGATGACTGCGCGACCGACATGTTCATCACATCTGCGCCCAGCCGCTTGCCCGCCAGTTCGAAACTGGCCTGTGTGCGGGTGGAGTTTTCAAAGAACATGTTGATCTGGGTCAGCCCTGCCAACGCATCGGTGCGCTTTACCGTCCGGCGGTTCAACTCCACATAGCGGTCGGCCAGATCAAGAACGGTGCGAATCTCTTCGGGGGCGAGATGCTCGATCCCCAAAAGGTGTCTGGCGCGGAATGTCATCGCGGCCTCTCCACTCACGGTTTGGGCGCTTATGGCAAAGGGGGCAGGGGCTGGCAAGCGGCATCGGCTTGCCGTTGGTCGGGCAAGGGCCTAGCCTTGCGCCATGATCCACGCCGCTGCCCCCGACCTTGATCTGGCCACCGCGCTTGCCTTGTATGAGTGGCAGCGCGAGATGGGCGCCGATGAGGCGATGCTGGACGTGCCGCTGAACCGCTATGATCTGGACCCTGCGCCACGTGCCGCGGCGCCGGTTCCGGCGGATGCCCCCGCACCTGCCGCCGCGCCCGTGATCGCTGCCGACCCGGTGGCGGCGGCGCGCGCGGCTGCGGCCGCGGCGGGCGATCTGGCGGCGCTGGCCGCCGCTATGGCAGCCTTCGATCTCTGCGAGTTGAAAAAGGGCGCTCGGTCCTGTGTCTTTGCCGATGGCAACCCCGCCGCCCGCGTCATGGTGATCGGCGAGGCGCCGGGCCGCGAGGAGGACATCGCAGGCCGCCCCTTTGTGGGCCGCGCTGGCCAGTTGCTGGACCGGATGCTGGCGGCCATCGGCTTGTCGCGTCAGTCCACCGACCCGGCGCAGGCGGTTTACATCACCAACGTCTTGCCGTGGCGCCCGCCCGGCAACCGCGACCCCGACCCTGCCGAGATCGCCATGTTCCTGCCGTTTCTGGCCCGGCATGTGGACCTGGTGGCGCCAAAGCTGATCGTGCTGATGGGCAACACCCCCTGCGCCGCGGCGCTGGGCCAGCGCGGCATCCTGCGGCTGCGCGGAACCTGGGCCACGGCGTTTGGGCGACCCGCCCTGCCGATGACGCACCCGGCTTATCTGTTGCGCCAGCCCGCCGCCAAGCGCGAGGCCTGGGCTGACCTGCTGGCCTTGCGCGCGGCTCTGGAGGCCTGACATCCTCGTGATCGGCGACGGAAGCGGCGCCGTGGCACGTTGCACGGGGGCCGCTCTGGTTCTAGGCGGGAATGGCACTACATCCGAAAACAGCGGCAAGGCGGGGCTTTTGCCCGCAGTAGCGAAGGGCGAGGGCCGATGCGGTTTCTGACGCGCAGTCTGATGGGGCTTTTGGGGGTTGCGCTGACGCTGGCGCTGCTGGTGTTGGCGGGCTGGCAGATCATGTCGGCGGTGGAAACCCGGCGCGCTGCCGATGCCCCACCGATGATGGCGCGCGAACGGGTGTTTTCGGCCGATGTGCTGACCGTGCGGCTGGAAACGCTGACCCCGGAACTGACCGCCTTCGGCCAGATTGAAAGCCGCCGCAGGCTGGAACTGCGCGCTGCTGCCTCGGGAACGGTTCTTGATCTGGCCGAGGCGTTCGAAGATGGCGCGGCGGTGCGCCGGGGCGATCTGTTGATGCGCATCGACCCGGCCGAGGCAACGGCGGCGCGCGACAGCCAGCGCGCCGCATTGGCCGAGGCCGAAGCGGCCCTGGCCGAGGCGCGCCGCGCGTTGCTGATCGCGCGCGACGATCTGGCGGCGGCGGTGGAACAGGCGCGCCTGCGCGATCAGGCGATGGCGCGGCAGCAG
Organism: Phaeovulum veldkampii DSM 11550; assembly: GCF_003034995.1. Classification (GTDB taxonomy): domain Bacteria; phylum Pseudomonadota; class Alphaproteobacteria; order Rhodobacterales; family Rhodobacteraceae; genus Phaeovulum; species Phaeovulum veldkampii. The sequence goes on along the minus strand of NZ_PZKF01000013.1, from coordinate 32,997 downwards.
AATCTGAATACCCTTGGCCTGGGCAAGGCGGCCGATACCGAAACCGCCGAACTGGCCGCCAGCGCCGCCGCGCAGGCCGTGCTGTCGCGCCGCTCGGCGCTGTCGCAGGCCGAGGCGGCGCTGGACCGGGCCGAAAATACGCTGGAGCGCGAAAAGATCGCCTTGACCGAGGCGGAACGCAAGCTGGCCGACACCGAACTGCGCGCCGAATTCGACGGGCAATTGTCGGGCGTATCGGCGGTGCGGGGCGGGCTGGTTTCGACCAATGAAAAGCTGGGTGAGCTGATCGACCCGGCGGCCCTTGAGGTGGCCTTCCGGGTGTCGAACGCGCAATATGCCCGGCTGCTGGATGCCAAGGGCGCGCTGGCCCCGGCGCGGGCCGAGGTGGCGCTGGATCTGGGCGGCACCGAGCTTGTGGCCGCCGCGCGGCTGATGCGGGTTGGCGCCGCGGTGGGCGAGGGGCTGACGGGGCGGCTTTTGTATGCGCAAATCGAGGCGGGCGCGGCAGGCTTTCGCGCAGGCGATTTCGTGACCGTGCGGCTGGCCGAGCCGGAACTGGCGCAGGTGGCGCTGTTGCCCGCCACGGCGGTTGATGCGGCGGGGCAGGTGCTGGTGCTGGGCGCCGATGACCGGCTGGAAGAAGCCGCGGTCGAGGTGCTGCGCCGTCAGGTCGATGATGTGATCGTGCGCGCCACGGCGTTGGCCGGGCGCGAGATCGTGGCCGAACGCACGCCGCTGCTGGGCGCGGGTCTGAAGCTGCGCCCGCTGCGCGGGGTGCAGGGCGGCGGCGGTGCGATCGCCGCGCCCGCGCCGGACCGCATCGCGCTCAGCCCCGAGCGGCGGGCGCAGCTGATTGCCTTCGTCGAGGCCAACCCGAACATGCCCGCCGAGGCCAAGGCCCGGATTCTGGCGCAACTGGCACAAGACGAAGTGCCCGCACAGGTGATCGAGCGGCTGGAACAGCGGATGGGGGGCTAGCCTATGGCTCGCATCGACATGACGGCACTGCCCCCCGCGCGCGGCCTGATCGCCACCTTTACCCGCCATCGCACGCTGGCCAATATCGTTCTGGTGGTGATGATCGTGGCGGGGCTGGCCGCCCTGCCGCGGATGCGCGCGCAGTTCTTTCCTGACAGCGTCGTGCAGGAAGTCTCGGTCTCGGTGATCTGGGAGGGGGCCGGCGCCGAAGACGTGGACCGCGCCATCGTGCAGGTGTTGGAGCCCTCGCTTCTGGTGGTGGAGGGGGTGGAAAGCACCACCTCGCGCGCCTCGGAGGGCAAGGCCCTGATCGAGTTGGAGTTCGAGCCGGGCTGGGACATGGGCCGGGCCGTCGATGATGTCGAGGCTGCGCTGAACCTTGCCGACGACCTGCCCGCCGATGCCGAGCCCCCCGAGGTCACGCGCGGGGTGTGGCGCGATACGGTGACCGATGTGGTCATCACCGGCCCGCTGCCGCTGGACCAATTGGGCCGGATGGCCGACGAACTGCTGGTGCGCCTTTATGCGGTGGGGGTGACGCGCACTGCGGTGCGGGGCATTGCCGCGCCCGAGGTGGTGGTCGAGGTGCCCTCGCTGCAACTGATCCGCCATGACCTGAGCATGGCCGAGATTGCCGCGGTGATCGCCGCCGAGGCCGCTACGGCGCCCGCAGGCGATGTGGCCGCCGGTCAGGCTCGGGTGCGAACGGGGCAGGAAAAGCGCAGCCCCGAACAACTGGCCGGGCTGGTGTTGCGGGCCAATGACGACGGCTCCAAGGTGACGCTGGGCGATGTCGCCACCATCCGCTCGGAGGGGGCGGATCGCGCGCGGGCCTATTTCGTCGGCACTGACCCGGCGGTGACGATCAACGTGGCGCGCAGCGATCAGGGCGACGCGATCAAGATTCAGCGGCAGGTCGAGGCGGTGATTGCCGAGATGAAGCTGAGCCTGCCCGAGGCGGTCACGATCGAATTGATCCGCACCCGGTCAGAGGCGATCAGCGCGCGGATCGACCTGCTGGTCAAGAACGCCGCGATGGGGCTGGTTTTGGTGGTGGGCCTGCTGTTTCTGTTCCTGAACGCGCGCACCGCCTTTTGGGTGGCGGCGGGGATTCCGGTGTCGATGCTGGCGGCGATTGCGGCGATGCATATGGCCGGGCTGACGCTGAACATGATCTCGATCTTTGCGCTGATCATCACGCTGGGGATCGTGGTCGATGATGCCATCGTGGTGGGCGAACACGCCGATTTCCGCGCCCGTCATCTGGGCGAGCCGCCGATGCTGGCTGCCGAAAACGGCGCCCGGCGGATGCTTGCCCCGGTCTTTGCCTCGACCATCACCACGATCATCGCCTTTGGCGGTCTTGCCGTGATCGGCGGGCAGATGGGCAACACGATCAAGGACATTCCTTTCACGGTGATCGCGGTTCTGGCGGCCTCGCTGGTCGAGTGCTTTTTGATCCTGCCCAACCACATGGGCCATGCGCTGATGCGCGCCGCGCGCGAGGAATGGTTCGACTGGCCCTCGCGGCAGGTCAACCGCGGTTTTGACTGGTTGCGGCACCGCGTGATGCGCCCGGTTACGCAACTCGTCATTCGCGCGCGCTATGTGGTGCTGGCGGCTGCGGTGGCGCTGTTGGCGTCGCAGGTCGGGCTGGTCATTTCGGGCAAGGTGCAGTGGCGGTTCTTCAACGCGCCCGAACAGGGCAGCGTCGTTGGCAATTTTGCCATGCTGCCGGGCGCCGAACGGGCCGATACGCTGGCCATGATGCGCGGCCTGCAAGAGGCGGTGACGCGTGTCGGCGCCGCCTATGAGGCCGAGCATGGCGTGAACCCGGTGGAATATGCCATCGCCGAGATCGGCGGCAATTCGGGCCGCCCGCTGGCGGGCGCCGACACCAAGGATGCCGACCTGCTGGGCGCAGTTTCCATCGAGCTGATCGACCCCGATCTGCGCCCCTTTTCATCGGCCGAATTCATTGCCCGGCTGCAAGACGAGGCGCCGCGCCACCCCGCGCTGGAGGAATTGTCGTTCCGCAGCTTCCGCATGGGGCCCAGCAGTGACGGGCTGTCGGTGCAATTGTCGGGTGCTGAATCGCGCACCCTGAAAGAGGCGGCAGAGGCGCTGAAGGCGGCGCTGGCTGCCTATCCCGAGATTTCGGCGGTCGAAGACAATCTGGCCTATGACAAGGAAGAACTGATCCTTGACCTGACACCGCAGGGTGCGGCCCTGGGCTTTACCATGGAGGGGCTGGCGCGCGAGTTGCGCCACCGCCTGAACGGGATCGAGGCCGCCACCTACCCCGACGGCACCCGCAGCGCCGCGATCCGGGTGGAACTGCCCGAGGGTGAACTGGCCGCCGATTTCACCGAACGGCTGCGCCTGCGCACCCCGTCGGGCGCCTGGGTGCCGCTGGCCGATATCGTGCAGGTCGATGTGAAGACGGGCTTTTCCACCATCCGCCGCGAAAACGGGCTGCGTCTGGTGGCGGTCACGGGCGATCTGTCCGAAGACAACGCCGAACGCGCCACGCAGATCACCGACGAACTGACCGGCACGATCCTGCCGCGCCTGTCGGAAGATTTCGGCGTGGCCTGGCAGCTTTCGGGCATGGCGGAACAGGAACGCGATTTCATGGCCGATGCCATGGTGGGGCTGGCGCTGTGCCTGATCGGCATCTTCATCGTGCTGGCCTGGATCTTTTCCAGTTGGACACGGCCGATTGTGGTGATGGCGGTCATTCCCTTCGGGCTGATCGGGGCGATCTGGGGGCACTGGTTCTGGGGTCTGCCGCTGTCGATGTTTGCGGTCGTGGGGCTGATCGGAATGGTGGGGATCATCATCAACGATGCGATCGTTCTGGTTTCGACCGTTGATGAATATGCCCAGACCCGCGGGCTGGTGCCCGCCATCGTCGATGCCGTCAGCGACCGTCTGCGCCCGGTGTTTCTGACCACGGCGACCACGGTTTTGGGGCTTGCGCCGATGCTCTATGAACGCTCCAGTGCGGCGCTGTTTCTGAAACCCACGGTCATCACGCTGGTCTATGGGCTGGGGTTTGGCATGGTTCTGGTGCTGATCGTGGTGCCTGCAATTCTGGCAGTGCAGCAGGATTTCGGGCGCCAGACGCGGGCCTTGCGGCGCGCGGTGCGGGTGCCGGGGCTGCGGATGGCGCTGGGGTCTGTGGCAATGGTTCTGGCGCTGGGCTTTGCCGCCACTTTGGGCCGGGCGATGCTGACGGGCGGCGGGATGGGCGCGGCTTTTGCGGTCTTTGCGGTCTTTGCGCTGGTGGCGGCGGTGGCGGCCAGGCTGATCGTGCCGCGGCTGCGGCGCCCGGCTATCCGGGGCAGCCGCTGATCTCGATGGCCTGACCGCCCTCGCCCAGAATGGTGATGACCAGATCGTCGGGGTTGACCGCAAACGGGCTTGCGCTGTCGGGCACCATGTCGGCCTCGGAAATCAGCCGTCCGCCGCGGCGATGCGTCACCGGGTCAGAAACCCAGACCGGCCGACCGCGCAATTCAATCAGCGCCACCTCGCCCACGCCCATCGGCGGCAGGTCGATTTCGGCGCGCACATGCATGCCGTCGGCAATCGGCGCCAGTGTGCAGCGGGCGGCGCCGGGGTGCGGTTCGGGCCGGGCCTTGAGCGCGGCGGCAATGATGGGGTCGGGTGCGCCCGGCCCGGTGATTTCGGCCGCCAGATCAAGCAGGACGGGCACGCAGATATGGTCGCAGATGCCCATTTCGACCGAGGCGGACAGGCGCACCGGGCGGGTCGGGTCGGCGGGAGTGATCTCCAGCGGCAGGATCATCTCGTGCCGGTAACCCACGGTGCGCATTCCGTTGGTTTCAAAGACCTGCGGGCGGGGCCAATGCACCGCCACCGATGCCACATTGTCAGACCCGGCCCAGTCGAACTGCGGCGGCACGCCCGCCTCGCCCGGTGCGCGCCAGTAGGTTTTCCAGCCCCCGGCCAGTTGCACATGCAGCGCCGACATGTGGCTGCCTGTCGCGGTCTGCCAACCGCTGCGCAGCCCGGCCGCGGTCATGCCCGGCGGCAGATCGTCGGCCGTGGCGGGCGTGGCCAAAAAGTGTAGCGCAACGAGGGTGGCGCACAGGGCGGGGTGAAAGATCTGCATGACATGGGCTTACCCCTGCGGGTGCCGCACTGCAAAGTCACAAACGCGCCAGCGGTGCGGGGCTGTGCGCTGATGCCACAGGCCGCCCCTTGCGCCGCAGTCACGGTCGCGCAATGGTAAGGTGAAAGGCAGGGTTGCATGGATCTGAGCGGAAAATTCCTGATCGCGATGCCCGGCATGGGCGACCCGCGCTTTGCTCATGCGGTCGTGATGCTGTGCGCTTATTCCGACACCGGCGCGATGGGGCTGATCGTGAACAAGCCCGCGCCGCAGTTGCGCTTTGCCGATCTGCTGGACCAGTTGGGCCTGCCGCAGCGCGCCGATGTGCCCGACCTGCCGGTGCAGTTTGGCGGGCCGATGGAAACCGGGCGCGGCTTTGTGCTGCATTCGGGTGAATGGTTCGGGGCCGAGGGCACGATGTGGCTTGGCCCCGATCTGGCGATGACCTCGACGCGCGATATTCTGGGCGATATCGCGGCGGGGCGCGGCCCGCGGCGGGCGCTGCTGGCGCTGGGTTATGCCGGGTGGGGGCCGGGTCAGCTTGACGCCGAGATTCTGGAAAACGGCTGGCTGACCGCCGAGGCTGACCCCGAACTGATCTTTGCCAAACCGAATGCCACGAAATGGGAGGCGGCGCTGCGTGCGCTGGGGGTGGACCCGATCAGCCTGTCGGCCACCGCCGGGCGGGCCTGACGCCTAGGGCCGGGGGGCTGCGGCCCGGCGCAGGCGGTCATTGATGGCGCGGCCAAGGCCGGTTTCGGGCACCGGCGCCACCGCGATGCGGCCCGCGGGGCCTGCCAGACGATCAGCCTCGCGCAGCGCATGAAACAGCGTCGCCGCAGCCTCAACCAGATCGCCCGCGGGCGACAGGTTCAGATCGGCGCCCGCGCAATCGGGGCCAAAGCCCAGCCAGACCTCGCCCGCCTCGGGCCGCGTGACGCCCAGCCGAACCGCCGCGCCGGGCGCATAATGCGAGGCCAGTTGCCCCGGCGCCGAGGGCTTTGCCGCATCGCCGCCGGCGGCAAGGGGCGCGCCAATCAACGCCTCGATCGCCTCGGCAGGCACCCCGCCGGGGCGCAGCAGGATGGGCGGGGACAGGGCTAGGATCGTCGATTCCACCCCCACTGCGCAGGCGCCGCCATCCAGAACAGCGGCGATCCGGCCTGCCAGCCCCTCGGCCACATGCGCCGCACGCGTCGGGCTGACCTTGCCCGAAGGGTTGGCCGAGGGCGCGGCCAGCGGCCCGCCAAAGGCACGCAGCAGCGCCTGCGCCACCGGATGTGCGGGCAGCCGGATCGCCACGGTTTTCAGCCCTGCGGTGACAAGGGCCGAAATCCCGGCCTCGGGCCGCAGCGGCAGCACCAACGTCAGCGGCCCCGGCCAGAAGGCCGCCGCCAGCCGTTCGGCCTGCGCATCGAACACCGCGATCTGGCGGGCGGTGTCCAGATCGGGGACATGCACGATCAGCGGGTTGAACCGGGGCCGCCCCTTGGCCTCAAATATCCGCGCCACCGCCATGTCAGAGCGCGCATCGCCGCCCAGCCCGTAGACCGTTTCCGTCGGAAAGGCGACAAGCTCCCCGGCGCCAAGGACCGCAGCGGCGCGGGCAAGCCCCGGCGCATCGGGCTGCAATATCTCTGTTTTCAGGGTCATCTCGGGCTGTGACGCGGCGTTGGGGTTGATGGGGCTTGACCTTGCGGTAATCTGCCCTGACCAGTCACGACATACGCGCCGGGTTCGCACTTGCCAAGGCGTTAGGGAGAGTTGCCATGCCGTATCGGTCGCCCGTGGGCGAGTTTCGTTTCATCCTGTCCCATGTCGTGCCGCTGGCCCCCGTCGCGGCCACCGAACGCTTTGCCGAGGCGCAGCCCGAAACCGTCGAGGCGATCCTGACCGAGGCGGGCCGTCTGTGCGACGAGGTGATGGCGCCGCTGAACCGCGCGGGTGATCTGCGCGGGGCGCGGCTGGAAAACGGCGTCGTGCGCGCAAGCCCCGGCTTTGCCGAGGGCTACCGCGCGATTGCCGAGGGCGGCTGGGTTGGCACTGCGGCCCCGGTGGCCTTTGGCGGCATGGGCCTGCCGCAGGCGATCAACATGGCGGTGAACGACATGATGTCGGGCGCCTGCCTTGCGCTGCAACTGAACCCGCTGCTGACCCAGGGCCAGATCGAGGCGCTGGAGCATCACGCCAGCCCCGAGATGCAGGCGCTGTATCTGCCAAAGCTGATTTCCGGGGAATGGTCGGGCACGATGAACCTGACCGAGCCGCAGGCAGGCAGTGATGTGGGCGCCTTGCGCAGCAAGGCCGACCCGAACGGCGACGGCACCTATGCGATCACCGGCCAGAAGATCTATATCAGTTGGGGTGACAGCGATGTCACCGCAAACGTCTGTCATCTGGTGCTGGCGCGGCTGCCCGATGCGGCGCCGGGCACCAAGGGGATCAGCCTGTTCATGGTGCCCAAATTCCTGCCGGATGCAAAGGGCAACCCCGGCAGGGCCAACAGCCTCAAGGTTGTCAGCCTGGAACACAAGATGGGCCTGCACGGGTCGCCTACCTGCGTGATGGCCTTTGAAGGGGCCACCGGCTGGCTTGTCGATGCGCCCGGCAAGGGGATGGCGGCGATGTTCACGATGATGAACAATGCCCGCCTTGCGGTGGGGGTGCAGGGCATCGGCGTGGCCGAGGCGGCCTGTCAAAAGGCGGTGGACTATGCCCGCGACCGCGCCCAGATGGGGCCGATCATCGGCCATGCCGACGTGCGGCGGATGCTGGCCACGATGAAGGCCGAGGTCTTTGCCGCACGGTCCATCGCGCTGGCCTGCGCCGTGGCGCTCGATATGTCCCGCGCGACGGGAGAGGCCGACTGGGCCGGGCGCGCGGCGTTTCTGACGCCGATCGCCAAGGCCTACGGCACCGAAACCGGCATTCGCGTGTCCGAGATGGGTGTGCAGGTGCATGGCGGCATGGGCTATGTGGAGGAAACCGGTGCCGCGCAATTCAGCCGCGATGTGCGTGTGACCGCGATCTATGAGGGCACCAACGGCATTCAGGCGATGGACCTTGTCGGCCGCAAGATGGCCGACGGCGGCGAGGCCGCGTTCCGGCTGTTGCAGGAAATCGAGGACGGGGCCGAGGGGGCGCGGGCCGCGCTGCCGCAGCTTGCCGGTGATGTGTGGTCGGCCGCCGAAACGCTGCGCGAGGCGACCGAATGGTTGCTGGGGCAGGGCAGCCAGGACCGTTTCGCCGGGGCGGTGCCCTACCTGATGGCCTTTGCCCGCGTGCTGGGGGCGCATTATCACCTCAAGGCCGCCGTGTCCGAGGGCGGCACTGGCCCGCGCACGGCGCTGGCTGCCGTTTACATCCGCCGGCTGCTGCCCGCCTATGCCGCCCATCTGGCCGAGGCGCGCGAGGGCGCGGCGGGCCTTTACGCGCTCAGCCCCGAGGATTTGGGGGCGTGATCGCCCCCGCCCCGATCCGCCACCCCTGGCCCGAGGCCCCGGCGCCCGGCGGCGCGGTCGAGGTTGCGCCCGGTGTGCTATGGCTGCGCCTGCCGCTGCCGATGGCGCTGGATCATGTCAACGCCTATGCGCTGGACGAGGGCGATGGCTGGACCGTGGTTGATCCAGGGCTGGACACTCGCAAATCGCGCGCGATCTGGGATGGGCTTCTGGCCGGGCCGTTGGCAGGCAAGCCGGTGACGCGGGTGGTTGTCACCCATTACCACCCCGACCATGTGGGCCTTGCCGGCTGGTTTCAGGCGCGCGGGGCCGAGGTGTGGATGTCGCGCACAAGCTGGCTGTGGGCGCGGATGCTGGTTCTGGACGAACACCCCTTGCCGGTGCCCGAGACGATGGCCTTCTGGCGCGCCGCAGGGATGGATGCGGCCCAGCTTGCCACCCGCGCCGCCGAACGGCCCTTCAACTTCTGCGATGTGGTCCACCCGTTGGCCTACGGTTTCCGCCGCCTTACCGAGGGACAGGAGATCACCATGGCCGGGCGCCGCTGGAGGCTGCGGATGGGTGACGGCCACGCCCCCGAACACGCGACGTTCTGGAGCCGGGAGGATGATCTGGTGATCGGCGGCGATCAGCTATTGCCAGGCATTTCGGCCAACCTTGGCGTTTACGCGTCAGAACCGCTGGCCGACCCGGTGGCCGACTGGCTGGCCAGTTGCGCGCGGCTGGCCGAATTCGCCGATGACCGGCATCTGGTGCTGCCCGGCCACAAGCTGCCGTTCACCGGCCTGCCGCTGCGGCTGCGGCAGATGATCCAGAACCACCACGGCGCGCTGGACCGGCTGCGCGATCATCTGGCAAGCCCGCGTACGGCGGTGGCGTGTTTTGCGCCGCTGTTCGCGCGCCCGATCGGCCTGCCCGACTATACGCTTGCGCTGGTCGAGGCGGTGGCGCATCTGAACCATCTGCTGTTGCGCGGCGAGGCGGCGCGCGAGATGCGCGACGGGGTCTGGTTCTGGCGGCGGGTGTGAGGCACGTATTTTCGCACGCGCGATCTGTTGCACGAACGAAACCCCGACTGCGTTCTTTGACCGGTCTCACGCCCTTGTGTTGCGACTGTCGTCTTTGTGGTGTTTGAACTGGCGCAAGCCACCCATGCTGACCCGGAGGTTTGCGCGATGCGCCGAATGCTGGTTTGTCTTCTGTTCCCGCTCGCTCTGGCTGCCTGCGGCGCCGAGCCGGTCTGGGCCCCTGATGCCGCAGTTTCTGCCGCCTCCTACTCCAGCGGCGAGCCGCCCTCGGTCACGCTGTTCACGGTGATCAGCACCCGCACCGGCGGCGGCGGCCATTCGGCGCTGATGATCGATGGCAGGCAGCGGGTGATGTTTGACCCGGCAGGCACCTGGTATCACCCCTATGTGCCGGAGCGGAACGATGTGCATTATGGCATCACCCCCCGGATGCGCGCCTTCTACATCGACTACCATGCCCGTGAGACGTTCTTTGTGCGCGAACAGCGCGTGCCGGTCAGCCTTGAGGTGGCAGAGATCATGCGCGCCCGCGCCGAGGCGAACGGGGCCGCGCCCAAGGCGTTCTGCGCCAATGCGGTGGGCGATGTGCTGCGCGCCACGCCGGGGTTTGAATCCATGCCGGGGGGCTTTTCGCCGCTGCGCATTTCCAAAGCCTTTGCCGAACTGCCGGGGGCGACGCTGAAGGATCACTATGACGGCGATCCCGACAACAATTCCGGTGTGCTGATGATCGAGGCGAAGAAGGCCGAGGAACTGGGCATCGTCGCGCCCAACGGCCACCGGCAGGGCTCTAGGGTAGAGTGAACAGGCCCAGGTAAAGCACCGCCAGCCCGCCGATGATGCCCGCAAGCGTGTTGCGGGTGATCAGCCCCGCGCCGACGGTGGCCACCGCCGCAAGCAGGCGCGGCAGGTCAAACTCGCCCCCGGTGCCCGAGGGCCAGATCACCAGCGGCGCCACAAGGCCCGGCAGCACCGCCACCGGCGTATAACGCAGATAGCGCAGCACCCATTCGGGCAGCGGTCGGTTGCCGATCATGCCCAGAAACGAAAACCGCAGCAGAAAGGTGCCGATCCCCAGCACCAGAATGATCGTCCAGATTTCGAGGGGGGTGAACGTCATGCCCGGCGCCTTTCGATCCACAGTTCGACCTGCGCGCCGGTCACCATGGCGGCGACAGCGGCGATCAGCAGTCCCACCCCCGCGGGCAGAAACGCCAGCGCCAGCGCCAGCCCGACCGACACCAGCGCCGCTGCCACATGGGCGGCACTGCGCAGCATCGGTGCGAGCATCGCCAGAAAGGTGATGGGCACCGCAAAATCCAGCGCGAATTCAGGCGGAATCGCCTGCCCCAGTGTGGCACCCGCCCAGGTCGAGACATACCATTGCGGGCAGACCGGGCTACAGGCCCCGGCGTAATAGGCCAGCTTTTCAGCAAGGCTGCGGTCTGGTTGACGCTCATAGTCCTGAATCGCCAGCGCATAGGATTGGTCGACCATGAAATAGGCCACCAGCGCCTTTTGCCAGCCCGGCGCCGCGCCCAGATGCGGGGTCAGGCTGGCCGAATACATCGCCATCCGCAGGTTGACCGCCAGAGAGGTGGCCAGCACCACCAGAACCGGCGCGTTGTCGGCCATCAGTTGCACCGCAGTAAACTGTGAGGCCCCGGCGATCACCAGCACCGAAAAGCCCATGATCTCGGCCAGATTCAACCCCGCTTCGGCGCCCGCCACGCCGAACAAAAGCCCGAACGGCACGATCACCAGCAAAAACGGCAAGCCATGGCGGAAGCCCTGCCAATAAGCGGCGGAAACAGATCGGTTGGACATGCGGCTTGGCTTTCGGCAGGGGATGGGCCAGTCATAGGTGATGGGCTGGCGGATGCAAGGCGGGGCGTAGCAGGTGGGGGCATGAAGATTGCGGGTCTGATCCTTGCGGGCGGGCAAAGCCGCCGGATGGGCGCCGACAAGGCGTTGCTGCGGCTGGCGGGGCAGCCGCTGCTGGCGCGCGTCGCGTCGCTGCTGGCGCCGCAGGTGGCGGTGCTGGCGCTGTCGGGCGGGTCCGCGCCTGCGCGGCTGGCAGGGTTCGGCTGGCCGGTGCTGCCCGATCCGCCGGGGCTGGCCGGGCAGGGGCCCTTGGCGGGAGTGCTGGCGGGGCTTGACTGGGCGGTGGCGCAGGGTGCCGTGGCGCTGGTCACGGTGCCGGTCGATACGCCCTTTCTGCCCGCCGATCTGGTGACGCGGCTGACCGATGTGGGCGGCGCGGCCTTTGCCGAAAGCCGGGGCCGCGATCACCCTACCGTGGCGCTGTGGCCGGTGACGGCCCGGTCGGCGCTGGTCGCCCGGCTGGATACGGGCGAACGGAGGCTGCGCGCCGCGCTGGATGGGGCGGCGCGGGTCAGCTTTGCGGGCACGCCCGATCCGTTCTTCAACCTCAACACGCCCGAGGATCTGGCAAGCGCCGAAGACTGGGTCAGGGAGGCCGCGCCTTGGTAAGCATCCGCCGCGGCCTTGCCCCTGATCAGCGCGCCGCCGCGGCCGCGCTGTACTGGCTGGCCTTCGGGGGCAAGCTGGGCCGGGTGATGGGCCCCGCGCCCCGCGCGCTGGCCTTTATCGAACGGGTGATCGCCGCCGATCATGTTCTGGTGGCGGTCGGCCCCCAGGGCACGCTGTTGGGCGTGGCCGGGTTTCGCACCTGGGAAGGGGCCTTTGTTGGCGGCGGGCTGGGCGATCTGGTCGCCGTCTATGGCCCCTTTGGCGGGCTGTGGCGCAGCGCCTGCCTGTCGGTTCTGGCGCGCGAGACGGTGGCACATGGCTTTATCGTCGATGGCATCGCGGTGCGCCCCGATCACCGCGGCGCAGGCATCGGCGCGGCCCTGATCGAGGCGCTGTGTACCGAGGCGCGGGCGCGCGGCCATGCCGAGATGCGGTTGGATGTGGTCGAGGAAAACATCCGCGCCCGCGCGCTGTATGAACGGCTGGGTTTTGCCGTCAGGCGGCGGATCTCCAGCCGCCTGACGCGCCTTTTGTTCGATTTCCACGGCACCTTTGTGATGGTGCGCAGGCTTTAGTTGATGATCAGCCCCTGGGCGCGGAACATCGCCTTCACGTCGGTTTCGGGGCGGGCGCCGAAATGGCCGATCACCTCGGCGGCGGCCAGTGTGCCCATCCGGCCCGCGACCTCAAGGCTTTGGCCTGTGGCGATGCCGTAGAGAAAGCCCGCGGCAAACTGATCGCCCGCGCCGGTCGCATCGACCGGCACCACGCGGCGCACCGGCACCTCGACCCGCTGGCCCTGGCCGATCACCACCACCTCGGCGCCCGAGCGCGTGCAGACCACCAGATCGCACTCAGCCGCGGCCTGTGCCAGGGCCGTTTCGACATCGGTTTGATACAGCGAAGCCCATTCGTGTTCGTTGCCGATTACAAAATCCATCTCGTCGCGCACCAGCCGGCGAAAGCTGTCGCGGTGGCGGTCCACGCAGAACGGGTCCGACAACGAGATGCCCGCGCGCCCGCCGCCCCGGCGGCAGCCCTGCGCGGCCTTGAGGAACGCGGCCTTGCCGTGATCCTTGTCGAACAGATAGCCCTCAAGAAAGACGATCCCGGTATTTTCTACCACATTCAGCGGCACGTCTTCGGTGCCCAGATCGGCCGAGACACCCAGATAGGTATTCATAGAGCGTTCCCCGTCAGGGGTGACAAAAATCATGCTGCGCGAGGTGGGCAGCTCGGCAGCCGCCACCGGCTGGTTCACGAAATCGGTGCCCTCGGCGGCCATGGAGGCGGCATAGAACCGGCCCAGTGCATCGTCGCGCACGCGCCCGATAAAGGCGGTGGTCAGGCCAAGGTTGCCCAGCCCCGCGATCGTATTGGCGACCGATCCGCCCGGCGCCTCTGTGCGCGCGCCCATCGCGTCATACAGCGCCTCGGCCCGATCCCTGTCGATCAGTTGCATGATGCCCTTGCCAATGCCCATCCGGTCCAGAAAGGCATCGTCCGACTGCGACAGAACATCGACGATGGCATTGCCGATGCCCACCACCTGATAGCGTTTCACGGGGTTTTCTCCTCATATAGGCAGATGTCGCGGATCAGGCAGTCGCCACAGCGCGGCTTGCGCGCGGTGCAGATGTAGCGGCCATGCAGGATCAGCCAGTGATGCGCGTGGCGCTGCCATTCGACGGGCACGTTGTCCTCGATGGCCCGCTCGACCGTTTCCACATCGCGGCCGGGGCAGATGCCGGTGCGGTTGCCGATGCGGAAGATATGGGTATCGACGGCCTGCGCGGGGTGGTGAAACCACATGTTCAGCACCACATTCGCCGTCTTGCGCCCAACCCCTGGCAGGCTTTGCAGCGCCGCGCGGCTGGAGGGCACCTGACCGCCGAACTGCTCGATCAGGATCTGGCTGAGCCGGATCACGTTTTTCGCCTTGTTGCGGAACAGGCCGATGGTCTTGATATGCGCGATCAGCCCCTCTTCGCCCAGGGCCAGCATCTTTGCGGGCGTGTCGGCAATGGCGAACAGCCCGCGCGTGGCCTTGTTCACGCCCGCGTCGGTGGCCTGCGCCGACAGGGCCACGGCAACCAGCAGGGTAAAGGCGTTGACATGCTCCAGCTCGCCCTTCGGTTCGGGCTCGACCGCGTGAAAGCGGCGGAAAACGTCCTGCATCTGGGCATAAGGCAACTGGCGTGTCATGACCCCCGGTATGCCCGCCCCGCCCCGCCCCGGCAAGGGGCGCGCGCATCTGCCGCGAATGCGCAGCTTTCGGGTCGCGGCGGCGGTGCAGCGGGCCTATTCTGCGGGCAGGAGGGCCCGATGGACGATCTGCAAGACCGCTATCACTACCGCGTCATTGCCCGCGCGCTGGAGGAGATCGACGCCGCCGGCCCCGGCCTGACGCTGGAGGCGCTGGCCGGGCGTCTGGGGATGAGCCCGGCGCATTTCCAGCGGCTGTTTACGGCTTGGGTTGGCGTGTCGCCGAAGCGCTATCAGCAATATCTGACGCTTGATCTGGCGCGCGAACTGATCGCCCGCCGCCTGCCGCTGGCCGAGGTGGCCGACCGCGCAGGGCTGTCGGGCAGCGGGCGGCTGCACGATCTGTTTCTGCGGTGGGAGGCGATGGCGCCGGGCGATGTGGCGCGCGGCGGCGCGGGGCTGGTGATCGGCTGGGGCTGGTTCCCGTCGCCCTTTGGCGAGGTGCTGGCGATGGGCACCGACCGCGGCCTGTGCGGCATGGCCTTTGCCGCCGAAATCGGGCGTGAGGCAGCCTTTGCCGATCTGGCGGTGCGCTGGCCGGCGGCCACGTTCCGCCATGCCCCCGCGGCGCTGGCACCCTGGGTGCAGGCGGCGCTGGGTGGGCGAGGCGAGGCGGCGTTGCACCTGATCGGCGCGCCGTTCCAGATCAAGGTCTGGGAGGCGCTGCTGGCGATTCCCTCGGGTCACGTCACGACCTATGGCGACATCGCTGCCGCCATAGGCTGCCCCCGTGCGGTGCGCGCCGTGGGCACGGCGGTGGGGCGCAACCCGGTGGCCTGGCTGATCCCTTGCCACCGCGCGCTGCGCAAAACCGGCGCCCTTGGCGGTTATCACTGGGGGCTGCCGGTCAAACGCGCGATGCTGGCCTGGGAGGCGGCGCGCGCCGATGCCATCGCGCCGAAGTGATGGGCGGAAACCTGCCCGCCGGAGGCACGGCATCGCACATTGCGACGATCCTCTGATATAGTCAGTGAGACGCTCCTTTCGGGGCGCAATTGGCATGAGGCGGAATCATGAAGAAACGTATGACACTTGTTCTGGCCACCACGGGCCTGTTCGCCCTGACGGCCTGCACCGATCCTTACGCAACCGGCACCCCGACCGGAACCAGCCCGAACAGCAACACTCAAAGCGGCGCCATCACTGGCGCGCTGTTGGGCGGCGTGTTTGGCGCGACCCGCAAGGGCGACGACAAATTGGCCAAGACGGCCGCCGGCGCGATTGTGGGTGGCATGATCGGCGGCGCGATCGGCGCACGGCTGGATCGGCAGGCCGCCGAACTGCAGCGCGATATCGGCACCGATGGCGTGACCATCGTCAACACCGGCAACGAACTGATCGTGACGATGCCGCAAGATGTTCTGTTCGCCACCGACAGTGCCACGGTGCGGTCTGATCTGCAGCGCGACCTTTACACGCTGGCGGGCAGCCTGAACCGCTATCCCGACACCCGCGTCGAGGTGATCGGGCACACCGACAACACCGGCTCGGCGGGCTACAACCAGGATCTGTCGCAGCGTCGTGCCAATTCGGTGGCCAATGTGCTGATCGGGGCGGGTGTGCCGTCCTATCGCGTCGTGTCTTATGGCCGTGGCGAAGATGCGCCGGTGGCCTCCAACCTGACGCCCGATGGTCGTGCCCAGAACCGTCGGGTGGAGTTTGTGATCCGTCCGACCTCGGGCACCTGACGCAGCCGACCGCAAGGCGTGAAACCAGAAGGCCGGGCTGTATCGCCCGGCCTTTTGCATTGTGCCCCGCCCCCGGTGGTCATAGTTTCTGACCAAAGCGGGGGTGCCATGCCGTTCCAGAAGATCGAAGCGGAAAAACTGTCTCAGGCGGTGGTGCGTCAGATCGAGGCGCTGATTTTGCAGGGTATCCTGCGGCCAGGTGAACGGCTGCCCTCGGAACGTGACCTGTCAGACCGGCTGGGTGTGTCGCGCCCCAGCCTGCGCGAGGCGGTGGCCGAGTTGCAGGCGGCGGGCCTGTTGACCACGCGGGCCGGGGCCGGGATCTATGTGGCCGATGTCATCGGCTCGGTCTTTTCGCCGGGGCTGTTGCGGCTTTTTGCGCGCCACGATACGGCAGTCTTCGACTATCTCGCCTTTCGCCGCGACATGGAGGGACTGGCCGCGGAACGAGCCGCCAGCATCGGGACCGACGCCGACCTGGCGGTCGTGGACCGCGTCTTTGGCCGGATGCAGGCCGCGCAGGACCGCCGCAACCCCACAGACGAAGCGGCGCTGGATGCCGAGTTTCACATGGCGATCATCGAGGCGGGGCACAATGTGATCATGCTGCACATGATGCGGGCGATGTTTGACCTGCTCAGCGAGGGGGTTTTTTACAACCGCTCGGTCATGTTCCGCCAGCGCACCACCCGCGCGGCCCTGCTGGATCAGCACCGCGCGATCAATGCAGGCTTGCAGGCCCGCGACCCGATCGCGGCCCGCGCCGCAGTCGAAGCACATCTGGATTATGTCAGGGCGGCGCTGACCGCGCAGAGGCAGGCCGACCGCAACGAAGCGCTGGCGCAGTTGTGGCTTCAGCACAAGGCGGACAAAGCATAAAAAAACCCGGCCTTGGGGCCGGGTTTTGCAGATCGTGCAGATATTGGCGTCAGTGCAGACGCGTCTCGACCTCGCCGATGGCGGTGTCGATCAGCCCGGCCTTGTCAGACGCGCTCATCTGGCGAGCCAGAACCTCGGCCGCAGCGGCAACCGCGACGGAGACGGCCCGATCCTTGACATCGCGCAGCGCGGCAGCTTCGGCCGACGCGATCTGCTCTTCCGCGGCTTTCAGGCGGCGAGCGATCGAGACCTTGAGTTCGGCCTTGACTTGCTCGGCCGCGGCAACCGCATCGCGCTTTGCAGCGGTAACGATCTGGTCGGCCTGTTCCTGCACGTCCCGGCTCTTGCGTTCATAGCCCGCAAGGATCGACTGGGCCTCGTCGCGCAGCGCGCGCGCCTCTTCCAGCTCGGCGCGGATATTCGCGGCGCGCTTGTCAAGCATCCCCAAGAGGATGCCCGGAACCTTGAAATAGATCAGCGCGCCGATGAAGACGAGAAAGCCGAGCGTGACCACAAAGTCGGTATTGCGCAGCGAGAAGAACGGACCCGAGGCCGCAAAGGCGGGCGAGGCGGCAAAGGCCAGCAGAAGCGAAAGCTTTTTCATCGCATCACCCTTTCAGTCGTGCCGAAACGGCGGCAGCGACAGAACCAGCGTCGGCCTTGCCCCCCAGCGCCGCGACGATGTCGGCGGCGGCTTCGCGGGCGACCGCATCCACAGCTTCCAGTGCACCGGCGCGAATTTCACCGATCCGCTTGGCCGACAGGGCGGCGCGGGCCTCGATCTGTGCGTCGGCTTCGGCGGTGGCGGCATCCAGTTCTTTCTGGATTTCGGCACGGGCCTGCGCCACGATCTTTTGTGCCTCCGACCGGGCATCCGCCAGCGCCTTGTCATAGGCGGCTTCGGCTTCCTTGGCCTTCAGCTTGAATTCCTCGGCTGCGATCAGATCGCCCGAGATGGCGCCCTGGCGATCCGCCAGAACCCCGCTGATGCGCGGCAGCGCGATGCGGGTCAGAATCCACCAGATTGCGCCCAGCGTGACCAGAAGCCAGAAAATCTGGTTCGGGAAAGTGGAGAAATCCAGTTGCGGCATGCCCGCGGATTCAGCCGCATGGGCCGCGCCCTGCGCCGCCCCGTTTGCCGCGTCGTGCGTTTCGTTTGCCATGTCGTCCCCCTGGACCCTTCAAGAAACCGGATGGGCCCCGCAAGGGCCCACCCGACCGCAAGGAAAAGGAAGGATCAGACGGCGAACATCAGCAGAAGCGCGACGAGGAACGAGAAGATCCCGAAGGCTTCGGCAAAGGCGATGCCGATGAACAGCATCGCGGTCTGGCCCGGAGCGGCCGAGGGGTTGCGCAGCGCGCCCGACAGGAAGTTCCCCGCCACGTTGCCCACGCCGATGGCCGCACCACCCATGCCCATGCAGGCAAGGCCAGCACCGATGTAGGCACCCATTTGAACGATATCGCCTTCCATGTTCGTCACTCCTTGAGGTTGGAATTGGCTGAGTAGGTTAAGACGTGCGCCTTAGTGGTGCGGATGCAGGGCATCGCGCAGATAGACGCAGGTCAGGATCGTGAAGACGTAAGCCTGGATAAAGGACACCAGCACTTCGAGGCCATACATCGCGCTGATCGCCACGATCGACAAAGGCGAGATCACGGCGACGGCGGCGAAAGCGGCAAACACCTTGATCACCGCATGGCCCGCCATGACGTTGCCGACAAGACGGATGGAATGGCTGAGCGGGCGCACAAAGTAGGAAATGACCTCAATCACCGCCAGCACCGGGCGCAGGCCCAAGGGGGCCGAGGAAACCCAGAACAGTTCAAGGAAATGCGCGCCATGTTTGATAAAGCCGATCGCCGTGACGGTGCAGAACACCAGCAGCGCCAGAACCGCCGTCACCGCAACATGCGAGGTGGTCGAGAACGACTTGGGCAGCAGGCCCAGAAAGTTCGCGAAGACGATGAACAGGAACAGCGTGAAGATATAGGGGAAGTATTTCAGCCCGTCCTTGCCGGTGACATCGACCACCATCTTGTGGACAAAGCCATAGGCGAGTTCGGCCACCGACTGGGTGCGGGTCGGCACCACAGCGCGACCGCGGGTGCCCCAGACCAGCAGCGCCACGATCGCCAGGACCGTCAGCGCCATCCACAGGGTGGCATTGGTGGGGGTATACCAGTGGATCGGACCCTCCCCGAAGAGCGGTTTCACGATGAACTGGTCCATCGGATGGAACACGAGCCCGCTGCTTGCTTCTTCCGTTGCCACGTCTATCTTCCCTCTTCCCCGGCAGAGTTGTCTGCCTGACGTTCCACGCTCATTTCCTTGGCGGTTCGCAGCATCACCCGCACACCCGCCGCGAGGCCAAGAAGGGTGAACAGCATCATGAACAGGGGCAATGTGCCAAACAGCGCATCCAGCCCGTATCCGATGCCGAAGCCTATCCCCAGCCCCGAAACCAGTTCTATCACCATTCGCCAGCCCATATTGGCCTTGGCAAAGGCTCCGTCCGTGCGTGTCTCAGGCTCCAGCGCCTTCTTCGCCTCTGACAGCCGTGCCTCAAGCTGCTTCAGCCGCTCGGGATCGGGTCCGTCAGATGGGTCGATGGGCATGGGTCGTGTCCCCGCACATAGTCGCAGGTTTCCTAAGCGGCACCGCCCCCTGAGTCAAGCGCCGATCCAGCCCGGATCGAATTGTATAAATCAAATCAAAACAGTGGCTTGTAGATAGGCCTTTTGGGGCTGTCGGGCGCCGGGGCCGGTTAAGGCGCGGATCCGGCGGCAAAGTCATATTCAACCGGATGGTTGACGATCTGTCGCGCCTGCCGCAACACTCGGCCATGACCGCGCGCTGCCCCCCCGATCTTGACGCCATCTTTGCCGCCCTTGCCGACCCGACGCGGCGGGCGATCCTGACCATGTTGCTGGAGGATGACATGGCGGTGACCGATGTGGCGGCGCCGTTTTCAATGTCGCTTGCAGCGATTTCCAAGCATCTGGGCATCCTGGCCGAAGCCGGGCTGATCGCGCAGGAAAAGCGCGGGCGGCTGAAATGGTGCAAGCTTGACCCCGATGCGATGCGCGCCGCCTCGGTCTGGATGCAGGGCTTCGGCCAGTTCGACCCGGTCGATCTGGACGCGTTCGAGCGGTTTCTGGAAACCGAACTGGCCGAACATGCCGATGAGCCCCCGCGCCTTGGCTGAAATATGTTTCGGGGGGTGATGGGATGCGGGCGCGAAGCGGGTAGACCGCCTCCTGACGCAGTCAGAGCCAGTCTGACCGCCCGGTTCCCACCGCATCGGCCACGCTGGCAAAGCCGTCACGCGCCAGTAGCGCGTCCAGCCCCTGCGCGATCTCGGCTGCAAGCCCCAGCCCGCCATAGACCAGTGCGGTATAGAGCTGCACCGCCGCCGCGCCCGCGCGGATCTTGGCGTAGGCCTGTTCGGCACTGGCCACGCCGCCCACACCGATCAGCGGCAGCCGCCCCTCGACCAGCACCGACAGCTGCGCCAGAACGCGGGTCGATTTCTCGAACAGCGGCTGGCCTGACAGCCCTCCGCCCTGCCCGGCATGGGCGCTGCGCAAGCCATCGCGCGACAGGGTGGTGTTGGTGGCGATGATCCCGTCGACCCCGGCGCCCAGCGCAACCTCGGCCACGTCGTCCAGTTCGGCGGGCGAAAGATCGGGGGCGATCTTCAGAAACACCGGCACCGGGCGATCAAGGCCCGCGCGCGCGGCCATCACTCCCGCCAGAAGACCCGCCAGCGCCGCCTTGCCCTGAAGGTCGCGCAGCCGCTCGGTATTGGGCGACGAGACGTTGACGGTGGCGAAATCCACCTGCGCGCCGGCTGCGCGCAGCACGGCGGCGAAATCGGCGGCGCGGTCGGTGCTGTCCTTGTTGGCGCCCAGGTTCAGGCCCACCGGCACGCCACTGGGGCGCCCTGCCAGCCGCGCTGCGATCACCGTGACGCCTTCGTTGTTGAAGCCGAAACGGTTGATCGCCGCGCGATCCTCGGCCAGCCGGAACAGCCGGGGCTTCGGGTTTCCGGGCTGCGGCCGGGGCGTCGCCGCGCCAACCTCCAGAAAGCCGAAGCCCGCGCGCATCAGTGCCGGAACCGCCTCGGCGTTCTTGTCAAAGCCTGCGGCAAGCCCGACCGGGTTGGGCAGGTCCAGCCCCGCGACCCGGCAGGCCAGCCGCGGCGATGTGACCGGGCCGGGGCAGGGCACCAGCCCCGCGCGCAATGCGCGCAGCGACAAGTCATGCGCCAGTTCCGGGTCCATCCGGTGCAATGCGGCAAGGCCCAGACGGTCAATCAGCCTCATACCAATGCCTCGGGAAAGATGTGGCCGGTGGCGCCCAGAGGCAGCGAGCGGTCCCAGACCACCTCAGAGAGCCGCAGCGGGCGGTAAAGGTGCGGGAACAGCGCCCCGCCGCGAGAGGGTTCCCAGCGCAGGGCAGGTCCCAGCGCCTCGGCCTCGAAGGCCACCAGCACCAGATCGCTTTCGGTGGCGAAATGGCGCGCGGCGGTTTCCACCACCTGCGCCGCGGTGGAAAAATGGATGAACCCGTCGGCAAGGTCCACCGGCGCCCCGGAGGTTTCGCCTGCGGCGCGGAAGGCATCCCATTCGGGGCGGCGGAAAATCTTGTAGATCAGCATGGCCCCCTGATGCCTTGTGCTCCGGGATTGGTCAATCCCGTGCTTGGACAGGCAACCTTTGACAGATTGCGCCCCCGGCCGCACAGTGGGGCGATCTGTCACGTCTGTGGAGGGTGTCATGTCTGCGCGCTTTTTGTCTTCGGTCGCTGTTTTGGCGATCTGTGCCGGTCCGGCTGCGGCCGAATACCGGCTGCATGTTCTGCATATCAACGACATGCACAGCCGGATCGAAGCGATCAACAAGTTCGACAGCACCTGTGATGCGGAAACCGAGGCCAAGGGCGAATGCTTTGGCGGCATCGCCCGACTGGCGACCAAGATCACCGACTTGCGCGACAGCCTGACGGCTGCGGGCGAAAACGTGATCGTTCTGGATGCGGGCGACCAGTTTCAGGGCAGTCTGTATTACACCACCTACAAGGGCGCCGAGGTGGCCGAGTTCATGAATGCCATCGGGTTCGACGCGATGGCGGTGGGCAACCACGAATTCGACGACGGCCCCGAGGGGCTGGAGGGGCTGATCGGCAAGGTGAATTTTCCGATCGTGTCGGGCAACCTCGATCTGTCGCGCTCGGCCCTGCTGAAGGGCAAGGTTGCCGATCATACGGTTATCGAGGTGGGGGGCGAAAAGATCGGCATCGTCTCGGCCTTGGCGACCGATACGGTCGATACCGCCAGCCCCGGCCCCGACGTGATCTTTCAGGATGAAATCGACGCGCTGTCTGCCGACGTGGCCACGCTGGAGGCCGAAGGGGTGACCAAGATCATCGCCCTGACCCATGTGGGCTATAAAAAGGATCAGGACATTGCGGCGGCGGTGCCGGGGCTGGATGCCGTGGTGGGCGGGCATTCGCACACCTATCTTTCGGCCTCCGATCCCGACCGGGAGGGGGCCTATCCGACCTGGGTCGATACCGGTAATGGCAGCATGGTGCCGGTGGTGCAGGCCTATGCCTATTCGAAATACCTCGGCCATCTGGAACTGATCTTTGACGATGCGGGCACGTTGATCCATGCCGGGGGGGATACGATCCTGCTGGATGCCTCGGTCACACCCGACCCGCAGATTGCGGCGCGGGTCAGGGAAATGGGTGCCCCGATCGAGGCGCTGAAAACCAAGGTGGTGGCGGCGGCCTCGGCCGATATCGACGGCAGCCGCAACAGTTGCCGTGCGGTGGAATGCCAGATGGGCAACCTGGTGGCCGAGGCGATGCTGGACCGGGTCAAGGATCAGGGCGTGACAATCGCAATCCAGAACGGCGGCGGCCTGCGGGCCTCGATCGAGGCGGGCGAGGTGACGATGGGCGAGGTGTTGACGGTGCTGCCGTTCCAGAACACGCTGTCT
This sequence comes from Phaeovulum veldkampii DSM 11550, assembly GCF_003034995.1. Lineage (GTDB taxonomy): Bacteria > Pseudomonadota > Alphaproteobacteria > Rhodobacterales > Rhodobacteraceae > Phaeovulum > Phaeovulum veldkampii. The sequence continues at coordinate 10,055 of NZ_PZKF01000013.1, read as the reverse complement.
ACCTTTCAGGCCACCGGCGAAACCATTGTGAAGGCGCTGGAAAACGGCGTCAGCCAGTATGACGAGGCCGCGGGCCGGTTTGCTCAGGTGGCGGGGCTGAAATACAGCTTTGATCCCGCGGCGCCGGTTGGGGCGCGGGTGTCCGATGTGCTGGTCGCCGACGGCGGAGCCTGGGTGCCGATCGAGCCGGGCAGGGTCTATGGCGTTGTCACCAACAACTATGTGCGGATGGGCGGTGATGGCTACCGCATGTTCGCAGCCGACGGGATGAATGCCTATGACTTCGGCCCCGATCTGGCCGATGTGACTGCCGAATACATGGCCAGGCTGGGCGCCTATGCGCCCTTCACCGACGGCCGCATCATGCGCAAGTAAGCCTCAGCCCTCGGCGGCCAGCAGGTCGGCCCAACCGGGGGCGAGGCCCCCCATCTCGATGATCAGCGCACCATCTTTGCCGGTGGCGCGCACTGTTTCGCCGTCGGCCCGCACCGCGGCGATATGGTCGGACCGCAGGTGCAGCTCCAGCCCCGGATCAAGCACGTTCATCCACGGCCCATAGGGCACCACCTTGTGGATCAGCCCTGCGAAGCTGCCGGTGCAGCCGCGGTTGCCGACCCGGAAACTGACCGGCACGCCCGCCTCGGCGGCGGCCTTCATCAGCCGTTCCGCTGCACCTGCGGGCAGTTCCCGGCCAATGGCCGGTGCCGCCACGGGGGCCGGGCGTGGGCAGGCCGGAGGCAGCGCGTCAGACTGCTCGGGCAGGGCGAGGGCGGCTACCATTGCGGCCCATCCGGTCGCGTCCTGACCTTCCATCAGAAACACCTTGTGGACCGAATCCCCCGCCGCATCAAAGACCTGAAGGCTGTGACGGGTGCCGCCCGACACCTCGCGTGCCATCGCAAAGCCCTGCACCCAATGTTCGGGCCGGATTTCCAGCGCCACGCGGTTGTCAGAACCGCCATAGCGGCCGGTCTTTTCAATCACGCAACTGTCGTTGCGGGTCAGCCCCATCAGATCGCCGAAAGCCGCCAGCGGCGGCAGCAACCGGTCGGGTGCGGCCACGATCCGGGTGATTTCGGTGTCGTCGTGCCGGCCCACATGGGCGGCCAGCAGGTCGGCCTCGGTGATGCCGTGATGGGTGGCAAAGTCGCGTTCGCGCGCGGTGGTGTTTTCGGCGCGCGCGGCGCGGATTTCGGCGGGGCTGGGGCGGGGCATGACGGTCCTTTCCTTCGATGCCCGGACTTTAGGCAGCTTTGCCCGAAGGGCAAGCCTCAGCGGTTGCCCTCGGGCGGGTCGCGCAGGGCAGGGGGCACCATCATGCAGGGCCCCTCTCCCGCGCAGCCCGAACAGCCGGGGCAGCCTGATTTGCGGTGATAGACCCGACGAACCAGAAAGATCAGCGCCGCCAGCACGACCAGCCCGATCAGGACATATTCGGGGGTGCTGATCCCGGCCTCGGCCGCCAGATCGAGGGTGGGGGTGGTTGGGGTCATTGCCGGTCCTCCATCTGCGGGCGAATTTGTGGCCCGCGGGCGGGGCTGCGGCGCAGCGTGGGCTTGGGCAGCCCCACCACCAGCAACAGCCCCAGTGCTGTAACATAGACAGCCGTCATCATCTGCAACCCGGTCAGGTCAAGCATCGTGCCCAGCGTGAACACCGCACTGGCCACCGCCAGCCCGAGGATCGTGGGAAACACGATCGAAAAGGCCATCCAGCGATAGCTGTCGGTCTGAATCCTGACCATGATCACGGTGGCAAGGCAGGGCGGATACAGGGCGAAAAACAGCATGATCGCCACCGCCGTCAGCGCGGTATAGCCCTGATCCGCACGCTCGGCGCCCATGCGCTGTTCCAGCGTGGTATTCTCGCCCTCGTCTTGTTCGAACAGCACGCCCAGCGTGGCCACACTGCTTTCGCGCGCCGCGAATGACGCCAGAAGCGCCACATTGATCTTCCAGTCGAAATCGGCAAATTGCGTCACCGGTTCCAGCCCGCGGCCGATCTGGCCCAGCAGGCTGGTTTCGATCTTTTCCTGCCTGATCTCTCGGCGCAGCGTCTTGCGGGCGTCGGCCAGTTGTTTCAGCGCACGGCCCGCCGCGCGGGTATCGGCATCGCCGCCGCGGGCGAGGAAAGGCGCAAATTCGGGATGCGCGCCCAGATATTTTGCATCGACCTTGTCTGAGGCCACCTGACCTTGGGCGTTCAGCTTGGCGGCCCGGTAATCGGTATAGACATTGACCAGTTCGACCAGACGGGCCGGATCATCGACCACGGTGCGATGCGGGTTTTCGCCCATCGCGGCATAGAACTGTGTGATCGCCGTTTCGGCGCGAGTCTGATACTGCGCCTGCCGGTCGGGGGCGACGCCGGGGAATTGCAGCAGGAAGTAAATCACCACCGCAATTGCCAGAACAGTGGTGCCGACCTTCTGGATATACATCCAGGTCCGGTCCAGCGCGCGGCGCAGAACACCTGAAACGGTGGGCAGATGGTAATGCGGCAGTTCCATGACAAAGGGCGCGGTTTCTTCCTTGCGCAGCACCGACACGGTCAACAGTTTGGCTACCAGTAGCGCCGCGATGACGGTGATGGTGGACAGATAGAACAGCATCAGCCCCTTGGACTGCGGGAAGTAGATGTTGATCAACAGTGTGTAGAGCGGAATTTTCGCCATGCAGTTCATGAACGGCACGGTCAGGATGGTGGCCATCCGTGCCCGGTGGTCGGGGATACCCTTGGTCGCCATCACGCCGGGCACCGCGCAACCGCCCGCAAAGACGCCCGCCAGAATGAACGGCAGGGTCGATTGCCCGTGCAGGCCAAAGCGATGCAGAACCCGGTCAAGGATAAAGGCGATCCGCGCCATGTAGCCCGAATCCTCCAGCATCGCGATCAGCGCGAACAGGATCAGGAAGATCGGCACATAGTTCAGCAGCGTATTGGCCGAATCCACCAGCCAAAGCCCCAGCGCGCGGCTCTGCGGGTCATACAGAAAGCCCGCGTCAGGCAGCAGGTCGGCGGCAAGGTTGCGCAGGCCCGCCAGAAAGGGCCATGTGACCTTGGTCAGTTCATAGCCCTGCACGATCGACAATTGATAGATCACCCAGATCGAGGCGGTCAGGAACAGCGGCGCCAGCCAGCGGTTCAGCAGGAACCGGTCGATGCGTTCGGACAGCGGCACATGGCCCGCCTTGGTATCGGTGATGCAGGTCGCCACGATCTCGCCGGCGAGTTGGTCGCGTGCGGCGCTGATCGTGTCACCCGCGCTGCGGCCGTGCCGCGCCTCATGTGCCGCGCGGGCCTGTTGCGCGCGTGCCAGCAGGTCTGGGGTATCGGGCAGGCGGTCGGTCAGCAGACGCTCGGCCTCGGCGTCTTGCTCCAGCAGTTTCACCGCCAGCCAGCGCGCGGACAAGCCTGCCAGCGCTGGCTGGTCGGCGAGGGCTGCTTGAATCTCGGCCACAGCGGGCTCCAGCAGGCCATAATTCAAGCTGGCCCCGCCCCGGCGCGGGGCTGCGGCGGCGCCCAGGATGGCGGCGCGCAGCGCCTCGGCGCCCTCGCCCTTGCGGCCGATCACCGGCACCACCGGCACGCACAGCCGGGTTTCCAACGCGGCCAGATCAATCTCCAGCCCGCGCCGGGCGGCCATGTCCATCATGTTCAGCACGATGATGGTGGGAAAGCCCAGTTCCAGAAGCTGAAAGGTCAGGTAAAGCCCGCGCCGCAGGTTCGAGGCGTCAAGCACATTGACGACCACATCGGGGGCTTCGGCCAGCAGATAGCTGCGGGCCACGCGCTCCTCCAGCGAAAAGGCGGTCAGCGAATAGGTGCCGGGCAGGTCCACCACCTCGACGCGGGTCGCCCCGTCGCGGTAGCTGCCGGTCTTTTTGTCAACGGTCACGCCGGGATAGTTGGCGACATGCTGCGCCATGCCGGTCAGCAGGTTGAACAGCGTGGACTTGCCGGCGTTTTGCTGGCCCGCAAGGGCCACGTGCAAGGTCGCGGGGCGGTCAGGCGTGTTCAATCTCGACCTCCACCTGTGCCGCCTCGCGGCGGCGCAGCACGATGAAGGTGTCGCCCACCCGGACCTCGATCGGGTCGCGCAGCGGGGCGGCCCGGATCACGGTAATCTCGCGGTCGGGCTGCATTCCCAGATCCAGCAGCCGCTGGCGCACCGCGCCGCAGCCGCACAGCCGGCGGATGCGACAGGTGGTGCCGGGGCGGGTGTCGTTCAGGCTGTGACCGGCGTGGCAGGTGCCACAGCCGGGCATCGGGCGGGGGGCGCCGCCCTGCGACAGATGCGGATCGTCAAGGCACAGATGCTGCGGCGTACAGGCGCCATGCCCCCCGCCCCGCCGCGCCCGCCAGCCACGCCCCCAGCCGCCACCCCAGCCCCGTTCAGCAAAAAATCCGCGCTTCATGTCACTCTCCTGCCGTGGGGCCGGGTTGGCCGAGGGGCGCCCCTTGCGGGGCTGCCCCGGTTCTCAGTTAAGATCGTAGGCGCGGACCCAGATGACCGCATCCTGACTCAGTTCCTTGCCCTCGTGTTCGGTGTCGGGGCCGACGCCCAGCGCGGCAAAACCCCAGAAACCCGCGCGCGGGATGCCGAAGGTAAAGACGCCGTCGGCATCGGTCACCGCCACGATCGCCCCGCCCGGCATGGGCGACACCGTGGCAGGGCCTGCCGTGTTGGTGGCCATGTCCGGCGCGGCGGCCAGATATTCGATCTCGATTTCTGCCCCAGCCACCGGTTGCCCATCGGACAGCAACTGCCCCGAGAAGGTAGACCCCGCGATGATGTTCGTGGGCTTGTTCAGCGGCACGATTTCCACGGGCAGGCCAAGCGCCTGATCCCAGCCAGTCGGGATGCCGCCCTTGTTCAGGTAGGTCTTGGTGATCTGTTGGATGAATATATCCTCTGACGCCTCATAATAGGGCGCGGGGATCAGGCCCAGAAGATAGTCGCCGTTGCGCTTGACCGGGACCACCGCCTCAAAGCCCAGCGCCTCGTTGCCTGCACCCTTGAAGGTGAAAGGGGTCAGCGCGCCGGTCAGGTCGGTCTTTTCGCCCTTGAAGACGTAAAAGAACGACTCGGGCTGACCCATGTCCATGGCATGACCGTTTTCCATCGGGTGCCAAAAGATCAGCTTGAAGGGCAGATCGGCGGGCTTTTCCAGATTGCTGTCCGGGTTGTAGATCAATTGAAAATGCGCCGCCGCGGGGGTGGCCAGCATCAATGCGATCAGCGCGGCAAGGGGGAAACGAGTCATCCTGGCCCCCTTATTGCGCGATGTCAGTGGAGGGGATCACGATCTGATGGCCCTCGCCACCCTCGAACACCACCGAATAGGGGCCTTCGGGCGCGGTAAATTCAAATTCGCTGTTGCTATCCATCTTGCCGTCAACAATCGCGTTGCCGGTGCCGTCAACAACTTTCATCGCAATGCCCGCAGCCGAGGCGCCATCGGAAAAGCCGCCCTCGCACAGAACGGTTCCGTCGCCATTGCCGTAGCAAGCGCACAGCGGGGTATGGGCAAAGGACGCGCTGCACAAGCTTGCAGCCATGATCGGGGCCAGGGTCAGGGTGCGGAATGCCAGGGGAAGGGTCGGTTTCATGCGGTCCTCGTCGGTTAGGGCAGGTCTGCCCGGTCACTTGCGCGCGACGCCCTGGCTGTAGGCTTGGACCGTGCCGCAACAGGGTCAATGTGACTTACCCGACTTATTTGATCAAGAAACGCCTGCCGCGACATTCTGACCCGCCGCGCCCAAAGCAGGGAAAACCGGAACATTGCGCCGACAGATTGCAAGAAAAAACCGCGGGCAAGGGAAAGCTGCCCGCGGTTTGTGCAAAACGCGAAGGGTCAGTGGCAGCCGCAGCCGCCCCCGCCGCCATGGCTGCCGCCATGACCGCCCCCGCCACAGCAGCCGCCTCCGGCATGGTCGTGATCATGGTCATGATCATGGTCGTCGCCGTGATCATGGCCGCAGCCGCAGCCCGTTTCGGCCACGAAAGAGGCCGGATCGCCCGTCACCGGAAAACCCTTTTCCAGCCATTTGGCCATCCCCTTGGACATGTTGGCGACGCGGTCATAGCCCTGATGCATCAGGAACCATGTCGCGATCCTGCTGCGTTCGCCCATGGTGCATGCCATCACCACATCGCGGTCTTCGGGGATTTCGGGCCAGCGCACCTGAAACTCGCTCATGGGGATGTTCAGCACCTCGCATTCGGCAAAGGCCAGTTCGGCCACCTCGTCGCGTTCGCGCACATCAACCAGAAGCGCCCCATCAAACAGCCGCCCCAGCGCCGAGCGCGGGCACAGCTCTTCTGCCTCGGGCAGATCCTGCTCTACGGTTTCCGTCATATCCCCAAGCCTTCCCCAAATTGCACCCGGCCAACTGGCGCGGGCTTTCCCGTATACTTACAGCATTTCAGCCCGGATGGACGGGCCTTTTACCCGACACCGCCCGGTAGGGGCGTGTCACATCGCGCAGGTCGATGCCCAGACATTCGACCGAGGCTGCGATCGCGCCATCGCCCGCCAGCGTGATCACCACGCGCCCGGTGCCGTCGCTGCCCGGCTCCCACGCCAGATCGAGGATCGACAGCACCGTGTCGGCGTCGCGCCGGTCCAGCCCGAGGCTGGCCACGCCGGTCACATCCGACACGACCAGCAGCGCGCGCACCCGTTCATAGGGGCGCCCCTCCTCTTCGGCCCGGTCTTCCCAGCGAAAGCGGTTCAGCAACAGCGCCAGCCTGCGCCCGCGCCGGTCATAGCGGATCTCGGTGACAGAAAGCACCGCATCCTGAACAAGAGCCGCCAGAACCGTCACGTCTTCGGGCGTCTGGGCGCGCAGCGCCAGCGGCGCCTCGGCGGCATCCTCGAAGCGCGCATCGCGGGTCATTGTTCCGATACCCTTTCGATCGTGGCGCCCACCGCCGACAGCTTTTCCTCGACCCGTTCATAGCCGCGGTCAAGGTGATAGACGCGGCGCACGATGGTTTCGCCCTCTGCCGCCAGCCCCGCCAGAATCAGCGAGACGCTGGCGCGCAGGTCGGTGGCCATCACCGGCGCCCCGCGCAGCCGGGCCACGCCGTGAACCTTGGCCACGCCGCCATGCACGTCGATCTGCGCGCCCATGCGCATCAGTTCGGGGGCGTGCATGAAGCGGTTTTCAAAGATACGCTCTTCCAGCACCGAGGTGCCCTCGGCGGTGCACAACAGCGCCATCATCTGCGCCTGCAGGTCGGTCGGAAAGCCGGGGAACGGTTCGGTGATGACATCGACGGCATTCACCCGCCCGTTGCGGCGGGCGACCTTGAGGCCGGTGGCGGTTTCCTCAACCGAGATTCCCGCCGCGTCGAGTTTTTCGCAAAAGGCGCCAACCAGTTCGATGCGCCCGCCCAGACATTCCACCTCGCCGCCGCAGATCGCGGGGGCCAGCATGTAGGTGCCCAGTTCGATCCGGTCGGTCACGACCGGGTGGGTGGCGCCATGCAGCCGGTCAATGCCCTGAATGGTGATTGTGCCGGTGCCCTCGCCCTCGATCTGCGCGCCCATCGCCCGCAGGCAGCGCGCCAGATCAACGATTTCCGGCTCCCGCGCGGCGTTTTGCAGCACCGTGGTGCCCCGTGCCAGCGTGGCCGCCATCAGCGCATTTTCGGTGGCACCGACCGAGACGATCGGAAAATCGACGACCGCCCCCTTCAGCCCGCCCGGCGCCTTGGCATGCACATAGCCGTCACGGAGTTCCAGTTCTGCCCCCATCGCCTCCAGCGCCTTGAGGTGCAGGTCAACGGGCCGCGCGCCAATGGCGCAGCCCCCCGGCAGCGAAACCACCGCGTGATGATCGCGCGCCAGCATCGGCCCCAACACCAGAATCGAGGCGCGCATCTTGCGCACGATGTCATAATCGGCGCGATGGTTGGTGATCGCATGGGACGACAGCGCCAGCACCTGCCCGCCTTGCAGGCTGGCCACCTCGGCGCCCAGGCTGCCCAGAAGCTGGGTCATGGTGCGGATATCCGACAGTCGCGGCGCATTGGTCAGCGTCAGCGGCTCGTCCGACAGAAGCGTGGCGGGCATCAGCGCCAGGCAGGCGTTCTTGGCGCCCGCGATCGGGATTTGCCCCCGAAGCTCCGAGCCGCCTCTGACGATGATCGAATCCATATGCCTGCCCTATTCCTTGCCCGTAACCCCGCCGGTGGCGTCCGGCCCGTTTGTCTCGTCTTTCGCATCGTCCGCCGCCCCTGCCGCGCGCGCCTGCACGGCCCGCGCCAGCGCCTTGCGCCGCGCCAGATTGGCCCGCAACGCCTCTGCAAGCCGCGCCTCGCGACTGTCGGGCGCTGCGGTCCTGTAGTCTTTTGGGGTGGGGGTCCGGTCCATGCCGCCTTCTGTAGCGCGGTTGCGCAAAAGCGTCCAGATTGCGCTTGCACGGTCCGAAGTTTGCGTCTAAATCCCCGCCACGGTCGCAAGGCCGGTTCGGCGCTGTGGTAGCTCAGTGGTAGAGCACTCCCTTGGTAAGGGAGAGGTCGAGAGTTCAATCCTCTCTCACAGCACCATTTCACTCTTCAGACCCGAAAATCCCCCTAAGAACTTGAAGGGGAATGAGAATTCTGGAGTTTCATACACTCCATTTTGGCTGTATCCATCGCCAGTTGGTCGAGATGGGGCATGACTGCATCGTCGTGGCCCCTTTGTTGATCCCGGTGAAGGCGGGCGACCGGGTGAAGGCCGACCGCCGCGATGCGGTGATGTTGGCAAAGCGGCGTCGGGCTGGAGAACTGACGGCGGTCTGGGTGCCGGATGCGGCGCTCTGCAGGCGATGCGCGATCTGGTCCGGGCACGAGCGACAGCGGTCCGGGTCGCGGGCAAGGCGCGCCCGCATCTGCAGGGGTTTTTGCTGCGGCACAGTCGGGTCTATCCCGGGAAGAAGGGGTGGACAAAGGCCTTCAGGCGCTGGCTCACGACGGTGCGGTTCACGCATCCCGCCCAGCAGATCGTGCTGCAGGATTACATCCATGCGGTGACCGACGCCGAGGCCCGGGTCGAGCGCTTGACCGGCCGGATCGCCGAGCTGCTGCCCATCTGGAGCCTGGCACCGGTGGTCGTGGCGCCGGTGCCCATGCCATAGGTGGCGGTCGTCGTTGCCGTGCCGATGCTGGCTGAGGCAGCCGACACCGTGCCCGTGCCCGAGGCCGTCAGCGTTCTGGAGAACGTCTTGTTGCCGGAGAAGGTCTGTGTGCCTGTCAGGATCGCCAACTCGCTGGAGGTGTTGGGCTGCGTGAAGGTCCGGGTCGTGCCGGTGGTGATCCCGGACAGCGAAAACAGCGCCTTCTTCGGGGAGTGTCTGAACCTCTGTGTATCTGATCGGGCCCACGCGGTTTTCAGATACGGTCAGGCGTCGAAGCGCCCGGCGAACATTATGGCCAGCTGATTGCGGGCCGCAACCCATTCCCGGACGGCGCGGCCGCCCTTTTCGAAGTTGCGGATGGCCAGGAAGATCAGCTTCGTGGCGGCCTCCTCGGTCGGGAACGAGCCCTTGGTCTTCAGCGTTTTCCGCAGCACCCGGTTCAGCGACTCCACGGCGTTGGTCGTATAGATGATCTTCCGGATCGCGGCGCTGAAGGCATAGAACGGGGTGACCTCGGCCCATGCCCGGCGTCAGGCCGGGGCGATGGATGGGTATTTCCCGCCCCATTTATCTTCGAACGCGTCCAGTTGGCGGGCGGCCTCCTCGGCGGTCGGGGCCTCGTAAATCGGGCGCAGATCGGCGGCCGCGGCCTTGCGGTCCTTCCAACTGCAGAAATTCATCGAATGCCGGATCAGGTGAACCGAGCCATGGGAACGCCACTGGTCCGAGTGACCATGGCGAGGGCAGGTCTGGACCGTCGTCTCGGGAAGTCACGCGGCATGCCTGCTTCCTGCTCCTTGAGCATCCCGATAATCTGCGCCTCGGTGACACGGCTCTTTCGCATTCGTCTGCTCCTTCAAGGTTGGGCCGTCGTCGACCTCATCAGGCGCTTGCCATGTGCACCCACCGCTGCCATATCCTAG
>NZ_PZKF01000012.1 GCF_003034995.1 Phaeovulum veldkampii DSM 11550 | reverse complement strand
ATTACAGTATTCGCTCGCTCGATTCGTTTCTGGTCAAGCGCGACCGGGGCCGGACCAACCACGTCAACCGCGATCAGGGTATTGCCTACTGGAACACCCACAACCGCAACGACGAGGATGACCACAGCATTCTGCCCGCCGCGGAACGCGCGGCTCTGGCGCGGCGGTTGCTGCTGCTGACCCATCCGGGGCTTGAGGCGCTTCACGACCTCTCGGTTGGCTGGCACCGTGCCCGCATCGCCTATCTGCGGGCCTTGCCCGAGTTTCGGGATTTGCGCGACAGGCTGGCACAAGACCCGCTTTCGCATCAGTTGGCCGACGACTTGCCGCCCGCCGATGAAGAAAGCGACGAAGAAATCAGCATTCCGGCGCCGCCCGCCCCGGTCAGTGCCCCCGCCACGGCCCCAGGCGCCGCACCCGAGGCCGAGGCGCGCCCCCCCCGCAAGGTTGCGTCAGAACCCGAAAAGCGGCCCCGCGCCCCGGCATTGGAGCCGCTTCTTGACGCCTCGCACCCCGACCTGATCCGATTGCCCAGCGGGGATGTTCTGGCCACTGGCGCGTTGAACGAGCGTTTCTATCAGGCCATGGAAGCGCGTGCCGATCACCTTGCACCCCGGCTTGCCCCTCCGGCCGTGCCGATCCCCTCGGATCGGATCACCATCGTTACCGGTATGCGCAACGAGGCACCGTTCATTCTGGAATGGGTCGCCTATCACCTCTCCATCGGGGTTACGCATTTTCTGGTTTACACCAACGATTGCGACGACCCGACGGATGCCATCCTTGACAGGCTGGCAACTCATGGTCTGGTTACGCGGCAGGACAACCCGTTCCGCCGCGACAAGGGGCAAAAACCACAACGGATCGCGCTGAACGATGCGCTGACCCAACCCGCGCTGACCGGGGCAGACTGGTATCTGCCGATCGACGTGGACGAATTCGTCAACATCCATGTGGCCGACGGCACGCTGCAGGGGCTGATCGCCGAGATGAACGGCCCCACGACCATCTCGATGCTCTGGCGGTTCTTTGGCAATACCGACCGGCCCGCCTATGAGGACCGCTGGATCACCGAAACCTTTATCCGCTGCGCCCCGCGCTTCATGCCCAAGGTCGCGCGCGACCCCGACAATGCGCATGGCCTGCGCGACGGCACCGGCATTGCCCCGCCCGAGGGGCGGCTGATGGGATGGGGGGTCAAGACCATGGTCCACCGCAGGGCGCCCTTTGCCAAGATCGGTGTGCACCGACCGCTGGAACTGGACGAAAGCCGCAAGGCTGACCTGCGCTGGGTCAACGGGTCGGGCCGCTGTATCCCACCCGAGGAGCATGGCGATGAAAACTGGCGCGCCACCAAGAACTCGGCGGGGTATCGGATGGTGACGCTGAACCATTATGCCCTGCGCACCGCCGACAGCTATCTGGTCAAAAAACAGCGCGGGCGGATCAACCATGTCGATGAGGATCAGGATCTGACCTACTGGGCGCAGCGCAACTTCATCAGCGAAACCGATGACAGCATTTTGCGCCACCTGCCGCGCGCCCGCATGGTCTGGGACGGGTTGATGCAGGATGCCGAACTGGCCCGTCTTCATCGCGCCGCCGCCGACTGGCACCGGGCCCGCATCGCCGCGCTGAAACAAGACCCCGACTACCGCGCCCTCTACAGCGCGCTGACCGCCCCGATGGGCGCACTGATGGCCACCGCGCGCGAAAGCAGGGACTGAGGCTGGCGATGCCCGACACCGCGCAGATGACAAAGCACGAATGGCGCCGCGAACTGATGCAGATTGGCGAGGCCCGCGGTTTCTATCGTGAGCTTGGCGCGCAGCATACTGCGTTGCATGTCAGGGCTGGCGACACGCTGGTGGTAACCTTCGACAACCTCGATCATGCGTTCGAGAACGGCGAAGGTCGAATGCCTTGGGGGTTTCATTTCGTGCAGTCGCGCGGCTGGTCGATTCTCGGCCTGATGGCGCATGACTGGACATGGTATCGCGACGATGCCGTGCATGACTTTTTCGATCACCTGCGGGATGACGGCTTTTTCAGCCAGTTCCGGCGCGTGGTGTTTTATGGCGCCTCGATGGGCGGCTATGCGGCCGCCGCTTTTTCGGCAGCCAGCCCCGGCGCCACGGTCATTGCCATCAGCCCGCAGGCCACACTCGACCGCGGTATCACCCCATGGGAAACGCGCTACGAAAAAGCCTGGCCCCGCGATTTTTCGGGCCGCTATGGATTTGCCCCCGCCAGTCTGAACGTGGCCGATCAGGTCTATCTGTTTTACGATCCGCTCGCCCCGCTGGATGCGCAGCATGCCGCGCTGTTTGATCAGCCGGGAATGACGGTGCTGAAATGTCGGCTGATGGGGCATCGCATCGCCTCGGCCATGCAGGGGATGGGAATTTTGAAACCCGTGATCGAGGCTGCCATCGACGGGCAGCTTACGCGCCACGACTTTTACCACCAACTGCGCCAACGCCGCACGTTTACGCGCTATTTCAAGAACCTGCGCAAAATGCTTGAGGCGCGCGGCAACCCGTGGCTGACCTTTGTCTTGTGCCGCTACTATCTGGAGCGCTGGCGCGGGCCAAAGTTTCGCGCGGCCATGAACGACGCCAGGGCCGAGCTGCTTCGGCAGGGCCGAAAGATACCCGGCACAGACAAATAACCCTGGCCGCCGGTTTCTGACCGGCACAGGCCTGAGGCCCCTCAGCCCTGCAACACATATGTCCCCGGCGCCGGGTCGGTCGGGCTGGCGGCGGTGCCCAGGGGCGGTGGGGCGATCTGCGGGCCGGTGGAGCGGGCGGCAAGCCAGTCGGACCACGGCTGCCACCACGATCCGGGCTGCGGGGCGTGGGATTCAAACCAGCCTTCGGCGCTGTGCAGGGCATCGGCGCTGGCCTTGTGGCCGATACGGTAATGGCGCCCGGCGTGGCCCGGCTCGCTGACGATCCCGGCATTATGCCCGCCCGAGGTCAGCACAAAGGTAATGTCAGCATCGCTGAGCGCGTGGATCTTGTAGACCGAATGCCACGGCGCCACATGGTCGCGTTCCGTGCCCACCACGAACATCGGCGCGCGGATGTTGGGCAGCGCCGCCGAATGCCCCTCGACAAAGAACCGCCCGCCGGCCAGTTCGTTGTCCAGATACAGCCTGCGCAGATATTCGGCATGCATCCGGTAGGGCATTCGCGTTGTATCGGCGTTCCAGGCCATCAGGTCGGTCATCGGCGCGCGGGCGCCCATCATGTAATCATGCACGATCCGCGACCAGACCAGATCGTTCGACCGCAGCATCTGGAACGCGCCCGCCATCTGGTCAGCCGACAGATAGCCGCGGTTCCACATCATGCTTTCCAGAAAATGCAGCTGGCTGTCGTCGATGAACAGCGCCAACTCTCCGGGTTCGGTGAAATCGGTCTGCGCGGCCAGAAGTGTGATCGAGGCCAGCCGGTCATCCCCGCGCGAGGCCATCGCCGCGGCGGCAATCGCCAGCAATGTGCCGCCCAGACAATAGCCCGCGGCATGAACCTTGCGCCCAGGCACGACGGCGCCAATCGCCTCCAGCGCGGCCATCACGCCCTGCCTGCGGTAATCGTCCAGCGTCAGGTCGCGATCTTCGGGGCCGGGGTTGCGCCAGGAAATGCAAAAGACCGTATGCCCCTTGCCCACCAGATAGCGGATCATCGAGTTTTCCGGCGACAGGTCCAAAATGTAGTATTTCATGATCCAGGCTGGAACGATCAGCACCGGCTCGGGGTGGACGGTTTCGGTTTCAGGCGCATACTGGATCAGTTCGATCAGATGGTTGCGAAACACCACGCGGCCCGGTGTGACCGCAACCTCGTGCCCCGGCCGAAACGCCTGAGCTTCGGGGGCGGGTTGGCCGCTTGCCTGACATGTTGCGTCTTGCAGCCAGTTTTGCCACCCGTGAACAAAGTTCATGCCCCCCGTTTCGCGCGCCTTGGCCATCACCTCGGGATTGGCAAAGGGCAGGTTCGAGGGCGACATCATGTCAAGCATCTGCCGCGCGGCAAAGGACACCACATCTTCGTGGTGCGGCTCCACCCCCGGCACCTCATGGGTGACGTTGTGCCACCATTGCTGCGTCAGCAAAAAGCCCTGCGCCCAGAACGAGAATGGCGGCACCGCCCAACCCGGATGAGAAAACCGATGATCCCCCGGCAGCGGCGCAATGCAGGCAGGCGTGGCGGGGTCCAGCGCGGCGCGCATCATGTGGGCCTGCAACCGCGCCGCCTTGCGCCAGCCCTTATAGGCCAGTTCGGCCTGCTTGCCGGGGGCCGCTGCCAGATGCAGGGCCCAGTCAGTCATCGCCAGCGTCACAGCCGCAGGCGACAGCCCGCCGGTCACTTGCGCCAACAGCGCCTCGCGCATCCGGTCAAACGACTGGAACGCCTCTATCCCCAAAGGCTCATCGTCGGCGCCGCAATCGGTCTGTGCGTTTCGCGTGGTGCTGTCTTGCATTGGTCCACCTGCCTTGTGCCGTCGGGCTGAGCCTCAGGTAGGCACGCCATTGCAGCGAAACAATGACACAACCGGATCAGACCCGCTCGGCCGCCATGACTTTCAGCGTCTCCTCGCGGATATTGGCAAGAATTTCGCGTTTCAAGGCAACGAAAGCCGATTCCGTCACGATCTCGAACGACCGCGGGCGGCCAAGGTCGATTGTCAGGTCGTTCTTCAAAAGACCCGGCCGGCTGGCCAGCACGATCACCCGGTCGGCCAGAAAGATCGCCTCTTCGACATCATGGGTGACGAAAAGCACGGTGACCTTGTGATCCTCCCAGACCTTCAGCAGCAATTCCTGCATCATGCCACGGGTCTGGGCATCCAGCGCGCCAAAGGGCTCGTCCATCAGCAGGATCGCGGGCTTGTAGACCAGCGCGCGCGCAATCGCCACGCGCTGGCGCATCCCGCCCGAAAGCTGCCGGGGATAGGCATCCTCAAAACCACCCAGCCCAACCGCCTGAATGAAATGCGCCACCAGCTCCGTTTTTTCGGCCCGGCCCAGCGCGCTTTTTTCCAGTGCAAAGCGGATGTTGCCCGCAACCGTCATCCATTCGAACAAACTATAGGACTGAAACACAAAGCCCCGGTCTCGCCCCGGGCCTCGGATCGGGGTGCCGTCGATGCGCACCTCGCCGCGGCTTGGGTCTTCCAGACCGCCGACAATATTCAAAAGCGTGGATTTCCCGCAGCCCGAGGTGCCGACGATCGACACGAACTGATTTTCGGGGATCGTCAGGTCGATCCGTTCGATCGCGGTGACGGGGCCTGCGGTACCGGGGTAGGTTTTGCCAACCCCGTCGATGACCAGCTTGTGCATACCTACCGCCCCAGTTGCGCCCAGCGAAACAGCCGCTGACCGGTCTTTTTGAAGATATAATCGGTCAAGAGCCCCAGCAACCCAATGAACAGCGTGCCAAACAGGATCGTGTCGGTCGCCAGATATCGTTGCGCATCCATGATCCGCCGCCCAAGCCCAGCATTCGCAGCCACCAGCTCGGCCACGACCAGATAGGTCCAGGTCCAGCCGATGGTAATGCGGAACGTATCCCAGATGCCGGGCAACGCCGCGGGCAGGATGATCCGGCGCAAAATCTCGGCATTGGAAAAGCCCAGCGTCTGCCCCGCGCGGATCAGGTTGCGGTCGATGGTTTTCACATTGTCCATGATCATCAGCACCTGCTGAAAGAAGGTGCCCAGAAACAGGATCAATATCTTTTGCCCGTCACCGATCCCCGCCCAGAGGATCGACAACGGGATCAGCGCCACCACGGGCATGTAGCGCACAGTTGAAATCAGCGGCTCCAGTGCGCCCTCGATCAGACGGAAGTTGCCCATCAAAATGCCAACCGGAACCGCAATCGCCGTGGCCGCGGCCCAGCCCACCACAATGCGATAGATGCTGACCGAGGCGTCCTGCGCCAATGTGCCGTCAGACCATTGCTGCCAGCCTGCCGCGGCAACTTCGCCGGGGCTGGGCAGGAACAGGGGCCGCACCAGCCCCAGTTCCGTGACCAGCCACCATGCCAACAGCAACAGCGCAGGCACGACGAAACCCGCGGCGGAAAACAGCCAGCCTGGAATCTCTTCCCGCAGGCGAAGAAGGCCCCGGCGGGGGCGGCGCGGCGATGCGTCGGGCAAGGGCCTTCTCCTGTCGTCCCGGCTCAGTTCGCCGCGGCGCCCAGCGGGTCGAGCGCCAGAAGATCGTCGGCCGCCGGAACGGTCTTGATCTCGTCGGGGTTGGTGGCCTGCATGATCGCGCCGATCTCGGCCAGAGTCGCCTGAAAATCGCCCTGAACAAATGTCAGATTCTCGGCCAGATCGTAAAGCCGGACCCCCTCAAAGGCCGGGTCAAACTCCTCCATCGGGCTGCCCACGGCCTTGGCGATCATCGCCTTGCCCTCTGCGGGATTCTCGCGGATGAAGCGCACGGCATCATCCCAGGCCAGGATGATCGCCTTCACTTCGTCGGGGTTGGCCGCGATCCAGGCGCCCGAGGCAGTCAGCATGTCGGAAATCAGGCCAGGCTTTTCGGCGGCGGTATACAGCACCTTGTAGCCGCCGTCCTGCGCCAGCGCAGTTGAAATATAGGGTTCGTAGGTCACGGCCGCATCGACCCGCCCCGCGATCAGCGCAAGCCCCGCCTCCGAGGCGCCCATCGGCACATGGGTCACGTCGGCAAGGGTCATACCGTTTTCGCGCAACGCATAGTTCATCAGCAGATCGCTGGTGGCGCCCGTTTCAAAGGCGACCGACTTGCCCTTGAGATCGGCAATCGACCCCACGCCCGCGCCCGCCAGAATGGCGTCGGCCTCGAACGACAGGTCCATCACCAGAAAACCTTTCTGGTCCACGCCCTGATTGACATTGGCGATCACCGCATTCGATCCTGCGGCAACGACATGCAGATTGCCGCTGGCCAGCGCCGCGGTCATATCCTGATCCCAGTTGAAGTTCATCAGATCAACGTCAACGCCGCGCTGATCGAAAAAGCCCTTTTCTTCGGCCACCCAAAGCGGGCCATAGCCGAGCCAGGGCTGCACCCCCATCTTGACGGTTTCGGCCCCGGCAGTGCCGAAACCGGCCAGCACAAGTGCGGCAGAAAGCGGAACGATCTTCAGCATGTCGGTGCTCCTTGAAGACATGACGACCGGGACCAGAGACTGCCCGCCGTTGCCCGCCTGCGCAAGGGCCGTTGTGCAACAGCAGACCTGCCCTTTCCGACAGGCCCGCACGGGTCAGTCAACACTTTGATCCATTTCCGACCTCTCAAATTCCTGCCGCCGGGAGGGGGCTGCTCGCTGTTATTTTTTCTGTTAATTCATAAATAGTAGAATTATAGTTGCCGGGGAGGCATAATTCCGAAATCAGCGCGGGTGCGCTGCCGTCATGGCCGCTCCCTGACCGAAAGCCGGGCTAGCAGGCACGCAACTGCGGGGTTTCGTACGCCCGCCATCGTGCTAGGCTGAGGCTTGGGCGCCCATGGGCCGTCCGCACGATCAAACGGGGGGCGCAGATTGCAGACCGACAGGACCGTGCCAAAGACCGGGAATGATGATCACGCGGGCACATCGCTTGCCGCTGCCCAGTTGAGGATCGCCTTCGATCCGGCGGGCTTCGACTTTGACACGACCGCCGCGCTGGAGCCGCTGCCCGACCTGATCGGGCAGAATCGCGCGGTCGAGGCGATCAGGCTGGCGGCCAGCATCCGGCACCGCCGTTTCAACCTGTTCGTTTATGGCCCCGAGGGCAGCGGCCGACATTCCGCCGTTGCCCGCATTCTGCAGACCGAGGCCGCCGCGCGGCCCGTACCCCAAGATTGGGTCTATGTCCAGAATTTCGACAACCCCGACCGGCCCAGCGCGCTGTCGCTGCCGCGCGGCACGGCGCCCCGGCTCAAGGCCGCGCTGGCGGGGTTGGTGAATGAACTGGCCAATGACATTCCGGCGCTGTTCGTTTCCGAAGATTACCAGAACCGGCGCATGGCGATCGAGCAAAGCTTCTCGGCGCGGCATGACGCCGCCTTTTCGGCGCTGCGGCAGGCCGCGCAGGCGCGCAACGTGGCGATCCTGCGCACGCCGATGGGGTTTTCGCTGGCGCCAATGAAGGAAGGCGAAGTGCTGAAAGCCGATGCCATCGACCGGCTACCCGAAGAGGCGCGCGGCGCGATCCGGGCCGAGGTGGAAACAACCGAGCGCGAACTGGCCGATTTCCTGATGTCGCTGCCAGAGTTGGAGCGGGAACACCGCGCCGCAGTTTCCGCGTTGAACGCCGAAATGGCCACCCTTGCCGTGAATGCGGGGCTGGAGCAGGCCGTGGCGCCATTTCGGGATATTGCCGCGCTGGATCGCTACCTTGAGGCGCTGCGCGCCGACATGATCGAAAACGCCGACCTGTTCCTGATGGCCGGCAAGGCCGATGACGACAACGCCTTTCCCGCCGCAGGAAAGCGGGTCCATGAAGATCTGCGCTTTCATCGCTATGCCGTCAACGTCATGGTGACCCAGCCCGCCGATACCACCCAAGGCGCCCCGGTGATCGAGGAGACCCTGCCCACGCTGGCCAATCTGACCGGGCGAATCGACTATCTGCCCACCCAGGGCGCGCTGGTGACCGATTTCACCATGATCAAGCCCGGCGCGCTGCACCGCGCCAACGGCGGCTTTCTGGTGTTGGATGCGCGGCGCGTGCTGGTCGAACCCTTTGCCTGGGATGCGCTGAAACGCTGCCTTGAGGTGCAGGCGGTGCAGATCATCACCGCCGCCGACCGTCTGGGCCTGATCGCCACCACGATGCTGGAGCCAGAGCCGATCCCGCTGGATGTGCGCGTCGTTCTGGTGGGCGACCGGCTCTTGCATCTGCTGCTGACCGATCTGGACCCCGACTTTGGCGAATATTTCCGCGTCGCGGCAGAATTCGGCGACGAGATGCCACGCAGCGCCGAGTCGATCGGGCTGTTTGCACGCCTTGTGGCCACAGTTGTTGCCCGCGAAACCCTGCGCCCCGTCACTCGCGAGGGGGTGGCGGCGCTGGTCGATGCCGCAACCCGCGCTGCCGAAGACCGCGAAAAGCTGTCGCTGCGATTGGGCGCAATCTGGGATATTCTGCGCGAGGCGGACCATCTGGCAGGCCAGTCAGGGGCCACCACCGTTTCCGCCACCGATGTCGAGGCTGCGCTGCGCGCCGCAGAACGCCGCGCCGACCGGCTGCGCGAGCAGATGCAGGAAATGATTGCCCGCGGCACAATCCTGATTTCGTTGAAAGGCGCGGTGGTGGGGCAAGTCAACGGGCTGACCGTGGCCGATCTGGGCGGCGCACGCTTTGGCTGGCCCGTGCGCATCACCGCACGGGTGCGCATCGGCGCCGGTCAGGTGGTGGATATCGAGCGCGAGGTGAAACTGGGCGGGCCGATCCATTCCAAGGCGGTGCTGATCCTGTCCAGCTTTCTCGCCACCCGCTATGCCCCCGACACGCCGCTGTCGCTATGGGCCAGCCTTGTCTTTGAACAAAGCTATGGCGGGATCGAGGGTGACAGCGCCTCGGTGGCCGAGTTGTGCGCGCTGCTGTCGGCGCTGGCCGAACTTCCGATCTCGCAAAGCTATGCGGTCACCGGCTCGGTCAATCAGATGGGCGAGGTGCAGCCGGTGGGCGGCATCAACGAAAAGATCGAGGGGTTTTTCGACGCCTGCCGCGCACAGGGGCTGACAGGGCGGCAAGGCGTTCTGATCCCCCGGCGCAACATCGACAACCTGATGCTGCGCCCCGATGTCGTCGAGGCGGTGGCGCAGGGCCAGTTCCGCATCCATGCCATTTCGCATGTCGATGAGGCGATCGAGATTCTGACCGGCATCCCCGCCGGGGGGCGCGGCATGAACGGCGACTTCGAGGATGGCTCCGTCAATGCCAATGTCGAGGTGCGGCTGCTCGATTTCGCCGAGGCGCGGCGCGACTTTGCCCATCCGGGCAGCGATGCCGGGCGCGACGAAACCTGAGCGCGGGGGGCCGATGCAGCGGGTCTGGGGCGCGATCAGATTTGTGCGGCGGCTGGCCTGCCGGGTGCAGGACAGTCGGCTGGGCCTGATCGCGGCGGGCGTGGCCTTTTACGCGATCTTTGCCATCTTCCCCGGTCTGACCGCGACCATCGCGATCTGGAGCCTGATCGCAGACCCTGCCGTAATCGGCGCCTATCTGGATGTGGCCGACGAATTCATCCCGCCCGAGGCATGGGCCATTCTGAACAGCCAGATCACGGCATTGTTGGCCGCGCCGCGGATGTCGCTGGGATGGGCCTCAAGCCTGTCGATCCTGCTGGCGCTGGGGTCGGCACGGGCCGGGGTGGCGGCGCTGATTCAGGGGCTCGACATGATCCACGGCACGCGACCGCGCAGCGGGGTGGCGGGGTTTGTGCTGGGCATCTTGTTGACGCTGGCGCTGGTGGCTGCGGTTCTGGCGGGGTTGGCGACGGTGGTTCTGGTGCCGCTGGGGCTGGCCTTGGTGCCGCTGGGGCCACTGACCGGCTGGGTGCTGACAGCGCTGCCCTGGGCGGCGATGCTGCTGTTGCTGCTGACGTCCCTGGGCATCCTTTATCGCTATGGGCCAAACACCGGCAGGCGCCAGCCCTGGGCCTCGCCCGGTGCGATTGTGGCGACCATGCTTTGGGCGGCGGTATCGCTGGGGTTCTCGGCTTATCTGGCGAATCTGGGCAGCTACAACCGTGTCTACGGCTCTCTGGGGGCGGTGATTGCGCTGCTGATGTGGCTTTATCTGTCCAGTTGGGCGGTGCTGCTGGGCGCGGTTCTGGATGCCGAGCGGTCGGCACAGGATCAGTAGTCTTTCTCGTAATAAATCCCGATGCCACTGCCGCCATCGGCACCGACAGACCCGCGCGCGGTCAGGTTCGGGCTAACATCAAGGTTCAGGTTGATCTGGGTCTTGCCGTCGGCATCCAGGATCACATCGGTATACACATTCTCCGACAGGTATTTGCCCGCCCGCAGTGACGCCGTGCCCTCGTCATCGGTGGTCAGGTCGAAATCGTCCAGCCCGAAGGATGACCGCAGCCGCCCGACCAGCCCCTCGCCGCCCTTGCCTGCCAGCGTCGCCACCGCCGAGGCCATCTGCGCCGCCTGAAACGCCGAAAGCTTGTTCAGCCCCCGGCCAAACAACAGCCGCGCCAAAACTTCTTCTTCGGGCAGCTCGGGGCTTGAGGTGAAGCTGATCGTCGGCTCTGTCGCCGCCCCCTCGATCGCAACTCTTGTCGTCACATCGTCCTGCTGGGTGACGGCGGCAAAGCTGATGTAGGGGATCAGCGCGCCCTGAAGCTGCACCAGACCTTCGGTCAGAGTAAAGCGTTTGCCCAGAATATCGAGCCGCCCCCGGATCAGGTCAAACTGACCCGCCGGGATCACCGCAGCCGTGGTGCCCCCCAGCCGCAGCGCGCCGCCCAGTTCGGCATCCAGCCCGCGGCCACGCACAAATATCTGCCGCGGCGCCGACAGGGTAATATCCAGCGGCCACGCCCGGCGCGTGACGGGGCGCGCCGCGGGCAGGTCCACCAGCCCGGCGCGGGCGCGGGTGGCACGCACATCGGCGGGTTCGTGCAGATGCGTCATCTGGGGGATCGGGGCCACGCCGCCCAGACCGGTCGAGGGCACGCGCAATTCGGTATCGTCAAGCGTCAGATCGCCCGCGATCCGCGCGCCCCCGGTCAGCGGGCCGCTGACGCTCAATGTGCCCGAAATGCGGGTGTCGAACAGTTCGGGGTCGCGCAGGCGGGCGCGGTCCAGCACCACCCGAAGCTCGCCGGGGTAAGGCGTGCTCAGCGTGAGGGGGCCCGAGATTTGCAGGCTGCCACCGCCGCGCAGGTTGCCCGCGCCCGAAATCTGCGCCCGCCCGCCCGACAGATTGGCCTGCGCGGTGATCTGTTCCACCGCCAATCCCAGTCCTGGGTCGGCAAAACGCGCGCCGTCCAACGACACACGCCCCGACAACGCAGGCAGGCCCGGCGCCCCGTTCAGGCGCAGGTCAAAGCGCAACGGGCCTTGCAGGCTCCGCTCGCCCAGAAACGGGTTGGCCAGCGCCGCCTCGGCACTACCGGCAAGCGCCAGATCGGTGCGCGCGAAATCGGCGCTGATCTGCCCGCTGATATCGGCTCTGGTGCTGGCGGGGCCGGTCGCGCGCAGCGCAACCGCATAGCCCGCCGCGCCTTCATCTGCGGTGCCCTCAACCGTCAAAGGCCCCGGAAACTCCGGCAGGATCAGCCCCAGATTGGCCAGTCGCGCGGTCAGACCAAGGCGGTTCGCACCTGTGACGCCAGACTCGGCGCGCGCGGTCAGTTGCGGGTTTTCAAGCCGCAGCCCGGTCAGGCGGAACCGCCCCCCCCGTTCCTGCGCGGTGGCCGACAGCCTGGTGGTGCCCGCCAGCACCCGGTCGACCGACCCAAGACCCAGCGCCAGATTGCGCCCCTCACCTTGCAGGGCGACAGTCCGCGCGCGCGCGGGGCCGGTCAGCGCAGCGGTGGCCGACAGCCTGCCGCCGATGCCGCCGCCCAAAAGGCGCAGGTCGGCGAAATCCAGCGTGGCGCCCAGATCGCTGGCGCTGCTGGACAGCGCGCCCGAAGCCTGGCCTGTGAGGGTGCCCGCAGTCACGCTCAGATCGCGCAAGGTGATCCCGGTGCCATCGCGCTGCGCCGAAACCGCGATGCGCGAGCGCCCGGCAAGAAGCCGGTCCAACGGCGCGATGCCCGGCGCCACATCGGTGCCGGTCAGTTCAGCCTCGCCATCAAGGGCGCCGCTCAGCAGCGCATAGCTGCCCGAAACCTGCCCCGAGATCTGGCCTGCCATGGGTCGACCGGCAAGGCCCGACAGATAGGTCAGGTCAGAGTGGCGCAGATCGACCGCGCCCGACAGCGCCAGATCGCTGCCCGGCCCGGTCAGCGCCAGCCTGCCCGCAACGCCATAGCCCCGCCCCGTCGCCCGGAACCGCGGCAGCCGCAGCGGCTGCCCCTCGGCCCAGGAAAACACCGCCCGCCCAGACAGAAACGGCCCCACCGCCTGCGCCAGCGCGGGGTCGGCGGGGGCGATGCCGCTGGCGGTGTAATCCAGCGTGCCGCCAATGGCGGGCGGCACCCCCTCCTTTTGCAGAATACGCCCCGAGCCGGTCACCCGTAGCCCGAACAGATCAAACCCGGCGCGGCGCAAACGGTCCAGCCGCGCGTCCAGTGCCCAGTTTTCGCCCTGCGCCCGGTCGTATCCCAGCCGCACCCGCGCCGCCCGCACCCAGGTCTTTTCGCCGGCCAGCGGCAGCAGCACCTCGGACCTGTCGGGCAAGCCCAGATCAAGGCGCAGATCGGCGCGGTCGGGCAGGCCCGAGGGCAACAGCCGCAGCGCGCCCTGCACCGTCATCGCCTGCGCGCGCAGCGTCAGATCGGTAAGGTCAAGCTGGCCGCCTGCATCGCGGCTGCCAACCGCGCGCAATTGCACCTGATTGCCGAAGAAAGCGCGATATTCGGGCGCCAGCAGCGGCGCAAGATCACCCGAAAGGTTGGTGGTAAAGCGGCGTGTCGCATCGGGGTCGGCCTGGAGCACCACCTGCCCGGTCAGCCGCGGTTGGCGGTCGGACTCCAGCCGCACATCGGCGGTGAAATCGTCAATCGGCCCGGCCCCCGAAATCGCCAGCAGGATCGCTGGCTCCCCCGGCAGGCCCAGCAGCTTGGACGCGATGCCCCCCGCGGCCTCATCCACCAGCAAATCCAGCGACAGCAACCGCGTGGCGTTGGAATAGGCCCCAGTCAGGGCGACCCGCCCGGCAGGGCCATCGACCCGGTCGATAGCAAGCGTGGCAGCGCCCGCCCCCCCCGCAAGGCTGACGGCACCTGCGGCCGACACCACCGCCTCTGCCCCGAACAGCGCCTCGCCCAGAACCACGCGCGCAGCGCTGATCTTGCCGATTTCCACCGACACCGGCAGCTCGGGCAGCGCAAAGGGCTTGGCCTCGGGCGTTGCGGAGGCATCGCCGGGGCCAGAAACCGGGGCGCGCGGCAGGTCGATCTCGGCTGCCGACAGTTCGGCAATCTCCAACCGCCCCGACAGCAGAGCACCGCGGTTCCATGAAATCGCGCCATCGCGCAGGGTCAGCCAGATGCCTTGATCATCGGCGATGGTCATTTGGGTAAAGGTCGCGCGCGACGACAGGGCGCCCGCAAATCCCTCGATCTGAACCGCACGGCCTGCGCCGGAAAGGTTGTCTTCCAGAAGCCCGGTCAGAAAGCTGCGGTCGCGCTCGGTCGTGGCAGCATCCTGTGCGGGGGCGGCCAGCGGCAACAGCCAGAGCAGCAGGGAAAGGGCGAGCGCGCGCATCAGAAGGCCTGCCCGATGCCGATATAAACCTGCACACCCTCGCCGGTATTGCCGGCAACCGGTGCCGCGACATCCAGCCGGATCGGCCCGATCCCGGTGTCGTAGCGCAGCCCTAGCCCGGCGCCGGAATGCCACTCACCCTCGCCACCAGGGGCAGCGTCAATCCCGATATGGCCTGCGTCGTAAAACGCCACGGCCCCGATCTTGTCGGTGAGATCGGCCCGCACCTCGCCCGACAGACCCAGAAACGACCGCCCGCCGATCTGTTGCGAAAGCGCCCCGCGCAGCACGTTCACGCCCAGCGATTGATATGGCTGGCCCCGCACCGTGCCGCCGCCGCCCGAGTAGAACAGATATTCGCGCGGCGTCTCCAGCAGGTCGGAGCCCAGAACCGAGCCGATCTGCACCCGCCCGGCCAGCACCACCCGGCCAAACGCGGCAGGGCGCCAGTAGGCGCGCGCATCAGCCGTTACCTGCGCGCCGGTGCCGGTGGTGTCAAAGCCCAGAAACGGCGTGGCGCCCGCGTCAATATAAAACCCCTGCGTCGCATCCAGAGGCTTGTCGCGGCTGTCCCAGATCAGAGCGGTGGGCAGGGATATCTGGCGGAACCGGGTGGTTCTGGTCACCACCCCGCCGACGCGATCCTCGACCTCCGAGGTGGTGGCAGCCAGCGCAATCTCTCCGCTGAGCGTTTCGCTGAACCAGTGGCTGAAGCCGACACCCACACTGGCGCGTTTCGAGGTGTAATCCTCCTGATGCAAACGCGCGATCTCGGCGGTGACAAAGCCCGACGTATCGGGGCTTAGCGTTGCGGGCCGGTCCAGCCGGGCGCCAAGTTTGTAATCGGCCTCATCGGTCTGGCCGCCGATCCCCTCGATTGCGCCATCAAGGCGCAACCGCTCTCCGCCGCCCAGCAGGTTGCGGTGCAGCCAGTAACCCGAGAGGTTCAGCCCGTCGAGGCTGGACAGTTCGGCGCCAAAGCCAAAACGGCGCAGCGGCGCCTCGGCCACGCTCAGCGCGACATCCAGCGTGTTTCCGGGGCCAAGCCGTTCTGCCTCGGTCAAGGCGACCGAGCTGAAAATGCCGGTGCGGTTGAGCCGCAGATAGACCCGGTCGAGCGCATCGGAGTCAAACACCTCGCCGTTGGGAAAGCCCGCGATCTTGGCCAGACGCCGCGGGTTCATCCGGTTATAGCCGCTCATCTGCAATTGCCCGAACCTGACCCGCGGCCCCGGAGCAAGGCGCACATCGGCCGACAGCTGCGCGGCGCGGTGATCGGCGGTGATCTGCTGCGCAGCGACCATGGCCTTGGCATGGCCCACCTGCCGCCAGCCCGAAACGCCCGCCGCCGCCGCATCGACAATTGCGCCCGACCGCGCCGGCTGCCCCACGGCAAATGCACCGGGCAGGCCCGTGTTGGCCGCCAGCGGCCCGATTGCAGCACGGGAAAAGGCAAAGCGGGGGCCTGGCGTCACCTGCACGATCATCGACCCGATCTGATCGGGCGCATCAAGCGGTGCGATACCGGCCGCCTCGCGCCCGTCGATCAAGATGTGGATGACGCCAGAATAATAGCCCTGCGCATAAAGCGCGCCCAGAAGGCGGCCATAATCGGCCCGCGCGGCGGCGAACAGATCCTGCGCATCGGGGGCCGTGGTCTGGCGGGTGGCATTGACCACCGATGCGCCCCGCAGCACATCCGCCAAGGCCTTGTCGGCGCCAGGCGTTTCAAAGCGGAAATCCAGCGCAACCGCCGCACCCGGCATCACGGCAAGCGCCAGCGCTGCTGCCGCCAGATGCCGTTTCAGCCTGTTGCCCGGCCCGTGCTGCGCCATCTTGCCTCCCTGACCATCAGGCCCAAGCCTCGCAGCAATCAGCGCAGATTTCCAGCACCACAGACGGGCGCCGGGCTGAAATGTGATCGACAGGGGCGATCAGTTGCGCAGAAGCGCCGCAAAGATCCGGTCCATGTGCTCTTCAAGGTAAATCTGCAGCCAGATCGTATAGCGATCAGGGTGGCGCACCACATCGGCGGCGAGATCGTAAAGCCCGACCCAGCGCAGATCGGAAACTTCGTCAGGGTTTGGCGTCAGCGCCATGCCGACCCAGCCAAAGGCAAGGAAGATATCGACAACCTCGTGTTCAACAAGCCCGTCGCCCAGGGTTGTGCGGTATTCGAGCCGGTCGGCAAAGGCGGGGTAAATGCCGGTAATTCCCAGTTCCTCGCGCAGGCGGCGCGTGGCGCAATCTTCGGGCGATTCGTTCCAGCGCGGATGGGTGCAACAACTGTTCGACCACAACCCCACACCATGAAACTTGCCGGTCGCGCGGCGCTGGATCAGGATCTGCTCACCATCCATGACAAAGACCGACACCGCCCTGTGGCGAAGCCCTTCTCGATGCACATCAACCTTGTCCACCGGGGTCAGCTTGCCATCGACCCAGGCGGGAATCATCTCTGCCATGGTCCACCCGGATATGGAAACGCCGCCCCCAACTGTCAGGGGGGCGGCATGTATCGTCACCTAGGCAGCTTGCCGCTGTGGCGTGTTGCCGCAAATCCCAGAGAGCGCAGGCTCAGGATAGCGGCTGATCGGCAGGGCGCGTCTGTTCCATCCGGCGCGCCAGTTCGGCACGGTAAAGCGCAAGAAAGTCAACGGTATCCAGATTGAACGGCGGAAAGCCGCCATCGCGCGTCACATCCGACACGATGCGGCGCACAAAGGGAAACAGCAGCCGCGGGCATTCGATCAGAAGGAACGGGTGCAGCTGGTCTTCGGGCACGCCCTCGATGTGGAAGATGCCGCCGTAATCCACCTCCAGCAGGTAAAGCGGCGCCTTGTCGGCCTTGTTGGTCGAGGAAATCTTGAACTTGGTGATCACTTCATACTGGTGATCGGCAGGGCGTTTGCGCGCATCAAGGCTGACCTGCACCTGCATTTCCGGCTGAACGTCGGCCGAGCCGAGACCCTTTTGTGCGACGACATTTTCAAACGACATGTCGCGTACGAATTGCGCCAGAACGCTCATCTTCATCTGCGGCGCCTGCTGCGGGGCGGCGCCAGTGTCTTGATCGGTCATCTCTGTCTCCGGTGGGCTGCGTTGCACCGGGTGTAACACCCCGACCCTTGCGCCTCAATGCTGCGTCCAGCCCGAAGGCCCCTGCGGCGGCCGCTTTTCGGGGTCGATCTCGATGAAATCCCCCTCGATCACGTCATCGCCGCGTGGCGCAGGCCTGCGGCTTGCGCCCATGGTAAAGCTGACCGTCTGCATGTGGCGCGCCAGCCGCCGCAACAGCGCCTCGCGCAGTTGCGGAACCAGCAGCGCCAGCCCCATCGCATCGGTAAAAAACCCCGGCGTCAACAGCAGTGCCCCGGCAAACAGGATCATCGCGCCATGCGCCAAGGGTGCGGTCGGGTCGCGCAACTCGTTCATCGCGCGTTGCAGATCGGCAAGGGCGCGCGCGCCCTGCGTGCGCATCACCGCAGTGCCAACCACCGCGGTCAGCAGCACAAGCCCCAGCGTCGGCCACAGCCCGATCAGGCCGCCAACCTGAATGAACAGGCCGATCTCGATGACCGGAACCAGAAGAAAGGCCGCAAAAAGCCACATGATCTGCCCTTTCCTGCGTGCAGGCGCCTTTTCGGCGCGGCAATGGACTTGACCGCGCCCTTATCCTACATAAGTGGGGATGAGCCAAGCCACCACCCCCGCTGCCTGCCCGAGGATCGCCCCATGTCGAATGCCGTGATACAACTGCTTGTTCTGGCAGCCGTCGCCATCTTTCTGATCCTGCGGCTGAAAAACGTGCTGGGCACGCGCGACGGGTTTGAAAAGCCGGTCAAGCCGGTGGTCCTGCCCGATGACAAACCCGCCCGCCGCAGCTTTGAGGTGATCGACGGCGGTGCGGACCGCGACATCATTGACCATGTGCCCGAGGGCAGCGATGCCGCCCGCGCGCTGGCGGCGATGAAGCAGGTGGAGCCGAAGTTTTCGGTCAACGAGTTTCTTCAAGGCGCGCGTGGTGCCTATGAGATGATCCTGATGGCGTTCGAGCGGGGCGATCTGGAAAAGGTGCGCGCGTTCCTCGCCCCCGAGGTTTATGACGCCTTCGATCAGGTGGTAGAGACACGGGCAACGCAAGGTCTGAAAGTGCAGGCCGATTTTCTTGGCTTGCGCGAACTGGCTCTGCACGATGCGCACTTCGACCGCACCTCGGGCGAGGCCGAAGTAACCGTGCGCTTCATGGGCGAACTGGTCTCGGTCGCGCGCAACGCCGCAGGCGATGTCGTCGAAGGCGATCCGAAGGCGTCAAGAAAGCAGCGCGATGTCTGGACCTTTGCGCGCAAGATGGGCAGCGCCGATCCGAACTGGCAGCTTGTCGCCACTGGCGGCTGACGCCCGAGAATGGCGGGCGGGCCCGGCTTTTGCGACCTTCCCGGCTGGGCCGAGGATGATCACGCCGCCGCATTGGCGGCGTTTTGCGTCACCCGTGACCTGTGGTCCGAGGCGCCACAAACCCCGATTGGGGGCGTGGCCAAAGCGTTTTTCGAGGCGCATTTTCACCCCGCTTCCATCGCCACGCCAGCACGGCTCACAGGCTATTATGAACCTGCGGTGCCGGGCGCACAGGCGCCCTCGGCGCGCTTTGCCCATCCGCTTTACGCCGCCCCCGCCGGGCTTGCACCGGGCAAGCCCTGGCTGACCCGCGCCGAGATTGCCGCCACCGGCGCGCTGGCCGGGCTGGAACTGGTCTGGCTGGAAACCGCAATCGAGGCATTTCTGGCACAGGTGCAGGGATCTGTCCGGGTGATGCTGGAAGGCGGCGGCTCGCTGCGGCTGGGATTTGCGGGCAAGAACGGCCACCCCTACCGCTCGATCGGGGCCGCACTGATCCATCGCGGGGCGATTGAAGCGGGTCAGATGTCGGCGCAGGCGATCCGCGACTGGTGCGCGGCGCATCCAGCGCAGGTGGCCGATTTACTGAACGAAAACCCCTCATTCGTCTTTTTCCGCCCGCTGGACCTGCCCGAAGACGCGGGGCCGCAGGGTGCGATGGGCAGGCCGCTGACCGCGCTGCGCAGCCTTGCGGTTGACCCGGCGCATGTGCCGCTGGGCGCACCGGTCTGGGTCGCCTGCCCCGGCCTGCCCCCGCGCCTGATGATCGCGCAAGATACCGGCAGCGCCATCCGGGGGGGCCGGGCGGGGCGATATCTTTTTTGGCACAGGCGCGGCGGCGGGCGCGCGGGCCGGTGCGCTGAATGCCATGGGCCAGATCCGGGTGCTGCACCCGAAGGCGGCCACATGACCCGCCGCCGCCCCCGCAAGCCAAGCGCCGAGGAACGCGATCTGTGGCTGCGCGTGGCCGCCAGCACAACCGCCTTGCACCCCGCACGGTCCGCAGCCGCCGATGACAACGACCCGCCCAAACCGCCGCAGCAGCCTGCCCCGCCCCAAAAATCCCGGTCCGATTTTGCCGGGTTCCACATCGGCCAGTCGGCCAGGGCGGCGGCCCTGCGGGTTGATCTTGCCCCCTCCCCCGCCGAACGGCTGGCGCAAGCGCCGATCCGCATGGACCGCAAGGCGCATCAGAAGATGACGCGCGGCAAGCTGGACCCCGAGGCGCGGATCGACCTGCATGGCATGACGTTGGCCGAGGCGCACCCCGAACTGATCCGCTTTCTGCTGAACGCGCATACAGCCGGGCGGCGGCTGGTTCTGGTCATTACCGGCAAGGGCAAGCGTGGCCATGATGAGGGGCCGATCCCGCAACGACAGGGCGTGCTGCGGCATCAGGTGCCGCACTGGCTGCATCAGCCGCCCTTGGGGCAGGTGGTTCTGCAAGTTTCGCAGGCACACCTGAAACACGGCGGCGCGGGCGCCTATTACGTCTACCTGCGCCGGGGCGGTTAGTTCGCCATTCCCTCGACCAGCTCCTCGACCGGGGCCAGAACGATGCGGGTGGCATCGCGCACGGTTAACACAAAGCCGGGCAACAGCCCCGCCTGCCCCGAACGGTCGCCGGCAAAGGCAGCGTTCAACTCGCCTTCCCGCCCCAGCAGAGCCAGAAGCGTGGGCGATGAGCCGACGGTAAAATGACCGTCACCCGACGAATAGGCGCCAACCTCGACCATCGTCACCTCCAGATCGGCAACGCGCGTGACATCGCGCAGGTTGCCCAGGCGCTCGCCCTCGCCCGCCACCCGCGCCGAGAGCGCCAGCGCCCGGTCGCGTTCCGATGTAAAGATGATGAACGGCTGCGGCAGCCGCCCGATCCGCCGCGCCTGCGATCGGAACACATCCACATCCAGATCGGGCGAGATCAGAACGACCCCCGCAATGCGGTTTCGAACGGCACCATCGCCGGAAATGGCGATCTGGCGCAGGGTTTCCATGGTCAGCGCCCCGCCCATCGAATGCGCCACGATAACGATACGCCGCGCCCCTGCCGCCGACACCTCGCGCAGCAGACGTTCGAACCCGTCGCGCGCAAACAACGCCGAGTCGCGGTCATAGGCATAGCCGAACACATTGGCGCGCGAGGGCCAGGAATAATGCACCAAGACCCCCGGCAGTTTCAGGTCACGGCCCATCTGCGCAAAACGGTAAACACCATCGGCCAGCGTATTGTTGTAGCCATGCACAAAAATCACCGCCTCGTGGCCATGGCTGGCCAGCGCGCGCGAAAGGTCGGCGCGAAAGGCCGCTTTGGCGGAGTAAAGTTGTTGCCCGCTGACGGAAAACTCGCGCATCGGGTCCGGCGCGCGGTTGCGCGGCGGCAAGGGAATGGTGCCCGCCTTGCGATCGGGCGGCACGGACACGTCAAAACGGGCAAAGCGCAGGGTTTCAGACCGGCCCCGCGTCAGGTCGGCGCCGGTGTCAGGGTCGGGGCCGCGGGTGGTGCCCACAAAGACCGGCACCGGCGGCTGGGATGACAGGGCAGCGGGCGCGTAGGTGATTTCGGCGCGCGGCGTGCAAGCCGCCAGCACGACCAGCGCAATGACGACAAATCGTTGCATTCCGCCCCCAAACCCTGACCGCCCGCAACCTTAGCCGCTTTTACGCCCCCAAACCAGAGCAGTGCCTCGCCCCCTGCGGGCGGGGGCGCCCGATCTTACAGCACATAACGTGACAGATCGGCCGACCGCGACAGATCGCCCAGGTGTTTTTCGACAAAGGCCGCATCCACCGTAACCGTTTCGCCCCCACGGTCGGGGGCGGTGAAGGACAGTTCCTCGAACACCCGCTCCATCACCGTATAAAGCCGCCGCGCGCCGATGTTTTCGACGCTTCGGTTGACCTCGGCCGCAATCGCGGCCAGCGCGGCGATGCCGTCTTCGGTAAAGCCCACCTCGACCTCTTCGGTCGCCATCAGGGCGGTGTATTGCCGGGTCAGCGCATTGTCGGTTTCGGTCAGGATGCGCACGAAATCGGCCTCGGTCAGCGGGCGCAATTCTACCCGGATCGGCAGACGGCCCTGCAATTCGGGCAGCAGATCCGAAGGCTTGGCGATGTGGAAGGCGCCCGAGGCAATGAACAGGATATGGTCGGTTTTCACCGGTCCGTATTTGGTGGAAACCGTCGTGCCCTCGATCAACGGCAACAGATCGCGCTGCACGCCCTCGCGGCTGACATCGGCGCCGCGGGTTTCGGCGCGGGCGCAGACCTTGTCGATTTCGTCGATAAAGACGATGCCGGATTCCTGCACCGCCTCAAGCGCCGCAGCCTTCACCGCCTCGTCGTCCAGCAGCTTGTCTGCCTCTTCCGACACCAGCAATTCGTGGCTTTCCGCCACCGTCAGTCGCTTGCGGATCTTGCGGCCGCCAAAGGCCTTGCCCAGCAATTCGCCCAAATTCATCATGCCCGCGCCATTCTGACCCGGCAGGTCCATCATCGGCATGGCGGGGGCCACATCCGCAACCTCGACCTCGATGACGGTGTTGTCCAACTCGCCCTTGCGCAGTTTGGTGCGGAACATCTCGCGCGTGCCCTCGCGGGCATCGACCCCGGCGATAGCCTCGATCACCCGGTCTTCGGCGGCCTTCTGCGCGCGCGCCTTGACCTCCTCGCGCATCCGGGCGCGGGTCTCGACGATGGCGGCGTCAGTCAGATCGCGGATGATCTGTTCCACGTCGCGGCCAACATAGCCCACTTCGGTAAACTTGGTGGCTTCCACCTTCAGGAACGGTGCCTTGGCCAGCTTGGCAAGGCGGCGGCTGATCTCGGTTTTGCCGACGCCGGTGGGGCCGATCATCAAAATGTTCTTGGGATAAACCTCTTCGCGCAGATCGTCGGCCAGTTGTTTGCGGCGCCAGCGGTTGCGCAAGGCGACGGCCACGGCGCGCTTGGCGTCGCCCTGGCCGATGATGAAGCGGTCAAGCTCGGACACGATCTCGCGCGGGGTCAGGGTGGTCATGGATCACTCCGCATAGGGGGGCAACCGGCGCTTGCCGGGAAAATCGGGCAAGGCCCGCATCAGGGCGGCGCGCAGGGCCACCCACCAGGTGCCGATCGCGGTCAGAACCGCGCCCAGGCCGATCAGGATCGCGGCCCATTGCCGGGCGCTAACAGCGCCGTCACCCTGCACCGCCCAGACGATCAGCGCCGCAAGGTAGGCGATGCCCGCTGTCAGGAACGACCGACGGTCGATCACCAGCGCCAACGCGGTAATCGCGGCCAGCGCCGCAGCGGTGGCAATCATGCCGGTGGTGGTGCCGATGTTGTAAAGCGTCATCGCCGCCGTATTCACCAGCGCAGGCGCCGCCATCAGATGCAGCCAGAAGGCGGTGGCCGAATGGCGGCCCAGACGGTGCGGGTCGCGCAGGTCAAAGCTCATGGCGGCGACAAAGGCGGCCATGCCAAAGCCCAGCGTGGCCAGCGCAAATTCGGGGCTGTTGCGCAGGTCGAACAGGCCACCAAATTCGGCCCGACCCAGATTGAGCATGGATTGCGCCGAGGCGGTCAGCGTATAGGTCAGCACCAGCCCGAACAGGCCCGTCACGAACATTGCAAACGGCAAACGGAAGCGGCCGTAAAAGGCGGCCATGGCCGCCATGCCCGCCACCGCCGCCCAGGTCAGCACCCCGCGCGGGCTGGCGCCTGACCAGTTCAGCAAAATCGAGACCGACAGGAACACGCCCCCGCCAAAGGCCAGCGCAAGCACCATCGACGGCAGGTTCATCCGCCGCCGGATCGTGAAATAGCCCGCCATATACCACGCCAGCGCCGCGCCCACCGCGGGCACCGTCACCAGCGCGCCAAAGCCCGACAGCAGCGTGACCAGCAGCCCCACGCCGGAAAACAGGATCACAAGGCCGACCGAAACAAAGATTTCGGAGAAGCCACGGAAAAATTCGAAAGGTTCATCCTCGGCGGGCATACCCTCGCGCCGACCGGCGCGGGCATGGTGCAGCGCAAGAACCGAGGCTGCCTGCGCCTCGGTCACGATGCCGGCGGCGGCGGCGCGCAGGCTGTCGTCGATGGTTTCAGCCATTGATCGACTCAACCGTCAGATTGCCATTTGTGAACACGCAAATATCGGCCGCAATCGCCATCGCCTTGCGGGCCACGGTTTCGGCGTCGAAATCGGTTTCCATCAGCCCGCGGGCGGCTGCCAACGCAAAGTTTCCGCCCGAGCCGATGGCGGCCACATCATGTTCCGGCTCCAAAACGTCGCCCGCGCCGGTGATGACAAACAGCGTGCGTCCGTCGGTGACGATCAGCATGGCTTCAAGATTGCGCAGGTATTTGTCCATGCGCCAATCCTTGGCCAGTTCCACGCAGGCACGGGCCAATTGCCCCGGCGCGGTTTCCAGCTTTTTCTCCAGCCGTTCCAGCAAGGTGAAAGCATCGGCCGTAGACCCGGCAAAGCCCGCCACGACGGGGTGCCCGCCGGGCATCAGGCGGCGCACCTTCTTTGCCGTGCCCTTGATGACGGTGTTGCCAAGGCTGACCTGCCCATCGCCCGCCACCACCACGCGACCGCCCTTGCGCACCGCCAGAATGGTGGTGCCGTGCCAGCCGGGAAATCTGTCTTCCGCCATCATCGCCCCCGTTCGTTCGGAGGAAATATGTGCCTGGGGGCACGTCGGCGCAAGGCGGCCCATTGTCCGCCCATGCAAAAGAGCGCCCGAAGGCGCCCTTCAATGGCGGCGGCGGTCGATCAGATCGAGCCTTCGATCCAGGTTTTCAGCGCGGCCTTGGGGGCAGCGCCAACCTTGTTCGACACAACCTCGCCGCCCTTGAACATGAACAGCGCAGGAATGCCGCGCACACCCAACATCGCCGGGCTGTCGGGGTTTTCGTCCACATTGACCTTGACGATCTTGACCTTGCCGGCAAATTCCTTGGCCAATTCCTCCAGCGAGGGGCCGATCTGACGGCAGGGGCCACACCATTCGGCCCAGAAATCGACGACAACGGGGATGTCTGACTGGCGCACTTCGGCGTCAAAGGTGGCGTCGGTAACGGCATGGGTAGCCATGGGAGATCTCCTGACAAAACTGATTGCACGAGAGGTTAGGCCCCGCCCCCGGCGGCGTCAAGCAACCTGGGCACGGGCCAGCGCTGCGGCGACAAGATCGGCTGGCAAAGGCATCAGTGTGGCGGTCGCCGTCCAGAACACCGCGGTTTCAACACGGTGGCCGGGGTAAAGCTGGCCCAGCGCCTCGGCATAGGCGCCCATCTGGCGCAAGATGCCCTCGGGCACATCCTGCGCAGATTGCGGCACCACGGCGTTGGATTTGTAATCCAGCACACGGATCAGGCCGGGGGCGACCAGCAGCCGGTCGATGGCGCCGTGAATCCGGCGGCCCAGTGTGGGCAGGGCTGAGGTGATTTCCACCTCGGCCAGCGCCTGGGGTGCGAGGAAAGGCGCCAGATCGGGGGTCGCCAGCACCCGGCGCGCGGCGTTCAACGCGGCCTCAACCTCGGCTTCGGAGGCATCCGCCAGAAGCACGGGCGCGACCTGTGGCCAGTCGGCCACGGGCCAGCCGGGCAGATGCTCCAACAGGCGGTGCAACTGGCTGCCGCGGCGCAGGGCGGTTTCCTCATCCAGCCCCGCCTCGCCCGGCAGCGCCTTGGCACCGCCCAGATCCGAGGGGCTGAGGATCGGCGGCGCGGCCACCGCCGCAGGCGGCGCGGCCAGCACCCAGCCGGGCAGCGCGGGCGCGGCGGTGCCCGGCGCCGGGGCCGCGGGGCAATCTTCGGGCCAGTCGCCAAAAGACAGGCGGCGCACCGGGCCAAAGGACGCCTCGGCTGCCGACAGGCGCAGCCCCGCGGCGCCCGCACGCTCCATCCCTGCCGCCACAAGCGCGTGCCAGCTTTCCGGGCCAACCTCACCCGCCGCGG
Source organism: Phaeovulum veldkampii DSM 11550 (assembly GCF_003034995.1). GTDB lineage: Bacteria > Pseudomonadota > Alphaproteobacteria > Rhodobacterales > Rhodobacteraceae > Phaeovulum > Phaeovulum veldkampii. The sequence goes on along the minus strand of NZ_PZKF01000012.1, from coordinate 62,696 downwards.
CCACGATCAGCCAGCTTTCGGCCCGCGTCATCGCCACATACAAAAGCCGCATCCGTTCGTCGCGGTGCCGTTCCAGCGCTTCGGCCCGGGCCTCGGCCAGAATGGCGGGGCTGGCATCGGCGGGGGTTTTCCACACCGCGGCACCGCCCAACCGGATCACCTCGGCGCGCAGCATGTCCTTGCGGTTGGCGGTATCGGGCAAGATCACCACCGGCGCCTCAAGCCCCTTGGCGCCATGCACCGTCATAACGCGAATGGCCCGGCCCGCGCCCTCGGGCTGGCGCTTGACCTCTACGTCATCGGCGCCCAGCCAACCCAGAAAGCCGGTCAGACTGGGAACCTCAGCGCGTTCATAGGCAAGCGCCTGAGCCAGCAGTTCGTCGATGCCATCCTCGGCCTCGGCCCCCAGCCGTGCGATCAGCCGCGCGCGGCCCTCGTGCCGGGTCAAAAGCCGTTCGATCAACTCATAAGGCCGCAGGAAATCGGCCGCGTCGCGTAGGTCGCTCAGAACCGCCCGCGTTTCGGCGTGGCCCGTGCCGCGCAACGCCTCCCACAGGAAACCGTTGCGGGGCTGGGCCAGCGCGTAAAGCTGCGCCTCGGTCCAGCCGAACAGCGGCGAACGCAGCGCACAGGCCAGCGACAGGTCATCCTCGGGCGTGGCAAGAAAGGCCAGAGTCGCGGTGATGTCTCGCACGGCCAGTTCGGCGCCCAGCTTCATCCGGTCGGCCCCGGCAATCGCCAGCCCCTCGGCCTTGCAAGCGCGGATCAGTTCGGCAAACAGCGCCGCGCGCCGCTGCACCAGGATCAGCACATCGCCCTCATGCATCGGGCGCGGGCCTGTCTTGGTGGGGATGCGCGTTCCCGCCGCGATCATCCGGCGGATTTCGGCGGCGATCTGGCGCGCCAGCACCACCGCCTCGTGGCTTTCACCGCGCAGGTCAAGGGGTGTATCCCAGGCATCCTCCGCCCCCGCATCGGGCTTTGGAACCGGCTCCCACAGATCGACGCGGCCGGGACGAGCGGCATCATGGGCCAGATGTCTGGTTTCGCCGCCCAGCCCCTTTTGCACCCGCCCGTCAAAGGTCAGATCGACCAGCCGCAGGATCGCCTCGGAAGAGCGGAAGGAATAGTCCAGCGTCAGGTCTTGCAACGGACGGCCCGCGGCGGCGAAGCGCCCAGCGAAATGGGCGCGCATCGCCTCGAATGCGGTCAGATCGGCGCCCTGAAAGGAGTAGATCGACTGCTTGCGATCACCCACGACAAAGATCGTGCGCGTCACGCCCCGCGCGCCAACGCCTGCGGTAAATTCCTCGGCCAGACGCTCGATCACCCGCCACTGGCCGGGCGAGGTATCTTGGGCCTCGTCCACAAGGATGTGGTCGATCCCGCCATCCAGCCGGAACAGCACCCATTGCGCCACCGACGGGTCAGATAGCAGCTTGCCCGCATGGGCGATCAGATCGTCGAAATCCAGCCATCCGCGCGCCGCCTTGCGCGCGCCGTAGCGCGGCAGGAAGGCACCGGCAAAACGGTGCAGCGCGAGCGTGCGTTCGGCAGCCGCCAGCGCGATGCGCCGGGGGCGCGCGGCCTCGACGCGCAGCATCAGCGCCTCAAGCGCGGGCATCAGGGGCGCGGCGGGGCCGTCGCGGGTGGCCTTGGTGGGAAAGCTGCCGATCTTGGCAGTGAACGGGTCTTTGGCGCCCGCGCCGGTCAGCAGGACGCCTTCCAGCAACGTCAGACCCAGCGGCGCCTCGGTCAGCCGGTCACCCGCCTTGCCGTCATTGCCGCCCTTGGCGCGCAGGATAGGCACCAGCGCGGCGATCAGTTCGCCCTCGCCGCCCAGAAACACCTCAGCGCGCAACGCGGCCTCGTCATAGTCGGGCGGCAGGTCGAACAGGGCCAGCGCGCCGGGCCGGTCGAACGGCTGGGCAAAGGCCTCGGCGTGGCGCCCGATCTCGGCCAGCAGGCCCTCGAAATCCTCGGATGACCAGTGGCGGGCCAGCGCATCCACCGCAGCGACATCGCCCCCCGCGGCCATTTCCTCAATCACCTCGGCACGCAGAAGAGCGGCGGCGCGGTCATCCATTTCGGTGAAATCATGCGACACCCCCGCCTCCAGCGGAAAGCGGCGCAGCAGCGCGGCGCAGAACGAATGGATCGTCTGAATCTTCAGCCCGCCGGGCGTTTCGATCGCCTTGGCAAACAGCCGACGCGCCTCGGCCAGACGGTCGGCGGGGATCGGGCCGTCATCGCCCAGCGTCTGAAGTTCGGCGCGCAGGTCGGCGTCGGGCTTCATCGCCCAGGCCCCCAACCGCGCCAGCAAGCGGTTCTGCATCTCTGCCGCGGCGGCCTTTGTGTAGGTCAGGCACAGCACCTTTTGCGGCTCGGTTCCGGCCAGAAGCAGTCGCGCCACCCGGTCGGTCAGCACCCGCGTCTTGCCCGAACCGGCATTGGCCGAAAGCCAGGTCGAGGCCATCGGGTCTGCCGCTTGCACCTGACGGATCGTCGCCTCATCCCGGCGCATCAGACATCCTCCGGGTTGGGGGTGTCCGTCATTTCCCATTCGCCAAAGCGCGAGAGGTGATCGTAATCACTCGCCTCTTCGGTGCGTTGCAGGGCGCGGCGGGCGGTAAAGCCGGTATCGGCGCGCAGGTAATGCGCGATCAGCTTTTCCAGTCCTGCCCATGTCTCGGCGATCACATCGGGGGCAGCGTCATGGTGGCTGGTGGCGCCCTCGCCGCCCAACTGGATATGGCTCATCGCCGCAACGGCGCGGGGGCCAAAGGCCTCGAACCCGCCGCGTTCGGCCATTGCCGCTTCCAGATACAATTGCTTGTCAAAGGCCTTCATTTCCCGTTCCGACGGCGGCTTGCCGGTCTTGTAGTCAAAGATATGAACCCTGCCATCGGCCAGAAGGTCGATCCGGTCGGGCCGGGCGGTGAGGGTAAAGCCAAGGGCGCGCAGCGGCACAGCGCCTTTCTTTTCAATCACCACCGGGGCGCCCTCGGCGGCGCGGGCGGCCTCGGCCTCGCCAAAGGCGGGGGCAATGCGGGCGATCCGGGCCAGCCACAGCCGCCGCGCGGTGGGCCAGGGCACCAGCAGCGCCAACACCGACCCGGTGACCTGCATCAGCCGGGCCTGCGCGGTTTCGGGAGTTTCGATCTCGGGGCGGGTCTTGACGAAATCTTCTACGATCTTGTGCAGCACCTCGCCGCGAATGCGGGGGTCGGGCTTGGGGCGCAGCGGGTTCAGCGGACGCAACCGCAGGATGCGCCCGGCGTAAACGGCGTAGGGATCGCGGATCAGGGTCTTGATCGCGGTCACCGGCAGTTCGCGCATCCGCGCCGCAACGGGTGGGCGGGGCGCGGGCCGCGCGACCGGAACATGGGCCTCGGCAGGCAGGCTTGCGACCTGATGCGCCTCCAGCGATGCGGCCAGATCAAGCCAGTGGCGGCCCCGCGCGCGCATCCCCTCAAGCGCGGCGGGGCCGCCCGCCGCGGGCAGGCCCGCCATCAAGTTGACCAGCCGGTTCAGCCAGCGCGAGGGCACACATTCGGCCTCGGCATCGCGGCGCGCACGGGTCAGCACGGCGCGGGGCGCGGCGATGGCCTGCTGAAAGTCATGCGCAGACAGGCCGATCTGACGCTCGGGCAGCAACAGACCGGCCTCTTGCCGCATCCGGCGGCTAAGCCAGGGGTCGGGCGCGGTAGCCTGCGGCCAGGCGCCTTCGTTCAGCCCGGCAAGGATCGCCAGATCGACGCCCGCCACCCGCGCCTCCAGCGTGCCGTGGATCATGATGCCGGAATGCGCCGCGGCACCTTGGCGAACCGTGCCGCCCTGCAACAGCCCCGCCAACAGATCGGCATAATCGGCGGGGGTGTAGACGCCGCCATGGCCCGCCTCGCGCGCCAGATCGGCCATGATCCGCGCGGCTTCCTGCCCGCCTTCCTTGCGCCACAGTTCGCTCGTCTCGATATGGCCGCCGGGGCCAGCGGCAAGGGTCTCGGCAAGGGCCAGATGGCGGTCGATGCAGGTGGCCAGCGGCGCCTCGGTGATCATGTCCAGCTCCGCTATGGTGCCGCCAAGCCAGTCAGCCCAGGCCAGACGGTCTGCCTCGGCCCCGGCCCAGCGGCGCAGGGCGGCGGCATCGGGGAAGGCGGGGCCGTGGCGGCGCAGGTGCAATTCCAGATCGCGGGTAAAACGCAGATGCGGCCCCCGGTTGCCCGCGCCCGTCGCCGTCAGCGGATGCTTGAGCAGAACGAACAGCGCCTCAAGCGTGAGCTTGCGCCCCATCACCGCCGCGACATGGCGCAAGAACCGGCCCGGTGGCGACAGCGGCAGCGGCTGGCCTGCGCTGTCATCGGGCAGGATACCCCAGCGGCCGAGCGCAGCAGAAACACGGCGGGTCAGCAGCCGGTCAGGGGTGATCAGCGCGGCGCGGGCGCCGGTTTCGGCCGCCTGCCGCAGGATCAGCGCGATCGCCAGCGCCTCGGACCGGGGGTCTGGCGCCTCGATCAACGTCATCCCCTCGGTCGCGGCGGGCAGATCAGCCAACCGCGCGCCCTCGGTCATCCACTGATCGGTGACGGGGGCGGGGCGCAACGCCAGCGACACCAGCGCATTGCGGGCTGGCACAGGCGCGGGTGTGCTGTGCCAGGGCCGCACCTGGGCGGGCGGCTGGCCCAGCGCCCGCATCAGCAGCGCAAAGCGATATTGCGGATGATCCTCGGCCGGAACCGGCCCAGCGATCAGATTATCCCAGGCCTCTGCGGGCTGGGCAAAATCGAACCCCGGCAGCACCACGGCGCCCTGCGGCAGCTGCGCCACCGCCTTCAACAACAGTGCCGTGGCCCCGCGCGACCCGGTGGAACCTGCCACGATCACCGGATGATCAGGCGGGTTTTCGGCCCAGCGCACCGCCAGCGCCGCGATCACCCGGCGCTGGCGCGCCTCGGGGTCGGGCGGGCTGTCAGGGTCGAAATACCGCGCGACGATACGCAGAAAGGCAAGACTGCGGCCCCAGTGTTCAGAATGGGTGTCGGCGATCGACAGACGCTCCAGCGCCTCGGGTGCGATACCCTCGCCCTGCATCTCGGCCAGTAGGGTGGCCAGACTGTCGGCCAGCGCGTATAGCCCCGTGCCGGGGGCAAAATCGGGCAGGCTATGGGTCAGCCCGGCGACAAGTTGCGCCAGTTCCAGCCGCCGACGCAGGGGGGGCACCGCAGGCGGCAGCCCCGGCACGGGATCGGCGCCCAGATCGGTGATCAGCCGCATCCGCGGCAAAAGCCGGGTGCCGGTTTCGTCAAAGGCCGCACGCACCGCCCGCAGCATCCGCCCGGTGTTCAGATACAGATGCACCCGCGCCATCGCCTCGGGCGGGGCGCCCTCCATCCGTTCGATCAGACCCGCAACCAGCGCGCGCGGAAAATCGGTGCCGGGGGGCAGGGCAAACAGGCCGCGGCTATCCATCGGCGGCCCGCAGCATCGTCTCGGCCAGCGGGATACTTTCGGGGCGGCCCACATCGCACCAGCCACCGGGGTGGATGACGCCAAAGGCGCGACCCTCGCTGATCAGCCTGTCCCAATGGCGGTTGAGCGAAAAAACCGCCTCGGGAATATCTTCAAGCCCCGCGGGATCGACGATCTGCGCCCCCGAATAGACATAGCCGGGGCCGCGGGTGATGCGGCCATCGGGGCCAAGGGTGAAATCGCCGGGGCCGGTGTGGCCCAGCGCACGATCGGGCGGCACCAGCGCCAATAGCGCACCCATCGGCGCGCACCAGGCCGCGCGCAGGGTTTTTAGCACGTTGGGTCCGGTCCAGACAGCATCGGTGTTAAGCGTGAACACCGGCCCCGCGCCCAGCAGAGGCCGCGCCGCCCGCAAACCACCGCCGGTTTCCAGAATCCGCTCCGGCTCGGCCGAGATCCGCACACCGCGCCCGGCAAGATGCGCGGCGATCTGGTCGGCCAGGTAATGCGTGTTGGCCACGATCCGCACCACCGCAGCCGCCTCGGCCAGTGTCAGCGCATGGTCGATCAACGCGCGGCCCGCCACCTTGATCAGCGGTTTGGGGCGCGTCGCAGTCAGCGCGCCCATCCGGGTGCCAAAGCCCGCGGCAAACAGCATCAACGCATCGGGTGCTGGGCACATTGGTCTGTGATCCGGTTCAGCCGCTCGGGCGTGGGTGCGGGCAGGGCCGCGCGCACGGCGGCGGCAAGGGGGGCAAGTTCGGGATGCGCGAGGTTTTGGCAAACATGGCCCCAGACGCGGGGGATCAGCGCGACATAGCCCGGCTTTCCGCGCGCCATGCACAGCCGGGCAAAAACCCCCAGAATGCGCAGCGACCGCTGCGCCCCCAGCAGCGCATAAACCGCCGCAAAGCGCGCCGGATCAAGCCCCGCTGCCGCGGCGTAGCGGGTGCATTCGCGCGCGGCGACTGCGGCCTGCACATCGCGGCGCGCATCTTGCAGCGCCGACACCAGATCATAGGCCGGATGCGCCGCAACGGCATCCTGAAAGTCCAGCAGGCCAAGCCGCGCGGGACCACTGCGGCCCGGTAGCCAGATCAGGTTCTCGGCGTGAAAATCACGCAGCGCCACCACCGGCGCCTCATGGTTCAGCCGGGCATAGGCGACCGATATCAGGCCCGGAATTTCACCCGCCGCCGCAGTAGGCGCAGCACCAATGCCGGGCAGATACCAGTCGGCCACGATCCGCACCAGATCGCCCAGCGCCGGGCCGTCAAGCGGGGTCAGAAAGCCAGGCACGGGGCGGGTGTGCAGGTGCAACAAAATCTCGGTGACCGCAGCATAAAGCGGGGCCTCGCGCGCAGGATCGGCGGCGATCAGACGGGCCAGCAGATCATCGCCCAGATCCTCCAGCAGCAGAAGGCCGCGGGCGGTATCTTTGGCAAGGATGGCCGGGGCCGAAAGGCCCTGTTCGGCCAGCCAGCGCGCCATGCGCAGGAAGGGGCGCACATCTTCGCCGGTTTCGGGCGGGGCATCCATCAGAACCGCGCGGCGGGGGCCGTGGGTCAGCCGCAGATACCGACGCGCCGAGGCGTCGCCCGCCAGCGGCGCGCGCGCGGCCCCGGCCCAACCCGCAGCAGACAGAAAATCGTCGATCCGGGCGGCGCGGTCAGCCATTGGCAAGCCTCGCCAGAACCGGCGCCCAGCGCGACTCGGGGCCGGTGAGGGTGACCACCCGCCCCTCGCCCGCATCAGGCCGAAAGCTGAGGCGCAGCGCCGTGTCGGGCGCAAGATCAGCCATCCGGTCAGGCCATTCGACAAGGCAAAGCGCGCTGTCGAAGGCCTCTTCCAGGCCCAGTTCGGCGATCTCGTCAGGCCGGGTCAGGCGATACAGATCGGCGTGCCAGACCTCCAGATCGCCGGCCTCATAGGTCTGAACCAGGGTGAAGGTGGGCGAGGGCACATCCTCGCGGCGCCCGACAGCGGCCAGACGGGCGAGAATGAGTGCACGGGCAAAATGGGTCTTGCCCGCGCCAATGGCGCCCTCCAGCAACAGCACATCTGCGCGGCCCAAAAGGGGCGCCAGCCGCGCGCCCAGACGGGCGGTCGCCTGGGCGTCGGGCAGCGGCAGGGTCAGGGTTGCGCAGGTGGCCATGGCGGGCAGTTTTACCGCGCGGCCCCGGGGCTGCAAGGCGCATTCGGCACGATCAGCCGATGTCGGCAAATGCCGCCGGGCGGCGCGGTGCGGGCAGTGGCCCGGCCAGCCGGAACCCGGCCAGCGTGGCGCCACCCGACAGCGGCACAAACCGGCACGACAGCGTGCGGCCATCGGTCAGTTCGGCACCGGCAAACCAGGCCGCGCGGTCGCCCAGCCGGACGACGAAATCACGCGCCTCCGCCCAGATCGGGGTCGGACGACATTGGTCGTGCCAGACGCGGGCGGCATCCAGCACCGTGACGCGGCCCAGCGTGCTGGACGGGTCCACCCCCCAAAGCCGGGCATAGGCGGCGTTCGAATTGACCAGATCGCCCGAGGGCAGGAACACCGCCACCGCCTCTTCCAGCGCATCGAGAACCTCTTGGCCCAGTTCCAGCTCGGCGCGGAAGCGGCGGGTGAGGGAAACCTCGGCCGATATATCCTCAAACAGGAAGGCCACAGCGCCGCCGGGGTGTGGGCGGCCGGTGACGCGGTAGGTCTGACCGCCGGACAGCGACCACGTTTCGGCGTGATACCCCGCCGACGCGGCCTGTTCCAACTCGGTCATCTGCTGGCGCCAGCTTCGATAATCGCGGGGTTCGGGCATCATCCGGGTTTCGCGCAGCCGGTCCAGAAAGGCATAAAGCGTGGGCCGGGCCGACAGGAAATCAGGGCCAAGCTGCATCAGATCGACCAGCGCCGGATTGAACATCTGCAACAGACGCTGCCGGTCAAACACCGCCAACCCGATCGGCAGATCGGCGAAGGTCTTGGACAGGGTCTGGACGAATTCGCGCAGGCTGCGTTCGGCGCGCACCGCGGCATCGGCGGGCAAGGCGAAGTGCAGGCCCTCATGGTCCGGCCCGACGCTGTAGCAATCAAACCAGGCCGGATGCTCGCCCTCATCGCCCAGCCGACAGCGGCGGGGCGCTGTGGCAGGGCCGGGGGGCAGATCGAACAGGCGCGGCAGCGGCCAGACCATTGTGTCATCGGCAGCCTCGATAGCGTCGGAATGCAGCAGATAGGCGCGGTTGGCCCAGGTCACCGCGCCATCGGGCCCCTCGCGCCAGGCCAATGCGGGCAGCGCATCGACCGTGGCTCGCAGTTGGGCCAACTCATCCTCCATCGCACGCTGGCTCAGCCCATCGACCAGAACACCGCTGCCCTCGGCCTCAGGATCGATCAGGGTGATCCGGGCCAGGCCATTCACGTCCTCTGCCAGAAGCCGCAGGGGGGCGGCTGTTTCTGCATCAGACCGAGAGACCAGTTCGACCCGGCCACGATCGGCCAAACTGGCCATATCTGCCGACACGTCACCAAAACGCGGGCTCAGAAAGGCCAGAAGCCTTGCCCAGTCGCTGCCGCTGACCGCCGCCGCCTCCAGCAGAGCGCGAGCCGGTGGAGTGGCGTCGATCAATAGCTGATCGTCGAACAGAAACACCGTTTCCTCCAGCGGCGGCCGCTCCGCAGCACTGGCGCGGCGCCGCCCGGTGCCGGGGGCAAGCGAAATCAGCATCAGCGCAATCAACGCCGATGCGACCGAGCTTGCCACGATGACAAGAGCCAACCCCCAGTTTTCCAGCATGACACCCCGCTAGGCCCGGTTTCCGATTGGCTCAGGATGGTCAGGAATGGTTAACGGCGGGTTAAGCCAGATTGGGCGCTGCCCCTCCCCGGCTCCGCCTTAGCCAGTGATCGGAACATTTTCGCCCAATGCGCCCTCGGGCGCGATGATGCGGGAAATCGGCCAGATCACCTCGATTGCGGCGCCCGACTGAGCCGGGCCATCGTCGGCCTGAAGCGGCGGTGTGCTGTTGTAGAATTCAACCTGCGCGCCGGTGCGTTCCAGCAGGGTCTTGGCGATGAACAGGCCCAGCCCCATGCCTTCGTATTCCGGCCTGTCGGGGCGTTCGGCCTCGGGGCGGCGCGAGGTCAGGAACGGGTCGCCGATCCGGCCCAGAAGGCTGGGCGGGTAGCCGGGGCCATCATCGACCACCCGCACAACGATATGCTCTTCGGTCCATTTCGCCTCGACCCAGACGGTCGATTTTGCGAAATCCACGGCGTTCTGCACAAAGTTGCGCAGGGCGTGAATAACCTCGGGCATGCGATAGATATTGGGGTGCTTACCAGAACTATCGGCGCCGGGAACGGCCTCGAACAGAATCGTCTTGCCGCGGTCCATATGCGGCTCTGCGGCCTCGCGCAGCACCGCCAGAACCGGGGCGATGCGCAAATGCAGGTCATCCTTTCCGGCCCTGCCCATTGAGCGCAGGATATCGCGGCAACGGTCGGCCTGTTCGCATATCAGTTCGGCATCGGCGCGCAAATCGGGCCGGTCACCCAGTTCGTCGGCCAGTTCGACCGAAACCAGCTTGATCGTGGCCAGCGGCGTGCCCAACTCATGCGCAGCAGCGGCCACCACGCCGCCCAGATCGGTCAGCTTCTGTTCGCGAGACAGGGCCATCTGCGTTGCCAGAAGCGCATCGCCCATCGAATGAATCTCGGACGAGACGCGGCGGGCGTAAAGCCCAAGGAAAACCACACCGATCACGATTGCCATCCAGTAGCCGAAGCTGAACACCTCGGGGACCAGAATTTCCTCACCGCTGCGGGTGTAAAGTGACGCGTCGCCCAGACCGAGGATGGTCACCAGCAGGATCGTGACCATGCCCACAAACACCAGCGAGCGGGTCTGAAGCGCGGTGGCGGCAATTGTGGCGGGCACAAGGATCAGCAGCGCAAACGGGTTGTTCAGCCCGCCGGTCAGCGCCAGCATGAACGACAACTGAGCGGTGTCGAACAGCAGCATCGTCATTGCTTCGCTTTCCGACAGGCGGCGGTTTTCGGGGAAAAACCTCATGGCAGCCAGATTGGCCACCACCGCCGCGCCAACCACCAGAAAGCACAGCCAGAGGTTCAGCGCGATGTCGTAAAACACCCATGCCACGATGATCGCGGTCAACTGGCCAAAAACAGCCGTCCAGCGCAGGTAGATCAACGTCCGAAGCCGGACCCAGTCGCTGTGCATTTCTCGCTGCGGAAAGATCGAGCGGGGCATATCCGGTCCTGTTGTCGGGAAGGGTTTGTTTCGATTGATAGTCGCCACGCTTTGGGCAATCAATGCGCCAGCCATGAAAACGGAGAGCACCATGCCGATTTCCGCCAGAACCGCCGCAATCGCCGCCTTGGGCGTGGTGGCCATCGCGCTGGGGGTCAGCTTTGCGATGACCCGCGCGAAAGCCAGCGATCCGTTCGCGCAATGCCGCGAAACCGGCCGACCCGCGCCAATCGGCGGGCCATTTTCGTTGACCGACGAAACAGGCAAGGCGGTAACAGACCGCGACGTGATCGCCGGGCCTACGCTTTTGTATTTTGGCTACACCTTCTGCCCCGATGTCTGCCCGCTGGACAACAGCCGCAATGCCGAGGCCGTCTATCTGCTGGAACAGATGGGCCATCTGGTGACGCCGGTGTTCATTTCGATTGACCCAGGGCGTGACACGCCGGAACTGCTGGCCGAATTCACCGACATCCTGCATCCGCGAATGATTGGCCTGACCGGCACACCCGAACAGGTGAAGGCGGCAAGCCAGGCCTACCGGACCTTTTACAAGATCCAGGATCCGAACGACCCCTACTATCTGATCGACCATTCGACCCAGACCTATCTGGTTTTCCCCGAAATCGGCTTTGTCGAGAATTTCGACCGTGACACCACCCCCAAAGACATGGCACGGCGGGTTGCCTGCTTTGTCGAGGCCGCGCCAAAATAGCTTTGAAAACAACAGGTCGCAGGCCGCCGCCCGCGATTGCCACGGGCTTGCCAGAAAAGACTGTGACAACCGCGATACGCAGAAATTGACCATTTCGTCGCAACCCCTTAGAACCGAAGTCAAGCAACAGTCGAGGGGTGGACATGACCGAGGAAGACTTCGCCGAACTAGGGCCGGATCGGTCGCTGCTTTTGGTTGATGACGACATCCCCTTTTTGACCCGTCTGGCGCGGGCGATGGAAAAGCGCGGCTTCCTGACCGAAACGGCTGAAAGCGTTGCCGCCGGCAAGTCAATCGTCCAGACGCGCGCCCCGGCCTATGCGGTGGTTGACCTGCGGCTTGAAGATGGCAACGGCCTCGACGTGGTGGAGCTTCTTCGTGAACGCCGCCCCGATGCGCGGATCGTGGTTCTGACCGGCTATGGCGCCATTGCCACGGCGGTGGCTGCGGTCAAGATCGGCGCGACGGATTACCTGTCAAAACCCGCCGATGCCAATGACATCACCAACGCCCTGCTGGCGCGTGGCGAAACACTGCCGCCACCGCCCGAAAACCCGATGTCTGCAGACCGTGTGCGTTGGGAGCATATCCAGCGCGTCTATGAGCTATGCGACCGCAATGTCAGCGAAACCGCGCGGCGGCTGAACATGCACCGACGGACATTGCAGCGGATTCTTGCCAAAAGAAGCCCGAAATAACAGAAAAGTTGATTACAGATCAAAATCCCCGCCAATTGGCGGGGGTTTTGTTTCTTGATTATCTAGCCGCAATGGAGAATAAGGGAAAATCTCCAATATGACGGGAACAAGAAATGTATAACGATCTGGACACCCTGTCTCTTAACGAGTTGAAGGCCCTCCGGGCTCGTGTCGATCGTGCGATTGCCACGTTCGAAGATCGCAAAATGAAAGAGGCCTTGGCGGAACTGGAAGAGGCCGCGCGCAAGATGGGCTATAATCTGGCCGAGTTGACGGCGATTTTCTCGGGCAAGAAACGCAAGCCCGCGGCAGCCAAATACGCCAATCCGGCGAACCCATCGGAAACCTGGACCGGGCGCGGCCGCAAGCCGCGTTGGATGGCTGCGGCGCTTGCCGAAGGCAAATCGCTGGATGATCTGGCAATCTGAGCCGCGAAGGCCGGGGCGGCTTAGCCGAACCGCCCCCAGATTGCCTGAGCGCCAAGCCTTTCGATAAAGGCAGCATGGGCCTGCGCCTCGGCTTCGGTCAGGCGCGATGGCAGGGCGACAGACCGCGGGCGCGGGCGCCAATCTTGTGTGGTTTGCGCGGCGGTTGACTCACCCGCGCTGGCTGACAGCACAAAATCGGGCTGTCGCCCGCCGATCAACTCCAGATAAACTTCGGCCAGAATTTCGCTGTCCAGAAGCGCGCCGTGTTTTTCCCGGCCCGAGTTGTCGACACCAAAGCGGCGACACAAGGCATCAAGCGTCGCGGGCGAGCCGGGGAATTTGCGCCGCGCCATCGTCAGCGTATCCAGCGCGCGATCTGCGGGCAGAACCGAAAGGCCGGCCCAGCCCAATTCGGCATTCAGAAACTTCATGTCAAAGGCGGCATTGTGGATGACCAAGCGGGCATCGGGGCCGATGAAATCCAGAAACTCGCGCGCGATCTGCGCGAATTTGGGTTTGTCGCGCAGAAAATCGTCGCCAAGACCGTGTACCTGAAAAGCCTCGGGCGGCATTGGTCGCTCCGGGTTGATATACTGGTGATAAATCCGGCCAGTCGGAACATGGTTGAACAATTCGACGGCGCCGATTTCAACAATCCGGTGGCCTTCGGTCGGTTCAAACCCGGTGGTCTCGGTATCCAGAACGATTTCACGCATGATCTGCCTCCAATTCCTTGACCAGCTTTTGCACGGCGGCGCGGGTCTGCTCAAGGCTTTCGGTTTCAATCACATGGGTGGCGCGGGCGCGCTTGTCAGCGTCGGGCATCTGCCGGGCAAGGATCAGCGCCAGTTGATCCTCGGTCATGCCGGGGCGCCCCAGAACCCGCTGACGCTGCACCTCGGGCGGGGCCGAGACGACCAGCGTTGCGTCAAGATCAGCGTCGGCGCCGGTTTCGAACAGCAGCGGAATGTCGAATAGAACCAGCGTTGCATCAGCGTGGGCGCGCAAGAAGGCCGCCCGCGATGCGACGACAAGCGGGTGAACGATTGCCTCCAGCCGGGCTAGTGCGGGGGGGTCTGCGGCGATCATCGCTTTCAGCACGGGGCGGCTGACGGCGCCGTCGGACACCGCACCGGGAAAGGCGGCGGCAATAGGGGCCACCGCCGCACCGCCGGGTGCATAGAGGGCATGCACGGTAGCGTCAGCATCCCAGACCGGCACCCCAAGATCGGCAAACATCGCTGCCGTGGTCGATTTACCCATGCCGATCGAGCCGGTCAGACCCAGACGGAACGGCCGCCGCCCGCTCATCCGGCCAGAACGGCGGCGCGGGTGGCCTCGTTCACCTCGGGGCGGGTGCCGAACCAGCGCTCAAACCCCGGTGCAGCCTGATGCAGCAACATCCCCAGACCATCAACCACGGTGCAGCCCGCCGCCGCAGCCTCATCCAGCAGGCGGGTTCGCAGGGGGGTATAAACCAGATCGGTGACGATCGCCCGAAAATCCAGCGCATCCAGCGGCACCCGCAATTCGGGCTGCCCGACCATGCCCAACGACGATGTGTTCACCACGGTCAGCGCATCTTCCATCATGTTTCCAGCTTGTGCCCAGTCATAGACCACGATGCGGGCGCCAAATTCGGCGCGCAGCGCGTCGGCGCGAGCGCGTGTGCGGTTGGCAATGCGGATTTCGGGCACACCGACCTCAAGCAACGAGGCGAGAACCGCCCGTGCCGCCCCCCCTGCACCGATCAACGCGGCTGGCCCGGCGGCGGGCAACCACTGCGGCGCGTTCTGACGCAGATTGGCAATGAACCCGTAACCGTCTGTATTATCGGCGTGGATCTTGCCATCCGGGCGAAAGATCAGCGTGTTGGCCGCCCCGATCAGCGCCGCCCGGTCAGAGATGACATCGGCCAGCACCAGCGCCGCCTCTTTGTGCGGGATGGTGACGTTGCAGCCGACGAAACCTGCCTTGGGCAAGGTGCGCAGCACCTGTTCCAGATCTTCGGCGGCGACATCCATGGGAACGTAATGGCCACGGATACCGTAGGTTTTCAGCCAATGCCCATGCAGCGCGGGCGAGCGGGAATGCGCGACAGGCGAACCGATCACACCGGCCAGCGGAATGCGGGGATGATCGGACATCAGGCGAAGTCTCCTCGGAACCGAAGCCAGGACAGGAACTCGATCAGGGGCAAGCCCAGAATGGTGAAATAGTCGCCTTCAATGCGCGAGAACAGCCGCGCGCCTTCCTCTTCGAGTTTGTAGCAGCCGACACAATGGCGGATGTCGGGCCAGTTGCGCAACAGATAGGCGGTGCGTTCCGGCTCAGGGATAGGGTGCATGGTCAACCGCGCTTCGCCAATATGGCGCCAGACCGGTTTGCCGTCTTGCGACACGACGAGAGCCGACAGCAGCCGGTGACTGCGACCAGAAAGCCGCGCAAGCTGGGCTGCCGCATCGTCGGGCGAGGTAGGCTTGGAAAATATCTGTCCGTCACAGTCCAGCACCTGATCGGCGCCGAGAACCAAGGCACCCGGATGCCGCTCTGACAGCTTGCGCGTTTTCATCTCGGCCAGGAGGTCGGCCAGATCACGCGGGCTTGCACCCTCGGCCAAAAGCGCCGTGCGGATCGCCTCTTCGTCGATCCGCGGAGAAATCACCTGTGGCGACAGCCCCGCGCCACGCAGCAACCGCGCGCGGATTTCGGAGCCGGAGGCAAGGATCAGGGGCGTGTGCATGAGCCTGTGGATAAACTGGGGTGAAGCCGGGGCGAACCATGAGGCAAACTGCTGCCCCAGACAGCGATCCCCGAAACCGGGAGGTTTTGTCAAGAAAGCCGATGGCTTTTCCACCTGAGGAGAACAATTCCCCATAGCTGTGGATGATCTGCCACAGTGACGAAGCGCGGTGTATTGTCCACATTAAATAAACAATAAATAGCATGTTAAGCAGTTGATATAAAACATATATTTTTGACACTTGGAAATTTTTCAGAGTTAGGCACAGCTTTATCCACAGGCTGCGGCGCTGTGGATAGTGCAGGGTGTGCCGATGTAGTCCACATTGTCCACCGCCCCTACATCATCATCATCTTTTCAATCTCTTTACTTATTCTTAGGGTGACACCGACACAGCGAAGGGCAAGATGATGGGCGATTTTCTGTTGAGCTGGTATCCTTGGGTGAAGGCATTTCATGTGATGTCAGTTCTGGCCTGGATGGCTGGTCTGTTCTATCTGCCGCGGCTGTACGTCTACCATGTCGAGGGGCTGAAGAAGGCTGGCGTTGTCACAGGCAGCGAGATGGACCTGTTGTTTCAGCATCAGGAACGGCTGCTGCTGAAAGCAATCATGAACCCTTCGGCAATCTCGACCTGGTTTTTCGGACTGATGCTGGTGTTTACGCCGGGCGTGATCGACTGGTCGTTGATCTGGCCTTGGGCCAAAGGGTTCTCGATCATTGCCATGACGGTGTTTCACATGTGGCTTGCAGCACGACGCAAGGATTTCATGGCTGGTGCAAACCGACTGACGGGTCGTCAGTATCGCATGATGAACGAATTGCCCACGATCCTGATGGTGGTGATTGTTCTGGCGGTATTCTTGAAATTCTGAGGCTTTGTTGACTTTGCGCAGGGGCAGGGATAGGGACGGTTCAAGCCTGACCGTCCGGTCGTAGGGTTTTCCCGAATCCATCCTTGCGCGCCCTTCGTCGGCGCCTTTGCCCCCTGTGGAAGTGCCATGAGCCAAGAGCGTTTGAACCTGTCCGACCTGAAGGCGAAAAGCCCGGCCGATCTGCTTTCGATGGCCGAGGAGTGGGAAATCGAGAACGCCTCGACCATGCGCAAGGGCGAGATGATGTTCTCGATCCTCAAGGAGCATGCTGAAGAAGGGCTGGAGATCGGCGGAGATGGCGTGCTGGAGGTTTTGCAGGACGGGTTTGGCTTTCTGCGCTCGCCCGAGGCAAACTATCTGCCGGGTCCTGATGACATCTATGTAAGCCCCGACATGATCCGCCATCATTCGCTGCGCACCGGCGATACCGTCGAAGGTATCATGCGGGCACCGGGTGAAAATGAACGCTATTTTGCGCTGACCAATGTCGAGCGAATCAATTTCCAAGATCCCGAACGCGCGCGACACAAGGTGGCGTTTGAAAATCTCACCCCGCTGTATCCGACTGAACGGCTGAAGATGGAGGTCGAAGATCCGACGATCCGCGACCGCTCGGCCCGGATTATCGACTTGGTGGCACCGATTGGAAAGGGCCAGCGCAGCTTGATCGTCGCGCCGCCGCGCACCGGCAAGACGGTGCTGCTGCAAAATATCGCCAATTCGATCGAAAAGAACCACCCTGAGGTTTATCTGATCGTGCTGCTGATTGACGAACGCCCCGAAGAGGTGACCGACATGCAGCGTAGCGTGAAGGGTGAGGTGATTTCGTCAACCTTCGACGAGCCGGCGACCCGGCACGTTGCGGTGGCCGAAATGGTGATCGAGAAAGCCAAGCGACTTGTCGAGCACAAGCGCGATGTGGTGATCTTGCTTGATTCGATCACGCGGCTTGGACGTGCGTTCAACACCGTTGTGCCTTCGTCGGGCAAGGTGCTGACCGGTGGTGTGGATGCTAACGCCTTGCAGCGCCCGAAGCGATTTTTCGGTGCGGCGCGCAATATTGAAGAGGGCGGCAGTCTGACCATTATCGCCACTGCGCTGATCGACACCGGTAGCCGGATGGACGAAGTGATCTTTGAGGAATTCAAGGGTACCGGCAACAGCGAGATCGTGTTGGACAGGAAAGTAGCCGATAAACGGGTGTTCCCGGCGATGGATATTTTGAAGTCGGGCACCCGGAAAGAAGAGCTTCTGGTGGATGCAAAAGATTTGCAGAAGACCTATCTGTTGCGGCGCATCCTGAACCCGATGGGCACGACCGATGCAATCGAGTTCCTGATCTCAAAGCTGAAGCAGACCAAGACGAATGGCGAGTTTTTCGAGTCGATGAACGCCTGACGGCCCATAGGTCTGAACTTTATCGTTTACCCATAAGGGGTTACGTTGATGGATACGATTTTTGCTCTGGCTTCGGCCCGTGGCAAGGCGGGCGTGTCTGTCATCCGTCTGTCGGGGTCGGGGGCCTGGGCGGCCGTGCGCAGCCTTGCCGGGAGCCTGCCTGAGCCGCGCGTGGCTGGTTTGCGCAAGCTCTGGCTGGCGGATGATGTGCTGGATGAGGCGGTCGTGATCTGCTTTGCCGCCGGGGCCAGCTTTACCGGCGAAGAGGTGGCCGAACTGCATGTGCATGGCGCGGTGGCGACGGTTTCCGCCGTGCTGCGTGCACTGGGTGCTCTGCCGGGTCTGCGCTTGGCAGAGCCTGGGGAGTTTACCCGGCGCGCGCTGGAGCAGGGGCGCCTGGACCTTGCGCAGGTCGAGGGTCTGGCCGATCTGATTGAGGCCGAGACCGAGGCGCAGCGCAAGCAGGCGCTGCGGGTTTTGTCTGGTGCGTTGGGGCGGGTGGTCGATGGGTGGCGCGCAGATCTGGTGCGTGCTGCGGCGCTGCTGGAGGCCACAATCGACTTTGCCGATGAGGATGTGCCGGTTGACGTAGTGCCGGAGGTTCTGGCGCTGATCGACGGCGTGGCGACAAGCCTGCGGGATGAAATGCGCCGGCTGGGTGCGGCTGAACGGGTGCGAGAGGGGTTCGAGGTTGCCATCCTGGGTCGGCCAAATGCCGGAAAATCAACTCTTCTCAATGCTTTGGCGGGCAGAGAGGCAGCGATCACCTCGGATATTGCGGGCACCACGCGCGATGTAATCGAGGTGCGGATGGACCTTGGAGGTCTGGCCGTGACGGTGCTGGACACGGCCGGGTTGCGTGAGGCGCAGGACATGATCGAAGGTATTGGCATCGCCCGCGCGCTGGACCGGGCCCGTGCGGCCGATCTTCGGGTATTTCTGCTTGATGACGAAGATGTGCCTCTGATCGCTCCGGAGGGCGACGATCTGATCGTTCAGGGAAAGGCCGATCTGGGCGGTGGGGTTGGGCTTGCGGTGTCGGGCAAGACAGGCGAGGGGATCGACCGTCTGGTTGCCGAAATTACGCGGATACTGTCAGCCCGTGCCGCAGGTGCGGGCGTTATGACGCGCGAGCGACACCGGTTTGCGCTGACGCGAGCGGTAGAGGCTATGGAATCGGCGCGCTCTGAGGTATTGAAGGGGGCGGACAGGGTTGAACTGGCCGCTGAGGGGCTTCGCAGTGCTATCCGGGCGCTGGAGATGCTTGTGGGTCGGGTGGATGTCGAACATCTGCTGGATGAGATTTTTGCCAGCTTTTGCATTGGCAAGTGAGGGGTGTTTCACGTGAAACATTTTGACGTGATCGTTGTTGGTGGCGGCCACGCCGGAACCGAGGCTGCCCATGCCGCGGCGCGGATGGGTGCGCGCACGGCGCTGGTCACGCTGAGGGCGGCGGCGATTGGCGTCATGTCCTGTAACCCCGCAATTGGTGGCCTGGGCAAGGGTCATCTGGTGCGCGAAATTGATGCGCTGGATGGCGTGATGGGGCAGGCGGCAGACCGCGCTGGAATTCAGTTCCGGCTGCTAAACCGGAAAAAGGGGCCAGCGGTTCAGGGCCCCCGCGCTCAGGCGGACCGCACGCTTTATTGCAGGGCTGTGCAGGCGATGTTATCCGCACAACCGAATCTGACGATCATCGAGGGAGAAGCCACAGATTTCATCGTCAATGCGGGCCGCATCGGTGGAGTTATTCTGGGTGATGGGGCGCAGATAACGGCGGAGGCTGTCATTCTGACTTCGGGCACCTTCCTGCGCGGGCTCATCCACATTGGGGACCGGCGTTCTGAAGGCGGGCGGATGGGTGATCGCCCCTCTGTTCCTTTGGCAAAGCGGATCGAGGCCATGGGTCTGCCGTTGGGGCGGCTTAAAACCGGCACCCCGCCGCGCCTTGATGGCCGCACGATCAACTGGGACATCCTTGAAAGCCAGCCGGGCGATGATGACCCGGTGATGTTTTCGTTCGTGAATTCTGCGCCTTTTGTGCGGCAGGTGTCTTGCGGGATTACCCACACGAATGAGCGAACGCATGACATCATCCGCGAAAACCTGAGCCGATCGGCGATGTATGGCGGGTATATTGAGGGAGTCGGGCCGCGCTATTGCCCCTCGATCGAGGACAAGATCGTCCGCTTCGCTGACAAGACCTCGCATCAGGTGTTTCTGGAGCCCGAGGGTCTAGATGACCCGACCGTTTACCCAAACGGCATTTCAACGTCGCTTCCCGAGGATGTACAGGCTGATTACGTTCGTTCGATCCGCGGCCTTGAGAATGTGAGGATCCTTCAGCCAGGCTACGCGATTGAATATGACTTTGTTGACCCGCGGGCGCTGCGGCCGACGCTGGAGTTGCGTGATCGGCCGGGGCTGTATCTAGCCGGCCAGATCAACGGCACCACGGGCTATGAGGAGGCGGGCGCACAAGGATTGGTGGCCGGTGTCAATGCCGCCCTTTCAGCCCGTGGGGCAGAGCCTGTCATCTTCAGTCGCCGCACCAGCTATATCGGCGTGATGATCGATGATCTCGTCACGCGCGGTGTGAGCGAACCCTACCGCATGTTTACCTCGCGCGCCGAATTTCGCCTGTCGCTGCGGGCCGATAATGCTGATCAGCGATTGACTGGCATAGGCCGCGCGCTGGGTTGCGTTTCGGACCAGCGCGCCGATCTGTTTGCGCAGAAGATGTCCGCGTTGGAAGCGGGGCGCAGTCTCCTTGATTCGGCGCAGTTCACGCCGAAAGAGGCGATGGCCCGAGGGATTCGTGTTAATCAAGATGGCATGCGCCGCAGCGCATTTGCGTTGCTGTCCTTCCCGGATGTTCGGTTCGCTCAATTGCGCGATGCCGCTCCAGAGTTGGCCGCGATTGCGCCAGAGATTGCCGAGCAACTTGCCCGTGATGCGCTTTATGCCAACTATATCGAGCGCCAGAACGACGAGGCGCAGGCCATTGAGCGGGATGAGAACTGGGCAATCCCGGATGGTTTTGATTTCGCCGCGTTGCAGGGTTTGTCGAACGAGTTGCGCGGCAAACTGGCCCGCTCACAGCCGCAGACCTTGGCGCAGGCGGGCCGGGTCGATGGGATAACGCCGGCGGCGCTGACCCTGATTCTGGCCAAGCTGCGCCAGCAGCAACGGGCGCGCTCGGCATGATGGCAGAGGCGGATCGCGAGTCATTTCTGCGCGCGGCAAATGTTTCACGTGAAACAGAAGCTCGCTTCGATACCTATGCCGCATTGCTGCGCAAATGGTCCGCGGCCATCAATCTGGTTTCGCCTGCCAGCCTTTCGCAGATATGGTCACGCCACTTTCTGGACTCGGCACAGATATTCTCACTTACCGCCACCAAAGCCGGTATCTGGGCCGATCTGGGAAGCGGCGCCGGCTTTCCAGGCCTCGTTGTCGCAATTCTGGCTACGGAACAGGCGCCAGACCTTGCCGTAACGCTGGTCGAATCCGACGCGCGAAAGGCGGCGTTCCTCTCAACGGTTGCGCGTGAAACCGGCATTTCGGTTCGCATCTGCGCCGAACGAATAGAATCGCTTGCACCTCTGAACGCCAACATTCTTAGCGCTCGGGCTCTGGCCCCGCTTCCGAAGCTGATGGAGTTTGCTGACCGCCATCTGGCCGCCGCGGGCGTCGCACTCTTTCCAAAAGGGGCGCAATGGCGCGCCGAGCTGGCCCGCGCCCGGTCCGCCTGGGCCTTCGATCCGATTGTGCATCCCAGCGTTACAGACCCCGATTCGGTCGTGCTGGAAATCAAAGGAGCCCGCCGTGTCTGATCCGACCCGCCCCCCGGCACCGCGCATCATCGCCATCGCAAATCAAAAGGGCGGCGTGGGCAAGACAACCACGGCGATCAATCTGTCCGCTGCGTTGGCCGAGGCTGGGCGCCGCGTGTTGCTAGTCGATCTTGACCCGCAGGGCAACGCCTCAACCGGCCTTGGGGTCGAGCCCGCGGATCGCCGCCATACCACCTATGACCTAATTCTTGACGATGTGGCTCTGGTTGATGTCATCATGCCGACCACCGTCGAAAATCTCTGGCTATGTCCCGCCACGACCGACCTCTCCTCAGCCGATATGGAGTTGGTATCGAATGAAAAGCGCAGCTTTCTGATGCATGATGCGCTGCGCCAGCCCGATATCGACGGCTATGGATTTGACTTTATCCTGATCGACTGCCCGCCGTCCCTCAGCCTGTTGACGATCAACGCGATGGTTGCAGCCGATTCTGTTCTGGTGCCTCTACAGGCTGAATTCTTCGCCCTCGAAGGGTTGTCGCAGTTGATGCTGACCCTGCGCGAGGTGCGCCAAAGCGCCAATACCGACCTGCGCATCGAGGGGGTTGTTCTCACGATGTATGATGCGCGCAACAACCTATCACAACATGTAGAGGCTGATGCGCGGGCAACTTTGGGTGAGCTCGTCTTCCGCACCATGATTCCGCGTAACGTGCGGGTGTCCGAGGCGCCGTCTTATGCGCTGCCAGTTATCGCCTATGACCCATCTTCCAAGGGTAGCCTGGCCTATCGCGCCCTTGCGCAAGAACTTCTCTCGCGCCATGACCGCGCGATTGGCAGCGAAAGGATTGCAGGATGAGCGACAAGAAACCCGAACGCCGCGGCCTTGGCCGGGGCCTTTCGGCGCTGATGGCCGATGTGAACCTTGCGCCCACCGCTCTGGCTCAGTCCGAGGCTGGCGGGCGCCGCGGAGAAATGCTCGTTCCCGTCGAAAAGCTGGAGCCGAACCCCGAACAGCCGCGCCGCGATTTTGTTCCCGAGGCGCTGGAAGAGCTTGCAGCGTCTCTGCGCGAAAAGGGTATCATCCAGCCGCTGATCGTGCGCAAGCATCCCACCAAGCCCGACCATTTCGAAATCGTCGCCGGCGAACGACGTTGGCGTGCTGCGCAGCTGGCGCAATTGCACGACCTGCCCGTGGTGGTGCGCGATTTGACCGATTCCGAGGTGCTGGAAGTTGCGATCATCGAAAACATCCAGCGCGCCGATCTGAACCCGGTCGAAGAGGCGATGGGATACCGGCAATTGATGGAGCGGTTCGGTCACACCCAGGAAAAGCTGGCCGAGGCGCTGTCGAAAAGCCGCAGCCACATCGCCAATCTGATGCGCCTGCTGCAGCTTCCGGCCGAGGTGCAGGGATGGCTGCGCGAGGGCAAGTTGACGGCAGGCCATGCCCGCGCGCTGATCACCACCGCCGATCCCGCCGCGCTGGCGCGCGAGGTGATGGCGCGGGGCCTGTCGGTGCGCGAAACCGAACAGCTTGCCAAAGGCCCGCGCAAGGCGGCCGCGCCGGGTGGCGCATCGCAGCCCCGCCGCGCCGAAAAGGATGCCGATACCCGCGTGCTTGAGAATGATCTTTCTGCGCATCTTGGAATGCGGGTGGTGATCGACCACAAAGGCATGGATGGTGGTATGCTCACCATCACCTATCGCAGTCTCGATCAACTGGATGAGCTTTGCCAAATCCTCAGCGCCATGCGCTGAGGATCAGGGCAACAGTTCACGGATCACCGCGTTCAGCACCGCCCGCCCCGCCGAGGTGGCGTGCAACCGGTCCGCCTTGGCCTCTATCATGCCCAGATCCTGCAACTGTTGAACCGCTTGCCGGGGCAGGGCGCGTCCTGCCAGCGCCTCGTGGCGCGCGGTGTCGATGCCCTCTGCCAGCCTAAGCCCCATCATCAGATATTCCGCCGCCTGATCAGCGCACGTCAGCGCCGCGCGCGCGCTTTCCCCGGTGCCCTCGCCCTCCACTCGCGTCAGCCAATCGCCCGGCGCTTTTGGCGTCTCGATCGCAAACCGTCCCTCCGGCAAGGTCAGCCGCCCATGCGCGCCCGGCCCGATGCCCGCATAATCGCCATAGCGCCAGTATATCAGGTTGTGTCGGCTTTCCGCCCCCGGTCGCGCGTGGTTGGAAACTTCATAGGCCGGCAACCCCGCTTCGCCACAAATATCTTGTGTCATCAGATACATATCTGCTGCTGTATCGTCTTCTGGCAGGCCCCTCAGGCCGCCCGCCGCGGCGCGCGCGGCAAAGGCGGTGCCGTCTTCGACCGTCAACTGATACAGCGAGAAATGATCGACCGTCATCGCCAGCGCGGCGCGCAATTCGGCGGCCCAGGCTGCGGGCGTCTGGTCCTGCCGCGCATAGATCAGATCAAAGCTGACCCGGTCAAACTGCGCTCGTGCAATGTCAAACGCCGCCCGTGCCTCGGCCGCCGTATGCCGCCGCCCCAGCCGGGCCAGATCGGCATCGTTCAGCGCCTGCACCCCCATCGACAGCCGGTTCACCCCCGCCTCGGCATAGCCCCGGAACCGCCCCGCCTCGACGCTGCCGGGGTTGGCTTCCAGGGTCACCTCCAGATCGTTTGCGATGCGCCATGTGCGGCGCACAGCATCCAGGATCGCGGCTACCAGGTCCGGCTCCATCAACGAGGGCGTGCCGCCGCCGAAAAAGACTGTGCTCAGCACACGCCCCTTGGTCAGTGCGCCCACGCGCGCGATCTCGGCCAGGTAGGCGGCCTGCCAGCGCCTCTGGTCGATGCTGGCCGCTACATGGCTGTTGAAATCGCAATAGGGGCATTTGGAGGCGCAGAAGGGCCAGTGCAGGTACAGCCCGAACCCGCCATTGCGCCAGTCGTCCATTGCCTAGCCTTTGAAGGCGGTGACTTCGATCTCCACCTTCATCTCGGGCCGGATCAACCCGGCAATCACCATTGTAGCCGCCGGGCGGATCTCGCTCAGCGCGTCGCCCAGGGCGGGCACAAGGTCATCTACCATCGCGGCACTGGTGACGGTGTATTGGACGCGTACGATGTCTGCCATGGCAAAGCCCGCCTCATCCAGAACGCGGGCGATGGTGGCAAAGCAGTTTCGCGCCTGATCGGCAACGGCCTCGGGCATGGTCATCGTGGCATAGTCATAGCCGGTAACGCCCGACACAAAACACCAGCCACCCTTCACCACGGCGCGCGAATAGCCCATAGTGGCCTCGAATGGTGATCCGGTGGAAATGCGTCGCATGTCAGCCCCCGAAACAGGCCATCAGCTTGCGGAAGGCATCCGCGCGATGGCTGATCACGTTCTTTTGGGCCGGTTCCATCTGGGCGAAGGTAATGTCGAACCCCTCGGGCTGGAACATCGGGTCATAGCCGTGCCCCTGTGCGCCGCGCATCGGCCAGATGACCTGCCCCTCGACCTTTCCCTCGAATACCTCGTCATGCCCATCGGGCCAAGCCAGAACAAGGGTTGATCGAAACCGCGCGCGTCGGGGCAGGGGGGCGTTGATCGCCTCCAGCTCGGCCCAGGTTCGCGTCATCGCCATGACGAAATCGCGCCCTTGCGGCGTTTCGGCCCAGTCGGCGGTGTATACGCCCGGCGCGCCACCCAGCGCTTCAACCTCGATGCCGCTGTCATCGGCAAGCGCGGGCAGGCCGGTGGCCTTTGCGGCCGCGTGGGCCTTGATGCGGGCATTGCCGATAAAGGTGGTTTCCGTCTCGGCGGGTTCGGGCAGCCTCATCTCGGCTGCCCCCACGCAGGCGATGCCAAAGGGCGCCAGCAAAGCCGCCATTTCCTCCAGCTTGCCGGCGTTGTGGGTTGCCACAAGCAGCCGGTCGCCGGTGAACCGCCGCATCACACCGCCGCCTTCTGTGCCGCCACCAGGGTGACGATCCC
Organism: Phaeovulum veldkampii DSM 11550; assembly: GCF_003034995.1. Classification (GTDB taxonomy): domain Bacteria; phylum Pseudomonadota; class Alphaproteobacteria; order Rhodobacterales; family Rhodobacteraceae; genus Phaeovulum; species Phaeovulum veldkampii. Next base: position 37,367 of record NZ_PZKF01000012.1, on the reverse strand, counting down.
GGCTTCGGCCAGATCCAGCAGCTTGCCCATCTCGTCGCGCGAAAAGGTTGCGCCCTCTGCCGACATCTGCACTTCGACCAGACGACCGCGCCCGGTCAGGATGAAGTTGCCGTCGGTGCCCGCCTCGCTGTCTTCGGCGTAGTCAAGATCCAGCACCGGCTGGCCCGCATAGATGCCGCAGGAAACCGCCGCAACATGGTCTACCAGTGGGTCAGAGGTTACCAGCCCGGCTTTCATCAGCTTGTTCACGGCCAGCCGCAGCGCAACCCAGCCGCCGGTGATCGAGGCGCAGCGGGTGCCGCCATCGGCCTGGATCACGTCGCAATCGACCACGATCTGCCGCTCGCCCAGTGCCACGCGGTCCACGCCCGCCCGCAGCGCGCGCCCGATCAGGCGCTGGATTTCCTGTGTCCGGCCAGATTGCTTGCCCGCCGCCGCCTCGCGCCGGTTGCGGCTGTTTGTGGCCCGCGGCAGCATTCCGTATTCTGCAGTGACCCAGCCCAGTCCGGTGCCCTTCAGAAACGGCGGAGCGCGGTCTTCGATCGTGGCGGTGCACAGCACATGGGTATCCCCCATCCGGATCAGGCACGAGCCCTCGGCATGTTTCGTGATCCCGGTCTCAATTGAAATCGGGCGCATCTCGCTTAGATTCCGGCCAGAGGGGCGCATGGGGTGTCCTTTCTCGATGATGGGCCAATTACAGTTGCCCCGACGCCTGATGCAACCCCGATTGACGCCAGCCCCGCGCGGCCTTTAACTCCGGTCGGGGCCGAAGGAACAGATGACCGACACGCCAAAACTTCTTTCCGATCTGAACGACCGCTCCCGCGAGGTGTTTCGCCGGGTGGTTGAAGGGTATCTTGATACCGGCGATCCGGTAGGTTCGCGCACGCTTACCCGCACTCTCAGCGAAAAGGTCAGCGCCGCCACGATCCGAAACGTGATGCAGGATCTTGAATACATGGGCCTGCTGGACAGCCCGCATATCTCGGCCGGTCGGGTGCCCACGCAACTGGGGCTGCGGATGTTCGTCGATGGCTTGATGGAGGTGGGCGAGGTCGCCACCGCCGACCGTGAAAAGATCGATGCCACGATGGGCGTGAACGAGCCGGATGTTGACACGCTTCTTGACCGTGTCGGGGCGGTTTTGTCGGGTGTCACCCGCGGCGCCAGTCTTGTGCTGACGCCCAAGCACGAAGCGCCGATCCGCCACATCGAATTTGTCAGCCTTGCCCAGGACCGGGCGCTGGTGGTGCTGGTCTTTGCCGATGGACAGGTCGAAAATCGCCTGTTCACCCCGCCCTTGGGGCAAACCCCCTCGTCGATGCGCGAGGCGGGCAATTTTCTCAACGCGCTTGCCGAGGGGCGGACGCTGTCGGAACTGCGGGCACAGATCGGCCACGAAATTGCCGCGCGGCGGCAGGAACTGGACACGCTCGCTCGCGATCTGGTCGAAAGCGGCCTCGCCCTGTGGCAAGATGCGGGCGAGCGGCATGAGCGTCTGATCGTGCGGGGCCGGTCGAACCTGATCGGCTCCGAGGCCGATCTGGACAGGATTCGTACACTTTTCGACGATCTCGAACGCAAACGCGACATTGCCGAATTTCTCGAACTGACCGAGCAGGGCGATGGTGTGCGCATTTTCATCGGGTCGGAGAACAAGCTTTTTTCACTTTCGGGTTCCTCTCTGGTGGTCTCTCCCTATATGAACGCGGATCGGAAGATCATCGGCGCGGTGGGCGTGATCGGGCCGACGCGGCTCAATTACGGTCGCATCGTGCCGATCGTGGACTATACAGCGCAGCTGGTCGGGCGGATGCTGTCCGGTCGGGGCAAGGGGTAAGACGCATGAGCGATATGAAGAAAGACGAGATTGCCGAAGATCAGGCACAGATCGAAGAAAACTTCGATGAGGCCTTTGGCGAGCTGGAGGCGCTGCGCGCCGAACGGGACGAGCTGAAGGACCGGTTCATGCGCGCGCTGGCCGATGCCGAAAACATCCGCAAGCGCGGCGAGCGAGAGCGGCGCGAGGCCGAACAATACGGCGGCACCCGGCTCGCGCGTGACATGCTGCCGGTCTATGACGCGCTGCGTCGCGCGCTGGATGCCGCGGGCGAGGAACAGCGTGCCGCAGCGGCGGCCCTGATCGAGGGGGTCGAACTGACCCTGCGCGAACTGGTCAATGTCTTTGGCAAGCATGGTATCACCCCGATCATGCCGCAGGTGGGCGACGCCTTCGACCCGCAACAGCATCAGGCCATGTTCGAGGCGCCGCTGCCCGGCACCAGGGCGGGTGACATCATACAGGTGATGACCGAGGGTTTCCTGATTCACGACCGGCTTTTGCGGCCAGCTCAGGTGGGCGTGTCCTCCAGCCCCAAGTCATAAGGCAGCCGTAGGGTGCGCCTTTACGGCGCACCATTGCCCACCATCCCCTTCAATTCGTAAAGCGCCGCAAGCGCCTCGCGCGGGGTCATTTCGTCGGGGTGCAGGGCCTTCAGCCTGTTCTCCAGCGGCGACGCCCCGGCCGGGGTCGGGGCGGGCCGTGGCGCGGGTGCTGCGCGGAACAGGGGCAGGTCGTCGATCATCGCCTGTTTGCGCGCCGCGCCTTCGCGTTCGCCCGATTCCAGTGCCTCCAGCACCAGCCGCGCCCGGTCCACCACCGATTGCGGCAGCCCCGCCAGCCGCGCCACCTGAACACCATAGGATCGGTCCGCCGCGCCCTTCCTGACCTCGTGCAGAAAGATAACCTCGCCGTCCCATTCCTTTACCGAAACGGTGGCGTTTTCAACGCCGCTCAGTTTGGCGCCCAGTGCCGTCATTTCGTGGTAATGCGTGGCAAACAGCGCCCGGCACCGATTTGTGGCGTGCAGATGTTCCAGCACCGCCCAGGCGATCGACAGCCCGTCATAGGTCGCTGTGCCGCGCCCGATCTCATCCAGAATGACCAGTGCGCGGTCGTCGGCCTGATTGAGGATCGCCGCCGTTTCAACCATCTCGACCATGAAAGTGGATCGCCCCCGCGCCAGATCGTCGGCGGCGCCCACCCGGCTGAACAACTGGCTGACCAGCCCTATATGCGCCGAGCGTGCGGGCACAAAGGCACCCGCCTGCGCCAGCAGCGCGATGATTGCATTCTGCCGCAGGAAGGTTGATTTGCCCGCCATGTTCGGCCCGGTCAGCAGCCAGATGGCCGGTGTCTCGCCGTCTGACAGCGCACAATCGTTGGCAATGAACGGTTCGCCCGTGCGTTTCAGGGCCAATTCCACCACGGGATGCCGCCCGCCCTCGATCTCGAAAGCGCGGCTGTCATCAATCACCGGCTCCACCCAATCCTCGGCGGCGGCCAGATCGGCAAAGGCGGCAGTCAGGTCAATTTCGGCCAGCGCCCGTGCCGCCGCGCCAATCGGCCCGGCCTGATCCAGAATCGCGCCGCGCAGGCTGTCGTAAATTCGCTTTTCGATTTCCAGCGCATGGGCGCCCGCATTCAGGATGCGGGTTTCCAGCGCGCTCAGCGGCAGCGTGGTGAACCGAACTTGCCCCGCCGTGGTCTGGCGGTGGATGAAGGTTTCGCTCAGCGGCGGGGCCAGCATCCGGTCGGCATGGGTTACGGTGGTTTCGATGAAATAGCCCAGCACGTTGTTGTGCTTGATCTTCAGGCTATTGATGCCGGTCTGCGCAATGTATTCAGCCTGCATTCCGGCAATCACCCCGCGCCCCTCGTCGCGCAGGCGGCGGGTTTCATCCAGCCCCGCATCATGGCCCGGCGCGACAAAGCCGCCATCGCGCGCCAGCAGCGGCGGTTCTGCCACCAGCGCGGCATCCAGCAGCGCCACCAGCGCATCATGCCCGACCAGCGCGGTGGCGGCATCGGTCAGCAGGTGCGGCGCCTCGGATGCGGTCAGCCGCGCCGCGATGCGCCCCGCCTGTTCCAGCCCGTTGCGAATGGCCGCCATGTCGCGCGGGCCGCCCCGGTCCAGCGCAAGGCGACTGAGCGCGCGGTCCATATCGGGCACGCGCCGCAGATCGGCGCGCAGGTCTTCGGCCAGCCGGGGTTCGCCCAGCAGAAACCGCACGGCGGCATGGCGCGCGCGGATTTCGCCCAGATCGCGCGAGGGCGCCGAAATCCGCCGCTCCAAAAGCCGGGCGCCAGGCGCCGTCACCGTGCGGTCGATGGCCACCAGAAGCGAGCCGTCGCGCCCGCCAGACAACGCCTGCGTCAGCTCCAGGTTTCGGCGCGTAGCCGCGTCGATCTGCATCGTGCCGCCGGGGCTTTCGCGCAGCGGCGCGCGCAACAGTGGCAGCTTGCCGCGCTGTGTCAGGTCCAGATAATCGGCAATTGCGCCCATCGCTGACAATTCGGCGCGGCCAAAGGCGCCGAACGCCTCAAGCGAGCCTACAGCAAACGCCGCACACAGCCGCCGTTCGCCCCCCTGACTGTCAAAGCTCGCGCGGCTCAGCGGTGTCAGAGCGGCCCGCGCCTCGGCCACCAGCGGGGCACAATCGGCCTCTCGCGCCTCGCTGACCAACACCTCGCGCGGGGCGAGGCGCGCCAGTTCCGGCCCCAGCCGCACCAGAGAGCAGGGCATCACCCGAAACTCGCCGGTGGAAATATCCACCCAGGCCAGCGCGCCCTCGTCGCGCACCTCGGCCCAGGCCGCCAGAAAATTGTGCCGACGCGCCTCCAGCAGGCTTTCCTCGGTCAGTGTGCCGGGGGTGACCAGCCGCACCACATCGCGCGCCACCACCGATTTTGCCCCGCGCTTCTTGGCCTCGGCCGGGTCTTCCATCTGTTCGGCAATCGCCACGCGAAAGCCCTTGCGGATCAGTGTCAGCAAATAGCCCTCGGCGGCATGAACCGGCACGCCGCACATGGGGATGTCTTGCCCCAGATGCTGGCCCCGTTTGGTCAGTGCAATGTCCAACGCCGCCGCCGCCGCCACGGCGTCGTCAAAGAACATTTCGTAGAAATCGCCCATCCGGTAGAACAGCAGCGCGCCGGGGTTCGCTTCCCTGATCGCCAGATATTGCGCCATCATCGGCGTGACAGTCGGCTCGGACACCCTTTTCCCCCTTTTCGGATGACCCTACAAAACCGCCACTGGCCCGAAAAGCGGCAAATCCATTGAGGCGCAGGCGCGGTGGCGCTAAGAGGGCAGGGCTTGCAGGAGGAACCCGCCCCAATGTCCACCAAAAACCGCATTACGCCCGAAGAGGCGCTGGCCTATCACCTTGATCCGCGCCCCGGCAAATACGAGATCACGGCGACCAAGCCGATGACGACCCAGCGCGACCTGTCGCTGGCCTATTCGCCCGGCGTTGCGGTTCCGGTGCAGGCCATCGCGGACATGCCCGAAACTGCCTATGACTATACCGTCAAGGGCAACATGGTTGCTGTCATCTCGAACGGGACCGCCATTCTGGGCATGGGAAATCTGGGCGCGCTGGCGTCCAAGCCGGTGATGGAGGGCAAGGCGGTTCTGTTCAAGCGGTTCGCCGACGTGAACGCCATCGACATCGAACTGGACACCGAAGACCCCGACGAGATCATTCAGGCCGTGCGCCTGATGGGGCCGACCTTTGGCGGCATCAACCTTGAAGATATCAAGGCGCCCGAGTGTTTCATCATCGAGCAGCGGCTGAAAGAGTTGATGGACATTCCGGTGTTCCATGACGACCAGCACGGCACTGCGGTGATCTGTGCGGCGGGGCTGATCAACGCGCTGGAACTGTCGGGCAAGAAGATCGAAGACTGCAAGATCGTGCTGAACGGTGCGGGCGCTGCCGGGATCGCCTGCCTTGAACTGATCAAGACCATGGGCGCGCGGCACGAAAACTGCATCATGTGCGACACCAAGGGGGTCATCTATCAGGGCCGAACCGAGGGCATGAACCAGTGGAAATCGGCCCATGCCGCGCGCACCGAGGCGCGCACGCTGGAAGACGTGATGGTGGGTTGTGACGTATTTCTCGGCGTATCGGCCAAGGGGGCCGTCACAGCCGAGATGGTCGCCACCATGGCCGACAACCCGGTGATCTTTGCCATGGCTAACCCCGACCCGGAGATTACCCCCGAAGAGGCCCACGCCGTGCGCCCCGATGCCATCGTGGCAACCGGGCGCAGCGACTACCCCAATCAGGTGAACAACGTTCTGGGCTTCCCCTATCTGTTCCGCGGCGCGCTGGATATCCACGCCCGTGCGATCAACGACGAGATGAAGATTGCCTGCGCCAGCGCGCTGGCGGCGCTGGCGCGCGAGGATGTGCCCGACGAAGTGGCGATGGCCTATGGCCGCAAGCTGACCTTCGGGCGCGACTATATCATTCCCACGCCGTTCGACCCGCGGCTGATCCATGTGATCCCGCCCGCGGTGGCCAAGGCCGGGATGGATACCGGCGTGGCGCGTCGTCCGATCATCGACATGGCGGGCTATGCGCAAAGCCTGAGGGCGCGGATGGACCCGACGGCGAGCATCCTGCAGGGCATACACGCTCGCGCCAAGGCGGCGCAGGCCCGGATGATCTTTGCCGAGGGCGACGATCCGCGCGTGCTGCGCGCGGCGGTGGCGTGGCAACGCTCGGGGCTGGGCACCTCGCTTGTGGTGGGGCGCGAAGCCGATGTGAAGGAAAAGCTTGAGGCCGCAGGCATGAGCGATGCGGTGCGCGAGTTGAAGGTGGTGAATGCGGGCAATACCAAACACCTCGATTCCTACAAGGAATTTCTTTACGGGCGGCTTCAGCGCAAAGGCTTTGACCGGCACGATGCGCACAAGCTGGCCGCGCGCGACCGGCATGTGTTTGCCGCGCTGATGCTGGCGCATGGCCATGGCGACGGGCTGGTGACGGGCGCCACCCGCAAGTCGGCGCATGTGCTGGAACTGATCAACCATGTCTACGACGCCCGGCCTTCGGATGGGGCTGTGGGCATCACCGCGATCCTGCACAAGGGGCGGATCGTGCTGATGGGTGATACGCTGGTGCATGAATGGCCCGACGAGAATGACCTTGCCGATATCGCTGAACGCGGCGCGATGGTGGCGCGCGGTCTGGGGATCGACCCGCGGGTGGCGTTCCTGTCATTCTCGACCTTCGGCTATCCGGTGTCGGAGCGCGCAATGAAGATGCATCAGGCGCCCTCGGTGCTGGATGCGCGCAAGGCCGATTTCGAATATGACGGCGAAATGGCCGTGGATGTGGCGCTGAACCCCGACCAGATGGCGAATTACCCGTTCTGCCGACTGACCGGGCCTGCCAACGTTCTGGTCGTGCCCGCGCGGCACTCGGCCTCGATCTCGGTCAAGCTGATGCAGGAAATGGCGGGGGCCACGGTGATCGGCCCGATTCTGACGGGGGTGGAAAAGCCGATCCAGATCTGCTCGACACTGTCGACGGCGAACGACATCTTGAATATGGCGGCGATTGCAGCCTGCCGGTTGGGGCAGGGTGGCTGAGGGTAGAGCGGGGGGCCGTCTGCCCCCCGCGCCCCCCCGAGGATATTTGAACCAAGATGAAGGGGGCTTGGCCGTGACGATCTGGACCTTGGGGTCGATCAATATCGACCATGTCTATCGGCTGCCCCATCTGCCGCAGCCGGGAGAAACGCTGGCCGCGCTGGACTATTCGACGGGGCTGGGCGGCAAGGGGGCGAACCAGTCGGTGGCCGCAGCGCGTGCCGGGGCGCGGGTGCGCCTGATCGGGGCCATTGGCCCCGACGGGGGGCAGGTGCTGGCGCGGCTGGTAGCGCTGGGGGTTGATTGCGCGGCGGTGGCGCGGATGCAAACGGCAACCGGGCACGCCATCATCTTGCTGGATGCGGCGAGCGAAAACGCCATCGTGATACACCCCGGCGCCAACCGGGCGATTGCGCCACAGGCGGCGGTTGCCGCGCTGGATGCAGCTGTGCCGGGCGATACGCTGCTGCTGCAGAACGAAACATCGGCGCAGGCCGAGACGGCCGAGGCTGCGGCAATCCGGGGGCTGCGGGTTGTCTATTCAGCGGCGCCGTTTGAGTTGGCGGCGGTGCGGGCCGTGCTGCCGCATGTCACCACGCTGGCGCTGAATGCGGTTGAGGCCGGGCAACTGACGGCGGCGCTGGGCTGCGAGCTGAGCGATTTGCCAGTGGCCGAGGTTCTGGTCACGCACGGGGCTGAGGGCGCCGATTGGCACGATCTTGGCGCGGGGCGGGTGATCTACCAGCCGGCTTTTGCGGTGAGCCCGGTCGATACCACCGGTGCGGGCGACACCTTTGCCGGATATTTTGCCGCTGCGCGGGATCAGGGCTTCGGCCCCGCTGCCGCGCTGCGGCTGGCCGCCGGGGCGGCGGCGCTGAAAGTGACGCGGGCAGGGGCCGCCGAGGCGATCCCTGCCCGTGCCGAGGTAGAGGCGTTTCTGGAGCAACGCGCATGAGCGACTTTGTTTTCGGTCCTGCCCCGGTGCGGGCGATTCCCGTGCAGGGGATAGAGGCGCTTTACCCTGTGCACCGCATTTTTTGCGTCGGGCGCAACTATGCCGAACATGCCCGCGAGATGGGCGGCGAGGTGGACCGCTCTGCTCCGTTCTATTTCACCAAATCGGCCCTTGCATTGACTGCGACCGGAGCGACGGTTCCCTATCCGCCGGGAACGGCGGATTATCATCACGAGATGGAACTGGTCGTGGCGCTGGGCGCGGCCCTGTTCCGCGCTACCCCCGATCAGGTGCGCGCGGCGATCTTTGGCTATGCGGCGGGGCTTGACATGACCCGGCGCGATCTTCAGGCCGCCGCCAAGGACAAGCGCCGCCCCTGGGACACCGGCAAGGATTTCGAGCATTCGGCCATCGTCGCCCCGATCACGCCCGCCGCCGACGTCGGCTCCGTTGGCCCACAGCGGATTTGCCTGTGGGTGAACGGTGCGGTTCGGCAAGAGGCGCATCTGGGAGATATGGTCTGGAGCGTCGAAGAACTGATCTGTCACCTCTCAACGCTCTATCACCTTGGCCCCGGCGATCTGATCTTTACCGGCACTCCGGCGGGCGTGGGCCCGGTATGCCCCGGTGATGTGATCGAAGGCAAGATCGACGGGCTTGATCCGGTGCGGCTGGCCATCGCCGCGCCGGAGTGATCAGTCTTCTTCTTCGTTCAGACGGGCGACGCTGTCGGTTTTGGGGCGGTCATCCTCGGGCATTTCGCCGGTGACCAGATAGATCACCTGCTCGGCGATCGAGGTGGCGTGGTCGCCCATGCGTTCGACGTTCTTGGCGATGAAATGCAGGTGCATGCAGGCGGTGATGTTGCGCGGGTCTTCCAGCATGTAGGTCAGAAACTCGCGGAACAGCGCGTTATACATCTGGTCAACCTCCAGATCGCGGGCGCGCACATCGGCGGCAAGTTGGGCGTCGCGGTTGATGTAGGCGTCCAGCGCGTCCTTCAGCATCGCCTCGACCGCGCGCGCCATCCGGCGGATCGCCCCGCCCGAGCCCGCGATGGGCGCCATATGCGCCAGCACATGGCTGCGCTTGGCCATGTTCTTGGCATAGTCGCCCACGCGCTCAAGGCTGGCGGCAATCTTCATCACGCTCAGCGTCATGCGCAGGTCGCTGGCGGTGGGCGCGCGCAGCGCGATCAGGCGCGCGGCTTCGGTGTTGATCTGCTCTTCCAGCGCGTCGATGGCCTTGTCGCGCAGGCGGACCTGTTCGGCCAGATCCTCGTCGCGGCTCTCCAGCGCCAGAGCGGCGTCAAGGATGGCGGCCTCTACCATGCCGCCCATCTTGACGACCAGAGCCTGAACCTTTTCCAGATCGCGGTCGAAGGCCAAGGTGATGTGATGCGTTTCGGTCATGTTTCTCTTCCCTGCTGCCGGTGCGCCCGGCCTTTTGAATAGATGGGCCGGGGTCTGCGGGGTTCAATGGCCCCCTCGCCGCGGCGGCGCGTCGGCCAGCCGGTAACGCTTGGAGTAAAGATACGACAATGGCATGAATTCAAACATGTTTTCTTGATATCGATTTGCGGGCAGTTCAGGGGTCTACCCCGCCCAGACCGCATACAATGCGCCATTCCTCCGCAGTCACCGGCTGCACCGACAGCCGCATGGATTTGACCAAGGCCATTTCTTGCAGGCGGGGATCGGCCTTCACCTCGGCCAGCGTCACAGGGCGCATCAGGGGCCGCACCGCGCGGATATCGACGCAATCCCAGCGCGGGTCATCGGTGGTGCTGTCGGGGTGGCTTTCGGCGCAAATCTCGACAATGCCGACGATCTCCTTGCCGATGTTGGAATGGTAGAAAAACCCCAGATCGCCGATCTTCATGGCGCGCATGTTGTTGCGGGCAAGGTAGTTGCGCACGCCGTGCCATTCTTCGCCAGCATCGCCTTTTGCGACCTGATGATCCCAGCCCCAGACGTCGGGTTCCGATTTGAACAGCCAGTAGGCCATCAGCCGATCACCTTTTTCCATTCGGTCACGCTGACGCTTTCGAACAGGCCGGCAGCGGCATAGGGGTCGCCCGCGGCCCAGTCTTGCGCGGCCTTCAGGCTGTCGGCCTCGACCACCACCAGCGATCCGCACATCTGCCCTTGCTCAAGGAACGGGCCGGCCATCTTCACGATGCCGGTTTGTTCGATATAGGCCAGATGGGCGGCGCGGGTCTCCAGCCGCACCTGTAGGTGCCCCGGCTTGTCGCGGCAGATGATGGCGTAAAGCATGATCACTCCTGTTTCAGCGGGCGCGACAACAGCGCCTGAACGGCATTTTCCACGGTGATTGCACCCGCGACAAGGGCGGCGACCATCTGCGTCACCGGCATGTCGATACCGTGGCGCGCGGCAAGGGCGGTGGCGGCGCGTGCGGTGGCCACGCCTTCGATGGTTGCTTCTGCATCAAAGCTTCCCGCAGCACCCAGCGCCTGACCAAAGCGGAAGTTGCGCGATTGCGCCGAGGTGCAGGTCAGCACCAGATCGCCAAAGCCCGACAGACCCATCAGCGTATCGGGGTGGGCGCCGAAGGCAGTGGCAAGGCGCGTCATCTCGGCAAAGCCGCGGGTCATCAGCGCGGCACGGGCAGAATCGCCCAGCCCGGCGCCGATTACCACTCCCGCGGCAATGGCGATCACGTTTTTCAGCGCGCCGCCCAGCTCTGCGCCGGTGGTGTCGGTGGTGCGGTAAAGTCGCAGCGTGGGGGTTGACAGGGCGTGTTGCAGGGCGGTGCCCGCCGCCGCGTCGGCGCAGGCAAGCGTCAGCGCGGTGGGCAGGCCGCGGGCGATGTCGGCGGCAAAGCTGGGGCCGGTCAAAACCGCCGGAATGGCGCCGGGGCAGGTGGTGGCAATCAGCGCCGTCGGCCCCTGGCCGGTGGCGAGATCAATTCCCTTGGAACAGGCGACCAGCGCTTTGCCCGCAAGGCGCCCGGTGTTCTGGGCCAGAAACGCCGCCGTTTGCTGCATCGGAATGGCAAGCAGCACCACATCGGCCATGGCCGCATCCAGATCGGCGGTCACCGTCACGGTGTCTGGCAGGCGCACCCCCGGCAGGCGGCGCGCGTTCATCCGGGCTTCGGCCATCTGCGCCGCCTGCGCCGGGTCACGCGCCCACAGCGTCACCGGCCCATTCTGCGCAAGGCTGACAGCCAGTGCCGTGCCAAAGGCACCCGCGCCCAAAACAGAAATGCTCATGCCTTGGCCCCCTTCTTGCCCGCGCCCAGCATCGGTGCGGCGGTTTCATCCAGCGGCCAACGCGGGCGGGCCGACAGGCTCATTCCGTCACGGTGGCCCAGCCGGAACCGCTCGATCCCGGCCCAGGCGATCATCGCCGCATTGTCGGTGCACAGCGCCAGCGGCGGTGCGACAAAGCGCGCGCCCGCGCGTGCGGCCACATCCTCCAGCGCGGCGCGGATCGCCCGATTGGCAGCCACCCCACCCGCCACGGCAAAAACCGGATCGGCGGGGGCCAGCGCCAGATAATCCGCCAGCGCGCGGCGCGACTTTTCGGCCAGCACAGCGGAAACGGCGGCCTGAAACCCGGCGCACAGATCGGCCCGATCCTGCCGCCGCAGAGCGCCATCCGCCATCACCCCGTCGCGGGCGCGCAACAGCGCGGTCTTCAGCCCCGAAAACGACATGTCGCAGCCCGGCCTGTCCAGCAACGGGCGCGGGAAGGCGAACCGCCGCGGATCACCCAGCGCCGCTTCGGTTTCCACCGCCGGGCCGCCGGGCTGGGGCAGCGCCAGAAGTTTGGCGGTCTTGTCAAAGGCCTCGCCCGGCGCGTCGTCGATCGTGCCGCCAAGGCGCGTGAACGCTTCGGCGCCGCGCACCAGCAGAAACTGGCAGTGCCCGCCCGACACCAGCAGCATCAGATAGGGAAACTCCAGCCCGTCAGTCAGGCGCGGGGTCAGCGCATGGCCCGCCAGATGGTTGACACCCACCAGCGGCAACCCGGCGCCCGCGGCAAGGCCCTTGGCGCACATCACCCCCGCCATTACCCCGCCAATCAGCCCCGGCCCCGCCGTCACCGCCACGCCGTCAAGATCGGTCAGTCCAAGCCCCGCCTGGGCCAGCGCCTGTTCCACGCAAAGATCCAGCTTTTCGGTGTGCGCGCGCGCGGCCAGTTCCGGCACCACGCCGCCAAAGGCCGCGTGCAGATCAGTCTGTCCCGCCACGACCGAGGCCAGAACCGTGCCGCGCCCCTCCGCCAGCCGGACAACGGCGGCGGCGGTATCGTCGCAGCTTGACTCGATGCCAAGAAGGGTAAGCGTTTGTGCCATGTTCTGCCGGTTGCCTGCGCGCCCTGTGGCAGGTAACACTGCCCCGGCTTTCGCACAATCCCGGGGGGTTTTCGTGCCAGACCTGCGCCCGACCTTGCTGTTGACCCGACCTCTGGCGCAATCGCGCCGGTTTGCCGCCGAATTTGCCGCCCGCTACGGCGCCGACTGGCCGGTGGTGATTTCGCCCCTGCTTGAAATCGTGACTGTGCCTGCCGAGGTTCCGCCTGCGCCGGTGGTGGTCTTTACCTCGGAAAGCGCGGTGGCGCCCTTCGCGGCGTTGTCGCCTGCGGCGGGGCGGCGGGCTTGGTGCGTGGGGCCGCGCACCGCCAAGGTGGCCGAGGCGGCGGGGTTCGTGCCGATCCTGGGGCCCGGCGAGGCGCAGGGCCTGGTGCGCGCCATTCTGGCCGAGGAAACCGCGCGCCCGCTGCTGCACGCCCGCGGGCGACATGTTGCCGCAGAGCTTGCCGCCCTGCTGAACGCGGCGGGGGTGCAGACGCTGGAAGCCACGGTCTACGACCAGATCGAGCTGCCGCCCTCGATCGAGGAGGGGCGGTTGCTGGCCACCGATGGCCCGCTGCTGGTGCCGCTGTTCTCGCCCCGCTCTGCCCGCCTGTTTGCCAAACGCGCGGCCAATGCCCAGGCGCGGTTGTGGATTGCCGCGATCAGTGCTGCTGCTGCGGCCCCTCTGGTGGCCCTGACGCCCGCACGACTGGAAGTTGCGCCAACTCCCGATGCTGCGGGCATGATGCTGGCCCTAGACCGCATTGTCGCATCCGCCGATGCGGGTTGAGACAAGCTGGGCGCGCGTTTAGACTGCGCCTGAAAAATAACGCCGCTTGGCGGCTGGAACTGGAGGGATGTTCCTGTGATGAAGCCCAACGAGGGGGGCTCTGCCCCGGATGAGCAGCCCGAAAACGCCCCCCACGGGGCCAAAGCTGGCGCTGCCGAAACCAAAGGGCCCGGTGTTGCTGCCGCTGCGACCGGGGATGACCAGATGCTTGATGACGTTGAAAAAACGCCCCGAGCCGAGGCCGCCACTGCGGAGGATGAGGGCATGACCATCAACCTTCGCGACAAGCCCTTCACGCTTGACGACTACAAGCCGCAGGACGACGACGAAGACTATTCCGCCAACGCCACCGAATCGTTCGAGGAAGATGACCGTGAAACGGGGCAGACTGCGCGCGAATCGGCACCCGTGCGGGCGGTCCAGCCTGCGCCGCAGCGCAAGGGCGGGTTCTTCCCGATGCTGATGGGCGGCGTTGCTGCCGCTGCGATCGGCGCGGGCGGCGTGATTTATGGCCTGCCGCAGATCGCCCCCTACCTGCCCGAAAACCTGCGTCCGGCCGGGTCAAGCTTTGACCCCGCGCCTCTGCAGGCCGCGTTGGATGCGCAGGCCGCCAAAATCGCGGCACTTGCCGCGGCCCCCGTTGCGCCCGCAGAGGTCGATCTGTCGTCGGTCGAGGGGCAGCTTGCCGCGCTGACTACGACTCTTGCGACGCTTGATGAGCGGATCGTTGCGCTGGAAAAGCGCCCCGTTGAGGGCGGCGCAGCCTCGGTCACCGCTGTTGAGGCGTTTGAACGCGAACTGGCCGACATGCGCGCGCTGATCGAAAAGAACCGGTCATCTGCCGATCTGGTGCAGGAAGAGGTGGCCGCCGCCGCCGCCGAGGTCGCCGAGCGAATTGCAGCCGCCGAGGCCGAAGCCGCCGCGGTGCGCGCTGAGGCGCAGGCCGCCGCCGAAAAGGCTCTAGCGCAGGCCGCCATCGCGCGGATGCGTCTGGCGATGGACAATGGCGCGCCGCTGGTCGAGGCTCTGGCCGAACTGAACGCCGCGGGTCTGGATGTGCCCGAGGCGCTGAACGCAACCGTGCCGACGCTGGCCGCCCTGCGCGAGGGCTTTGCCCCCGCCGCCCGTGCCGCCTTGATAACCGCCCGCAAGGACACCGCCGGCGAAGAGCCGCTGGACCGTCTGGGCGCCTTCTTGCTGGCCCAGACCGGCGCGCGCTCGCTTGAGGTGCGCGAGGGCGACACGGCCGACGCGGTGCTGTCGCGCGCCGAGGCCGCGCTGAACGCGGGCGACGTTCCCGGCGCGCTGGCCGAGGTGGACGCGCTGCCCGAAGCTGCCAAGACCGCGATGACCGACTGGATTGCGCAGGCCGGAGCACGCGTGGCTGCAACCGATGCCCTGGCCGCTTTGGCCCAGAGCCTGAACTGAGGAGACGGCGATGGGGATGATCTGGTCTTTCGTCAAGGTAGCACTGTTTCTGGTGATCGTCGCGGCTTTGACGCTGGGCGCCATGCGTCTGGCCGATTCTGGCGAAGGCGTTCGTATTACGGTGGCCGATTACGAATTTACCCTTGGTGCGCTGCAGGCCGCCATCGTGGCCGTTCTGGCGGTGATTGCGATCTGGGTTGTGTTCAAGCTGCTGGGGCTGGCGCTGGCGGTGATCCGCTTCATCGCGGGCGATGAAACCGCGATCAGCCGCTATTTTGACCGCTCGCGCGAGCGCAAGGGCTATGAGGCTTTGGCCGAGGGTATGTTGGCGATCGCCTCCGGCGAGGGCCGGATTGCGCAGGTCAAGGCCGCGCGGGCCGCACGGTATCTGCGGCGGCCCGAATTGACCACGCTTCTGGCGGCGCAGGCAGCCGAAGTGTCGGGTGACACGCGCAAGGCCGCCGCTGCCTACAAAAAGCTGCTGGACAACAACACGACCCGATTTGTGGGTGTGCAAGGTTTGATGCGGCAAAAGCTGACCGAGGGCGATACCGGAACGGCGCTGAAGCTGGCGGAAAAGGCCTTTGCGCTGAAACCGCGCAACGAGGCTGTTCAAAACACGCTGCTGAAATTGCAAACCGAGGCGCACGACTGGAAAGGCGCGCGCAACGTTCTGGGTGCCAAGCTGCGTCAGGGCCTGCTTCCCAAAGAGGTGCACAAGCGGCGCGATGCCGTGCTGGCGCTGCAAGAGGCCAAAGAGGTCTTTGCCGACGGCGCCTCGATCGAGGCGCGTGAGGCCGCGATTGCGGCCAACAAGGCCTCGCCCGACCTGATCCCCGCAGCGGTGATGGCAGCCAAGGCCTACGCGGCCAAGGGCGACGGCAAGAACGCGGCGCGCATTCTGCAAAAGGCATGGGATGCCCGGCCGCACCCTGATCTGGCCGCAGCCTTTGCCGAAATCGAGCCTGAAGAATCGCCAAACGCTCGGCTGAAGCGGTTTGACGCGCTGCTGAAATCGCGCCCCGAAGCCGAGGAAACCCGCCTGCTGCGCGCCGAGTTGAGCCTTGCTGTCGAAGATTTCCCCGCCGCCCGCCGGGCTCTGGGCGATCTGGTCGAGAAGCATCCCACCGCGCGCGTGCTGACGATCATGGCTGCCGTGGCGCGCGGCGAGGGCGAGGATGATGCGGTTGTCCGCGGCTGGCTGGCCAAGGCACTGGTGGCGCCGCGCGGCCATCAGTGGTGCTGCGACAAGTGCCACAATATTCAGGCAGAATGGAGTCCGGTCTGCGACAACTGCGGCGGCTTCGACACGCTCAGCTGGCGCGAACCGCCGCAGGGCGGCATCCCGCTGGCCCATGGCGCCGAGATGCTGCCGCTGATCGTGCGCAGCCCGCAGGAACGCGGCTGATCGTTGCCCTGACGGGCAAGCAAAAGACCCGGTCGCAGCGATGCGACCGGGTCTTTTGCTGCCGCTGATCTTGGCTCCCCGTCGCGTGCCCTGATTAAATTAGGGCTACACAACCCCCAAGGAAGATGCTATCCGCCCGCCACCAGGCCGCTGTAGCTCAGCTGGTAGAGCACGTCATTCGTAATGATGGGGTCGGGGGTTCGAGTCCCTTCAGCGGCACCACGCCTTCTAGACAGATTTGATCTTGCCGCTTGTCGGGACGCCCGATTGGGGCGTGCGCGGTTGGTCGCTTGATCAGAAATCCCCCAACATCGTTTCACCCTGTGCTGATCAGAGCTGCGCTTGCTTTTGTCGAGATAAGAACATAAGATGAACAAATGGCCAAACGTACACTTTCAGAAAAGCTTGCCCTTCTTGCCGACGCCGCGAAATATGATGCGTCATGTGCATCTTCGGGTGGCGAGCGGCGCAGTTCGCGCGATGGTGCCGGGCTTGGCTCCGCGGGGGGCGCGGGCATCTGCCACGCCTGGGCGCCAGATGGGCGCTGCGTCTCGCTGCTCAAGATATTGCTGACCAACTTCTGCATCTACGATTGCGCCTATTGCATCAACCGCGCCTCAAGCCGGGTCGAGCGTGCGCGTTTCACCGTTGATGAGGTGGTGCAGCTCACCATCGAATTCTATCGGCGTAATTATATCGAGGGGCTGTTTTTGTCGTCCGGCATTATCCGCTCGCCCGACGACACCATGGCCGAAATGGTGCGCATCGCCCGCACCCTGCGCGAGCGGGAACATTTCCGGGGCTACATCCACCTGAAAACCATCCCCGACGCCGCACCCGACCTGATCGCCGAGGCGGGGAAATGGGCGGACCGGCTTTCGATCAATGTCGAACTGCCGACTGAAACCGCGCTGCGCCAGCTTGCGCCCGAGAAATCCGCACGCACGATTCACGGCGCCATGGCCGAGGTGCGCGCCCGCGCCGAGGCGGCGCGCGACCGCAGCCACCGCGGCGCCCGGCCTGCACGCTTTGCCCCCGCGGGGCAATCGACGCAGATGATCGTCGGGGCTGATCCGGCAACGGACGGCCAGATCCTGAGCGCGTCATCGCGGCTTTATGCCGATTATCAGCTTCGGCGGGTCTATTACTCGGCCTTCTCGCCGATCCCTGATGCATCGCGTCAGCTTCCCCTGACCCGGCCGCCGCTTCAGCGCGAACATCGGCTGTATCAAGCCGACTGGCTGATGCGGTTTTATGGCTTTGCGGCCGCAGAAATCGCGCCCCCGTCTGGCATGCTCGATCTGGAAATCGACCCAAAGCTGGCCTGGGCGCTGGCGCATCGCGGGCTGTTTCCGGTCAACGTCAACCGCGCCCCGCGCGAGATGCTGCTACGGGTGCCCGGCTTTGGCACCCGTAGCGTGCAGCGCATCCTTGAGGCGCGGCGCCACCGGACGCTGCGCTATGAGGATCTGTTGGCGATCGGGTGCGTGGTCCGGCACGCCGAGCCTTTCATTACCCTGCCGGGCTGGTCGCCGCGTGCACTGCCTGATGCTGCCAACCTGCGCGCCCGCTTTGCCCCCGCGCCCGCGCAACTGAGCCTGTTCTGATGCAGGTGGTGCTGCCCCGCATCGGCACCGTGGCCGCATGGCGGGCCGAGGTGCGGCGCCTTGCGGCGACAGGCGTGCCGCCCGAGGCGGTGCAATGGGCGGTGGGCGATGCCGCTGACGATCTCTTCAACGCAGCCCCCATTGCAGCCGGGCGCGCGGTTCCGCTGACCCTGCCGCGCGATGCGGTGCTGGCCATCGAAACGGCGCTGCATCATTCCGACCCGCAGCGTTTTGCGCGCGGCTATGCCATAGTGCTGCGGCTGGCGCGCAAGGATTTGCGCTGGGGCGACCGTTCAGACCCGGCGCTGCGGCGCCTGCTGGATCAGGAAAAGGCGGTGCGACGTGACATCCACAAGATGCACGGCTTTGTGCGCTTTCGAGAGGTCACGCCCCCCGGCGCGAACCGCCGCGCCTTTGCCGCATGGTTCGAGCCTGACCACCCGATCGTGGAACCCGCAGCCCCCTTCTTTGCACGCCGCTTTGGCGATATGGATTGGCTGATCGCCACGCCCGGCCTGACCGCGCGCTGCGAGACGGGGCAGCTAGAGTTTTTCGCGACGCAAGGCTGCGCAGCGCCCCCGGCGGATGCAACCGAAGACCTGTGGCGCGTTTACTTTGCCAGCATCTTCAACCCGGCCCGCCTGATGATTGCAGCGATGGCATCGAACATGCCGCGCAAATACTGGAAGAATCTGCCAGAGGCCGACCTTATCCCCGAACTGATCCGCTCTGCGCCTGCGCGCGTGCGCGCCGCGCACGACGCGATGACATCAGCCCCCCGGCGCCCGCCGCGTGGCTGACGGCCCGCGTTTGCCGCCCAAAGCCCCCGCCGCCGGATCAATCCTCGCGGAAGGCGCGGGCCATGGAATCTGTTATCGGCTTGGTGATATACTGGGCAAAGGTGCGTTCATGTGTGGTCACGATCACCTCGGCAGGCATGCCGGGCATCGGCTGAAAGCCGGAAACTCGATCCAGTTCCTGCTTGGGCAGCCTGACACGCGCCAGATACACGTCCCGCCCGGTCGGATCGTTCTTGTCGCGCACCGCATCGGCCGAGACATAAAACACTTCCCCCTCCAGAACCGGCGTTGTGCGCTGGTTCAGCGACACAAGCCGCACCGCTGCCGTCTGACCCATCTGCAACAGGTCGATGTCGCTGCGCTGCACCATTGCCTCGATGATCAGGTCGGCGTCCGCGGGCAGAATTTCGGCAATCGGCTTGCCCGGCTCGATCACGCCGCCGGGGGTGTTGTATTTCATCTGCACCACGATCCCGTCCACCGGCGCAAGGATCAATGATCGTTCGGCGATGGCCGTCGCATTCACATGCTGTTCGCGCACGGCATCCAGATCCGCCTCGATCAATTGCAGCTCATCCATCGCGGTGCTGGTATAGGCGGTGCGCGCCTGCGCGATCTGCTCCGCGGTCCGTGACAGGATCACCTCGTTTTCGGCGATCTGCGCCTCGATCCGCCCCAGTTGGCCCTCAGCATCAATGCGGGCGCGGCGCAGCGTGTTGACCGTATCCTTGCGCGTCAGCCCCGCTTTCATAAGCTCTGCCTTGCCGTCCAGTTCTTCGGTCAGAACCGCAATCATCTCCAACAGCGAATTGCGCTGCGCGACATAGCCGATCTGGCGCAGTTCCGTAGCGCGCAGATTGCTCTGCAGCAAGGTCACGTCCAGTTCCAGCTTACGGCGCGACACGACGAAGGCTTCGCTCTGGCTGCGCAGGATATCAGCCACCTCGGGGTTGGAAGCGTTGTTTTGCAAAAACGGCGAAAGCGTCATGGCAGGTCGGTCGGCGGCCATCGCGCTCAGCCGCGCGGCCATCGCCTCAAGCCGGGCGCGGCGCAGGAACAATTCTTGTTCGCGCGCATTCGCCGCGGTCATGTCCAGCCGAACGATGGGCTGGCCCGCCACCACCCTGTCGCCTTCGGAAACTGTGATTTCGGCGATGATGCCGCCCTCCAGATGCTGCACGATCTGATTTTTGCCGGTGGCCACGAAACTGCCCTGGGCGATCAGCGCCGCGGCCAGCGGCGCGGTCAGCGCCCAGACCGCAAAGCCCCCGAGCGCCAGAACGAACAACGCAATTCCAAGAACCTTGTGCGCGCGCACCGACCGGGGCACCTCGGCATACCATTCAAGCTGATGATAGCTGACAGGCAGGGTCATTGCGGGGTTCCTTTCGCGGTGGGCTGGCCGTTCGTGACGGGCCGGGCGGTGCCAGCGGCTTTCACCTGCTGCGGCTGGCGGCGCTGTTCCAGCGCGGCCAGCACCTGGGCGCGCGCCCCGAACATGGCAATGCCGCCATCGGCCAGAAGCATGATCTTGTCCACATGCTGCAACAGCGAGGGCTTTTGTGTGATGACGACCACGGTGATCTTCTTGTTGCGCGCATGTTCCACGGCGCGCGCCAGCGCCAGATCGCCGCCGGTGTCTAGGTTGGAATTCGGCTCGTCCAGCACCAGAAGGCGGGGGTTTCCAAAGAAAGCCCGCGCCAGCGCAACGCGCTGTTTCTGTCCGCCGGAAAGCGGTGATCCGTCGGCCGCCACGGTGGTTTCATAGCCATGCGGCAGGTTGGCGATCATGTCATGCACATCGGCCAGCCGCGCGGCTTCGTAGATCTGTTCATCGGTCGCATCGGCCCGCATCCGGGCGATGTTGTCCTTGATCGTGCCGGGGAACAGCTGCACATCTTGCGGCAGATAGCCCACGTTTTCACCAAACTGCCGCTGATCCCAGTTGCGCAGATCCATCAGATCCAGCCGGACCGCGCCCGAGGTGGGCAACAAGGAACCCACCAGCATCTTGCCCAACGTGGTCTTGCCCGCGCCCGAATTGCCGATCACGGCCAACGATTCACCGGGCGCAAGGCAGAAGCTGATACCGTTCAGAACCACCGATTTGGTGCCCTGCGGCACATACAGCAGCCGTTCCACATCCAGCCGCCCTTCGGGCCGGGGCAGGCGCAGCCGTTCGGTGTTCAGCGGCGAGGCGCGCAGCAGTTGCGCGATGCGCTGATAGGCCGTCTGCGACAGAAGAAAATGGTTCCAGCCCTCGATCGCGCCTTCGATCGGCGCAAGCGCCCGGCCGGCGATGATCGAGGCGGCAATCACCATGCCGCCGGTGATCTGGCCCTCCAGCGACAGCCAGGCGCCCCAGCCCAGCATCGCGACCTGAGTCAAAAGCCGCACTCCGCGCGAAATGGTGGCGGAAATGATGTTGCGGTCCTGCGCCATGACCTGCGCGGTCAACGACCCCGCCGTATCGCGGCCCCAGATCCGCACCGCCTCTGGGATCATCGCCAGCGCGTTGATGATCTGGCTGTTGCGCGACATGGAATCCAGGTGCAGGTTAGCCCGGCTTTGATACATATTGGCGCGGGCAAAATGCTGCGCCGTCATCCGCTGGTTCACCAGGGCCAGCACGAACAGCAACAGCGCCGTGCCCACCACGATAAAGCCCAGATGCGGGTGGATCAGAAACACCGCGATGATGAAGATCGGCGCAAAAGGCACATCCAGAAATGACAGCAAAGTGCCCGACACAAGGAACGAGCGCAGTTGTTGCAGGTCGCCCAGGGTTTGGTATTCGCGCCCGTTGGAATGCAGCGAGGCGCGCGCGGCGGCGCTGAGGATCGGGCCGCCAAGCTGCACCGCAACCTCGACCGCGGTGCGCATCAGGACAAACCGGCGCATCGCGTCAAACACCGCATAAAGCCCGATCGCCGCCACGATGACCCCGGTCAGCATGATCAG
The DNA here is from genome assembly GCF_003034995.1 of Phaeovulum veldkampii DSM 11550. GTDB lineage: Bacteria > Pseudomonadota > Alphaproteobacteria > Rhodobacterales > Rhodobacteraceae > Phaeovulum > Phaeovulum veldkampii. Next base: position 15,641 of record NZ_PZKF01000012.1, on the reverse strand, counting down.
CGTATCGACCGAGCGAGAGGTCAGCACCCGGTCAGAAATCTGAAACAGATAGATCGGAATCGCCAGGATAAGCACGTTGGTGGCCAGCGTGAACAGCATCACTGCCGCCATGTTGCGCCGCACGACCGAGATGCCCGCCTGCAGGCTTTGGCCGAAATCAACCGGGCCAAGGCGGGCGTGAAAGCCGGGGCCTTTGGCCTTGCCGCCGCCGCCCTGTCCGGCAGTTGGCCCAGCCGTTCCGCCGGGATCAGGGCGCTCCGCCCCGCGGCCCGCGCCCGTGGGCGGCGGGTCGGCAGCGCGCGCGGTTTCGGGCGCCGGGCCGGGGGGTGGGGCGCCGACCCGCAGGTCGGGGCTCAGATGCAGCAAGCCTTTGGCCTCAGGCGGGCCGCCCGCGTCCTGATCGCCTTGGTTGGCCAGATCTTTCACGATACCTCTCCTCGTCCTGTCGGCCTCAGGCCAACATGACATTCAACCCGTCGGTCTGAATCCCGTGCAACGCCGCATCAAGAACGGCGGGGTCGGGTGCGTCGCCCTCGGCGATCATGTCGTCAGCCAGAAACGCCACGGCCTCTGCCACAAGGCCCTGAAGGCCCGGCGCCACCCCATCTTCGGGGTCACCGAAAAAGTTCGCCTGATAGAGTAACGCATCGGAATAGGCCTCGCCTTGCACATGGATCGTGCTGTCCATGCCGCCGCTGGCAATCTCGGCGATGTTGATCAGCGCATTGGCGCCGGTGATCAACGAAATTTCGGCACCCTCTTGAGTCATCGCGGCCCCGGCGGCCATCGCCACCTGATCGGCGTCGCCCATCACATTCGTCTGGTCGATCGCCTGCACCATCAACAGGTCGCCCTCGATATGCAGCACACGCAGCAGATCGAGCCCGTCAAAGGCCGGGTCGTTGAGGATGCTTTGCCCCAGCCCCATGCCGCCCTTGGCCGCGGCATTGGCAAGCCCGGCCATCCCCGGCGCCATTGGCGCAATGGTATCCAGCCCGTCGTCGCTGATCACCGCCTGGTTCCACAGCAGATTGCCGCCCATGTCGGCCAACCCGCCGGTCACGGCGTCAACGTCATGCAGCACGTTGGTCTGGCGGATCAGCGCAAGGTCGATCATGCTGCCGCCGATCACGATCAGATCGTAGCTCCAGCTCAGTTCCAGAAGATCGGCGGTGTTCACCAGCGTATTGTCACCGGTAACAATGTAGCTGGTGCTGCCGGTCAGCGCGACGCTGAGGATGTCGGTGTCGATCAGGAAATTCGTCTGGGTGATCCAGTTCAGAACGATCAGGTCGCCCGCCACTGTGGTCACGATCCAGCCCAGGGGCGACCCGCCGTCCTCGGTGCCGGCGGTGCCTGCATCGGGGCGATCAAAGAGCGCCGAATTGATCAGCCCCTGCGGCGCCTCGACCGGGGCAAGCGGCGCCCCGTCAAGCCATTGGCTTTCGGCACTGACGTTGATCTGTGATATCGCATCAATGCGGATCAGCCCGCCCATAACCGTAATGACCGGCGCATCAAGCCAGGAAATCGACACGAGCGCCTCGTTCACCACCGTATTGCCTCCGGCCAGCACCAGATGGTCGATGTCAGGCGCCGGGGTCTCCTCCTGTGCGGCGGTGGCCTGCGCGATTTCGACACTGGTTTTCGGTGCGTCGGGCACTTCTGGAAGGTGGTCCTGCAATACCGGCAGATCGTCGGCCGCCACGCCATTCACATGCACGCCCAGCGTATCGGTGCCGCGTGCGATGAAAACGTCGGCACCAGCCACAGCGGCCGGTGCGGCAGCCTCGACAGCGGCCTGCAGGGCGCGGCCCATCTCTGCGATGGACGCCTGATCGGACGGCGTGGGCAGCGCGCCGATTACGCCAAGGCTTTGCGCCACCGCCATCAGATCCTGCAACGGGTCGGCAAAAATCGCCGGGTCCAGAAACGCTGTCTCGGCCGGGGTCATCAGCAGCAGGTCGGAATCTGTGGCAACATTCGACTGCCGCATCACGATCATCACCGATCCGGGCGGCGGCAGGTCTGGCAGCGCCGATCCGGCGGACCCTGACAGGTTCACAGGGGCGCCCGTATCGGGGTTTGCGGACGCCGGGGGCGGCGCGGTGCGGTCCTGCGCCGGAGCGGACAGGTCAAGTCGGGACTCCGTAACCGGCCCCGATGTCGCAGCCTCGGCGGGCGCCGGGTTGCCGGTCTTGGGGCGAAACTCGGGCGCGGCGGCGTCGGGGTGCGGCGTGGTTGGGGAAACAGCCGCCATCTCCATCTCGGCCTGTCCATCGGCAGCGCCGCGAAAGCCGTCATAGTCGATGCGCTGACGGGCCTGTTCGACGATCTGATCGAACAGCCCGATGAAGTGCCAGATTTCCTGGGTGATCAGATCGCTGCGCATCGCCCCCCCCTTGCTTGCTGGCACATCCGGCGCCTGACCGCACCTAAGGCGAGGCACCGACAGGTCCGCGCGGTGCAGTTGCGCGCAGGCCCTTGAAATCCGGTTGCCCCGGCCGGGGCGGATGCCCGGCCGAGGCAGTGTTCGTCCGATCAGCTCAGGTCGTCGCCGGTCAGCGTCGAGGTGAGGCTACCGCCTACCACGGTCATATCGACCGAATTGCCCAGCACGTTGGCGCCCATCACGATCTGCTGGTTGAACGCCTCGGTCGCGAACAGCGCTTCGTTCGCAGCAGCCGAGGTGCCCGAGACATAGCCGTTTCCGCCATTGCCCGTGCCCCACGATCCGGCGTCGCCGCCATAGACCTCCATGCCGGCGTCGGCCCAGCCACCTGCGCCGCCCGCGCCCGAGGTGGCGTAGACATCGCCGATGCTGGCGGTGCCACCGGTCGCAGCTGCGTCATAGGAACTGATCGCCTCGCCCATGCCGCCGCCGCCGCCGCCGCCAGCCAAGGCCGACCCCGTGGCATCGGCAATGCCGCTGCCCGAACCCGTGCCGCTGGAGTCGCCGCCCATCGCCATGCCGCTGTCGGCGCTGCCCGCGCTGCCCGCGGTGGAGTTGGCACCACCGGCCCACGCGTCGGCCGCACCGCCGTTGGCATCCGAGGCGCTGCCGCCATGTGCATGGCCCGCATCGCCCCCGATGCTGTTGGCATCGGCGCCGGTCGCGCTGCCGTTGGCACCGTTTGCCAACCCGGCAATGTCGCCGCCATCGACCCAGCCTGCGTCACCGGCCACCGAATTGGCACCGCCCCCCTCGCCCGTGGCATCGGCGTCGGCGCCAAAGCCGCCGACATCGCCCGAGCTTGCCGGACCGGCGTTGCCCGCGGTCGTGCCGGCATCGCTGTCGGCTCCGGCAAGGCCCAGCCCCACCAGACCCAAGCCAAGCCCAAGCGCGTTTGCGCCAGAGGTCGGATCGCCGCCGTCGCCGCCTTCGGATTCGGTGTTGCCACCAATCGCGCCCTGGCCGACACCAGCACCAGCGATCGCGCCGCCGCCATAGGCGTCGTCGGCATCACCGGCTTCGTTATCGGCTTCGCTACCTTCGGTGCCCTGAAGCGCCCCGGCCAGCGTGCCAGCATCGCCGCCATAGGCGTTGTCACCATCGCCAGCTTCGTTGTCGGCCTCGCCACCTTCTGAGTCGCCGCCTTCACCGCCGACCACAAGGCCGTTCAGGCCCCCCCCTGCGGGACCGGCATTGCCGCCCGTCGACGAACCGCCATTGCCGCTGTCGGCTGCGCCATCGGCGACGTTGCCGACGCCGATCCCGGCCGCAAGACCCAGCGACAGGTTGCCCGCCGAGCCGCCATCGCCGCCATCGCCACCGATGGCCCCAGCCGAAGAAACGCCCATGTTGCCGGCGTTGGCGTCAGCATTGCCGCCATCGGCTTCGGCATCGTCGGCATCGCCGCCCTTCGACATCGCAACGCCGCCCTTGGCCATCGCGGTCGGATCGACGCTGATGCCTTCGCTTGCGTCGGCGTCAGAGGCCGAGGCCGAGCCGGAGACGTTGAATTCGCCGCCATTTTCCAGCGTCACGTCGGACAGGTTGTCGTTGTCTTCCAGCGTTGCCGACTGACCGAACACCATAGCGGTGGCCGTGCCCGTCACCGACATGTTCGACAGGACATTCGAAAAGTCCATGTCGTTGCCGGTGTCATAGGTGTAGACTGCATCACCCCCGGCTTGCTGCATCACAAAGTCGCTGATCTCGCCGCCATCGAGGTCAAAGTCGGCAAAGTCGTTGTCTTCGGGGATATGCGCGCCCAGGTCGATTTCAGCGGTCACGGTGGTGGTGACATTGGTGGCATTCGTCGCCGAGTTCGCGGCATGGTTCGCCGCCATGCTGCCCGAGGTCGCGTTCGAGGCCGCAGCATTCGCGGCAAAGTTCGAGGCCGCGTTGTTGGCTGCGTTGGCGTTGGTGTTGCTGTTGCCGTTCAGGTTGCCATTGGCGTTACCGTTCAGGTTGCCGTTGCCATTGGCGTTGTCATTGTCCGAACTGCTGGTGCTGTCCTGGCTTTGGCCTTGACCCTGCATCGAGGCCTGCCCCTGCAACGAGGCCTGGCCCTGCAGTTGACCCTGACCCTGGTCTTGATCCTGGTCTTGATCCTGCCGGGACATGTTCGGCATCATGTGCATGTGGCGTCTGTCACCCATCGTCGTCACTCCGTGATGTGGGCACGCCGCTCCCGCAACTCTGTTAAAAGCGGGTCATTTCGGCATGCGGTTACGTTGGTCTCCGGTCGGTGTGGTCCGGTCGGGGCGAGTCGCCTGCAACCGGGCTGACGCGGCACCTGCGGCGCGGGCCATGTCTCGAACAAGCGCAGGAGGGCGGCGGGCTCATGCCCGAACTTCAAGGGGCTGACCCCAAGCGCCGATCCCGGTGCAGTCTTGCTTGACGAAACGCAGGCTTCTGCTTCAGCCATGTCAGATTGCGCCCTGCCATTGCCGCAAAATAGCCATCAATTCCGGCTATTTACCATTAATGGCGTTGAAAAATATTTTCCTGCCAATGTCTTGCAGCCCGCGCCTCTTTCGAACCAGGTGCGCATAGGGTCATTTTGCTGCGCTGCGGCTAAGCCGAATCGGGGACAAACGCCACCAGCAGTGTTTAGCCCGCAGGCCACGCCTTCCCAATCATCGGATAGTAATGTTCTTGCCCGAATTGGGGGTAGAACGAGCGGTTAATACGTTTTGGCTACTTAGTTACGACATGATCCTGTGCTATAAAATGTCACAGTGAGCATATACTTTTTGAAACGGGGCGGGTCGATGCGGGGGGCATCGGCCGTCGGCGGAGGCGTTTGAAACCACAGAGCGCCGCCGTGTCCGTGTTACGAGTGCAGGAGGAGAGATGAACGCGATCAAGGGGGCTGGTCCTGCCGTGCGAAACATTCGCACCGCAGCCGATGAAGACCGGCTGGAGGTGGTGCTGGTCGGCTCCAGGCTTCAGTTTTCCGACTGCCTCGCCCGGTTGATTGCAACCGAGATCGAGGGAGCAGAGGTGAAGCGCGCAGCCACGCCGCTTGATCTGGCCGATTCCGCCACGCCCGCGCCCCATCAGTGCCGACTGATCCTGCTGGATGAGGTTTTCGCCGAAGGGCTGGATCTTGCCCTGCTGGATCGGCTTCGTCGCAGTGGCCGGGACTGTCTTGCCATCGGCTATCGTGACGGCGCCGCAATGGTGCGGCGCTTGCGTTCCGACCCGGCGCTGATGCGGGCCATCAGCTTGGTGCCGATGGATCTTAACCCTGATTCATGGCTGTCGATCCTGCGGCTGATCCTTTCGGGGTGTCACTATGTGCCGACCGAGCTTTTTGCACCTGCCTCAGCCGCGCCCGACCCCGTGCCCGCAGCCGTTCCTGCTGCCAAGGTCTCAGCGCCGCTTGCCGCGCTGACCGCGCGTGAGATGGAGGTGTTGCAGCTTGTGGCCGAGGGCTTGCAGAACAAGCACATCGCCAACCGGCTGAAGCTGTCGGAAAACACCGTCAAGCTGCATCTGCACCACGTCGCCACAAAACTCGGTGCGCGCAACCGGACCGAGGCGGCCCTGCGCTACCGTGCGGAACTGGGCTGATGAACGTGCCGCCGCAGCCGCCGGGTCGGCCGCTGACGGGCGATCTATTGTTGCAAAACCTGCTGTTGCGCGTGGGGCGGCTGAATTACGTCTGGACCAACACCGAAAGCCTGCTGATCCATGTTATCGCGGGGCTGTCGGGCATGACCAAAGAGGCCGCCGTCATCGTCTTTCTGACGCTGAACACCACGCGGGCGCGGCTGGATCTGGTCGAGCGGCTGGCCAAGATGCCCTCCACCCCCGCCGCACAGCGCAAGGAGGTTCTGTCGCTGACCCGCGGCTTTCTGAAAGAAGCCCCGCTGCGCAACAAGTATAATCACTGCATCTACAGCTTTGACCCCGAGATGGGGCAGTTGCGCACGATCCTGATGCGCATTGCCGACCGAAAGGACGATTTGCTGATGGGCAAGGCCGAAGTGGCCGATGAACAGGAACTTGGCGCGATTGACGCCGCGATCGCCCGCATCGAGGCGTTAAACCGCGACATCTGGCGGGCGATCATCGCCTTTGGCTACCCGGTCTGACGCCGGAGCGCCCGTTCAGTCGCCGCTGCCCGGCCCAAAGCTGTTCGCCATATAGGCTACGACCGCGTCAAACTCGGTCTTGCGTGCCTGCGGATAGCTGATTTCAAATACCCGGATCAGCCCAGACATGTCCTCGATCACGCGGCGATAGTAGATGTCGCTGCCGATGGCCCCCGAAATCACATACCAGCCCGGCCCCGAGGCGCTGTAGCTGGCGCTGCCATGGGCCTCGATGTCGCGCGCCATCTGCTGCGCGGGCGTCAGGGCTTCGGCATTATAGCTCGCAAAGACATAGAACCGCGCCCAGCCGTCGACCGAGGTAAATGCGCGCCCGTCATTGTTGCCCGGCGGAGGGTCGGGCAGAAAATAGCTGGCCGGATATGAGATGAAGGTTCCATAGCGCGCATTCTGATACAGCGCATAGCCGCCCTGCCCCGGAAAGAACTGGTCAGGCTCGGCTTCGGGCGCGGCGCCGGGCGTGGCCGCCGGCGCCACGGGCGCGATTTGCAGGGGCGCCGATTGAGCCGGTGCCGTCTGCGCGGGCGCTGTCATGGCTGGTTGCGCATCCTGCGCGGCAGCCTTGATCAGGTCGCCCAGCATCGGTTCGGGGCAGGGTCGGGCCGCATCGGGCATGGCCAGCTTCAGCCCACGATAAAGATCGCCAAACGGCTTGCCCTCGAAAAATGCCTTGCTTGCGCTGATCTTCAGGCCGAACGGCTCGTCGCCCGGCAGGCAGTGTTCATAGAGATACAGCCGCTGCTCCTGCCCGCCATCGCTCCAGTCAAAGCGCCGGACAGGCCAGCCCAGGATGATATCGCTGCGGGGCCATGCGTCTTTGGGCACCCCCGCAGCCAGCCCTCCCGGTGCACCGATCCGGGCGGCGCTGCGGGCCAGTTCTGCCGTCTCGCCCTTGGGTCCGGCGAGGCCGATACCTGTATCGCCCGGCTCGGGTGCTGCGGTCCAGCCGATCGGCAGGTGGTATGTGATCAGCCCGCCCAGTGCCGTGCCCTCGGCGCGCGGCTGCACCGCGCCCACGGGGGCCACATCAAAAGGCGGCAAAACCGCGGGGCGCGGGCTGCCCGGCGCCGCGATCTGCGCCCCTTCGGGCAAGATCCCTGGCGCGCAGGGCCGGGCGCCCTCGGGCATCACGATCAGCCCGTCGGCAAAGGGGCTGATCACCCGCGCATCATGAAAGAACCCCGGCATCCCGCTGAACAGGATCGACACGGCGCCGCCATCGGGCAGGCAGGTTTCCAACACCACGATACGCGTCTGCCCGGTCTGGCCTGTGCCGTCGTCAACCGTTTCGGAGCCGTCTTCATAGCCGAACAGTTGCGCGGGCTGGCCCAGAAAGCTGATCGCCTGCCCCGGTGTGCCCGTGCGCAGCCCCGCAGTCTCGGCTGCGCCACGCTCGATCCGCAACCGTCCGGGCAGGTCATCGACGAACATCCAGATGCTGTCGGGCGCGCTGGAGCCGAGGCCGTTCCACCCTGTGCCAAAGGGCAGCCGCAGCACGCCGTCGAACACATCGCGGCGCATCGCACTCCCCGGCGCGGGCAGCATGATGCCGCTGACAAACGTCTCGAACTCGGTTTGGGCAGCTTTGAAATCGGTGTTCATCGTCATGACCGAGATCGCCAGCCGATCCTCGCCGCGCACCGGCAGATCGGTGACCAACACCTCGGCGCGGCCGGGCACACCGGCTTCGGGCGGGGCCTGCATCTGCCAGCGGCGCAGCACATGACCATTGGGCAGCATGATCGCCCCCGCCGCCTGGGCATTGTCGCGCTTCAGGGCGCGCTCGGGGGCTTTGTCAAACTCCAGCCCGAACATGACGCCGGTTCGGCTGGTCTCGTCAAGGCGCCCCCAGACCTTGGTGTCGCTGTAATCCTCCAGCACCGACCGCCCCGGCGGCAAGCGCAGATCAAGCCCCTCAAGGCGCAGCTTTGGCCAGTCGCCGGGCACTGCGCGCGGCACGAATACCTCGGGCGCGGCAGCGGCATCTTGTGCGGCAACCGGCCCCGGCAGGGTGAAAACCAGCGCAGTCACGGCAATGGATATGGCTTGAAGGCCAAACAATGCCGCAGCCAGCGTTCCCCCAAGCCTTGCGGCAAGGCGTCGGATCGGGTCGGTCATCGGGGCGTCTCCTTGGCTTTGGGCGTGCTGGTTCGGGCGGCAGAGCATGGTGGCCCGCCTACGCCTGCCCGCGTCAGCGCCAGCAACAGCGGCTCGGGGCCGGGCAACAGCGCATCGGTTTCGATCACCACCTGTTCGCCATCGTGCAGCTCCAGCATCATCCCCCGGCGCGGCCGCGCCAGCATCACCGCGCCCGCCGCAGTCGGCCGCCCCGACGCCAGCAGCGGCGCCAGCGCCCGCATCCAGCGCGGCAGATCGCGCCGCCATGGGCGATGCGCCCGGATTTCAGCATAGGGCAGGTGCAAACGGCCAAGGCCGCGGCGCAGGTCCAGTCCCTCGGCGCCGGGATCAAGGCCAAAGGTATCGGCGCGCCAGCCAATCCACAGAAAGATCAGCCCGGCCCCGGCCATCGGCCACAGCAGCCAGACTGACGGCGGCAGCCCCGGCGCCGCATCCGCCGTCCACAGCGGCAGCGCCAGAAATACCGCCCCCCAGACAAGGCCCAGCCAGTCGGGGCCGATCACGGCAGGGCCTGCGGCATAGCGAAGTGCAGCCTGAGTTTTGCGGCGCGTCACGGCATAGATCAGCACGGCCAGCAGCAAAACCGCCAGCGCAGGCCACAGCCCCGCGCGCCCCGCCAGAACCGCTGCCGCACAGACCAAGGCAGCCACGATCAAGCGGCGCAGCAGGCCCAGCAATCCGATCCCTGAAAAGCTGCGCGTCATGAACCCCTCGCCAAGGCCAGCATGGTGCCCGCGCGCGGGTCACATGTCCTTGGCATGGATCAATCCGCATGGGCGCGGGGCGCGCTATGATTCAGGTCATGGTCACAGTTCAGAGGCTGCAATGAACGCTCTCCCGTGCCGGACCACTTTCTTGCCCGCCGCCCTGCGTCGGGTCGCGGGGCTGCGCGGCCTGCTGGTGGTGGTGCTGGCGCTGATGATGCTGGGTCAGCCCGCCCGCCCGCAACAGATGCAGCAATTCGACCTGCGCAGCGCCAGCTTTCAGGTGCCTGCGGGCTGGACGATCAGCTACCAAAGCCGCGATCAGGAATATGATTTCATCAGTCCCGATGGGCGGTTCCAGCTTTGGGCGCGCTGGTGGTTTCCTGACGAGCCGTTGCTGGCCTTCGAGGGCACGCTGGCCCATGCCATCGTTCCGCTGGCCGGGCAGCAGGCGCTGTATATTGTCAGCGAGAACGGCCCCGAGCGGATGCTGCAACTGGCCTTTCCGCAACTGGATGCCGAGGGTGAACAGTTCCTGTTCCAATTGCTCGCGCCCGCTGCGCAGGTGCCGATGGCCGAACACCAGGCGCTGCTGGAACAGCTTTTGTCCGGGCTTTCCCTGAACGGGCTGGCGGCAGCCGGGGCGCCCGGTGGCGGGGCGGGCGTGGCACCGCCCACACCCCCGCAGCCGGTGGCGCCCGTGGTTCCGGTGCCGCAGCCACCTCCGGCCGATCAGCACGGCAGCGCGGTTCCGGTTCCGCAGCCTTCGGCCATTGCCCCGCCCGTGACAGTCGCGCAGCCTCTTGAGGGCACACGCTTTCAGGATGCCACGGGCGCCTTTTCACTGCCGCTTCCTGAGGGCTGGACCAGCTATGCGACCGAGGCTGCGGGTCTGCGGCAGGCGGTGCTGCTGTCGCCGGGGCGTGACGCGTTGGTTCTGGCCGCGCTGGCCATGCCCGAAGGCAGCCGCAGCGCGGCACAGGTGCTGGAAGATTTCGTGGCGCTGCTCTATCGTGACGCTCTGGTGATCAAGTCGATCGAGGCCGAGGCCTGGCCGCAAATCGCCGGGCACGAGGCACATATGGTCGAGTCGGTCGCGCGGGTTTATGCGATCAACAGCGTGGCGATGCCCTATCCGCGCGGGCGCGTGCAGGTTTACAGCATGCCCGGCGCCGACCCGGCCTTTTTGCTGGTCACCATCCGCGGACCCGAGGCGCCGCCGGATCAGGCTGCGACGCTGGCCGCAATCGTCGAGGGCTTTGTGCCCGGCACCGCCGCCGCTGCAACCGCGATCCCTTCGTTTCCAGTCACCGCAATGTTGGTCGATGCGGTCCCGGTCAGCGCGCCCCCGGCGGCCACGCCCGGTGTTCTGTTCGACGGGCGCAGCCTGGCGGGCCTGCACCCGCTGGCCCTGAGCGGTGCCGATTTTGCACAGGATGCGGAACTGACCCCAGACGGTCTGCGCATTACCTTTGCCGATGGCCGAGGTTGGGCCAAGGCGGGCTTTGCCGCCTCCTCGCAGCCGATAACCATGCCTGCTCCGGGTCGCCAGCGCCGCCTGACCGCCTCGCTGGACGGGGCGAATAGCGCCGGGCTGACGCTGGCGCTGATGCCGCCCGAACAGGCCGGGGCCGACCCCGACGGCGTGCATCTGATGCAGGTGCAATTTGTTCATCAGGGCGATGGGGTCGGCAAGGTGACGCTATCGCTTGACGGGGGCGCCGAGAGTGCCGATGCCAAGTTTCCATGGCCCGCAGGGCCTGCGGTCTTTGATGTCCTGATCCGCCCTGACCGCGTGGTTGAAATCCGCGACGGCGCCGGGGCTCAACTGGCCGAACTGGCCTATCGCACCGATCCGGGTGCCGTGCCGGTGGTGGTGCAGGCGCTTTTGGCGGTGGACAGCAAGAACTGGGCGACCAAACTTGTATTGCAGGGCTTGACCACCGAGGAGGCAGACTTTGTGCCGCCGCCACCGCTGGATGCGCTGGTCAGTGCGCCCACGGCAGAGGTAGAACTGTTCAACGGCATGGGCCTGGGCCGCGTCTGGGCGGGCAATGCGCGCACCGCGGCGCATTTCCCCCGGTTTGCGCGCCTGCACGACGGCGCGCTGCGGATCGGCTGGACCCCTGAGGACAAGGCCTCTTATGTCGGGATCGTCTCGCCCGAGACGGTGCTTTGGCTGGACGGATTGCACGGCATGGGCGAGGCCCGGCTGCATGTGGCAATCGACCCGGCCGCGACGGGCGACTTTGAAATCAGCCTTGCCGGTAGCTATTCACTGCCCGGCAACCTGTCATCGAACGATACCTATGTGCTGCGATTTGCGCGCCAGCCCGACGGCAGCTTTACCGCGCTGAGTGCCACCCGAAACCAAGAGAAAAAGGGCATACGCACCGAAGGGCTTGCGGCCCTGCCTGCCGAGATCACGCTGGTCATGCGCCCCGGCCGCGTGTTTGTCGAGGCCGAGGGGCTGAACCCCGGCGCGCTTGGTCTGCCCCTGCTGGCTGAGGGCGCAGGCTTGCGCGTTGCGGTTCACGCAATGGCTGATGCCGAGGGGCGCGGTGCGCTGGCGTTGCGGCGGATCGCGCGCAGCCAGACCCCCGCGCCCCGGCGCCCCCCGGCCACGCCCGCTGCGGGCATTGCGCCGCTGCCCGAACACGCCCTGTTCACCCCGCCCATGGGCCCCGACTGGCAGGGCGTCAGCGCGGGCGCGGCCGAGTTTGCCAGCCTGTCGCAGGCAGACCCCGGTGGCATCACCTTGATGCGGCGCGATCCGGTGCCCGACTGGAACCGCATCGCACTGGTTGGCCCCGCCCCTGCTGTTGCGCTGGATTACCGCATCGAGACAACGCCTTATGACCTGACCTTGCAGGTTGACCCTGTGGCCGGTCTTGCCGCCCGGTTGTTTCTGTCTGCCGATCCCGCGAATTTTGAAAACAGTGCCCGCGTCGCGTTAAGCGTGCGGGTGCTGCGCGACGGACCCGAGGCGGGCGCGCTAGAGATCCGGCTGCATACCGGGCATTTCAGCTATGATCACTGGCGCCGGGTGCTGCCAGCCGACTGGTGGCAGGCGAACTGGGACGGGCGGCTGGGGCTGCGGTTCGACACTGACCGGATCGCGGTGATGCTGGCGGGTCAGCCAATCATCCATGGCCAGACCGCCGTCAGCCGCCGCGACGCCATGCTTTACCCCGCGATTGTTCCGGGCGGCATGGGCAAGACCGATCCGGGCCGGGTGACATTGCGCGCGATGACCGGCGCCTGGGTCACGCCCGCGGGGATGGATGCAGCCGAACGGATGCGGCTTCTGGACGCGGCCAGTTTTGACGCCGAGGCTTTCGCCGATCTGTTGGCTGGCACCTTGAAGGAGGATCGACCATGATCCGCGTTTTACTGCGGCGGCACGCCGCAATCCCCGCGCTGGCCCTGGCCTTGGCGCTGCCGCTGGCGGCCGCGGCGCAGACCGCGCCCGACCCGCTGCCGGGACGTGATGCGCATGACAGCCACGCCTTGACCCGCTGGATCGGACTGCCGCATGAGCGCCAGCTTTTGGTGCTGCAATCTTTGGGCGTTGCGGTGCCGCAGGATTATTTCAACTGCGTCTGCCGCGCGGCCGGTTATGGCAGCCCCGGCACGGCGCAGTTTTATCACCCCGATACCTTGGGAGATTATGACAAGCGCTATTCCTGCCAGCACCCCGGCCCGCCCTGTATCGTGTCGGGCTTTGGTTGTTTGCGCCATGATCTGCCCACCGATCCCGCGATCTTTGAGCGCTGCGCGGCTTTGGCGGGGCTGGAGGGTGGAAACCCTATGGACAATATTCTTGAGGCGCTGGCAGATCGCGCCAACCGCACGGCGTTGCCCGGCAACCCGGTTGTCATGAACGCCGATCCGCTGGGTCGCCCCCAGGCTGACTGCGCCAAGGCGCGCGCCGAGGCGGGGCTGGCGCCGCCCGCGGCAGACGCAGTGCCGCCCGAGCGCGAGATCTACACCATCTCGCCCGAGACGATGAAACTGCTTTATGATGTTGCGCTGGAGCCAGAGCTGAAACAGCGGCTGATCAATGTCATTCGCGAGGCGATGGCGGCAGGCCACCAGATCATACCGGGCGACGAGGCCGATCTGCGCTTTGATATCGACGCGGGTGATTACGGGTTTGAGGCCGCCGTCTCGATCGACGCGCAAAAGCGTCTCCACATCTCTGAGATCATCGTCAAGAAGCAGATCAACAAGAAATATGCCGACACATGGGGCAAGCTGAACGCCGAAGGCGGGCTGAAGCTGTCTTATTCCGACCCCGACGAGGGCACGTTTTTGCCCGGCAGCAAGGTCACCGGTGGCAAGGTTGGCCTGTCGTGGGAATATGGCCGGATCGAAGCCAAATATGGTATCGACATCAACACCAGCAGCAAGGCCACCGACTATTACGACGGCGAGTGGCGCAACGCCTCTGAAAACCGTCTTGTGCGCGGGCTGGAGGACGTTCTGTCAAACCTCGATTTCTACGGTGGCGGCGCGGTGAATGTGAAGGAGGTGGCGCTTCCCGGTGAGGGCATCAAGATTTCGGTGGGTGTCGAAAGCGGCTGGAAGCTGAAAGACCGTTATTCGAACTGGGTCTTTTCCGACATGCACGAGGCGCTTGACGATCTGCTTGACAATCAGAAGCAGTGGGAGGAGCAGCGCCACGCCTATATCGACCGCGAGGCGCAGCGATTTGGCATCGACGCGCGCTGTTTTGCCACGGGCGAGGCGATCAGCCTTGTTCACGCGGCCTATGAAAAGGCAAAGGCCGCCGACCCGTCCATAGTCGCGCCGTTCCAGACGATCACCGAAAAGATCGCCGAACGGCGCAGGATCGCAACAGAGCCTCCGGCCCCGCCAACTGTCCGCCGCACACCCACGCCTGCCCCTGCGCCCGTGCATGAGGGTATCTGGCCGAGGGTGTTCGAGCGGTAGCAAACGCCCTTGGCGCCCTGGTGTGGCCGCAGCATCGGGGCGACCGCTGCGCCCTTTGCCGTGATCTGACCGGGCCGCCCGGCTTGTCATCTGGTTGTTACATCGCTGACGCATGACTGTCGCGCGCCGCAGCTAAACCCGGCGCAGGCCGAGTCGTTTGGCCATCAGCAATTCAGGAGTGATCCATGAAGACCATGAAACTCGCCGTCTCGGCCCTTGCCATCGCCGCTGTCTCGGCCACCGCGGCTGCCGCGCGCGACAACGTGCAGACCGCCGGTTCCTCGACCGTTCTGCCCTATGCCACCATCGTCGCCGAAGCCTTCGGCGAAAACTTCGACTTTCCGACCCCGGTCGTCGAATCGGGTGGCTCGGGTGCGGGCCGCAAGAAGCTGTGCGAAGGCGTGGGCGAAAACACCATCGACATCGCCAACTCGTCGAGCCGGATCAAGCAATCCGACATCGACCTGTGCGCGCAGAACGGCGTGACCGAGATCATGGAAGTCCGCTTTGGCTATGACGGCATCGTCTTTGCCAGCGACATCAACGGCCCGGAATTTGCCTTTACCCCGGCCGACTGGTTCAACGCGCTGGCCGCGAAAGTGGTGAAAGACGGCGCGCTGGTAGACAATACCGCCAAGACCTGGGCCGACGTGAATGCAGCACTGCCCGCGCAGGACATTCTGGCCTTCATCCCCGGCACGAAACACGGCACCCGTGAAGTGTTCGATGAAAAGGTCATCATCCAGGGCTGCAAGGACACCGGCACGCTGGAGGCCCTGACGGCCGCTAATGGTGGCGACGAGAAGGCCGGCGAAAAGGCCTGCATGTCGCTGCGCACCGACGGTGTGTCGGTCGATATCGACGGCGACTACACCGAAACGCTGGCCCGCGTGGATGCCAACAAAAATGCCATCGGCGTGTTCGGTCTGTCGTTCTACCAGAACAACACCGACAAGCTGCGCGTCGGCACGATGAGCGGCGTGGTTCCCTCGGTCGAAACCATCGCTTCGGGCGACTATCCGGTTTCGCGTCCGCTCTACTTCTACGTCAAGAAAGCGCATATCGGCGTGATCCCCGGCCTGCAGGAATACATCGACTTCTTCGTGTCCGATGACATGGCTGGCCCGGATGGCCCGCTGGCTGCCTATGGTCTGGTATCCGACCCGGAACTGGCCAAGACCCAAGCCGACGTGGCCGCCGGCGTGGTCATGGGCCCGCTGAACTAAGACGACCTTTGCGGGTGGCGCAGGCTGCGCCACCCGTTCTCTTAGCCCG
>NZ_PZKF01000011.1 GCF_003034995.1 Phaeovulum veldkampii DSM 11550 | reverse complement strand
GGCGCTGGCCGAAAAAGCCGCCGACATGGCCCCCAAAGACCTCAAGGCGCAGATGATGCTGGCGGGCGTTTTGGGCCGCGGCCAGGATCATCAGGCCGCCGCCGCCGCCTATGCCCGCGCCGCCGCCGCCGCCCCCGACCAGCCCGACCCGCACGCCGGGCTGGCGCAAAAGCTGGCCGAACTGGGCCGCGATGCCGAGGCGATGGCCGAATATGACCGCGCGCTGGCGCTGGCGCCCGACAATACGCTGGCCATCGGCGGCAAGGCGGCCCTGTTGCAGACGCTGGGCCGGTTTGACGAGGCCGAGACCTATTTTCGCCGCGCCTTTGTGCTCGATCCGCTGAACGGCGGCAACTACCGGCTGTTTGTCACCTCGCACAAGGTCACGCCCGACGACCCGATCCTGCCCGAGATGGAGGCGCGCTATGCCGACCCGGCCCTGTCGGAGGCGTCGCGCATGGACCTGGGCTTTGCGCTGGCCAAGGCGATGGAGGATATCCGCGCCCATGACCGGGTGTTCACCTACCTGCGCCCGGCCAACCAGTTGATGCGCAAGGCCCACCCCTATGACATCGCCACCCGCGACGCCGATGTGGAGGCGGTGATCGCGGCCTTTCGCGGCGCCGATTTCGGCCCGCTTGCCGATGCCACCGACTATGCGCCGATCTTTGTAACCGGGATGCCCCGGTCGGGCACCACACTGATCGAACAGATCATCTCCAGCCATTCCGCGATGACCGGGGCAGGCGAGGCCGCCGTGGCCGTGCGCAAGGCACTGGCGCTGATCGAACGGCCCGGCACCGGCACCTACCGCCGCTATGACCAGGTGCCCGCCGCCGAGGTGCTGGCAATGGGCCGCGCCTATGAGGCGGAAATGCGCGCCCGCTTTCCCGAGGCCGCGCGCGTCACCGACAAGTCGATTCAGACCTACATGTATCTGGGTGCAATCCGCCAGGCGCTGCCCAATGCCCGCGTGATCGTGGTGCGCCGCGACCCGCGCGACAATCTGCTGTCGATCTACAAGAACAAATTTGCCGAGGGCACCCACCTTTATGCCTACGACCTCAAGGATCTGGGCCGCTACTATCGCAGTTTCCTGCGGATGGTGGCGTTCTGGCGCGAGACCCTGGGCGATTGGGTGCAAGAGGTAAGCTATGACCGGCTGGTGGCCAACCCCGAGCCGGAAACGCGAAAACTGATCGCCGCCTGCGGGCTGGAGTGGGAGGACGCCTGCCTGCGGTTCCATGAAAACGACCGCAAGGTGAGGACGCTCAGCGTCTATCAGGTGCGCCAGCCGATCAGCACCGCCTCGGCGCAGGGCTGGCGCCGGCATGAGGCCGATCTGGCCGAGTTGATCGAGGCTTTGGGCGATGCGGTTCCGGAGGATGACCATGGCGCTTGACGATATCCGCGCGCGGATCGCGGCGGCCGAGGTGGCGGCGGGTCGCGCGCCCGGATCGGTGCGCCTGATCGCGGTGTCAAAGGTGCAGCCGCCCGAACGGGTCGCGGCAGTGCTGGAGGCGGGCCAACGCCTGTTTGGCGAAAACTATGTGCAGGAAGCCGCGCTGAAATGGCCCGCCTGGCGCGCGCAGTTTCCCGGCGTGCAGGTGCATATGATCGGGCCGTTGCAAACCAACAAGGCCAAACTGGCGGTCGAGATGTTCGAGGCGATCCATACGCTCGACCGGCCCGGTCTGGCCGAGAAACTTGCGCGGCTGGCGCAATCGCGCGGGGCCAGCCCCGATCTGTTCGTGCAGGTCAACACCGGGGCAGAGCCGCAGAAGGCGGGCGTGCTGCCCGGCATGGTCGATGATTTTGTGGCCGCCGTCCGTCTGATGGACCTGCCGGTGGCGGGCCTGATGTGCATCCCACCCGAGGCCGAAGACCCCGCGCCGCATTTTGCCATGCTGGCGCAGATGGCCGCGCGCAACGGCCTGTCGGGCCTGTCGATGGGCATGAGCAGCGATTTCGAGGCAGCGATTGCCGCCGGTGCCACCCATGTGCGCGTGGGCAGCGCGATCTTTGGCGCGCGCAGCTACGGCTGATCGGGCGAATTTCTCGCGCCCGAAAACTCTACCCTATTCCGGCGCGCGCAACAGCGTGACCACGGTATTGCCATAGCTGCGCTGGTCGATCTGGCTCAGCCCCTCGGGCACGGTCGGCGGGGCGCTTTCTTCCCATACCACCATTGCGCCGGGGGCGACCCAGCCTTCGGTCATGCACGAGGCCAGCGCCGCCTCACCCAGGCCCTTGCCATAGGGCGGATCGAGAAAGATCAGATCATAACCGGGGCCGCGGTTCGGCCCCATTCTGGTGGCGTCGCGCCGCCAGACATCGGTGATGCCCATCGCGCGCATCAACTCGATGTTGCGTCGCAGCAGTGCCCGCGCCGCTGTGCCATCATCGACAAAGGCCACGCGGGCCGCGCCGCGCGACAGCGCTTCCAACCCCAGTGCGCCAGTGCCTGCGAACAGATCGAGCACACGCGCGCCGGGAATCGGGTTGCCATGGGTGCCGTTGACCAGAAGATTGAAGATCGATTCGCGCACCCGGTCGGTTGTGGGGCGCAAATGCGCCTCGGCATCGCCCACGCCGACTTCGGCCAGCTTCAGCCCGCGGGAGGTGCCGCCGATGATCCTCACAGCAGCGCCTTGAGGTCGGTTTCCGGGTCGGCCAGCGCGGCGGGGTCGGGGCTGCGCCCGGCCTCGATCAGGCGCTTTCCGATCATATAGGCGCGCGGGTCATTCAGCGCGTCGACCGCCAGCAGTTGCGCGCCGCGGAAATACCAAAAGCTTTGCCCCCGCGTCACCACCCGGTCATAGCCGGTGTTCAGCCCGGCGATTTGCAGCTTGGCATCGAACTGATCCGACCAGAACCACGGCTTGGGCGCATAGTCGAGCCCGGCGCCCATGATGTTTTCGGCCACCAATTCGGCCATGTCGATGGCGTTGCCCACGCTTTCCAGCCGGATACGCCCGCCCGGATGCGGGAACGAGGCGCAATCGCCAGCCGCCCAGATCACGGGGTCGCTTGTGCGGCCCTGCGCATCGGTGGTGATGCCGTTGTCAATCGCAAGCCCTGCCGCTTCGGCCAGCGCCGTGGCAGGGGTCACACCAATGCCAAGGATTACGAAATCCGCCGCCAGATCGCGCCCGTCGGCCAGCCGCACGCCGGTGACATGCGCATCGCCCAGCAGCCGCTCTACGCCGACGCCTTCGATGATCTCGACCCCGTGTTCCAGATGCAGCCGCCGGATCGCATCGGCGGTTTCGGCGCAGGCGACGCGGCCCAGAATGCGCGGCGCGGCCTCGACCAGTGTCACCCGCAGGCCCAGCTTCCACGCGACTGCCGCCGCCTCCAGCCCCACATAGCCGCCGCCGATCACCACCAGCCGTGCGCCGGGGCGAAAGGCGGGGGCCATCGCATCCACATCGGCCAGCCGCCGCACCACATGCACACCCGCAAGATCGCCACCAATTGTGGCGGGCAGGCGGCGCGGCGTGGCGCCTGTGGTCAGGATCAATTGGTCATAGGGCAGGTCTTCGCCCGCGACATGCACGGTTTTGGCCGCGCGGTCGATGGCCGAAACCGGCGCGCTCAGCCGCAGGGTGATGTGATGTTCGGCCCAGAAATCATCGCCGCGCAGGGTCAGCCGGTCCAGTGGCATTTCGCCCAGCAGATAGGCTTTTGACAGCGGCGGGCGCTGGTAGGGGGCCACGGGTTCATCCCCCAGCAGGCTGATTGGCGCGCTGTATCCCAGCGCCCGCAGCTTTGCCGCCGCCGCCACCGCCGCCTGCCCCGCACCCACGATCACGATGCCTGCCATGTCATTCCCTCTGGCCGTTTCTTGGCCAGACCCTATATCCCTGCAATCAGGGAACGCAACGCGACAGGGGGATGGGGGATGACAATTTCAACGGGCGACAGGTTGCCGGGTGCAAGCCTTTTGCGGATGGGGGCGAACGGCCCCGAGGCGGTCGATCTGGCAACGCTTACCACCGGGCGCAAGGTAGTGATCTTTGGCCTGCCGGGCGCCTATACCGGCACCTGCACCACCGCGCATGTGCCCAGCTTTATCCGCACTCGCGATCAGCTTGCGGCCAAGGGTGTGAACGAGGTGATCTGCATCGCGGTGAACGACCCCTTCGTGATGGGGGCATGGGACGCATCAACTGGCGCAGGCAAGGCTGGCATCGCGATGTTGGCCGATGCCGACGCGGCCTTTACCAAGGCCATCGGCATGGCCTTTACCGCGCCGCCCGTGG
Organism: Phaeovulum veldkampii DSM 11550; assembly: GCF_003034995.1. Taxonomy (GTDB): domain Bacteria; phylum Pseudomonadota; class Alphaproteobacteria; order Rhodobacterales; family Rhodobacteraceae; genus Phaeovulum; species Phaeovulum veldkampii. Next base: position 85,465 of record NZ_PZKF01000011.1, on the reverse strand, counting down.
GGCTGTTCGACCGGTCGCTGCGCTATGCGATGCTGGTCGAGGATGGCGTGGTCCGCGTGCTGCACCGCGAGGAAAACCCCGGTATCTGCGAGGTGTCGGGCGGCGAGGCGATGCTGGCCGCGATCTGATCTGCGCGGGCCGGGGTTACCCGGCCCGCTGCGCCGCGGCGGCATCCATCGCGCGTGCCAGCCGCAGGTCAAGCTCGGTCAGGCCACCCGAATCATGGGTGGTCAGCCGCACTGACACTTGGTTCCAGATGTTCGACCAGTCGGGGTGATGGTTCATCGCCTCGGCCTTCAGCGCCACCTCGGCCATGAAGCCGAAGGCCGCCGCAAAATCGGCAAAGCGATAGTCGCGCGCCAATGCGCCGCCTTCGGCCCGCCAGCCGTCAGCCAGAAATGGGGCCAGATCGTCATCGGTCATTCGTGATCCTCCTGCGGGCTGCGGCGGAACGGGCCATAGGCGGTGAGGATCTCGATCTCCTCCTCGACCGCGGCGCGTTCGGCTGCCAGATACTGGGCTACGGCACGGGCGAAACTCGGCTCGTGAAGCCAATGCGCCGAATGGGTCGTCACCGGCAGATAGCCGCGCGCCAGCTTGTGTTCACCTTGCGCCCCGGCCTCGACGCGGCGCAGGCCGTGCGCGATGGCCCAGTCGATCGCCTGATGATAGCACAGTTCGAAATGCAGGAACGGATGATCCTCGATCGCCCCCCAATAGCGGCCGAACAGCGCCTCGCGACCGATCAGGTTCATCGCCCCCGCGATCCAGCGCCCTTCGCGCCGCGCCATCACCAGAAGGATATCATCGCGCAGCGTCTCTTGTGCGGCGTCGAAAAAGGCCCGCGTCAGGTAGGGGCGGCCCCATTTGCGCGCGCCGGTATCCTGGTAAAAGGCCCAGAACGCGGCCCAATGCTCGGGCTGGATCTCGTCTCCGGTCAGCAGGTGGATGCTGCCGCCAAAGCCCTGCGCGCGGTCGCGTTCCTTGCGCAGCGCCTTGCGCTTGCGCGACGACAGTTCTGACAGGAAATCGTCGTAGCTGGCATAGCCGCGGTTCAGCCAGTGGAATTGCTGCGTGCGGCGATGCAAAAAGCCCGCCCCTGCGCCGTCGGTGGCCTCGTCCTCGGTGCAGAAGGTGATATGGGCCGAGGACAGCCCCGCCTCATCGGCCACCCGCACCATTCCGGCCAGCAGTGCGGTCCGGCCCGCCACCGTCTCGCCCGGCGCGGTCAGCAGCCGGCGGCCGGTGGCGGGGGTAAAGGGCACCGCGCATTGCAGTTTCGGGTAATAGCGCCCGCCTGCGCGGGCATAGGCCTCGGCCCAGCCGTGATCAAAGATGTATTCACCCTGGCTGTGGCCCTTCAGGTAGACCGGCGCCACCGCGATGATCTGCCCGCCGCGCCGGGCCACCATTGGGCGCGGGGTCCACCCGGTTCCGGGGCCGACCGAGCCCGACACCTCCAGCGCGGCCAGAAACCGGTGCGTGGTGAACGGGTCTGACGGGCGCCCGCTGGCCGCCTCGGGGCAGGCGCAGGCATCCCAGTCAGATGCGGGGATGTCGCAGACCCCTGACAAAAGCGAGATTTCAACGGTTTCGGTCATGCTGTTCCCCGCGCCTGCATCTGACATGGCGCGGGGAAAGGGCGCGTCAACCCAGAAGCGGCGCGGCGTAGCCTTCAAAGGTGACGTTATGGGCTACGGTGCGTGCGGTGCGATCCTCGCTCATGTTGCGCACGGTCCAGGCCAGGATCTTGGCCCCGCGCATCTTGATCTCGGCCACCTGCTTGGCGCGCAGATCGGTCCATTCGTGCGAGACGAACCCCGCCGCAATCAGGTTGGTTTCCCAATCTTCCATCCGGCGCAGTTGGTCCAGGCGTTCGGTCGGAACGCCGGGCCAGTCCTCGGGCTTGAAGGTGCAGGTGACCAGCCCCAGCGGCAGGCCGCGGTTTTCGTGCCGCACCGCCATCAACGCATAGGGGTTGAACGACATCACCGCTACCTGATCGCGGTAGTTGCGCAACGCCTGCGCCACTGCCACCTCCAGCGGGCCAACCTTGTGGCCCAGCGCGCCGTCCTGATCCTTGATCTCGATCAGCAGCGGCACCCGGCGCGACACGGCGTTCAACACCTCGTCCAGCGTCGGGATCTTTTCGCCGGTGCCTGCCAGCCGCAATTCGGCCAGTTCGGCGGCGGTGCGTTCGCGGATCAGGCCCTTGACGCCTGTCATCCGCTCCAGATCGTCATCATGAAACACCATCGGCACGCCATCGGACGACGGCTGCACGTCAATCTCGATGCCATAGCCCACCGCCACGGCGGCGCGCACTGCGGCAAGACTGTTTTCGGGGCGCCCCTTGGCCAGGTCATGCCAGGCCCGGTGGGCAATGGGGCGAACGAGGAATTCGGCCGGCAGGTTCACACGCATCACAGCACCTCGAAAATGGCTTCGATTTCCACCGCCACGCCGCGCGGCAGCGACGCCGCCGACACTGCCGAGCGGGCATGCCGCCCGGCCTCGCCAAAGACTTCGACCATCAGGTCGGAACAGCCGTTGATCACCTCGGGCTGATCGGTGAAGTCGGGGGTGGAATTGACAAAGCCCACCAGTTTCACCAGCCGCACGATCCGGTCCAGATCGCCGCCGCAGGCCGCCCGTACCTGCGCGATCAGCGCCAGCCCGCAGCGCCGCGCGGCCGCCACACCTTCGGCAACGGCCAGATCGGCCCCCAGACGGCCCTTGATCAGCACCCCGTCCGGGCCTTGCGAAATCTGGCCCGACACGAACACATGCCCTCCGCTGCGAACAAAGGGAACGTAGTTGGCGGCGGGTTTGGGCGCGTCGGGCAGGGTGATGCCCAGTTCGGCCAGCCGTGCCTCGATCTTTCCGGTCATGTCGTTCTCCGATTCTGTTTTGCGAAGGCTAGGGTGCCCCCCGGTTCTTGCCAACGGCGGAATCGGGGCTGCGGCTTCAGGCCACCAGCGCCTCGGCGCGCTTCAGATCGACGCTGACCAACTGGCTGACGCCCTGTTCGGCCATGGTCACGCCAAACAGCCGGTCCATCCGCGCCATGGTCACAGCATGGTGGGTGATGGTCAGAAACCGTGTGTCGGTGCGCCGGACCATTTCGTCCAGCAGGTCGCAAAAGCGGGTGACGTTGGCGTCGTCCAGTGGCGCGTCCACCTCATCAAGCACACAGATCGGGGCCGGGTTGGCAAGGAACACGGCAAAGATCAGCGCCAGCGCCGTCAGCGTCTGTTCGCCCCCCGACAGCAGGCTGAGCGTTGCCAGCTTCTTGCCCGGCGGTTGGCACATGATCTCCAGTCCAGCTTCCAGCGGATCGTCGCTTTCCACCAGCACAAGGTTGGCGCTGCCGCCGCCGAACAGATGCGTGAACAGCAGGCGGAAGTTTTCGTTCACCTGTTCAAAGGCGGTCAGCAACCGCTCGCGCCCTTCGCGGTTCAGGCTGCCGATACCGGCGCGCAGCTTGCCGATGGCTTCTTGCAGGTCGTCCTTTTCGCGGGTCAGGTTTTCGTGTTCGCTCTGCACGGCGCGGGCATCTTCTTCGGCGCGCAGGTTCACCGCGCCCAGGGCCTCGCGCTGGCGTTTCAGGCGGGCGATGTCGGCCTCCAGATCCTCGGTGGCAGGGATCGTGTCGGGCGCGCCCTGCAAGTCGTGCAGCAAGGCATCGGGCGAAAGCTCGGTTTCTTCGCGGATACGCTCGGCGCAATAGGCCACCGCCTCGCGCGCCGCTTCGGCGCGGGCCTCGGCGCGGGCGCGGGCCTCGCGGGCCTCGCCGGCGGCACGTTCGGCCTCGCGTTCTGCGTCTTGCGCCGCGCGCAGCAGGGCCTCGGCTCCGGCCAGCGCCTCGGCGGCGCGGCTGCGGCGGGTCTCGGCGGCGTCAATCGCCTCGTCCAGTTCTTCGCGCCGCGCGGCGAGTTCGCCCGGCTCGGCGCTGGCCTCGTTCAGCGCCGCCTCGGCCTCGGCGCGGCGCTCGGCCAACTCGGCCGAGCGTTTTTCGGCGGTCTCAAGCCGCAGCCGCCAGCCCGACACCTCGCGCATGATCTCTTGCCGACGCCGGGTGCGCGCCTCGCCCTCGCGGCGCACCTCGTCATGGGCCGAGCGGCGGGCCATCATGTCGGCGCGCGCTGCATCGACGCGGTGGCGCACCGCTTCGGCCTCGGCGCGCACCTGCGCCAGATCGGGCAGCGCGGCCAGCGCCGTTTCGGCCTCGATCTGTGCAGCCTCGGCACCCTCGGCCTCGCCGGCATGACGGGCCTGCGCCAGACGCGCAGCCTCCAGTTTACCGTCGGCGATCGAGCGGTCGGCCTCGGCACGGGCCAGCGCCCGGCCCGCTTCGGCCAGCCGCCGGTCAGCCTCGCGCCGGGCCTCGCGCGCGGCGGTATCGGCGCGGCCTGCCTCTGCCAGTTGCCGGGTCAGCATCTCATGCGCCTGCGCCGCGCCCGCAGCCCGCGCCGAGACCTCTTCCAGATCGCGTTTCAATTCGACCAGACGGTTCAACTGTCGCAGCCGCAGCGCGGCGGCCGAGGGCGCGTCTTCGGCCGCCGCGCGGAACCCGTCCCAGCGCCACAGGTCGCCCTCGGGTGACACCAGCCGCTGCCCCGGCGCAAGTCCCGGTTGCAGCCGTTGCCCGGTGGCGCGGTCGGGCGCCAGCCCGATCTGGGCGATCCGGCGGGCCAGAACCGGGGGCACGGTGGCATGGGCGGCCAGCGGCGTGCAGCCTGCGGGCAAGGGCTGTGGCGCAGGGTAATCGGGCAGCGCCGCCCAGCCCGACCCCGCATCTGCCGCGACTTCGGGCGCGCGCAGGTCGTCGGCCAGCGCCGCGCCCAGCGCCGCCTCATAGCCCGGCACCACCTGCACCCGGTCCAGCAACTGCCGCCCCGTTGCGGCCTCACGCTCCACCAGACGGGCCAGCGCCGCCACCTCGGCGCGCAAGGCCCCTGCCTCGCCCTCCGCCTCAGAGCGGGCGGCGCGGGCGGTTGATTCGCGGGTCTGAATTTCGGCGCGGGTTTCCTCGGCCTCGATCAGCGCTGCTTCGGCCTCTTCGGCGGCCTCTTGCGCAGCCTCTTGTGCGGCCTCGGCGCCGACCAGGTCGGAGCCTGCCCGTTCCAGCGCCGCTTCGGCAAGGTCGGCCGCGGCGGCGGCCCGCGCGGCCTCGGCCCCGGCCTTGTCCAGCGTGGTGCGCGCATCATCCAGCAGCCGCTGCGCCGACTGGTGGCGGGCGGCAAGGCGGGCCACATCTTCGGTGATGCGGGCCAGATCAGCCTCTTCACCCTGAAGCGCCTGCGCGGCCTCGGTCGCGGCTTCGGCGGTCTCGGCCAGCCGGTCGTCATGGCCTTCGGCGGCCTTCGCGATCTGCCCCGCCTCCCAGTCAAGCCGCGCGATCATCTCGCCCGCGTCGCGGTTCAGCCCGGCCTCGCGCTCCATGTCATGGCCCAGTTGCGCGATCCGTCCGCGCAGGGTTTCGATGGCGTGGCGGGCACGGGCCTCCTGATCGGTCAGTGCATCGCGCTGCACGATCAGCCGTTGCAGCACCGCCGCCGCAATCGCCTCCTCTTCGCGCAGGGGGGGCAGGGCATCCTCGCGCGCAGCCCGCCCCTTTTGCGCGCTGCGGGCGGCAAGTTCGGCGGCGCTGGCGGCGCGGCTACGCTCAACCATTGCGGCCAGCGTCTCGGCCAGCGCAAGGTCGGCCTCATGCCAGCGCCGCCACAGCGCCAGCCCCTCGGCGCGGCGCAACTCGGCGCCGATTTCACGGTAGCGCGCCGCGGCCCGCGCCTGCCGGGCCAGCGTGGCCAACTGGCCTGCCAGTTGCTCGATCACATCGTCAACGCGGGTCAGGTTCTGCTCGGCGCCCGACAGTTTCAACTCTGCCTCGTGCCTGCGCTGATACAGCCCCGCGATCCCGGCCGCCTCTTCGAGAATCCGACGGCGCGCGCGGGGTCGGGCGTTGATCAGTTCGGCGATCTGCCCCTGCCGCACCAGCGCCGGGCTATGCGCCCCGGTCGAGGCATCGGCAAACAGCATCTGCACGTCGCGGGCGCGCACATCGCGACCGTTGACCTTGTAGGCCGAGCCCGCATCGCGCGTGATCCGGCGCACGATCTCCAGCGTGTCAGCCTCGTTGAAACCCGAGGGCGCCAGCCGCTCGCTGTTGTCGATCGACAGCGACACCTCGGCAAAGTTGCGCGCGCCGCGTGTGGCGGCACCGGCAAAGATCACATCCTCCATCCCCTCGCCGCGCATCGCGGTGGGGCGGTTTTCGCCCATCACCCAGCGCAACGCCTCCAGCAGGTTCGACTTGCCACAGCCGTTCGGGCCTACCACGCCGGTCAGCCCGTCGTGGATCACCAGATCGGTGGGGTCCACAAAGCTTTTGAAACCGTTCAGGCGAAGCCGGGTAAAGCGCAAGGCGGCGTCCTTTGAGGCGGGTGGGCCTGAGTGTCGCCACGGGGCGCGGCCCGAGTCAATCGCTGCAATCACGATCTGGCAGGCAAACCGGGTTTATCCACAAGATATGCGCGGCATGGTGCCGATCCAGCCAGCGGCGCTGTGCCGCAGGGTTGCCTTTTGCGGCGTGGCCTATCATATTCGTCTTTGTGAATTTGAAGTGGGAGATCGCCATGCCCTCCGCAACCCGCCCCGCGGACCGTTACTCGCCGCTCTATCTCCTCGCTGCGCTTGGCGCTGGCGGGATAGCGGTCACCTTCTTTCTGTGGCTGATGTTCTGGGTGCCGCACCCTGACCGCCCGGTGCCGGTGTTCGAGGATATCGTGGCCGCGTTCGGCGCCGGCGACTGGCGCGCTCAGGCGATGATCGGGACGGCTTATCTGGGCATCGCCTTTTTCGCTTTTCAGCACTACCGCCTGCTGATCTGGAACCTGATGCAACTGAGCCGGTTCAAGCGCACCGCAGATTATGCCGCGCTGTGTGCCTCGAACGCCGAAAGCCAGTTGATGGCGCTGCCGCTGACACTGGCGATGGCGATCAATGTGGGCTTTGTTCTGGGCATGGTGGCGGTGCCGGGGTTGTGGGGCGTGGTGGAATGGCTGTTTCCCGGTGCGGTCGTGGCGTTTCTGGCGGTGGGGGTGCTGGCGCTGCGCCAGTTGGGCGCCTTCCTTGGCCGGGTGAAAACCACGGGCGGCTTTGACTGGACAGGGAACGGGTCTTTCGCGCAAATGCTGCCCGCCTTTGCGCTGTCGATGGTTGGGGTCGGGCTTTCTGCGCCTGCGGCAATGTCCAGCGTGCCGCTGATTTCGGGCGCGTCCATCATTCTGGCGACCTTCTTTCTGGTCGCCTCGGCGGTGGTGGGGATCGTGGCGCTGATCCTTGGCGTTCACTCGATGATGAGCCATGGCGTCAGCGCCGAAGCAGCCCCGACAATTCTGATCGTGATCCCGATCCTGACGGTGCTGGGCATCCTGATGCTGCGGGTCGGGCACGGGCTGCATGTGCATTTCGGCGTGCACGAGGCGCCGGGCGACATGCTGTTGCTGCTGACCAAGATCGTGTCGGCACAGGTTCTGTTCGGTATATTTGGCCTCGCCATGCTGCGGCGTACGGGCTACGGCGCGCGGTTCCTGTCAGGACCGGAAAACTCGGTCGGGGCCTATGCGCTGATCTGCCCCGGCGTGGCCATGGGGGTGATGCTGCAATTCTGGATCAACATCGGTCTGGTGGGCGCCGGGCTGGTTGCAAAGTTCGGGGTGGCGTTCTGGGTGCTGTCGGCGCTGCCGGTGGCGACGCAGGTCTGGATGGTCTGGCTTTTGTTGCGGCTGAACCGGCGCCATTTTGCCCGCCCGCGTGTGGGCCAGCCGGTCGCGGCGCAATGACCGGGGCGGCCTTCGGGCCGCCCTTTCGCTTTGCGCGCCATGCGCTAGGCTGGGCGCACCCTGACGGAGGCCGCCATGATCCCAGCTCTCGCCACGATCCTATTGTTTCAACTTGCAGGCGAGGTGGCCAGCCGTGCGCTGGCGCTGCCCTTGCCCGGTCCGGTGCTCGGCATGGTTGCGCTGGTGGCGGCGTTTCTGACCTTTCCCCGTCTGGCGGCGGCGGTGCAGCCCACGGCGCAGGGGCTGCTGGCGCATCTGTCGCTGTTGTTCGTGCCCGCGGGCGTGGGCGTGGTGGCGCATCTGGGGGTGCTGACGCGTGAAGGCCCGGCGCTGGCGCTGGCGCTGGTGGTGTCAACCATTGCCGCCATTGCGGTGGGGGCGCTGGCCTTTGTCGCGGTGGCGCACCTGACCGGGGTGCGCGCCGATGACTGACCCCGCCCTGATCTGGAGCTATCTGTCGCGTGAGCCGCTGATGTGGCTGACCGCCACGCTGCTGGCCTATTGGGCAGGGGATGCGCTGTTTCGCGCCTCGGGGCGCAAGCCCTGGGCCAACCCGGTGCTGATCGCGGTGATCTTGCTGGCCATCGTGCTCAAGGCCACCGGCACCGACTATGCGCGCTATTTCGATGGTGCGCAGTTCGTGCATTTCATGCTGGGCCCGGCCACCGTGGCGCTGGCGGTGCCGCTGTATTTCAACCTTGGCCATGTGCGGCGCGCGGCACTGCCAATGCTGGCGGCGCTGCTGGCAGGTTCGCTGACGGCGATCGGCTCGGCGCTGGGCATTGCCCATGCGCTGGGGGTGGCGCCCGATGTGATGGCCGCGCTTGCGCCCAAATCCGCCACCGCGCCGGTGGCGATCGGCATTTCCGAATCCCTTGGCGGCGCGCCCACGCTGACGGCGGTTCTGGTTCTGCTGACCGGCATAACAGGCGCCATCGTGGTCACTCCGCTGCTGAACGCGCTGCGCATCCGGGACTGGCGCGCGCGCGGCTTTGCGGTGGGGGTGGCGGCGCATGGCATCGGCACAGCGCGGGCGTTTCAGGTGAATGAAACCGCCGGCGCCTTTGCCGGCATCGGCATGGGGCTGAACGCGGTTCTGACCGCGCTGATCGCGCCCTGGGTGCTGGGGCTGTTTCTGTGATGCCGTTTCAGCGGCATTTTTCCGCGCCGATTGCATTTCGCGGCCCATAGGCTTATCTCCTGCCGACGTTGCGGCAGAAGGCATCACGCGATGAACTGGATCTCGAACTACGTCCGCCCCAAGATCAACTCGTTGTTTTCGCGCCGCGAGGTGCCTGAAAACCTGTGGACCAAGTGCCCCGAATGCGGGACGATGCTGTTTCACCGCGAACTGGCCGACAATCTGAACGTCTGCACCAGTTGCGATCATCACATGGCGATCAGCCCGCGGGATCGGTTTGTGCGGCTGTTTGACGGCGGCATCTTTACCGAAGTTGCGGTGCCCGACCCGCTGCCCGATCCGCTGGGCTTTCGCGATCAGAAGAAATATCCCGAGCGTCTGAAAGCCGCGCAGAAAGCCACCGGCGAGAAAGAGGCGATGTTGGTCGCCGAGGGCGAGATCGGGCGCACCCCGATTGTCGCCGCCTGTCAGGATTTCAGCTTCATGGCTGGGTCGATGGGCATGTATGTGGGCAATGCCATCATCGCTGCCGCCACCCGCGCGGTCGAGTTGAAGCGCCCGCTGGTGCTGTTTTCCGCCGCGGGCGGTGCGCGGATGCAGGAAGGCATTTTGTCGCTGATGCAGATGCCCCGCACAACGGTGGCGGTGCAGATGCTCAAAGAGGCGCGGCTGCCCTATGTTGTGGTTCTGACCCATCCGACCACGGGCGGCGTGACCGCCAGCTATGCCATGCTGGGCGATGTGCAGATCGCCGAACCCAACGCGCTGATCTGCTTTGCCGGTCCCCGTGTGATCGAACAGACGATCCGCGAAACCCTGCCCGAGGGGTTCCAGCGCGCCGAATACCTGCTGGACCACGGCATGCTGGACCGCGTGACGCACCGCAAGAAACTGCGCGAAGATCTGATCATCGTGCTGCGGATGCTGATGCATCTGCCGCCCCCCGTCGCCGCCGATCTGCCCGCGCCCAAACCCGTGTATGTGGAACCTGCGCCGGTTGACGCCGCCGCAACGCCTGAGGCCGCTCCCGCCGAGACGCCGAAGCAAGCGTGATGGCCGCCGCGACTGACGCGATCCTTGCGCGGCTGATGGGGCTGCACCCCAAGGTGATCGACCTGACGCTGGGCCGGGTGCAGCGCCTGCTGGCGGCCCTGGGTCGCCCCGAGGCGACGTTGCCGCCGGTGATCCACATCGCGGGCACCAACGGCAAGGGCTCGACCCAGGCGATGATCCGCGCGGGGCTTGAGGCGCGCGGGGATCGGGTCCACGCGTATACTTCGCCGCATCTGGCGCGGTTTCACGAACGCATCCGGCTGGCAGGCGCGCTGATTTCCGAACCCGCGCTGGCCGACCTGCTTGATGAGTGCGAAGCCGCGAATGCGGGCCAGCCGATCACGTTTTTCGAGATTACCACCTGCGCGGCCTTTCTGGCCTTTGCCCGCACCCCGGCCGACTGGACGCTGCTTGAGGTGGGGCTGGGCGGGCGGCTGGATGCCACCAACGTGGTGGACCGACCGCGGCTGACGATCATCACCCCGGTGTCGATCGACCATCAGCAATATCTGGGCGAAACCCTGCCCGAGATTGCGGGCGAAAAAGCGGGCATCCTGAAACGCGGCGTGCCCTGCATCGTCGGCCCGCAGGACGAGGCCGCGCTGGATGTGATCGAGGCGCGGGCGGCGCGGCTGGGGGCGCCCCTGCTGGTGCATGGCCAGCACTGGCATGTGCAGGCCGACCGCGGGCGGCTGATCTATCACGACGAAACGGGCCTTCTGGACCTGCCCCTGCCGAACCTGCCCGGCCCGCACCAGATCCAGAACGCGGGTGTGGCGCTGGCCGCCTTGCGCGCGCTGGGCGCCGACGCGGCCGCCTGCGAGGCTGCCGTGACCCGCGCCGACTGGCCCGCCCGGATGCAGCGGCTGCGCCAGGGGCCGTTGGTGCAGGCGGCGGGTGCGTGCGAACTGTGGCTGGACGGGGGCCACAACCCGGCGGGCGGCGCGGCGGTGGCGGCCACGCTGGCCGCGATGCCCGCGCGGCGCACGCATCTGGTGGTGGGGATGCTGAACACCAAGGACATTGCGGGCTATCTGCGCCCGCTGGCCGCGCGCGCCGAAAGCCTGACGGCGGTGTCCATTCCCGGCGAGCCAAACACCCTGCCCGCCGCAGTCACCGCCGAAGCCGCCCGTGCCACGGGTATCAACGCGCGCACCGCCGACAGTGTGGCGCAGGCCGTGGCAGGTATCGCCGCCGCCGATCCCGGCGCGCGCATCCTGATCTGTGGCTCGCTCTATCTGGCGGGCCGGGTGTTGCAGGACAACGGCTAGCCGGTCTTGCCCGTCGCGGCGACAGGCGGGGTCTCCAGATAGCTTTGTGCCACGCCGATCAGGCGCGCGGCCTTTTGGGCGGCCAGCGCGGGTTCGGCCAGCCGCCACCAGATCTGATGGCCGATGAAGAACCGCAAGACGGTATCCTGCTCGGCCTCGGGGATCAGCCCCGAGGACAGGAACGCCTGCCAGTCGGGCGCAGCGATGCCGTGGTGGCGCGGCACGGCGGGGTCAGAATTGTGCAACGCCTGCCCGACCAGAAACCGGGACACATCATTGGCCAGCGCCATCCAGGTTTCCCCCTGAATATCGACGCCGTAAATTGTGCCCTTGTGATAATGCAGGTTGCCCCCGGTAAAATCGCCATGCGTGGCGCCCTGCAAGACCGGGTGGCGCAACAGCGCCGGAACCTGCGCGTCCAGATGCGCCTTCAGCGGCGCCATGACCTGCAACCGCGCGGGGGGCAGCCCCTCGGCATGGTGGCCGTTGAGGCGCTGCATCCAGAAGCGTGGGGCAAATTCGGCGGTGCGGCGGCGCCCGTTGGTATACTGCCCAAGCCAGTCGCCCGCCTGCCGCATCAGCCGCGCGCGCAGCGCGGGCGAGGCTGCGCTGATCGCTGCCTCCAGCCGCAGCCCCGGCGCCTCGCTCAACACGACAAGCCCAGCCTCGGGCAGTGCCAGAAGACACAGGTTCACCTGATACGGCCCGCTTGCCATCGTTCTGGCAAGAAAGGCCAGCTCGCGCGCGGTTTCGGTCACGGTCTGGCTAGCCTGTGGGCCGATGAACCGTTTCAGCACCACTCGCCTGCGGTCTAGGCGCGCCAGATAAACCTCGCGGTCGGGGGCCAGTTTTCGCACCGCCGGGCGGCGCAGACCGGCCAGTTCGGGTTGCGTCGCCGCAAGGGCCTGCAAAGCCGCCACCGCTGCGGTCTGCGCGGCGGCATCCTGATCGCGCCTGAATTTCATTCCATGCCCCGCCCCTGGCCCGCGCTTGCCGTGCGTAGTCTGGCGACCTGCGCGGGCCGGTGCAAGCCCGGCCACCCTGCCTTAGCCGCGCGCGAAACGGTCCAGTGTCAGCGGCACCGCGTTCAGATCGCGCGATCGGGGCCGCAGCCGCGCCACGGCGCGCGTCAGCACCCCCAGCCAGCCCAGCTTGCGCGCGCGGGCCTGTGCTGTGGCCCAGACGTCGCCGGGATCGGCGGCGCGATAGGCGGCCAGCGCCATCTCCAGTTCCGGCACCGGGCCACGGCCATAGCTCAGGATCGAATGCGCCAGTATCATCAGATCGGTGGCGAAATCCTGCACCCTGTTGTGCCTGGGCGAGAACCGCTCGAAATCAATCAGCGTGATCTGCTGGCCATCCCACAGCATGTCGCGGATCGAGGGGCGGCCATGGGCAAACCCCGCCCGGTGGAGCGCTGCCAGTGCGCGCCCGGCCTCGGCAAACATCTGTTGGCGGGCCTCGGCCATCACTTCGGCGGGGCGCTGCAACAGGTATGACAACGCGCGCCCCCGGTCGGGCGTGACAAAGAAATCCAGGCCCTCGGCCAGAATAGGCGCCACCGGCAGGCCGGCGGCCCCCAGACGGTGCAGGGCGTCAAGATCATTGGCAAAGGCGCGCCGGGTGTCGCCCTTTTGCAGCCGCCAGCGCAGTGACAGGCTTTCGCCCTGCTTCAGCCAGACCATCTGCCCGCCCGCCTCGATCCGGCGCACACGCTGCGACGGCCCATCCAGCGCCTGTTCCAGCGCGCGGATCAGCGGCGGGGTCAGCCTGTCGGCAACGATGGGGCCAAGCTGTGTCATACCGCCGTCATAAACCCGACGGGGGCCCTTGTCACCCGCCTATGCGCCCCAGCCCGCGGCCTGCATTTCGCGCAGACGGCTGGCGGTGCGTTCAAATTCGAAGGTGCCAGCGCCTTCGATATAAAGCCGCTCGGGGATGTCGGCGGCCGAACAGATCAGCCGCACCTTCGCCTCATAAAGCGCGTCAATCAGGGTCACGAACCGCTTGGCCTCGTTGAAGTTGGCCGCAGACAGGATCGGCACCCCGTCAAGGATCAGCACCTTGATCGCCCCCGCCAGCGCCAGATAGTCGGCCGGGCCCAGCGCGCGGGCGCACAGATCCCAGAACCCCGCGCGCGCCACCCCCGCCCGGTGCCGCGCCAGCACCAGATCGCGCCCCGCCACAGACAGATGCAGCGGCTGCGCCGGGCCATTGCCGGTCAGATCGGCCCAGATATGGTCCAGCGCCTGTGTGGCCTTGGCATCGGCCGGGGTGAAATAGACCTGCGCGCCCGCATCGCGGCCCTGCCGGTAATCGCCCGCCGCTTCCAGCGCATGCACCTCCAGCCGATCGGACAGCAACGCGATGAAGGGCAGGAACAGATGTCGGTTCAGCCCGTCCTTATACAGATCCTCCGGTGCCCGGTTTGACGTGGTGACAACCGTCACCCCCAGATCGGACAGATATTCAAACAGCCGCCCCACGATCATCGCATCGGCGATGTCGGATATCTGCATTTCGTCGAAACACAGTAGCCGTGCAGTTTCTGACACCGCCTGCGCCACCGGGCGGATCGCATCCTGAACGCCGGTCTTGCGTACCTCTTTCAGCCGGGCCTGAACCTCTTGCATGAAGGCGTGGAAATGCACCCGCCGCTTTTGCGGGATTTCCACCACCTCCATGAACAGGTCCATCACCATCGACTTGCCGCGCCCGACCCCGCCCCAGAGGTAAACCCCCCTGACCGCAGGCGCAGGTTTGGCAAAGAAGCTGAACCGTGGCTTTTTGGCGGGTGGCGCCTCCAGTTCGGTGCGGACGCGTTCCAGCAGGCCCAGCGCGGTGCGTTGCGCAGGGTCTGCGCGCAGTTGCCCCGTGCGCACACGAACGTCGTAAATCTCGGGCAGCGTCAGTCTCATGCTCTTCCGATACTCTTTGCTGCGGCGCAGGAAAAGCCGTTCCGCAGGGGCACAACAGTCCGATCCGCTTGAGCCTGCGGGCGGCTTGGCTTAGGGTCGGCCCGCGCAACCCTTGACCGACAGGAGCCCACATGCCCCAGCGCCTTCACCTCGTTTTCGGCGGCGATCTGGTCGATCCGAGCCGCACCGAGTTCAAGGATGTGAACGCCATCCATATCGTCGGCATCTTCCCCGACTATGCCACGGCCCATGCCGCCTGGAAGGCCGAGGCGCAGCGCACGGTGGACAACGCCCATACGCGCTATTTCATCGCCCATCTGCACCGGCTGCGCGACGAGGAACAGGCCGCCAGCGCGACCGAGGAGCTTGACGGCTGACGCCGCCCCGGCCATGGCCTTGCCCATCGCCCCGTCGCTGAGGATCATTGCCGGGCAGCCCCCCGCGGAGCCGGGGCTGTGGCTTTGCGCCCTGCGCCCCGAGGCGGTGACGGGGCTGGTCGAACTGGCCCGTCAGGTGCGGCGGTTGCGCCCCGGTGTGCGGCTGTTCATCAGCGCGCCGGGGGCCATGTCCGAGGTTGCCGCCCTTGCCGAAGCCACCGCCGAGGCGCCGCCGCCCGATGCGGGGCGGCGCAGGCTCCGGTCCTTTCTGACAACCGCGCGCCCCGATCTGGTGGTGCTTCTGGGTTCGGCCCTGCCGCCGGATATCATCGACGCGGCCACCCGCGCGGGGGCGGCGCTGGTGCTGGCCGATGCCCGGCTGGCGCCGCCTGTGCGGGGGCGGCGCTGGGGCCGACAGGGCAGCCCCGCCGCAACCGATGAGCGGGCCGAGGCTGGCCCCGCGCTTGAGACCCGCGCAAGCTGGCTGCATCCGTTCCGGCAGCGCCGCCTGCGCCGGCTTCTGGGCCGATTTCGCCAGATACTCGTGCAGGATCAGGCCAGCGAGGATGCGCTGCGCCAGCTTGGCGTGGCGCCCGACCGTATCGAGGTGACCGGCCCGATGGCCGAGGTGGCCGACCCGATGCCCTGCACCGAGGCCGAACGCGCCGCGCTGGCGACGCTGTTGCATGCCCGCCCCGTCTGGCTTGCCGTGGGGGTGCCCGAGGCCGAGGCCGAATGGGTGCTGTCAGCCCATATTCATGCGCTGCGCCATGCTCACAGGCTGCTGCTGATCCTTGTTCCCGACCGGCCGACCTTGGCCGACAGCATTGCCGCCCATTGCGCCGGGTCGGGGTTGATCTGCGCCAGTCGCGCGCAAGAAGAAGAGCCCGAAGACGATGTTCAGGTGCTGATCGCCGAAGACATGTCGGAACTGGGCCTGTGGTATCGGCTGGCCCCGGTGACATGGATGGGCGGCACGTTGCGTGGCCTGCGATCGACCCGTTCGCCGCTGGAGCCGGCGGCGCTGGGCTCGGCCATCGTGCAGGGGCCGCGAACGGCGCCGTTCAGCGCCGCCTATGCGCGGCTGGCTGCGGCGCGGGCGGTGCGTCTGGTAGCCGGGCCTGCGGCACTGGCCGATGCGGTGGCCGACCTGATTGCGCCTGACAAGGTGGCAACGCTGGCGCATAACGCCTGGGCGGTCACTTCGGTCGGGGCGGGCGCGGCCGAGGCGGCGGCGCGCGCCGTGCTGGCCACACTGGATGCCGCAACCCGGCCCGAGGAGCGATGATGCAGCCCCCCCCGTTCTGGTTCACCTCGCCCGAGGCCCCCGGCTGGCAGGCACGGCTGCTTGCGCCCTTGGGTGCGCTCTATGCGGCGGGCACGGCGCGGCGGCTGGCGCAGGTTTCTGGCGTGCGGCTGGGTGTGCCGGTGATTTCTGTGGGCAATATCAACGCGGGCGGCACCGGCAAGACGCCCACGGTGATTGCGCTGGTGCAGCATCTGGCGGCGCGCGGGGTGGTCGCGCATGTGGTCAGCCGCGGACACGGCGGGCGGCTGGCGGGGCCGGTGCAGGTGCTGGAACTGGGTCACAGCGCCGCCGATGTGGGTGACGAGCCGCTGCTGCTGGCAGCCTTTGCGCCGACCTGGGTTGCCCGTGACCGGGCCGCGGGGGCGCAGGCAGCGGTGGCCGCAGGCGCACAGGCCATCATTCTGGACGACGGGCACCAGAACCCGACGCTGGCCAAGGATCTGGCGCTGGTCGTGGTCGATGCCGCGCGGGGGTTCGGCAATGGCCGGTGCCTGCCCGCGGGTCCGCTGCGCGAGCCGGTGGCGGCGGGGCTGGCGCGCGCCGATCTGGTGCTGTCGATCGGGGCTGCCCCCGCGCAGGCGGGTTTTGCCGCGCGCTGGGGCGCGGCCATCGGCGTGCCGCATCTGACCGGGCGGCTTCAGCCATTGCAGACCGGGATGGACTGGCAGGGCCTGCGCGTTCTGGCCTTTGCCGGGATCGGGCACCCGGAAAAGTTTTTTGCCACGCTGCGCGATCTGGGCGCCGATGTGGTGCGCGCCGAGGCGCTTGAGGATCACCAACCCTTTGCCCCTGCCCTGCTGACCCGGCTGGAAACCGAGGCGCGGCTGATCGGGGCACAGATGGTCACCACCGAAAAGGACGCGGCCCGCCTGCCCGCCAACTTCCGGCCCAAGGTGCTGACGGTGCCGGTGCGGCTGCACCTGGACGACTGGGCGCCACTGGATGCCGCGCTGGCGCGGATCGGGCTTTAGCGGGTCAGTTCGGCCCGCACCTCGGCATCATGCTGGCCCAGCCGCGGCGAGGGGCGGTCAAGCGCAAGGCGGGCGTCCGAAAACACCACCGGCAGCCGAACACCCGGCACGCCGCCCGGCGCGATCTGCAACCCGCGCGCGATGATCTGCGGATCGGCAAAAACCTCGGCCATGTCGTTGATCGGCCCGGCGGGCACGCCCGCGGCTTCGCAGGCGGCCAGCAGGTCGGCCTTGGCGCGGCCGCGGGTGACGGCCGAAATCACCTGGGTCAGGGCGGCGCGGTTGGCAATGCGGTCGGCGTTGGTGCGATAGGCCGGTGCCTGGGCCAGACCGGCCAGACCCAGCACGGCGCACAGCCGCGCAAACTGCCCGTCATTGCCCACGGCAAGGATCAGATGCCCGTCAGCGCAGGGAAAGACCGCATAGGGCACGAGGTTGGGATGCGCATTGCCCATCCGGGCCGGGGCCATGCCCGAGGCCAGATAGTTCATCGCCTGATTGGCCATGATCGCGGTTGCCACATCAAACAACGCCATGTCGATGTGCTGGCCCGCCCCGGTGACGGTGCGCTGATGCAGCGCGGCGAGAATCGCGGTGCTGGCGTAGATGCCGGTGAAAATGTCCACCACCGCTACGCCCACCTTTTGCGGCTGGCCCTCGGGGGCGCCGGTCACGCTCATCAGGCCCGACATGCCCTGAATGATGTAATCATAGCCCGCGCGCGGGGCATAGGGGCCGGTCTGGCCAAAGCCGGTGACCGAACAATAGATCAGCCGCGGGTTCAGCGCGGCAAGGCTGGCGTGATCCAGCCCGTATTTCGCCAGCCCCCCCACCTTGAAATTCTCGATCACCACATCGGCGCCCGCCACCAGATCGCGCACGAAAGCCTGCCCCTCGGGGGTGCGGAAATCGCAGGTGACAGACCGCTTGCCGCGGTTGGCGGCGTGAAAATAGGCGGCGGTCTCCTCGCCCTCATGGGTCAGGAAGGGCGGACCCCAGCGGCGGGTATCGTCACCTTCGGGTGCCTCGACCTTGATGACGTCGGCGCCCAGATCGGCCAGAATCTGGCCAGCCCAAGGGCCAGCCAGGATGCGCGCCAGTTCGACGACCTTCAGCCCCGAAAGCGGCGTCATCACTTGGCCAGTTCGGCGTCGATGATCTTTTTCAGCGCGTCATAGCCCATGTTCGAATGCTTGGTGCCGTTGATGATCAGCGTCGGCGTGGCGTCGATGCCGTCAGCCCCGGCCTTTTGCTGATAGCTGGCCACCATCGCCTGCGCGCGGTCCATGTCGTTCAGGCAGGCCTCGACCTGGTCCCCGGTCAGCCCGGCCTTCAGCCCGATCTTGCGCAGGTTGGCCGAGATCGTGGCCTCCTTGCCGTCGCCGATCCAGTCGGCCTGCGTGTCATAGATCATGCCCGAAACCGGATAGTATTTCTCGGGGCCGACGCAGCTTGCGATCATCCCGGCCCAAAGCCCGAACTTGTCGAAATACACCTCGCGGTGGATGAACTTCACCTTGCCGGTGTCGATATATTCCGCCTTCAGCGGCGCCAGCACCGTTTCATGGAAATTCGCGCAATGCGAACAGGTGTAAGAGGCGTATTCGATGATTGTCACCGGCGCGTCTTGCTGGCCCATGACCATGTCGGGCAGGGCGGCGGCCTCGCCCACGGCGCGCGCCTCCTGGGCCACGGCGGCAAGGGTCATGCCCGATTGCGGGGCGGATGACACCCACAGCCCGCCTGCAATCAGCATCGCGCCCGCGGCAATCGCGGCAAAGGGCAGCATGGAGCGTTTGGTCATCGGTCAGCCTTTCTTCGTCTCGGGCGCAATGTTTGATCTGGGTTCAGTCGCGGCGCGGGATAGGACATGTTCTGCAAGCAGTTCAAGCGCGGCCCGCAGGCCGGGGTCGCCCACGCCGCCCGCCGTCGCCTCGGCCTTGCGGCGCAGGGCGGGGTCGGGTGCCGGGGGGGAAGGGCGCGGGGCAGAGGCGAATTGCGCCTGCCCCTCGGCAAAGCCCATCGGCGCGGTCTGGGTCAGCACCACGCGGGAAATGGCGTTGTAGCCGTAACAGGCATTCACCTTGTCGCGGATGCGCGGCAGGTCCATCTGCACCATCGGCGCGGCAGCACCCGTGGTCAGCAAGGTCAGTGTGGCACCAAAGCCGCCCTTGGCATAGCCCACCTTTACCGGGCGGGTGCGGGCGGCGATATCTTCGCCCACCACCTCGGCCCAATGGGTCAACAGCCGCGACACCGCAAAGCCGCGCGTTTCACCCGCGGCGCGGATACGCTCGCGCAGAAGGCCCGCGGCGGGTTCGAACCCGCGCATTCGGCGGCTGGGTTTTTCCGGGGTCATCGCTGTCTTTTCCCTCGCTGCCCGCTATTCTAGGCAGGCGGGCGGGCAACGCCAGAGGAATGGACGGCAGGAGAGCATAAAGATTGCGTGACGCAGAGACAGGTGCAGCCCTTTTGGCCTGGTATGACCGCCACGCCCGCGTGCTGCCCTGGCGCGTGGGGCCTGCCGACCGGGCGGCGGGCAAGCGCCCAGACCCGTATCGGGTCTGGCTGTCCGAGGTGATGCTGCAACAAACCACGGTGGCGGCGGTGCGCAGCTATTTCCATCGCTTTACAACGCTTTGGCCCGATGTTGCGGCGCTGGCCGCAGCCCCCGACGCCGCAGTGATGGAGGCTTGGGCGGGGTTGGGCTATTATGCCCGCGCGCGCAACCTGCTGGCCTGTGCCCGCGCGGTTGCGGCCGATCATGGCGGGGTGTTTCCGGCAACCGAGGCCGGGTTGCGCGCCCTGCCGGGCATTGGCCCCTATACCGCCGCCGCAATTGCCGCGATCGCACAGGACGAACCCGCGGTGGTGGTCGATGGCAATGTGGAACGGGTCGTGGCCCGGCTCTTCGCCCACCCCGAGCCGCTGCCCAGGGCCAAGCCCGCGCTGACGGCGCTTGCCGCGCGGCTGACACCGCGGCACCGGCCCGGCGATCATGCGCAGGCGATGATGGATCTGGGCGCCACGATCTGCACGCCGCGCGCGCCGGCCTGCGGCATCTGCCCGCTGGCGGGGTTTTGCGCGGCGCGCGTGCAGGGCATGGCCGCAGACCTGCCGCGCAAGTCCGCCAAGCCGGCAAAGCCCACTCGTCAGGGCATTGCCTATGTCGTGCGGCGCGCAGATGGCGCCGTGCTGCTGGAAACCCGCCCGCCCAAGGGCCTGTTGGGCGGGATGCCCGGCTTTCCCGGCACCGACTGGGCCGAGGCGCCTGATCCGGCGCCGCCGATTGCGGCCCATTGGCGCCCCGCGCCGGTGGGGGTGCGCCACACCTTTACCCATTTCCACCTGCACCTTGCGGTGCATCTGGCCAAGGTCGGCGCCACGGCGGCCCCCGCCCGCGGCGCCTTTGTTCCGGCGGCCGATTTCCGCCCCGCCGCGCTGCCCACGCTGATGCGCAAGGTCTGGGATGCGGCGCAGGTGGAGCTTGACGACGCGGCGCAAAGTGACGCAGCCGTGCCGATTGCGCGCAACCCCTAGGCGCGTATTCTTTCGCCCCATCCGCAACCTGCCCGAAGGTGTGCCATGTCCTCGCGCGACGAAATCCGCAAACCTGCCCGCGCGCTGCCATTCTGGCTGTCGCTGGGGATGATCCCGCTGGCCATCCTGGGCGCGGTGGCGGGCGGGTGGACCACGCTTTTGCTGCCCGTCTATGGCTGGTTTTCGGTGACGGTGCTGGATGCGATCCTGGGCCGCAACGAAGACAACCCCGACCCCGAGACACCGGAACAGGATCTGTTCTGGTATCGGCTGATCACCCTGATCTGGTTTCCGGTTCAGTTTCTGACCATCTTTTCAATGATCTGGTGGGTAACGCACAGCGACCATCTGGGCACGCCCGAAACCATTGCGCTGTTTTTCGGGGTGGGCGTGATCTCGGGCACGATCGGGATTGTCTATTCCCACGAACTGTTCCACCAACGCAACCGGCTGGAACGCTGGCTGGGCGATCTGCTGCTGTCCTCGGTGCTTTACAGTCATTTCCGGTCGGAACACATGCTGGTGCATCATCCCCATGTCGGCACCCCGCGCGACACCGCGACGGCGCGCTATAACGAGGGCTTTCACCGCTATTTCTGGCGCCAGCTGACCCAAGGCCCCGGTTCGGCCTGGCGGGCCGAGGTGGCGATGCTGAAACGCGTGGGCCGCGGGCCGCTGCACCCGAAAAACCCGTTCTGGCGCTATGCGGGCCTGCAACTGGCGATGCTGACGCTGGCTTGGGCGCTGGGCGGCGCCACCGGGGTCACGCTGTTCATGTTTCAGGCGCTTGTCGCCGTCTGGCAGTTGGAGCTGACCAATTACGTCGAACATTACGGGCTGACCCGCGCGCATCTGGGCGAGGGGAAATATGAACATGTCCTGCCGCGGCATAGCTGGAACGCCAGCCATACCGCTTCGAACTGGCTGCTGATCAACCTGCAACGTCATTCGGACCATCATTACAAACCCGACCGGCGCTTTCCCCTGTTGCAGACCTATGGCCCTGACGAGGCGCCGCAACTGCCGCTGGGCTATCCGGCGATGACGACGCTGGCGATGATCCCGCCCTTGTGGCGGCGGCGGATGAACCCGCGGGTGCGCGACTGGCGGCGCAAGCATTACCCCGAAATCACCGACTGGAAGCCCTATAACCGCGGCACCCTGCCGATGCCTGCCGGGGTGGTCTGACCGCTGCAACAAAAGACCCCGCCGTGAGATCACGGCGGGGCAAGGCTGCGCCTGCGGCAGACCACAGGCACCGGCGGTAAGGAAATGTCAGTTGGGGCGGGCGGTGTCGGCCTCCATCTCGGCGCGGATCTGCTGGCGCAAGATGTCGATCGGGATCATCTTGCCCTCGCGCTTGAAGTGCCAGTAGGTCCAGCCGTTGCACGAGGGCGCGCCTTCGAGATGCGCGCCGACCTGATGGATCGAGCCTTTCACATCGTTCCCGACCAGCGTGCCATCGGCGCGCACCTTGGCCTTGAACCGGCTTCCGATCGAGAACAGTTCCTCGCCCGGCCGCAACATGCCGCGTTCGACGACCTGACCAAAGGGCACCCGCGGCTCGGCCCGTTTCGAGCCGGTGATTTCCAGCGCTTCGCGGTCGAACTTGCGCACACGGGCAAGGCGGCGCTCGGCCACCTCGCGGTAGGCGGCCTCGCGTTCGATCCCGATGAACTCGCGCCCCAGCATCTTGGCCACGGCGCCGGTGGTGCCGGTGCCAAAGAACGGGTCAAGCACCACATCGCCGGGGTTGGTGGTCCCCACGATGACCCGGTGCAACAGGCTTTCGGGCTTTTGCGTGGGGTGGGCCTTGTCGCCCGCGGCATCCTTTTCGCGTTCGTGTCCGGTGCAGATCGGCAGCACCCAGTCTGACCGCATCTGCACACCTTCGTTCAGCGCCTTCAGCGCCTCATAGTTGAAGGTGTATTTGGCCGCCTCCGATTTCGAGGCCCAGATCAGCGTCTCATGCGCATTGGTCAGCCGCTTGCCGCGGAAATTGGGCATCGGGTTCGACTTGCGCCAGACCACATCGTTCAGAATCCAGAAGCCCTGATTCTGCAACTCGGCGCCCAGCCGAAACACGTTGTGATAGCTGCCGATGACCCAGATCGCGCCGTTGGGTTTCAGCAGGCGGCGCGCGGCATCCAGCCAGTCGCGGGTGAAACGGTCATAGGCGGCAAAGCTGGAAAACTGGTCCCAGGCATCATCCACCGCATCGACACGCGAATTGTCGGGGCGGTGCAGTTCACCCTTCAGTTGCAGGTTGTAGGGCGGATCGGCAAAGATCAGGTCCACGCTGGCCTCGGGTAGCGACCGCATCACCTCGATGCAATCGCCTGCCAGAATCTGATTGAGCGGCAGCGCCGCCGCCTTGGGCTTCGTCGTGGTCTTGGTCATCTCTGCCTCTGGTTCCGGCTTATGGTGCCGATTTCTTGGCCTCCAAGATGAGTCATGACCGATTCGGCGTCAAATTCTTTTTTGAATCAAGAGGTTATAGATTTATCTTGATACAACATCTTGTGCACCGGCGCGAACGACCGCCTATGGTGCGGGGTGACACCAAGATTTAGAAGTGCCGCCAGATGGTCGGGCGTGGGGTATCCGGCGTTCTTTTCCCAGCCATAACCGGGATGCTGTTGCGCCAAATCCACCATGATCGCATCCCGCGCCACCTTGGCGATGATCGAGGCGGCGGCGATCGACAGCGCGCGGGCATCGCCCTTGACCACCGCCTCGGCCGACAGGCCCAGATCGCGCGGGATGCGGTTGCCGTCGATCAGCACATGATCGGGGCGCAGGCGCAGCCCTGCCACCGCCCGGCACATCGCCAGATGCGCGGCTTGCAGGATGTTCAGCCGATCGATTTCTTCGACGCTGGCATGGGCGATGCTGCAATCGGCGCAGGCCAGTATCTCGGCCGCCAGCCGTTCACGCCGCGTCGCGGTCAGCTTCTTGCTGTCGTTCAGGCCCTGCGGAATGCGCGCGGGATCCAGCACCACCGCTGCCGCCGTGACGGGGCCGCACAGCGGCCCGCGGCCCACCTCGTCGACGCCAGCCACGCGGGCCAGCCCGCGCAACTGCGCGGCGGTTTCAAACGCAAGATCTGGCTCAGGTGTCATGGCCGCACAAAGCGTGAAACAATTGCGCTGCGCAATGAAAAAGGCGGGGGTTTGCACCCCCGCCCTGCTGCCCGGCGGCTTTGCCGCTCTGCCCGTGTGTCAGTGGCGACCGATCCGATAGCCTTCGTTGCGCAGGCACTGCGCGCCATAGACGGTGCGAACACCCCGGTCGGTGCGGATGTTGAAGGCGCAATCCTGCGGCAGACGGCGGTTAAAGCCCTCGCGCGACAGGCAGCGTTCGAACGCGACATCGCGCATACCATTGCGGGTGCGCACCCTTGAGACGCATTCGCCCGGAATGACCTTGCGACGGTCGGCCCTCGGCTTGCCGCGACGGTCGTCATCAAAGCGGTTGTCGCGTTTGTTGTAATAATCGTAATCGGCCTGGGTGGTATAGCCGCGGCGATCATCGCGGACGCGGTCGTTGTCGGCGCTGTTCAGGATCGTGCCCAGCACGACAACCCCGGCAACGATCCCCAGTGCGTCACGCTCCCGGTCACTGAGCGCGGCAGCGGGTGTGGCGGCAAAGCTGGTCAGCGCGATTACAGCAGCGGCGGTCAGGGTGATAAGACGTTTCATGGCGTTCTCCGGGATGCGGCGGCGGGCGGTGGCCTGCCGGGCTCGATTGCCCGAACATGGGTCCGGCCCGCCCGGCAAGGCAATAACAGCCCTCTGCTATCCGATAGCATGCCGGGCAAACAGCCTGCGCATGGTGGAGCTATTGAATATCGGCGGAACTCGGCGCAGGGTCTGGGCATGAAAACGCTCGTCTATGCCCTTTCACTGGCTTTTGCCGCCGCCCCCGCAGGCGCAGGCTGCTTTGCCGATTACAAGGCCAAGCAGGATGATGGTGCGCTGCGGCTGCATTACGGCGTGGCCGAACTGCCCGATGCGGCCTGCGGATCGCGTCAGGCCGCCGCGCGCGCACTGGCGCCGCGGCTTGATCGCGCGGGCTGGACGCTTTTGAATATTGTCTCGATCTTTGGCCCCGAGGGGCTTGCGCAGAGGAAAGACCGTGCCGGACCCTTCTTCCTCCGCTACTGACAGCCTGCGCGCGGGCAGCCGCGCCGTGGTCTGGGGGGTCGTGGCGATTGTCACGATTCTGGCCGGGGCGGCGGTGCTGCTGTTTCTGTCGCTGCCCGATGCCAACGCCTTCAACGCCCGTGTCGAGCGCATATTTGTGGAAAACGATGCGCTGACCGGGGTGGGCGAAATCCGCCTGCTGGAGATTCTGGCCCAATCCGGCACCGCCTTTGCCGAGGTGCTGAGTTCTTATCGGATCATCATTTTCATCCTTCTGGTCTTTGCTACTGCGCTCTTGATCGCGGCGCTGGTGTTTTTGCTGATGATCGTGGCGTTGAACCGGCGGATGGTGGAAATCCAGCGCCAAGGCATCGAGGTGCGCAGCTTGCGCATCAACCGGGCAGAAAATGCCGTGGCCCTGAACGATCTCAGCTTTACCCTGACCCCCGCCGCGATCGAGACGCTGGCGGTTCTGGCCGAGGCGCGGATGGATGATGAGGTTTTGTCGGGCGCCGAGATCGAGGCGGTCATCTCGGGGCGGGATGCGACCGAGTGTGACGAGGCGGCGGGCGCCACCCGGATCAAGCGGTTGCGCGACGCCTTGGGCAATCAGTTGGTGGCGGAACTGCTTGTCAGAAATATTGCACGAAAGGGTTATACTCTGGCCGTCGCCAAGGATGCGATCCGCATGACCTGAGCTTTCGCTTGCGAAGGGGGGGAGGGGGTCTTATATCGCGGCTTTTGTGTGTTGCCGGGGGGCGCCATGATTCCGACACCCTTCTACCAGATCGACCTTGCGGCGCTGTCGCGCAACATGGACAAGATCGCGGCCCTGCGCGAGGCTTCGGGCGCGCGCGCGCTGCTGGCGCTGAAATGCTTTGCGACATGGTCGGTGTTTGACCACATGCGCCCGTTCATGGATGGCACCACCTCATCTTCGCTGTATGAGCTGCGGCTGGGGCGCGAGAAGTTCGGCGGCGAAACCCACGCCTATTCCGTCGCCTGGGCGGATCACGAGATCGACGAGGCGGTGGGCTATGCCGACAAGATCATCTTCAATTCGATCGGTCAGCTAGAGCGGTTCGAGGGCCGTGCCCATGGCATCGCCCGCGGCCTTCGGCTGAACCCCCGGTTTTCGACCTCGGGCTTTGATCTGGCAGACCCCGCGCGCCCCTTCTCGCGCCTGGGCGAATGGGATGCGCGCAAGATCGAGACGGTGATCGACCGCATCTCGGGCTTCATGATCCATTACAACTGCGAAAATGCCGATTTCGACCTGCTAGACCAGCAACTGGGGCGGATCGAAGAGGAGTTCGGTCATCTTCTGAAACGTCTGCAATGGGTCAGCCTTGGCGGCGGCATCCACTTTACCGGCGAGGATTACCCGCTGATGAAGCTGGCCGCGCGGTTGCGCGCCTTTGCCGACCGGTTCGGCGTGCAGGTCTATCTGGAGCCGGGCGAGGCCGCGATCACCAATTCCACCACGCTAGAGGTGACGGTGCTTGACCTGCTGGACAATGGCAAGAAGCTGGCCATCGTCGATAGCTCGATCGAGGCGCATATGCTCGATTTGCTGATCTATCGCCAGCAGGCAAAATTCGGCACGACCGGCCCGCATGACTACCAGATCTGCGGCAAGTCCTGCCTTGCCGGCGACATTTTTGGCGAAGCCCGCTTTGCCGAACCGCTGCGCGTCGGCGACCGGATTTCGGTGCTGGATGCGGCAGGCTACACGATGGTCAAGAAAAACTGGTTCAACGGCGTGGCCATGCCCGCCATCGTGATCCGCGAGCCGGACGGAACACTGCGCGAGGTGCGCCGGTTCGGCTATGAGGATTACGCCTCCAGCCTGTCCTGATCCCTTCCCCACGGGCGCAAGCCCCTTCCCTGTCCTGTTGAAAAGGAGACAGCCGAAGTGAAACGTAACGTGCTGATCATCGGCGCCGGTGGTGTGGCCCAGGTGGTGGCGCATAAATGCGCGCAAAACAACGACCGGCTGGGCGATCTGCATATCGCCTCGCGCACCCGCGCGAAATGCCAGGCGATCATCGACAGCGTGCATGAAAAGGGCGCGATGAAGGCGCCGGGGCTGTTTGCCGCCCATCGGGTCGATGCGATGGATACGCCCGCGGTGGCGGGCTTGATCCGCGAAACCGGCGCGCAGATCGTGATCAACGTGGGCAGCGCCTTTGTCAACATGAGCGTTCTGGAAGCCTGTATCGAAATGGGCGCGGCCTACATGGACACCGCGATCCATGAAGACCCCGGCAAAATCTGCGAAACCCCGCCGTGGTATGGCAACTATGAATGGCGGCGGCGCGACCGGTGCAAGGCAGCGGGTGTGACGGCGATCCTGGGCGTGGGGTTCGACCCCGGCGTAGTCAACGCCTACGCCCGGCTGGCCGAGGAGGAATGCCTCGACACGATCGACAGCATCGACATCGTGGATATCAACGCCGGTTCGCACGGGCGCTGGTTTGCCACCAACTTCGACCCGGAAATCAACTTCCGCGAATTTACCGGCACCGTTTACAGTTGGCAGAATGGCGGTTGGCAGTCGAACACGATGTTCGAGGTGGGCAAGGAATGGGATCTGCCGGTGGTGGGCACGCAGAAGGCCTATCTGACCGGCCATGACGAGGTTCACAGCCTGTCGGCGCGCTACCCCGATGCCGATGTGCGGTTCTGGATGGGGTTTGGCGACCATTACATCAACGTGTTCACCGTGCTGAAGAACCTTGGTCTGCTGTCTGAAAAGCCCGTGAAGACCGCCGAGGGGCAAGAGGTTGTGCCGCTCAAGGTCGTCAAGGCGGTGTTGCCCGACCCGGCCAGCCTGGCCCCCGATTACGTGGGCAAGACTTGTATCGGCGATCTGATTCGGGGCAGCAGGGGCGGCCAGCCCGCCGAGGTGTTCATCTACAACGTGGCCGACCATAAGGAGGCCTATCAAGAGGTGGGCAGCCAGGGCATCAGCTACACCGCCGGTGTGCCGCCGGTGGCTGCCGCGCTGCTGATCGCCGATGGAACCTGGGACGTGGGCACGATGGTCAATGTCGAAGACCTGCCGCCGCGGCCGTTTCTGGAACTGTTGGGCACAATGGGGCTGCCATCGCGGATCCGCGATGCGCAGGGCGACCGCCCGATCTGACCTGTTCGCGCCGCCCTTCGGGGCGGCGCGTTGGGTTTACAACGCTACCACCGGCCCCGCAGCGGCCCGCGCATCCTCGGTATCATGCGTCACCATCAGCGTCGGAATGGCGTGCGCCTGAACGTGGCCAAAGAAGAACCGCCGCAGATCGGCCCTGAGCGCGGTGTCGAGCTTTGAAAACGGCTCGTCCAGCAACAGCGCCAGCGACTCGGCCAAGGCCGTGCGCATCAGCGCGGCGCGGGCGCGCTGGCCGCCCGACAATGTGGCGGGGTCGCGGTCGTAAAAGTCTGACAGCCCCGCCTGATCCAGCGCCGCCTGCACCGCTGCGCGCCGCGCCGCCCGGCCGCGGATGCGCGCGGCCAGCCCAAAGGCCAGGTTGTCGCCCACCGACAGATGCGGAAACAACAGCGCCTCCTGAAACAGGATGCCGATCCGCCGCGACTCGGCGGGCAGGCGCGTGACATCGCGCCCGTTCAGCACCACCCGACCCGAGGCCACGAAGCCCGGCGCCAGATGCCCGCCGATGGCATCCAGAAGCGTTGATTTCCCCACGCCCGAGGGGCCCGTCACCGTCACCACCTGCCCCGGCGCCACCGATAGTGTCAGCGGCGCGAACAGGGGCTGCGTGGCTCCGGGCGGGGTAACGGTCAGGTCGATCAGATCAAGGCTCATCCCAGACCCCCGGTCAGGCCGCGGCGGTTGCGGTGCAGGATTGCGGGCAGACCCAGCGCTAGCGCATAGGCCAGAAACGGCAGCATGGCCTGCAATGCGCCGTAAAGCCCCACCACGCGCCGGTCAGAGCCGGACGACAGCGTCACCGCCTCGGTGGTCAGTGTGGTCACACGGCCCGCGCCCATGAACAGCGTGGGCAGATATTGCGCGACCGATACGGCAAAGCCCACCGCTGCGGCGGTCAGGATCGGGCGCGCAAGAACCGGCAACTTGACCCCCAGCAGCCGCCGCACCGGCCCCGCCCCCAGCGCCGCAGCGGTGGCGAGCAGCCGCCGGTCGAGCGCGCGCCACGGGTCGGCCAGCGCCAGCATCACATAAGGAAACACGAACAGCACCTGCGCCCAGATCACCGCGCCCATGCCCCCGCTCAGCCCAGCCCGCAGCATGACCACGTTCAGCCCGTAAAGAAACGCGATCTGTGGCACCAGCAGCGGCAGATAGATCAGCGCGCCCGACCATGGCATGCGGCCTGCGCGATCCTCGGCCTCCAGCCAGGTGATGGCGAGGGTTAGCGACAGCGCGGTGCTGGCCAGCCCCAGCGCCAGCGTGGTGCCCAGCGCTTCCCCCCAGTCGGCCGGGCGCAGCCAGCCGCGCAGCGACCAGGCTTCGGGCAGTGCCGCGGGGAACGGCCAGCGCCACGCCAGCGACCAGACCGCCAGTGCGGCCAGCGCCAGCAACCCCAGCGTCACCAGACCCGCCACCGCCGCGCCGCAGGCCGCCAGCAGCGCCGCGGCCCCCCGTCCGCGCGCCCCGCGGCGCAGCCATGCCCGCCCCAGTCGCGCCAGCATCAGTTCCGCCCCGCGCCACAGCGCAATCCCCCCCACGACCAGACCTGCCTGCAGCACCGCCCCCGCCGAGGCGGGCAGGATCAGCGCTGTATCTGCCGCGCCGAACCAGCGCGTCAGCGCCACCGCCAGCGTCGGCGGGGTCGAGGGGCCGAGGATGATGGCCATGTCCACGACCGACAGCGCAAAGGCCAAAACGATGTAAACCGGTAGCCTGATCAGCGGGTAAAGCCGCGGCAGGATCAGCCGCAGCCAGGCCGTCGCGCGGCCATAGCCCAGCGCGCGCCCGGTGGCGAGCGTCGCGCGCAGCGGCAACTGCCCCAGCGCCGAGGCCATGACCAGCATCAGAAACGGCACCTCCTTGATCAGCAGGCCCAGCATCAGCGCCCCGCCCCAAGGGTCGTTCAGCAGCGCCAGATCAGGGGGGCGGTCCCACCCTGTCGCCCAGGGGCTGACGAGCCGCACGATCCAGCCCGAGGGTGCAATCAGGAAGGCCACGCCGATGGCCAGCGCGGCATGGGGCGCCGCCAGCAGGGGAGCGATCAGCCGCGCAGGCCCCCCGCCCCGCCCAGCCAACATCGCCACCGCCCCTGCGGCAAGGATCAACGCCACCAGGGTAGACCCAACCCCCGTGACCAGTGTCAGCCGCAGGCTGGTGGCAAAGCCCGGCAGGGCAGCCAACTGCCGCCACGGGTCCAGCGTCAGCCGGTCGGCGCCGATGGCGGGCAGCACCCCAAAGGCGGCGCGGCCGGTTTCCCACAGCCCGGCGAGGATCGGCAGCACCAGCGCCCCCGCCGCCAGCGCAAAAACCGTCAGCCGCAGCAGATGCGTCATTTCGTATAGCGCCGCGCCCAGTCGTCGGTCAGCCAGGTCATCCAGCCGGGATGCGGCTCCAGCAGCGTGGCGCCAAGGTCTTCGGTTGTGGGCAGGGCAGGGGCTGTGGGCAGCACGGCAAAGGCGGCCTTCGCGGCCTGATCCAGCCGCGCCGGATCGAGCACCGAAAAGCTACCCAGAACAGTGATGTCCTGCTGGCGCGCCTGCGTCGCCGGATCAAGCAGGAAGTTCGCCACCACCATCGCGCCTTCGCGCTGCGCGGCATTGAAGGGAATGGCCACAAAGCTGACATTGCCGATGCTGCCCACCTCGGGCACAAAAACGCGCGCGGTTTCAGGCAGCAGCCCCTCGGCGATCGCTGCGGCGGTGCTGGCCGGGTCGAAGGACATGGCGATATCGACCTCGCCATCGTTCAAAAGCTGCTGCTGCACCGACTGGTTTTCGGGGAAGGTTTGCCCGCCGCGCCACAGATGCGGGCGCAGCGCATCATACCATTCCCACAGGGGCGCGGTGGTTGTGGCATAGGCAGCCTCGGTCGGCGGCGCTTGCAGCACCGCCGGGTCGGGGGCCAGTTCGACCAGTGCCTGTTTCAGAAAGGTCGCCCCCATGAAGTTTGACGGCACCGGATGGGTGAACCGACCGGGGTTTGCCTGCGCCCAATCACGCAGCGCGATCATGCTGCGCGGCGGCGTGGGCAGGCGCACACTGTCATAGGTAAAGACGAATTTTGCCAGCCGCCAAGGCGATTCATAGCCTTCGACCGGCACCGTGAAATCGACCGAGGCGGGTGCCGCAGGCGACAGGTCCACATAGCGGGCATTGGGCAGATCGGCGACGAAGGGACCATGCAGAAGGCCCTGTTCCTTCATCGCCAGAAAGTTCGGCCCGTTGATCCAGATCAGGTCGACCGAGCCGCCCTGATCCTTGCCCGCCGCCTTTTCGGCGATGACGCGCGTCACCGCCTCGGCGGTGTCGGTCAGCTTGACCTGCTCGACCTTCACCCCATAAAGCGCCTCGGTCTGCTGGCCGACCCAGGCGATGAAATCATTGGTGCGCTGATCGCCGGCCCAGGCGTTCCAGTAAACGGTCTGGCCCCTTGCGGTGGCAAGCGTTTCGGGCCAGTCGGCCAGCGCGGGGCTGGCAAGGGTCAGGCCGAGGGCGGCGACAAATGGCAGGCGCATGGCTTCTCCTGTAAGATGATCGGTTGGGGGTATTCTGCGCGAAAGCCCCGCAGGTGCAACAAGATGGCGCGCGGCGCATGTCAGGCAAAGGCGCGCCAGCCCTGATGCCAGCGCGTCGCTGTGGTCAGTGCGCAGGCGGCGGCAAAGCCGTAGGCCAGCATCGGGAAAGCGGTCGGAAACAGGCAGGCCAGCACGAAGAAGGCGATGGTTTCGGCGCCTTCGGTCAGCCCGCCCAGATAGTAAAAGCCCTTCGCCGGAAAATCGGCGGCGGCCAGCCCGCGCTTGGCCGCGATCACGGCGAAGGCCAGAAACGACGACCCGGTGCCCACGAAAGCCGCGATCAGCACCGCCGCGGGCAGCGCGTTGGCCCCCGGATCGGCCAGCGCAAAGCCCAGGGGCACCAGCGCGTAGAACAGGAAATCCAGCGCAATATCCAGAAACGCGCCGCGGTCGGTAGGCCCCGCGATCCGCGCCACCGCGCCGTCCAGGCCATCTGCCAGCCGGTTTGCCACGATCAGCGCCAGCGCCAGCCCATAGGCCCCAAGGGCCAGTGCTGGCAAAACCAGAACGCCAAGCGCAAATCCTGTCAGCGTGACCTGATCGGCCCCAATGCCGCGCGCCAGCAACAGCCGCGCGGGCGGCGCCATCAGCCGCCGTTGCAGGGGAAGAAGTGCCGCATCCATCATTTGCCGGGCATCCCTTGAACATGTCGATTTCAGCCTAGCCGCCTTTGGCCGCGCCCGCGACCGGTTTCAGGGCAGCATCCGCACCGCTGCCGAGGTTGACCGGCCCTGCGCGTCGATCACCGTCAGCGCGACAAAGCCGCCGGGCAGATCCAGCACCGCCTCGCGCCCGCGCAGCGCCACGGCGACCGGGGCGCCATTGGCAAGCCAGGTGAAGGGTGCTGTGCCGCCGCGCAGCTTGACGGTCAGCCCGCCGGGGCTGGCCGCAATCTCGGCGCCGTCGGGCGGGAACGCCAGTTCCGGCGCCCCCGCGGCGCTATCGGCAAAGACTGCATCACGCGGGCGAAAGCGTTGCAGGGGCTGCGGCAGGCGGGCGTTGGGCAGCAGCAGCGTGGCTGCGGGCGGTGGTGGCAGCGGGGCGGGCGTGGCTTTCAGCCGCCCGAACAACTCGAACAGGATCGGTGCCGCCAGATCGGCGCCAAAGGCGCCGGGCACCGGCGTGCCGTCGGGTCGCCCCAGCCAGACGCCTGCCACATGTGCCCCGTCAAAGCCCAACGCCAGCGCATCCCGGTGGCCGTAGCTGGTGCCGGTCTTCCACGCGATCCGCCCCGCCGGGGCGCCCGCGGGCGGCGTCAGCCCCGCCAGCACATCGGCCACCTGCCAGGCCGCGACCGCCCCGAACAGGCGCTGCGGCAACGGCCCGGCACCGCCGGGCAGTGGTGACAGGCGCACCGGCTGCCCCAGCCGCGCCAACCCGGCATAGGCCTGGACCAATCCCTCCAGGCTGATCCCCACGCCGCCCAGGCTGACCGCCAGGCCCGGCGCCCCGCCCGGCAGATCGGCCTGCACGCCCGCGCGGGCCAGCGTGGTCATCAGCCGGGCGGGGCCGACAGCCTCGGTCAGCCGCACCACGGGGATGTTGAGCGAGGCTTGCAGCGCCGCGCGGGCGCTGACGGTGCCGCGAAAGCGGCGGTCAAAATTCTGCGGTTGCCAGGTGCCAAAGGCCACCGGGCGATCCTCGATCAGGGTTTCGGGATGCGCCAGCCCGTCGTCAAAGGCCAGCGCATAGACAAAGGGCTTCAGCGTCGAGCCGGGCGAACGCGGGGCTGCGGCCATGTCGATAAATCCCGCGCGGCTGTCATCGGTCCAGTGTGCGGCGCCGACATGGGCCAGAACCTCGCCGCTGCGGTGATCGGCGACCACCAGCGCCGCCGACAGCTGCCCCGGCTGGCCGGCTACCGCGCGGGCTGCCAGCGCCTCGGCGGCGCGTTGCAGAGCGGGGTCGATCGTGGTGACGATGCGCTGTGCCAAGGGGTCCGCGCGGTGCAGACGCTGCGCCAGATGCGGGGCCAGCGCAGGAAAGGGGCGGCGCCGGTCGGGCACCGTCTCGGCTGCGCCGGGCAGGCCCGCGCGCGCCAGAACCCGGTTTCGTGCGGCGCGCGCGGCCTGCGGTGCGCGGTCGGGGCGGCGCGCCTCGGGTGCCTGCGGCAGCGCCACCAGCAGCGCGGCCTCGGCTGGCGTCAGGCGGCGCGGTTCCTTGCCGAACCACGCCAGGCTTGCCGCCCGCACCCCTTCGAGATTTCCGCCATAGGGCGCCAGCCGCAGGTAGAGGTCGAGGATCGCGGTCTTGTCCAGCCGCCGTTCCAGCGCCAGCGCCACGCGGATCTGGCGCAGCTTGCCCCGCAGGGTGCCCGTTGGCCCCTCTTCCAGCAGCCGCGCCACCTGCATCGTCAGCGTGGACCCGCCCGAGACGATGCGCCCCGCGCGTGCCGCCTGCACCGCGGCCCGCGCCATCGCCCGCAGGTCAACCCCGCCATGCCACCAGAAGCGGCGATCCTCATGCGCGATCAACAAGGCCACAAAGGCGGGGTCCACCGGGCCGGGCGCCAGCCGCCAGCGGCCATCGGCCACCGGGAAGGCGCGCAGCAGGCTGCCGTCTCGGGCGACAACCTCGGTGCCGACCGCTACCCGAAGCGGCGGCAGGTCGGTGCGGGCGATCCAGTCATCGGCACCGTCGCGCGCCGCGGCCAGAACCGCCAGCAGCGCCACCCCCCACAGCAGCGCGGCGCGCATGACCTAGCGCACCCTCACGCTGCCCGTCCCGGTGCGGGCGTGGTAGCCGGGGCGATACATATCCTCGACGCTGGCCGCGGGGTGGTGGAAACGACCCGGCGTGACCGCGCGCACCAGATAGGCCAGCCGGAACGGATCGTCGCTTTGCCAATCCAGCGCTGCCAGAAAGCGGTCCTGCCGGAACTCGGTCATCCGGGTCGCATCGGTCACCTCAAGCCAGGCCAGCGCGGCAATGTCGCCACCGCGCAAGAGGTTGGGGTTGTCAATCTCAAACCCTGCGGGCAGCGGGTCGGCCACCATCAGCCGCGCCGCACCGCCGCCCTGCGGCGTCACCTCCAGCACCGTCACCAGCCGCGTGCCCTGCGCCACCTCGGCCGGGTCCATCGCCGCACCCTCCAGCGTGTAGTAGCGGCGGGTGATGGCATAGCCGGTGCCGCCGGCCGCCTCGGCCACCTCGGGCACGCCCGTGGTGGTCAGCGTCAGCGTGGTGGCCTTGCCCGAACCGTTGGCCACCGCACCTGGTGCCGCCGCTGCCTCGGCATCGGTTACCTGAAGCGTGGGGCGAGCCAGCGCCGCACCGTTCAGCGTCAGCCCCTCGGTGCCGGGCCGGTCGATCAGGCCCTGCGCGGCCATCAGCGCCCAGGCGGCCTCTTGCGGAGACAGGGGCTGACCTGCGATGCGGCTGGCCAATGTCGCGCCCGCCGCCTCCAGCGGCACCGCGGTCGATCCGGCTTCGGCCGCCAGCGCCAGAACTGCTGCCTGATCGCGCAGCGCGGTGCCGTAGTCGGCGCGCCAGATCTGGCCCTCGTCGCCGGCCCTGCCCATCAGCCGCGCGGCGCGGGCAAACATCGCATCGGCGCGCGTCTGATCGCCATAAGCTGCCAGCGCCGCGCCCAGTTGCGCCGCAGCCAGCGGCGTTGCGAAATCGTCGCCCTTCACATCGGCGTAGTAGCGCAGATCGCCCGCCGCCGCCGCGCCCTCGCGCGCCAGAACCATCAGCGCATAGGCCAGACCAACCCCGCCGCCGTTGGTGTCGGCGCTGAAATCGGGGGCGTAGTTCACCTGATTGCGCAAATTGTCCATCGCGTTGCGGAAGGCGGCGTCGGGCACCGCATGGCCCTGCGCCCGTGCACGGCTGAGGAAATCTGACACATAGGCATCCAGCCACAGATCGCCGCTTTCGGGCGACCAAAGGCCAAAGGCGCCGCTGGCGGCCTGATTGGTCAGCACCCGCGCCACCGCAGCGGCGATGCGCGGGCGGGCGCCCTCGGGCTCGGCCAGCGCGGACATGTGCAGCAGCGGCAGCGCCTTTGACACCGTTTGTTCGGTGCAGCCGTAGGGGTAGCTGTCCAGCGCCGCCATCAGCCCCGCCGCGTCGAACCGCGCCAGCGGCCCCAAGGTCAGCGTGGCGGTGCCGGTGCCAGGGGCCAGTCCGGCAAACACCTCGGCATCCAGGGTGAAGCTGGCGCCTGCGGCCAGATCAAAGCGCGACTGGCGCGATATCGCGGGGTCGTTGCGCTGCACCGGGATGGTCAGCACCTTGTCCAGCACCCGGCCCTCGGGCGTGGTCAGGCGGACCAGAACGGTTTCCACCCCCTCTGCTGCGCCAGCGGTCAGCGGCACGGTTACCCGCGCGGTGCCCAGTTCCGCCAGCTCGACGCTCGAGGGGCTGGCGCCAAGCGTCAACCCCTCGGCGGTCAGGTCCAGCCCCACGCGCCCGGCGGGGCCAGAGGCATGGGTGATGTCCAGCATCAGCCGCGCCTGATCGCCCGGCGCCAGAAAACGCGGCGCCGAGGCGGTCACCACCACCGGATCGCGCACCAGGACATCGGCGCTTGCCTGCCCCACGCCGCCCTGCGACCAGACGACGGCCATCAGCCGCACGGTGCCGTTGAAGGCGGGCATCTGAAATTCGGTCTGCGCGGTGCCATCGGCACCAATGGTCAGCGGGCCGCTGAAATAGGCCACCAGTTCCTCGGTCGGGGGCGGGGCCTGCATGCTCAGCCCGCGGTCGCCATCGCCGCCTGATCGGATGATACCCTCGGCGCCGGTGCGCCCGTCGATCAGCCGACCATAGACATCACGCAGCGCCACCCCCAGCCGCCGCTGGCCAAAGTAATGGCCCTGCGGGTCGGGCGCGGCAAAGCCGGTCAGGTTCAGGATGCCCAGATCGACCGCAGCAATGGTGGCAAAGGCGGTATCACCGGGCGCCACGCCGTCTACCTTCAGCGTCACGGGCAGCGGCGCGCGCGGAGCGGATTTTGCGGGCACCGCGAAACGGGCCGCAAGCGCGCGTGTGCCGGGGTCCACCGCGGCATGGGCCAGCCCCAGCGCGCGCGCAGGCACCCGATCGGCGGCTGCCGCAACCAGCGGGCGCAGCACCGAGGCGGTGACATAGGCACCCGGCCCCCAATCGTCGGTGACCGGCAGGTCGATCAGGTTTTCGCCCGCCGTCACCGCCACCGTTTTCAGCGCAATCACCCGGTTCGACAGCACCGAAACCACGGCCACACCATCTGCCGCAGGCACCAGCCGCAGCCGCGCCGTATCGCCGGGCCGGTAGGCGGGCTTGTCCAGCGACAACTCCAGCCGGTCGGGGCTGGCAAGCGTGTCGGCCGGGGCATACCAGCCCGCATCGAACCCGACCGAGGCCACGGCGTAGTCGCCCGCCGTGGTTTCCACGATCAGCTCATATCGGCCCCAGGTCACCTGCGCGGCGATTTCGGCGGGGCCTGCGGTGGCGGTCAGGTCACCCTCGGCTATGCGGGTGCGGCGGGTCACCGGCTCCCACGTCCAATTGCCATACATCGCATACCATTGGTAATCGGTCTCGACCCGGTTCAGCCGCCAGTGCAGTGGCACCGCGGCAGGCGCGCCGTCGGGGCCAAGCGCCACGATCTGAAACCGCGCCTCCCCGCCCTCGGCCACAGTGTCGCCCTGAAACATCGGCCGGATGCCGGGTGCGGGGCTGGCGGGCAGGACGATACGGGTGATTTCCCGCTCTACCGGGCGGCCCGAGCCTTCGGCCAGCCGCACGGCCACACGCGCGGCAAGCGGCTGCGGGCTGGGCAGCGCCATCGCGTCGGGCAGTGTAACGGGAATGGTCAGCGCGCCGGTCACATCGGTCTGCCCGGCGCTCAGCCCCTCATACCAGGGCGAGACGGGGTCATCTTGGCGGCCAAAGCGGAAGCCCTCAAAGCCGGGAACGGACTCGGCTGCCGACAGCCGCAGATCGGCCTCGGCGGTCAGGCCCGCGCCGGGCGCGCCGAACAGCCAGCGTGCCGCCAACGTCAGCTCGGGCAGCGCCGCGGCGGGGAAGGGGCCTTGCGGCAGGGTCAGGGCAAAGTCGATCCGCTCGGGCAGGAAATCTTCGACCAGCACCCGCTGCGAGGCCAGCGGCGGCGCCTTTGGATCGGCCAGAATATCCAGCCGCCAGGTGCCGCGGGGCACACCAGGTGCCAGCGGAAAGGTCAGCACATGCCCGCCCGCGCCGACCGCATCGGCCAGCGTGCGGGCGTGTTCCACCCCGTCGGGACGGATCAGAACAGCGGTCAGCGGCACGCCGGACAGCGCGCGCGCGCCACTGTCACGGGCCAAGGCGGTGACGTGGATCGTTTCGCCCGCGCGATAGGCGCCGCGGTCGGTCGCCACGAACACGTCGATCGGCGGCGCGGGCGGCAGCCCCGCCACGCCGCGGTCGGACAGGTCAAACTCGGGTTCTGTCAGCGACAGGAAGGCGATATCCTCGCCCATCGCCACGCTGACCAGCGCAGGCGCCGCCGCGCCCCGGCCTGCGGCAAGCCCGGCGTCGAACATCGCGTGGCCCTGATCATCGGTGCGGGCGGTGCCCAGCACCGCATTGGCACGCGAGACAAGCTGCACCTCGGCCCCGGCGCGGGGGGCGGCATCTGACAGGCCGCGCACCACCACATGCAGCCCGTCGCTGCCAGACAGCGTGGCCAGCCCCAGATCCGACACGACAAACCATTGCAGGGCGGGCGGCGTTTCAGAGGGGTCAACACCGGGCAGCGCGGCCTGCAAGGCATAGATGCCGGGGCCAAGCGGGCCCGTCACCTCCTGCACCGGCAGGCGGGTGGTGATATCCCGGTTCAGCTCTTGCCCGACTTCGGCGGTGCCGGACCAGACCTCTTCGGCCAGCGATCCGGTGAAATCGGCGCCTGACCAGTAATCGAGCGAGCGGGCAAAATAATCGGCGCGCATCGCCGCCACAAGGTTGCGGTCGGAAATGCGGAACAGTTTCAGATCAAGCTGGCTGGTGTTGACGGTTTCCACTGGCAGCCCGGCGTCGGCGGCGCGCGGCAGAATATAGGCGCGGCCCGGAAAGCGCACTACGGGCGCGCGGTCGCGCACATAGGCGGTGATGGTCACATCGCGGGTCAACGCCTCGCCAGTGTCGGCCGGCAGGCCCGCGCGGAAGGTCAGCGCATAGCGGGCGCCATGTTTCAGCCCCGCGACGCACAACTGGCTGCCCTCGGGTTCGACCGACAGCCCCGGTTCGGGCAGGGCGACAAAGGGCGCGTAATCGGTGCCCGCGCGCGCCAGAGGTTCGGAAAAAAGCGCGCAGATGCGGGGGGCGGCGCTGTCGGCCTCGACCTGATGCTCGGTGATGCGGAAACCGTATTTGCCGGCAGCATCGGCCAGCGCCGCGGCGATATCGTCGCGCGCTGACAGCGACTGCGCCAGCCGCAGTGCCGGAACCGAGTCGCGGCCACGATCGGCGCGTTGCAGCGCCTCGGCCAGAACCAGCAGCGCCTCGGCGCGCAAGGCGGCGGGGGCGGCGCGCAGATAGCCGTTCACGCCCGCCGAGACTGCGCGGCCCGCCTGATCGCGGTGCGCCTCGTCATCGCCCGGAAGGGCAAGGGTCAGGCGCGCATAATCCAGCCATTGATCGGCGGCATCGGTCAGGTTCAGCGCGGCCCCGGTCAGCCGCGCAGCCCCGGCGATGTCACCCGCGCGGCGCGACTGGGCCGCCGCCGACAGCAGTTGATCGGCGCCCCAGTCGCCAGTCAGATGCGCGCGCCCCAGCCCCGCGGCCTGATCGCGGGCCTGCCGCAGATCTTCGGCCTGCAGAAATGCCAGGTCGCCCGCCCGCTGCCGGGCTTGCGCGATCAGCCCCGGCGCTGCCGCCTGCACGACCCCGGAATAGGCGCCCTGATAGGGCACCTGCCCCGTGACCGTCGACTTGGGAAAGCATGACCCGTTGCGTGCGTTGAAGGTGATCGCCTGGCAGGCCGGGTTCGACAGGCAGGCGGCCTCGCACGAGTCCAGCGTGGTGTCGAAGATCTGGACCAGATCGGCACCGACAAGGTCCATGTTCTCGGTCAGCACTAGCCTGCGTTCCGGAACGGGCGAGGCGTCTTGCGCCGTGGCTGGCAGGGCGAGGGTCAGGCAGAAAACCGCAGTCAGAAGGGCACGCATCGGAGACTCCTTCGCGAGGGCGCGTGCCTTGATGCTGTCACGCCCCGTGCCCTTGAGCAAGCGAGACAAGCCGCGAATTTGACCTGGCCCCCCCTAGATGTTCAAGTCCCGGAGCAGGCGGCCATGCTTGCGCACCTCGGCCAGAACATCGCCAAAGGTGACATGGCCGCGGGCCTTGAGCACGGGCAGCAGCTTGAGGAAAGCATCCGCCGTGGCCACGGTATCGCCGATGGCGGTGTGGCGCGCCTCTTCGGGGATGGTGATGCCCAGCCGGTGGGTCAGCGCATCAAGGCTGTGACTTTCGCTTTGGCCAAAGATCACTGCCGACAGCAGCACCGTGTCAAGGATCGGGTGGTCGAATACCCGGCCTATGCCCAGCTCGTGGCGGCGCAGAAACTCCATGTCAAAGGGGGCGTTATGGGCCACCAGAACCGCGCCTTCGGCGAATTTGTGGAACCGTCGCCCGACCTCTTCGATGCCGGGCGCATCCACCACCATCGCATCGGAAATGCCGTGCACCTGCGTCGAGGCGGGCGGGATCGTGCGGCGCGGGTTGACCAGCGTGTCAAACACCTCTTTGCCGACGCGGCGCCCGTTCACGAT
Organism: Phaeovulum veldkampii DSM 11550; assembly: GCF_003034995.1. Taxonomy (GTDB): domain Bacteria; phylum Pseudomonadota; class Alphaproteobacteria; order Rhodobacterales; family Rhodobacteraceae; genus Phaeovulum; species Phaeovulum veldkampii. The sequence continues at coordinate 45,415 of NZ_PZKF01000011.1, read as the reverse complement.
GCGCACCGCGGCGATCTGCACGATCTCGTCGCCCTCGCTGGGCAGCAGGCCGGTGGTTTCGGTGTCAAAGACCACATAGGTCAGGTCTTCCAACCGGGTATTCAGCACCTCGGCGTTGCGCGATTTCGACAACAGGTCGAAATCATAGACCACCCCGCGCGGGATCGGCGCCGGGCGGCCATGGGCCAGCCGCGCCTCGCGCAGCGGCAGGCACAGCCGCGCGCGGCCATGCGGGCGCGGCTCGGGCCAAAGCTCGGTGGCATGCAGCGACAGCACCGTGCGCCCGGTGACATCGGCCATGCCCACCTGCAACGGAGCGGCAAGCCATCGGTCCAGTTCCGACACCGGCAGCGGCGGCCCCGCCCAATCCAGCGTGATCAGCGCCCCGGCGCCGTCTTCGGCGATCTCCAGCCGGAAATCGCTGCGCCCCGGTGCCGCGCGGGTCACAAGTGCGGCCAGCAGCGCCACGATCTCGAACCCGTCACAACGCAGGATCAGGTCGGATGTGTGGCAGTGCAACGCGATGTCCTCGGGCGCCAGCAGCACCTGCACCGCCGCCGTCAGGTCGGTGGCGCGGGTCATCGACAGCGGCCACCAGTCGGCGCGGGCGGCATCATGGCGGTGCGCCAGATCGTTGATCGCCTGCGTCAACCCCGTCACTTCGGTCCGCAGGGCGCGGTCAAGCGGTTCGGTCAGGCCTACCTGCTGTTCCGACAACACCCCGATCATGGCCTGAAGATTGGCCGCGGGGCGCCGCAGCCGGTCAAACAACTCATCCATCAGCGCCTCGCGCGTGGCGTGGGCGGCCAGATCGGCGGTCACGTCACGCAGCGTCAGCACATAGCCGGGCCGCGCCTGCCCGCCCGCGCAGGCCGACAGATCGGTCAACAGCCGCATCCGCGCGGCCAGCACGCGCGACCCGGCCGTGCTGGCGCATAGCAGGTCTGACGCGGCATCGGGATCGTCGGTTTCCAGCAGCCGGGCATAGGCGTGCAGGATCGGGGCGTCATGCAGATAGTCAAACAGCCGCCGATCCAGCCCCGGAGCATCCAGGCTGCCCAGAAGCCCGACGGCATGGCCGTTGTAGAACACCAATTGATGGTCGGGCGAGCACAGCAGCACCCCCACCGGCACGTCGGACAAAAGTGTTTCCAGCCGCTCTTTCTCGGCGGCAAGGCGAGTGGTTTCACGCGCCACCGCCTCGGCCAGCGCATTGCGCGCATCGGACAGATGCTGCGTTGCCGCCATCGCGGCGGGGGCCAGGTCGCCCAGATAGCGGGCGGGGGTGTGGTCCATCTCGGCGGCGACATCGGCATGGGTACGGGCGCGAATGCCGCCGGCCAGCCGCTCGATCGGTTTGGCCACGTTGATGTCGAACAGATACCAGACCCAGGTGATCAGTCCCAGAATCACAAAGCCCGCAGCCACCCCGCCAGAGATAAAGGCGTTGAGGTCGTCGGGGTTGCCCAGCCGCTGATAGCCCAGAAACAGCCCGACCGTCAGCGCCGCGCAATTTCCCACCGCCAAGGCGACAAAGAACAGAAAGACGCGGAACCGAAGGCTGAGCCGGTGGATCATGGCGCTGCCTCCGGGTTGAGCAGGCGGTGAAGTTCCGAGCGGAGCTCTTTCAGCTCGAACGGCTTGGCGATCAGACCGTCGGCCCCCATCGCCAGACCCTTGCGCCGCTCCATCGCCGATCCGCGAGCGGTCATCATCAGGATCTTGACCGTTGCCAGCGCCGGGTCGGCCCGCACGTCCTGACAGATTTCATAGCCCGACACCTCGGGCAGCATGATGTCAAGCAGCACCAGATCGGGGCGGGTTTCGCGGATACGGGCCACGGCGCCTGCGCCGGTGGCGATGCGGTCATGGTCATAGCCTTCGCGCGTCATCAGGTAGTCGAGCGCCAGGGCGATGTTGTCCTCATCCTCCACAATCAGGACTCGTCGCTTGGTTCCCAGATCGGGCATGGCTCATCCTCCGTTGCAGACGGCCTGCAATGTCTCGTCCTCAAGGCCCACGGGCTGCCAACTGGCCCCGGTCAGCGTGCCGTCGGCTGCAAGCTCGGCGCCGCCGAACAGATCGGCGCGCGCGCCCGCCGCGCAATCGTAGGCTACCGGCACCACGCGGGTCGGTTGCCAGCGCTGCACCAGCAGGATTTCGGCGCGCACCAGATCGGGCGCCGCATCGGACCGCACCAGCGCGCTCCGGTCGATTGCCATGAAACGTTCGGTCATCGGGATCGCGTAGGTCCACGGCCGCCACGGCGCGCTGGAGGTGGCGGTGTTCAGCACCACCACAGATTCCGGCAAAACCGCCTCAAGCCGCGAAAACCATGTGTATTCGTTCCAGATCGAAAACACGATCATGGTTGCCCCCACGGCACTGGGCATCATCCATTTGGGCAGGCGCTGGCCGCGAGCCTTGCGAAAGAAATGGCCAGCCGCAAACATGATGCAGGCCGTCAGAATGCCTGCCGCAATCATCGAAATCAGATCAACTGCCATTCCGGCCCCCTTAGCCTAATGTTCCCTTGCCGTGCCCGACCGCCGATTGCATCGTGCGCACGACGACAAAGGCATCGCGCAGATGGCTGCGCTCGAAATCCGACAGGTCGGACGGGGCCAGATAGTTGTCGGGCGCACGGCCCGATTTCACCAGATGCGCCTGATTTTCCAGACGCATCGTGGCGATCAGATCATAAGCCTCGATCAGGTCGCGCGCGCCCGAGGCGGAAATGACCCCCGCATCCTCGGCGCCTTGCAGGCGGGCGCGGGTGTTCACGTCGGTCAGCCGGCCTTGCAACGCATAGACCCGCGCCAGATCGGCCACCGGCACCACGCCGTTGTGCTTCATGTCGATATGGTTGCGATGCTCGCCCGAGCGGATCGTGGCAAAGCCGCGGATCAGGCCCAGCGGCGGCGTGTGTTTCAGGCTGTTGGCGATCATATGCGCCACGAAGATGGAGTTTCGTGACGCCATCTCCAGCGTTTCGGCCTGCAGGTCGTGATACAGCCCCGCGGTGCCGCCGATCGGGCGCAGGTCGAACATGACCGAGGCCAGCATTTGCGATTCGGGGCTGTGCGTGGTGGTCCAGGCCCGGAAATACTCGCGCCACACCCGCACCGGCTGGCGCCATCGCGCCGCGGTGGCCATCATGTCGCCGGGGCAATAGACATAGCCGCAGGCGTTCAACCCGTCGGATACGAACCGCGCCAGATGGTCAAAATAGGGCATGTCATCGTCGGTCGCGGCATCGTCAAGGAAGAGGCAGTTGTCCTGATCGGAAACGCCGGTCTGTTCCTGACGGCCCTGGCTGCCGCAGGCCAGCCACAGATAGGGCACCGGCGGCGTGCCAAATTCGGCCTCGGCCATGGCCAGCAGGCGCCTTGTGACGGCATCGGCAATGTCGGTGATCAGCCGCGTCACGACCTCGTGGCTGAGATGGCCACCCACCAGTTGCACCAATAGCTGCGGGATCCGGGCGGTCACGGCGGCCATTTCTTCAATACTGGTCGCGCCCGAAATGTCGCGGATCAGCACGGCAGAACTGACGGCCTGAAACCGCGTCAGGTCGGTCTGGGTGATCATCCCGGCAAAGCGGCCATGATCGACAATCGGCAGGTGCCCGATCTTGCGTTCCAGCATGATGTGAAAAATGTCAGACCCCAGCGCCGTGAGCGGCAGCGAGATCGGATCGGCGGTCATCACGGCGCGCACCGGGGTGGCGGGGTCGCGCCCCTCGGCCAGCACACGGTTGGCCAGATCGCGCACTGTGATGATGCCCAAAAGCCGTTCGCCGCCATCAGCCGGGTCAGTGACACCCAACGAGGAGACATGCGCATCGCGCATCATCCGCGCGGCCTCGTCCACCGGCGTATCGGGCGAACACGACAGCGGCTTGCGCGCGATCAGGTCTGAAACCTTTTGCATGGCAATATCGCCACCGCGGCTGTCTTGCCGCCGCGAGCGGTTGAAGAAGCGATCAAAGACTGGATACTGACCGATCAGGCGGCGAAACTCGGAAACGGGCAACATCAGCACGATGCTGTCTTCCTTGGCGCGCGCGGTGGTGGCGGCCAGACCGTCACGCATCAATCCGCGTTCGCCAAATGTATTGCGTGCCGACAGCAGCGACACCAGCGCGCCGTTGCGGTCGGTGACCTCGACCCCACCCTTCTTGATGAGGAAGATCCCGCCCAGCGGCTCGTCGATTTCATAGATCAGGTCGCCCGCGGCATAGTCCCGGCGCATCATGGCGCGGGCCACCTGCGAAAGCTCGTCGCGGGGCAGGGTGTCGTAGGGGTGGACGGTTTCCAGAAAGCCGATAAGGGTCTGAAGCGTCTCGTCCATCGCAGTCTCCAAGGTTGGCACGCGGTTGCCCACGTTCGCCAGAAGGAAGCGCCGGGCGGAAGACCCGCCCGGCGCCTGTTGCCTCAGTGGCCGGTCGCCGCGCCCGCACCTTTCGGGATGCGGATCGATTCAACCAGTTCCTGCACTTCCTGCGGGGGTTCCTTGGTCATCGACGAGACGACATAAGCCGACACGAAGTTGACCACGGCGCCAACCGCACCGATCGACAGCGGCGAGATGCCGAACACATAGTTGGCCGCCACATCTTCAAGCATGTTGGTGCCGGGGATGAAGAACCAGCCCTTGTAGACAAAGATGTAGACCGCGGTGAACACCAGCCCGAACAGCATGCCGACGATGGCGCCCTGCTTGTTGATGCGCTTCGAGAAGATGCCCATCATCAGAACCGGGAAGATCGTTGCAGCCGCCAGACCGAAGGCCAGCGCCACCACCTGAGCCGCAAAGCCCGGAGGGTTGAGGCCCAGATAGGTCGCCACCACGATGGCAAAGCCCATCGAGACCCGAGCCGCCAGCAGTTCGCCCTTTTCCGAGATGTTCGGATTGATCGAGCCTTTGATCAGGTCGTGCGAGATGGCCGAGGAAATGGCCAGCAGCAGACCCGCGGCGGTGGACAGGGCGGCCGCCAGAGCACCGGCGGCGACCAGCGCGATCACCCAGCCCGGAAGGGCCGCGATCTCGGGGTTGGCCAGCACCATGATGTCGTTGTCGACCTTGGACAGTTCGTTGCCCGCAAAGCCTTTGGAGGCGGCCGTTGCCTTCATCGCCTCGGACTTGTCGTTGTAGTACTGGACAAGGCCGTCACCGTTGCGGTCAAGGAAGCGGGGCTTGAAGCCTTCGCCCAGAGCCGCGCGGATCGCCGCGTCGATGGCCGCGGCGTCGCCGCCCTCGGCACGGATTTCCTTGGTCACACCGTCAGCACCGGTCATGTGCAGAACCGCAGCCGGGTTGGCGCCCAGAGCCGCCACAACACCTTCGCGGATCTTGACGTCAGCGGGCTTGTCGGTCAGCGGGTAGCCGGGCGAGAACTCCATAAGGCCGGTGGCCTGCCAGGTTTTCATCCAGTCCGGGCGGGCCTCATACGACAGCGCGTCGCCATCCAGCGCATTGCCGGCGGCAGAGGCAGGCCACATCGTCGTGGTCAGGTTCAGACGCGCCATCGAACCCACGGCCGGGGCCACGGTGTAAAGCAGCGCGATGAACACCAGCGCCCAACCGGCCGAAGACCGGGCGTCCGCCACTTTCGGCACGGTGAAGAAGCGGATGATGACGTGCGGCAGACCCGCGGTGCCGATCATCAGCGACATGGTGAACAAAAACATGTTCAGCATGTTGGCGCTTTCCGAGGTGTAGGCCTTGAAGCCCAGTTCGGTCACGACCTGGTCAAGCTTGGTCAGGAACGCCACGCCCGATGCCGAGTGATCGCCGATCAGGCCCAACTGCGGCAGCGCCGAGCCGGTCAGTTGCAGTGAGATGAAGACCGCCGGAACCGTGTAGGCGATGATCAGAACGACATATTGCGCCACCTGGGTATAGGTGATGCCCTTCATGCCGCCGAACACGGCATAGGCGAACACGATCGCCGCGCCGATATAAAGCCCGGTGTCGGTGGACACTTCGAGGAAGCGCGAGAAGGTCACGCCCACGCCCCGCATCTGCCCGATCACATAGGTGATCGAGATGACGATGAGGCAGATAACCGCCAGCAGTCGGGCGCCGCCCGAATAGAAGCGGTCGCCGATAAATTCCGGCACGGTGAACTTGCCGAACTTGCGCAGGTAAGGGGCCAGAAGCAGCGCCAGCAGCACATAGCCGCCGGTCCAGCCCATCAGGAAGGCCGATTGCTCATATCCGCCAGCCGGAGCCAGCGCGATGATGCCCGCCATCGAGATGAACGAAGCCGCCGACATCCAGTCGGCGCCGGTCGCCATGCCGTTGAGGATGGGGTTGACGCCTTGGCCGGCCGCATAGAATTCGGCCGTCGATCCGGCGCGGGCCCAGATTGCGATACCGATATAGATCGCAAAGGTGATGCCCACGAAGATCAGGTTGAGGGTGAATTGATCCATTGTCCCTGCTCTCCCTTATTCTTCAACGCCATGGGCGCGATCGAGCCGGTTCATCACGATGGCATAGCCAAAGATCAGAACCAGGAACACATAGATCGACCCGTTCTGAGCCATCCAGAAGCCAAGATCGGCCCCGCCGACGTTGATGCCTTTCAGCATCGGACGCAGGATGATGCCCATGCCGAAGGAACAGACGAACCAGATCACCAGAGATATCTGGATGATCCGGATGTTCGCTTTCCAGTAGGCATTGGACGAAGATTTGTCCGCCATTTGCGTAACTCCCTGTTGTTACCTCCAAAGAACGGACGCCCTAAGACGCCGCCCTTCCTTCCCCGTCAACCCGCCAGAAGCCCGCCCACGATCTGCCCCAGGTCTTCGGCAACCTTGTCGATCGACGCCATCGCATCGACCCGTTGCAGAACACCAAGGCGCTCGTAATGCGCGATCAGCGGTGCCGTCTGGGCGTGATAGGCTTTCAGCCTTTCTCGCGCCGTTTCGGCAGTGTCGTCGGCCCGGCGCTTGAACGTCGTGCCGCCGCATTTGTCGCAAACCCCGTCGTGAAGGGGCCGCTTGAAATCGTCATGGTAGCCCTCGCCACAGGTGGCGCAGGTGTAACGCCCGGCGACGCGGGCGATCATCGCCTCGTCATCGACGTCAAGGCTGATTGCGGCATCGACGCGCTGGCCGGATGCGGCCAGCAGATCATCCAGCGCCGCCGCCTGCACATCGGTGCGGGGGAAGCCGTCAAGGATCACCCCGGCGGCCACATCGGGCGCCGCCATCCGATCCTTGAGAATCGCCAGCACGATGTCGTCAGACACCAGCCCCCCCGCCGCCATCACCGACTTGGCGGCAAGGCCCGCGGGGGTGCCCGCCGCAACCGCGGCGCGCAGCAGATCGCCGGTGGACAACTGGATCAGGCCAAAGCCCTCTTCCAGCAGCCGGGCCTGCGTGCCCTTGCCCGCCCCCGGAGGGCCGAGCAGGATCAGAACGCGGGCGGTCTTGGCTGCCGTCTCCTCCCGAACCGCAGCCACGCTCAGCCCCGGTTCATGCGGTTGTCGATCAGATCCTGCACGACCGACGGGTCGGCCAGCGTCGAGATGTCACCGAGGCTGCCAAAGTCATTCTCGGCGATCTTGCGCAGGATGCGGCGCATGATCTTGCCCGAGCGGGTCTTGGGCAGGCCCGGCGCCCATTGGATCAGGTCGGGCGAGGCGATCGGCCCGATCTCGGTACGAACCCATTTCACCAGATCCTTGCGCAGTTCCTCGCTCGGCTCGACGCCGTTCATAAGCGTGACATAGGCATAGATGCCCTGCCCCTTGATGTCGTGCGGATAGCCCACAACTGCGGCCTCGGCCACCTGCGCATGGGCGACCAGCGCGCTTTCGACCTCGGCGGTGCCCATCCGGTGGCCCGAGACGTTGATCACGTCATCGACGCGGCCAGTGATCCAGTAATAGCCGTCGGCATCGCGGCGGCAGCCGTCGCCGGTGAAGTAATAACCCCTATACTGGCCGAAATACGCCTCCTGGAACCGTTCGTGGTCGCCCCAGAGCGTGCGCATCTGGCCCGGCCAGCTATCAGAGACACACAGAACGCCGTCACATTCCGTTTCGCCGATGCGGCGGCCGGTCTGCGGGTCAAGCACCACGGGCTTGACGCCAAAGAACGGTGTGGTGGCCGAACCCGGCTTGGTCGCGGTGGCACCCGGCAGCGGTGTGATCATGTGGCCGCCGGTTTCGGTTTGCCAGAAGGTGTCGACGATCGGGCAACGGCCCTTGCCGACATGGCGGTCATACCAGACCCAGGCTTCGGGGTTGATTGGCTCGCCCACCGAGCCCAGCACGCGCAGCGACGACAGGTCGTGCTTTTCAACCCATTCGGGGCCCTGGCCCATCAGGCTGCGGATAGCAGTAGGGGCGGTGTAGAACTGCGTGACCTTGTGCTTGGCGCAGACTTCCCAGAAACGGCCCGCGTCGGGATAGGTCGGCACGCCTTCGAACATGATCGTGGTGGCGCCATTGGCCAGCGGGCCATAGACGATATAGCTGTGGCCGGTGACCCAGCCCACATCCGCGGTGCACCAGAACACGTCACCATCCTGATAGTCGAACGTGTATTGATGCGTCATCGAGGCATAGACAAGATAGCCGCCCGAGGTATGCACCACCCCCTTCGGCTTGCCGGTCGAACCCGAGGTGTAAAGGATGAACAGAGGGTCTTCCGCCCCCATCGGTCGCGGCGGGCATTCGGGGCTGGCGTGTTCCATCAGCGCCTTCAGGTCAACGTCGCGGCCCTGCATCCAGTGAATCTGATCGCCAGTGTGCTTTACCACCAGGCAACGCACCTTGTCCGAGCAGTGCAGCAGCGCGGCATCGGTGTTCGACTTCAGCGGCGTGCGGCGACCACCGCGGGGCGCGGTGTCGGCGGTGATCACCAGTTTGGCGCCGCAATCGTTGATGCGGTTGGCCAGCGCATCGGGCGAGAAGCCCGCAAACACGATCGAATGGATCGCGCCGATCCGGGCGCAAGCCAGCATCGCATAGGCCGCCTCGGGGATCATCGGCAGGTAGATGACAACACGGTCGCCGCGCATCACGCCCTGGCTCAGCAGGACGTTGGCCATACGGTTCACGTTTTCCGACAACTGGCGATAGGTGATGTGCTGCGCCGGGGTCGCCGGATCATCGGGTTCAAAGATGATCGCGGTCTGGTTGGCACGGGTCGGCAGGTGCCGGTCAATGCAGTTGTAGGCGACGTTCAGAACGCCATCCTCGAACCATTTGATATTGACCTGACCAAAGGTGAAATCGGTATTCTTGACCTTGGTATAGGGCTTTATCCAGTCAAGCCGCTGGCCCTCGCGGCCCCAGAACCCGTCCGGATCGGCGATCGATTCGGCATACATCGCGCGATACTTCGTCAGATCGGCATGGGCGTTTTCAAACCCCGCCGGCACCTCGCGCAGTTCCGGTTGCGTTGCGGATTGTTCCAAAGCTGCCGTCATGACATCCCCCCTTGCATAGCCGCGGGCATATCGCCCACGTCGGCCCGACGGCGCTGGCCGCAGGCAATTCTCTGTTACATCTTGTAAACCGATTGCCACTTTCCATGTAAGCCCCTTTGTAAATTGATTTTTTTTGTTAATTATTTTACAATAAGCAGGCAAAATCTGTAAATTTCCGCGCTGCAAAACATAGATTGCGGTTCGGTTTCAGGGGGTTGGGTGTTGATGCGGGCTGCGATGGGGCGGCCGGTTTGCCGCCGGGCGCGTATTTTCTCCGGTTTGCGCGTGATTTTGTTGGGAGGACTCAGACGGCGCGGCGTGGGTAAGGATGGGCCAGCCTGCGCCCGCACCGGCCGGTGGCCGTGTCACTCTCAGCGACCTCATCGTCATAGCCGGTGAACCCAGCCGTCCGGGATGTTGCGCCAGTTCGTGGCTGTCGGGTGTGAAGATCACCTCTCCCCGCAGCGGCGCATCCGTTGTTGCAAATAGGCGATGCATCGGCGCCGAAACGCTGCGATTCGGCGCCGCGCCCTGCGCCGCCTCAAAACCTTTATCGGGGTGTCGCGCCTCGCGATTGCGCTTTCTTTCACACATTCCAGACGTAAACAAATCGTTAACAAGGCATCAAATTCGAGTGCGGCTTGTGCGCGGGATGCCGTGATCTCAAGACATGGCCGTGAACGTGGGCAGTTCCTTTTTGGTGACAAAAAGGCGCAAGGCGGTGGAGCATGAATAAATTTGTGCCGGCCATTCGGGCCAATGCACCCCGACCGACCTTTTCCTGCGCCCGCGCACCCAGTTGACGGACACCGGCAGTGCCGGTGCGATCTCGACCTCTGACAGGTATCTGTTCGATAATGTGACCATCGACCTCGCCGCCAACCCGGTCGATGCGGTGTTCCGGGTGCTGACTATTTCTGGCTCGCCCGCATCGCTTGAATTCAATCCTGCGAATCAGAGGATTCGCGCGCGGTTGATGCCGATCAATAATCCCCGCATCACCTTCCGGATCACTTTGCTCAAGGATGGCACCGCCACATCGGCAAACCCTGACGGCGTTCCGGTTGCGCCGGGTGTGCGGCCGCGGCTGGCGGTTGTCACCTCTGACATGAAATCGGGATATCGCGCGGGCGAGGCTGTCAGCTTTCGCGCCTCGACCAACTATCCGGCATGGATCGACCGCGCCGAGATTCGCATTCTGGACCGAGACCGGTCTTCGCGGGGGCTGGCGGTGGTGCCGGTCGCGCCGAACGGCACGGCAGGCTGGACGATGCCTGCGGTTGGCGCCGACGAGATGCTGTTTGCCCTGCGGGTCTATGATGCGGGCGGACGGTTTGACGAAACCCACCATCAGGCGCTTAACCGCACCGCTGCCAATTTTCCCGCTGTGGCGCTGGACGGCCCGATCATCGCTCCGGGGGAGGATCTGGACATGCCCGCCCGCCGCGGTATTGCGGTGCGCGGCGGGTCCGTGACGGTAACGGGCAGCGCGACCCCCGGCGGCACCGTGCCGGTCATGGGCGAGGCGGCGCAGGCCGATGCCACCGGCCGGTTCGTGCTGCAACGCATTCTGCCGCCCGGCGCGCATGAGGTGCGTGTGGGCGACGGGGCTGCGGCGACGACCCGATCAGTTACGACGATGCGCCGACCTCGGGCAAATTCTATCTGAAGGTTGAAAAAGACCGCTCGCATGTGATGTCGGGCGACTTCAAGGCGTCTGACGGGGAATCGCGGCTGGTCCGGTCGGACCGCACGCTTTATGGCGCGCAGGTCGTGCATGAATCGATGCAGCAGACCGCGCATGGGGCGCCGCGGTTGAAGTTTTCGGCCTTTGCAGCCCAGTCCGACCGGCTGATGCAACGTGACAATCTGCGTGGCACGGGCGGATCGAGCTATTTTCTGAAACGTCAGGATATTCTGGCAGGCACCGAAACCCTGACGGTGGAATGGCGCGACCCGGTTTCGGGTCATGTGGTGCGGCGTCAGACGCTGGTGGCGGGCACAGATTACGAGATCGAGTATTTCGTCGGTGTGGTGATCCTGACGCGGCCACTGTCGGGTTCGGCCGGGGGCGCCTTGCTGACCGACTGCCCGCTGGGACAGTATGATGTGAATCTGGTGGCGCACTATGAATATGTGCCCACCACCGGCGATGTGGACGGCATCTCCACAGGGGCCCGACTGGAAGGCTGGGTGAATGATGCGCTGCGGCTGGGGCTTTCGGCGCAGAGCGAAACCACCGGCGTTGCCGACAACCGGGTTGTCGGGGCAGATATCCTGTTGCGGCGCAGCGATGCGACGTGGCTTTCACTGGATGTTGCGCGCAGCGAGGGGCCGGGGTTCGGGGCCTCGTTCTCGGATAACGGCGGGCTTGATATCGATACCACCCAGACCGCCTGGGGGATCGAAACCGAAGTCGAGATCCGCGATCGCAGCGCGCTGCGGCTGGCCAACCAGAACTTCAAGGATGCCGAGAACAAACGCCGCAGCGATGCCAAGGTTGCGCTGGAATATGCGCTGTCGGATCAGTGGACGGCCGAAATCGGCCTTGCCCATACCGACCGCAAATATCCGCTGGCGACACCGGCGGTCCGCTCTAGAAAAGCCCCATCTTTTCGGTCGATGTGAACTATGACCTGACCAAGGATCTGACGCTGGGTGCCAAATATGGCCTGCGCAAGGCCCAGATTGCCGACCGCAGTTCGGATCTGTTCATCAACAGCACCGCCGATCTGTGGGTGGTGCGGCTTGATTATCACGTTGTCCACAACTGGGATGTGATGATCGAAGCCCGGCGGATGGATTGCCGCGATACCGGCGTGACCGAAACCGGTGCGCTGGCGGGGGCTGGCGGTACGTCGGCAACAACTTCAAGGTCGGGGCGGGTTATCAGTGGGGCGATGTCTCCGACGACCTGCGGCTGATCTAGGGGTGCAAGGAGGGCGCGTTCCTCAACCTCGTCGCCAAGTTCTGATCGCCAGTTCTGGGGGCGAGGGTCCGGGCCTGACCGGCCCTCAGCCATTCCTTAACCCGAGCATGTTTTGCTCTGGCCGTTATCGGCGGGTGCTGAGGCGCGCTGCCGAATGCGGAATGAGGGGGCATCATAATGGGCTGGCAGGCGCGGTTTTCGCGCGGCTTTAGGCTGTTGTGCGCCGGACCCGTGGTGGCAGTCGCCTTGATCGCCCCGCCAGCGGTCTGGGCCGATCCGGTCGGGCGGGCTGCCCCGGCGCGGGTCTATCGCATCACGCAGGACAGCGGCGGCAGCATTGCCGCCCGCGCCCGGCATGTGGCCCGGTTGCGCGCTCAGGGGGCGCGGGTGCAGATCCGTGGTGCCTGCTGGTCATCTTGCACGATGTATCTGGCCTTGCCCGACACCTGCGTCAGCCGTCGGGCGCTGCTGGGGTTTCACGGCCCCGGCTCGGTCAGGCCCGGCATCGGTCTGCGGCCCGAGGCCTTTGAATACTGGTCGCAACTGATCGCGCGGCACTATCCCGAACCGTTGCGCGGCTGGTATCTGCGGGAGGGCCGCTACATCACCGTGGGCTTTACCGAGTTTCGTGGCGCCGATCTGTTGCGCCTCGGCATCGCCGAATGCCCGCCCTAACTGCGCGGTCAGCCGGCGCTGGCAGCGACGCCTGTTTCAAGGTCGATCGTGGCGGCGGCGTTGTTGGCCACCGCCTGCGCCGCCGCGGCAATGGCTGCTGCCTGCGCCGGTTCGGTCGAGGCGTTGGCCACAACGGCCAGCGCCGCGGCATAGTCAGCGACGGTGTCTTGCGGTGCCGCCTGCGCCGCAGCGATCAGAACCGCGGCCAACTGCCCCAGCCCGGAGTTCAGCGCGGCGGCGTCCAGCCCCGCGGCCCGCATCTGCGCGATCTGCGCCGAAACCTGGGCTGCACATCCGCCCTGCCCACAGGCGGTTGCCAGCGCGGCCTGGTCAATCTGGAAGGGTTGGGCGGCAACCGGGTGGGCCAGGCTGGCCGCGACCAGAGCCGACACCGAAAGCAGCAGGTTATGCAGTGGCATGATCATGGGGGTTTCGGTTACAGCTTTCTCAATTTCACAACCTAAGGTAGTATACCGCAGGATCATCGTCAATTTCGAATACGCCCAAGGGGGCGAAATGCCGCCGGTCAATGGAATCCGATGCCAGACCAATGCCAAACCCGCCCGCACCGGGACCGTCGCGGCGCTGTTCTGCGCGGTGGCCAGCCTTGCGGTCGCGGCGGCGGCTTTGCAGCGGCTTGGCGCCGAATATGCCGCGATCCGTTTTGGCGAAATGTCCCCGCCACAGCAGATTGAGCGGCTGGCGGCAGGCCCACCCCCGATGCCCGGCTCGCTGCGCGGCACAAGGCTGCTGCTGGAGGGGTGTGACCGCGCGCTGCGCGGCCCCTTGGCGGCGGTGCAATCGGCGGCCCGGCGAACGGCAGTTGGGAAAAATTGCGGCGCGATTGCCGGGCAAGTTCTGGCGACGGCCCCGACGCTGGGACTGGCGCATCTGATCGTGGCCGAGGTGGCGCTGGCGCAGCAGGACCACGCGGTGTTCGAGGCGGCGCTGATCCGTGCCAATCGCGCCGCCGCGCAAGAGGGCTGGCTGGCCCAGCGCCGTTTTGACCTTGCGGCGCCGGGGTGTGCCGCGCTGTCGCCCAAGGCGCGGCGGGTGTTGCAGGCCGATGCGCGAGTGCTTGTCACGACGCATTCGGGGCGGCTTTTGCTTGCGCAGCACTATCAGCGCGTGGCTGCGCTGCGCCCGCTTCTGGCTGAGGTGACGCAGGCGGCGCCGGTTGCTGCGCAACGGTCGTTTCTGGGTGCCCTGCGGCGGGATGGGGCGATGCCATGACCCGTCCGGCCGCCGATCTGCGCGCGCCTTGGTGGCGTGCTGCCGCGCTGCCGGTGGCGTTGGTGGCACTTGTGCTGATCATGCCGCTGCCGCTGGGCGGCAATCGCGCGGCGGTCTGGCTTGCCAGCACTGCGGTTTGCGGTCTTTTGGTTTCGGCCCTCGCCCTGCGGCTGGTTCATGCAGGCCGCTGCCTGCAGATTGCGGCCTTGGGGGATGTGATCGGGCCGGTCTTGCTGGCGTTGGCGTTCGGCATGATCCAGACTTTGCCGCTGGCCCCCTATCTGCCCGCAGGCTGGCTGGCGCTGCCAGATATCGGCGCCGCGCTGCCGCGCACCATCAGCCTTGTGCCCGAGGCAAGCCTGACGGGGCTGTTGCGACTGGCCGGGGCGGTTGCGTTTCTGGCGTTGATGCTGGAGGTCGCCACCGCACCGCAGATTGCCCGCCGGATCGGGTGGGCGCTGTTTGCCGCAGTGGTGATCCATGCGGTTTTGGCGCTGATCGCGGGACCGTCCGGCGATGCGCGCGGTGGTCTTGCCGGGCCGTTTGCCAACCCCAATTCCTTCGCCACATTTCTGGGCATGGGTGCGGTTCTGGGGCTGGCGTTGTTGCCCGCGCGGGGCCGGAACCATCCCTCGCGCAGCGGGGCGGCGATGATGCGGCGCGCTGGGCTTTGGCTGTGCCTTGGGCTGGTGTTGCTGGCGCTGCTGGGCACAGATTCACGCATGGGGGTGTTTGCCACAATTCTGGGGCTGGCCGTCGTGGTGGCCGGGCAGCCGAGGCGGCTTGTTACCGCATTGGGGTTGGGGGCGCTGCTGCTGGGCGTGCTGGCGCTGTCGGCCGGCGTGCTGGATCGCGCGGTGTTTCTGGCCGAAGCGGTTGCGACGCGGGCCGAGGTCTATCGTCAAACCCTGGGTCTGATCGCGGCACGGCCGTTGGCGGGTTATGGGCTGGATGCCTTTGCACCGGCGTTTGAGCTGGTGCATCGCCCGCCGCTTGCCTCCACCCGGCTGTGGGACAATGCGCATTCCTCCTATCTGACGCTGTGGGTTGAACTGGGCCTGATCGCGGGCAGCCTGCCGATGTTGGCGGCGCTGGCCGTAGCGCGCCGGTTGCTGCGGCAGATGCGCGGCGCCGGGCCTGATGCGGCCTTGCCCCGTGCCGCGCTGGCGGCGCTGATCCTTGCGGCGGTTCATGCGCTGGTCGATTTCAGCCTGGAAATCCACGCCAACCTGCTGATGTTGCTGGCACTGATCGCTCTGGGTCTGTCGCAGCCATCACCCGAAAAACGGGTGCATTATACAATTTAAGATTGCATTTCATCCGAAAACGCCGGACCAAGTGTTTATGCAACCCGAGACGTTCGATCTGTCATCGACCCTGTCCTTGCTGCGTCGGCAGTTGGGGCTGATCGGCGTGACGCTGGGTCTTGCGCTGGGGCTGGCGGTGGCCTTTCTGGCGCTGGTGCCGCCGATTTATACCGCCACAGCGCTGGTGATGGTCGATACCGGCAAACGCTCGCTGCTGTATGCGGATGAACCCGCCCCCTCGGCAGCGTCAGAGAATGCGCGGGTGGAAAGCGAGGTTGAAATCTTGCGCGCCCCCACCACCGCGCTGGCCGTGGTGCGCGATGAAAAGCTTGTCGTTGACCCTGAATTTGGTCCCCGCCTTGGGCTGAGCGACAAGCTGCGTCTGGCGCTGGGCCTTGCCCCTGCCGACAGCCCCGGCGGCGAGGCGCTGGCCAATGTGGTGCTGGACCGGCTGAGCGATGCCGTCACGATCCGTCGCCGCGGGCTGACCAATCTGATCGCGGTTTCCGTCGCCGCGAAAAGCCCCGACCGGGCCGCGTCGCTCGCCAATGCGCTGACCGCCGTTTATATCGACGCGCAGGTCGCCTCCAAGGTCGCGGGGGCGCTGGCGGCGCGCGACAAGTTGCAGGGCCAGATCGCAACAGCCGAGATGGCGCTGACTGCGTCCGAGACAGCGATTGACGGCTATATCGAGAATAATCTGGCCCGGATCGAGGCCGAAGGCGGGCGCACAGACCTTGCCGCGCTGCGCAGCCGGATTCAGGCGTTGGAGGCTGAACGGCGCACCGCCGAGGCGCAGGCCGGCGCGGCCCGTCTGGCGCTGGAGCAGGAAGATTGGGCAGGGCTGACCGCGCGGCTGGGCGATGCGGCGCTGGCCAGCCTGCAACGCCAGCGCGTCGATCTGGAGCGGCGACTGGGCGGTGTGGCCCCCGACACCCCCGAGGCGGTCGATCTGACCGCCGCGCTGGCCGCGCTGGAGGCCGATCAGGCGCGCCGTGCGGCCGCTGCGCTGGACGGCATCGCCGGAACCGCCGTGGCGCTGTCGGGCGCCGAGCGCGAAGCGCGGGCCGAACTGCGCGGGGTTCTGGCCGATGGGGCGCTGCCCTCCGAGGTTCTGATCGGGCTTTATCAGTTGCAGCAAGAGGCGGGCATTGCCCGCGGCCAGTATCAGATGCTGCTGTCGCGCATCCGCGAACTGGAGATGCAGGCCGCTGTGCAGATCGCCGACAGTCGGGTGGTTTCGCCCGCCCTTGCGCCGATAGAGCCGAGCTTTCCGAAACCCGCAATGGTGTTGGTGCTGGCGCTGGTGGCGGGGCTGGGGTTGGGCATCGGGTTGGCGGTGCTGACCGAATATCATCTGGGGGGCATCACCTCGGAAAGCCAGTTGCGCGATGTGCTGCGGGCGCGGGTGGCGACGGCTGTTCCGCAGATGCCGCGCAGGCAGGAGGGCGGGGCTTCGGTTGCCGACACTGTCGTGCTGGCCCCGCTGTCACCCTATGCCGAGGCGATCCGCCGCCTGCGGGCGGCGCTGGAACTGTCGCTGCGACAGGGGCCGGAGCGGGCGGGCAGTGCCATGGGTCAGACCATCATCGTGACATCTGCGCTGCCGGGCGAGGGCAAAAGCACCACCGCCCTTGCGCTGGCGCGGGGCTTTGCGCTGGCGCAGCGCCGGGTGCTTCTGATCGACGCTGATCTGCGCAAACCCTCGATTCATGCGTTGATCGGGTTGGTGCCGGATCGGGGCCTGATCGACTATCTGCTTGATCCTTCGGAAAACGATCTGACCGCGACGCTGATGGCACAAGACCCGTTGACGGGCGCCGCGGTGATCCCCGGTCGAGGCCGGGCGCAGCGCGAAACAGATCAGCTCTTGGGGTCCGACGTGTTTGTGGCGCTGATCCAGGCAGCGCGCGAGGTGTTCGATATTGTCATCGTCGATGCGCCGCCGGTTCTGGCTGCGGTGGACACGCGCTATCTGGTGCCGCATGGCGATGCGGTGGCGATGACGGTGCGCTTTGCCTCGACCGGGCAGGGCGATCTGCGCAGTGCGGTTCAGACGCTGGCGGAGGTGATGGCGCCGGGGGCCGAGTTGCTGACGGCGCTGAGCCATCAGCCACAGGGGCGCGACGCCGCGCGCTATGCCGATTACGCCGACCCCGCCGAGATCTGAGACGCGCCTTAGCGTCCGGTCATCCGCACCACCACGCCTGCGGTGCGGATCAGCAGCGCCAGATCGGTGAGGGCCGAGGCGCTGGCGTAATAGCCTTCATCGAACCGCACCCGATCGACAAATCGGGTGGTGCTGCGGCCATCTACCTGCCATGGGCCGGTCACACCGGGACGGATCAGGAAATAGGCGCGCCCTCCGGCCTCGGCGTAAAGCCGTTCCTGGCTGGGCATGAAGGGGCGCGGGCCGACAAGGCTCATGTCGCCCCGCAGGATGTTCCATATCTGGGGCAATTCATCCAGACTGGTGCGGCGCAGAAAAGCGCCGATCCGGGTAACGCGGGGGTCGTTTTCAAGTTTCTGGCGGTTGTGCCATTCCCGGGCCAGCGCCGGGTCGTCTGCGCAAAGCTGGGTCAGTCGCGTCTCGGCATCCACGGCCATGCTGCGCAATTTCCAGCAGCGAAACGGCCGCCCGCCACGCCCGACGCGGGTTTGGCAGAAAAAGCCGGGGCCGCCATCTGCCCGCACCAAGGCCCACAAAACCGTGGTCACGAGTGCTACCACCGGCAGGATCACCAGACACAGCAGGATGTCGAACAGCCGCTTGCCCGGCCCGAAGTGACGATTTGCCCGGATCGAGACGGTCGCCGCGCCATCATCAACACCGGGCGACGCGTCGAAGGTCAGGGTCATGATGCCTCCTTGCGCGAAGACTGCCCGGCGCGGCGCGATTGAAACGGCACGGCCACAGCCGATGTCTACATCGTTTGCCTTGACAACTCAAGGTTGTATTTTCGCGGGGCCTGGCCGTGGCCCCTTACATGGGGCGCAGCCCGGCCAGCCGCTCCGTTTCGGCGCCAGCCGTGCGGCGAAGCTGCCGGGGTGCAGCCGGGGGCCGCCCGGCCCGGCCCGACCCCACAGGCCGCCGGTCTGTTCCCAGATGCCCGCGTCGGTAAAGCACATCTGATGCGGGCGGGCATCGGGGCTGAACAGGAACAGGGTCACGATCTCGCCCGCGGCCAGGGCTGCCGCTGCGCGGGCGCGCAGGCGCTGGGCCTGCCACGGGCGCCCGGCCAGCACCCGCCCGGGGCGCGGCCCGGCGGGAAAGCGCAGGAACGGCAACGTCGGGGGGCCGATTGGTGCCAGCTTGGCCAAGGGGCGCAGCGCCCCCTCGGCCAGCCCGTCCTCCAGTGTGCGCATCAGGCGGGCCACGTCGCGCGGCTCCAGCCGGGCGGCCAGCATGTGCCGCACCAGCCGCGCCCGTTCGCGCGTGCGCAACCGTGCCAGCGCAGCGGCCGCCGGCCCGCCCGCATGGCGGCGCCAGAACACGGCGGTCGAGGCGCCGATGTCATGCAGGCTGCATGGCACCCTGTCCGCCCGCCGCAGCGCCGAGGCGGCAAGGCGGTGGTGAACCTGTGCCATCGGCACGATTGCAGTGGTGTGCCCCGCGGCCGCGAGCCGCCAGTTCACATCGGTTTCATCCAGAAAATACCGGTAGGCCGGGTCAAACCCGCCCAGCCCTGCCAGCAGATCGCGGCGAAAGGCGCAGTTGGTGCCCATTGTGGCCACAGCCCTGCCGGGCGGGGCGGTGGGCAGGCTGGGGGCAAGGCCCGCAAGGGGCAGCGGTGTGATTTCGGCCCAGGCATCGGTCAGGCCGGCCCGCCACTGATAACCGATGCCGTCGGGGCCGCGCACGGCCCCGCCCGCCGCCGCCACCTCGGGTGCGGCAAAGGGGCGGGTCAGATGCGACAGCCAGCTTGGTTCCGGCACGGCATCGTCATCCAGAAACGCCACCACCTGTCCCGCCGCCACGGCCAGCCCGGCATTGCGCGCGGCCGAGATATTGGCGACGTCAAAGGCCACACGCTTGACCGCCAGACCCTGAGCCTGCGCCAAGCCCGCGGGGTCTGTGACCACGATCAGCTCAAAGTCGGAGTGATCGAGTTGTGCCACCGCCAGCAAGCACCGCGCAAGCGCGTCAGGCCGGTGGCGCGAGGTGATGATCAGGCTGGTGCGGGGCACCGACCCTGTGGTCATGCAAGGCCCATCTCGGCCATCATCGCCTCGATCCGCGGCACATCGGCGGGGTTGTTCAGTTCCCAGAACTGGCGGCCGCGGGCCTCGACCTCGACACACAGGACGGCGCGGCCATTCTCCAGAAAGCGCAGTTGTTCCAGCCCCTCAAGGGTTTCCAGCGGCCCGACCGGCCAGCCCGGATAGGCCGCCAGCGCCGCCGGGCGGTAGGCATAGACGCCGACATGGTGAAACACCGGCGTCGGTTCCGTCGCGCCATAGGTCTGGCCGGTGAAGGGGATCACCTCTTTCGAAAAATACAGCCCACGCCCCCTGGCCCCGAAGACTGCGGTGGTGCCACCCACGCGGCCCGCGCGCCGGTCGGCCAGCAGGGCCGCCAGCATCGCGCCCTCGCAGCGCAGCACGGGGGTGGCGATCTCGGCGCCCGGATCGGCGCGCAGACCCGCCACCAGCGCCTCGATGAACCATGGCGGGGTCAGCGGCGCGTCGCCTTGCAGGTTCACCACGATGTCAAATCCGCCGCCCAGTCGTGCCACCGCCTCGGCGCAGCGTTCGGTGCCGTTCTGGCAGGTGGTGGCGGTCATCACCACCTCGGCGCCAAAGCCCTGGGCATGGTCGCGGATGCGGTCGTCATCGGTGGCCACCACCACGCGCGCCACGCCCTGCACGGCCAGCGCGGCCTCCCAACTGCGCTGGATCAGGGTCTTGGCCTGCCCGGTCGCGCCGCGCAGCGCCACCAGCGGTTTGGCCGGATAGCGGCTGGAGGCATAGCGCGCCGGAATGACGATCAGAACCGACATCATTTCACCAGAAGAACGCCGGGGGCGTAGGCGATGAAGAAGGGGTTTGCATAGCCCGGTTTTCCATAGGTCAGGGGGGTGTGGTCATCAAGCCGCACCACCTGCCCGCCCGCGCCGCGCAGCACGGCATCGCCCGCCGCAGTATCCCATTCCATTGTCCGGCCAAGCCGGGGGTAAAGGTCGGCCTCGCCCGTCGCCACAAGGCAGAATTTCAGCGACGATCCCGCGCTGGTCATGTCGCGCACGCCATAGCGGGCGATGTAATCGTCGGTTGCCTGATCTCGGTGCGATTTCGAAGCCACGACCATCAGCGCCCGGTTGTCTGGCACCGATACAGTGATGGGCCGCTGATCGCCGGGGGTTTCCTTGTCGAAGGGACCGGTTTCCTCGACCGCGCGACCATCGCCAAGCGTGTAAAAGAGCCGCCCCTTGGCGGGCGCATAGACCACCCCGCGCAGCGGCACGCCGTTTTCGACGTACGCAATGTTGACGGTGAAATCGCCGCGGCGCTGCACAAATTCCTTGGTGCCGTCCAGCGGATCGACAATCAGAAAGGTTTGCGCCTGTTGCCCGTGGCTGGCGGCCTGTTCCTCGGTGATCATCGCCAGATCGGGAAAGGCTGCGCGCAGACCCGCCGAAATCAGCGCATCAGCGGCCTCGTCAGCCGCGGTGACGGGGCTGGCATCGGATTTGGCGCGCACCTCGAAATCGGGGCTGGCATAAATCTGCATGATCCGGTCGCCCGCCTCTAGCGCAAGGCGGCGCATCACGGCAACAAGACGGTCAAGGTCCATCGTGCAGGCTCCTTTCGTGGCGGGCGCTGCCGGATTGATCCGAAGGCCCCGCCCCCTTATGATGCGCCGTCAACGAAACGGCAAGATTTCCTGCCGATACCGGGCAGCGGGGTCACGCAGGGCGCAACATGTTCAAGCCGCATCGCAGCACCGGCACGATCAGCCTCGGGTTCGAGTTTCTGGAACTGCTTTTTCACTCCACCGTCCGCTCGGTCCGCAAGGGCCATGGCAATGCGGTGATCGGCCTTGTGATGAACATTCTCCAGACCCTGGTGATGGTCGGGGTGTTCTATTTCATGATGACCATGATCGGCCTGCGCCAGATCGCCATTCGCGGCGATTTCCTGCTCTATATCATGAGCGGCGTCTTGCTGTTCATGACCCATGTCAAGGCCGTCAGCGCGGTGATGGGGGCCGAAGGGCCGACATCGGCGATGATGAAACACGCGCCGATGAACACCATGGTTGCCGTCGCATCTTCGGCATTCGCCGCGCTGTATCAACAGATCCTGTCAATGGCGGTGGTGCTGTATATCTACCACGCCGCCTTTACCCCGATCGAGATCGAGAATCCGGCCGGGGCGGTGGGCATGGTGTTGTTGTCGTGGTTTACCGGTGTGTCGATCGGCATGGTCTTTCTGGCCTTGCAGCCGTGGATACCGGATGTGGTTAACCTGGCCTCGCTGCTGTATCGGCGGGCCAGCATGTTTGCCTCGGGCAAGATGTTTCTGGCCAATACGCTGGGGGCCAAGATGCTGGCGCTGTTCGACTGGCACCCGCTGTTTCACACCATAGATCAGGCGCGCGGGTTCACCTTCATCAACTACAACCCGCATTTTTCGTCGATATCCTATCCGGTCTATGTCGGGCTTACCTTCCTTATGCTGGGCCTGATGGGCGAATTCTACACCCGCCGCAACGCCTCGCTCAGTTGGGGCGCGCGGCGCTGACCGACCTCAGGTCACGACTCGCAGCGTCAGGCTAAGCCGCCCGCCCTGCGGCAGCAGGTGCGAGCTGCCAAAAGCCACCCGGTCCACGCCATGAAACCGCAGCCGCGCGGCCCCGCCCATCACCAGCACATCGCCCGACCGCAGCCACAGGCTTTGCGTGCCGCCGCCGCGGGTCAGGTTGCCGATCCGGAACAGCGCGTCATCGCCCAGCGAGATCGACACAACCGGCAGGGTGAAATCGGCCTCGTCACGGTCCTGGTGCAGGCCCATCCTCGCACCCTCGGGGTAATAGTTCACGAGGCAGCATTCCGGTGCCCGCGTCGTCCCCGCCACAGCCTGCCAGATTTCCAGAACTTGCGGCGGGATCGGGGGCCAGGCGCCGCCTGCCGGATGGCGCGGGGCGTAGCGATAGCCGTGTCGGTCCGACACCCAGCCGAAATCGCCCGCCGAGGTCATCTTGACGCTCATCGCCCGACCCGAGGGGGTAACGGGCGAAAACAAGGGCGCCGCGGCGGCAACGCCACGCAGATCGGTCAGCAGCGCGCGCTGTTCGTCGACGGTCAGCCAGCCCGGATAATGCCGAAACCCCCGAATATCGCGCGGCGGCGGGCGATCTGTGCGACCTGACGCAGATTCCATCTTTTCCTCTGTCATTCGTTTTCCTGCGCGGCTTGCAGGGTGCAAGACCCCTCCTTATATACGCCCAGAAGCCGGACGGGGCAGGCCCCCGCGCCGGGAGAAGTTGAAAACCTGGGATCGGAGGGCAGGGGCCGTGTTCGGGCCTGTCGTCCACCATATCGCCAAGAAGAGGGTATATCATGGCCAAAGTCATCGGCATCGACCTGGGGACCACGAACAGCTGCGTCGCCATCATGGACGGGGCCCAGCCGCGGGTGATCGAGAATTCCGAAGGGGCGCGCACGACGCCCTCGATCGTTGCTTACACCGATAACGAGCGTCTCGTCGGCCAGCCCGCCAAACGGCAGGCGGTGACGAACCCGACCAATACGATTTTCGCCGTCAAACGCCTGATCGGTCGTCGCGTGACAGATGCCGAGGTGGAAAAAGACCGCAAGCTGGTGCCTTATTCGATCGTCGACGGCGGCAACGGCGATGCCTGGGTCGAGGTGAGGGGCGAAAAATTCAGCCCCGCGCAGGTTTCGGCCGTGATCCTGCAAAAGATGAAGGAAACCGCCGAAAGCTATCTGGGCGAGGCCGTCACGCAGGCTGTCATCACTGTTCCGGCCTATTTCAACGACGCCCAGCGTCAGGCGACCAAGGACGCGGGCAAGATCGCGGGCCTTGAGGTTCTGCGTATCATCAACGAACCCACCGCGGCAGCGCTGGCCTATGGCCTGGACAAGAAAGAATCGAAAACCATCGCGGTCTATGACCTTGGCGGCGGCACCTTTGACATCACCATTCTGGAGATCGACGACGGTCTGTTCGAGGTGAAATCCACGAACGGCGACACCTTTCTGGGTGGCGAAGACTTTGACATGCGGATCGTCAACTATCTGGCGGACGAGTTCAAGAAAGAGCATGGCGTTGACCTGACCAAGGACAAGATGGCGCTTCAGCGCCTGAAAGAGGCGGCAGAAAAGGCCAAGATCGAGCTGTCCTCCAGCCAGCAGACCGAAATCAACCAGCCGTTCATCAGCATGAACGCGCAGTCGGGCACGCCGCTGCACATGGTGATGAAGCTGACCCGCGCCAAGCTGGAAAGCCTTGTCGCCGACCTGATCAAGGCAAGCCTGAAGCCCTGCGCCGCGGCGCTGAAGGATGCGGGCCTGTCGAAAGGCGACATCGACGAGGTGGTTCTGGTCGGCGGCATGACCCGTATGCCGAAAGTGGTGGAAGAGGTGACCAACTTCTTCGGCAAGGAACCGCACAAAGGTGTGAACCCTGACGAGGTGGTTGCGCTGGGCGCGGCCATTCAGGCGGGGGTGCTGCAAGGCGACGTGAAGGATGTGGTCCTGCTCGACGTGACGCCGCTGAGCCTTGGTATCGAAACGCTGGGCGGCGTGTTCACCCGGCTGATCGACCGCAACACCACGATCCCGACCAAGAAAAGCCAGATCTTCTCGACCGCCGAAGACAACCAGAACGCGGTGACGATCCGCGTGTTCCAGGGCGAGCGCGAGATGGCCGCCGATAACAAGATGCTGGGCATGTTCAACCTTGAAGACATCCCGCCCGCCCCGCGCGGGATGCCGCAGATCGAGGTCACCTTCGACATCGACGCGAACGGCATCGTCTCGGTTTCGGCCAAGGACAAGGGTACCGGCAAGAGCCAGAACATCACGATCCAGGCCTCGGGCGGGCTGACCGACGACGAGATCGAAAAGATGGTCAAGGACGCCGAGGCGAATGCCGAAGCCGACAAGGCGCGCAAGGATCTGGTCGAAACCCGCAACCAGGCTGAAAGCCTGCTGCACTCGACCAGGAAATCGCTGGAAGAGCATGGCGACAAGGTGGATGGTTCCACGGTCGAGGTGATCGAACTGGCGATGAACGCGCTGGAAGAGGCGCTGAAAACCGACGATGCCGGCAAGATCAAGGGTGGTATCCAGAACCTGACTGACGCGGCGATGAAGCTGGGTGAGGCGATTTACAAGGCGCAGGCGGCCCAGTCTGGCGGCGCCGAGGATGACGCGCCCCGCGGCGTGGACGATGACATCGTCGATGCCGATTTCGAAGATCTGGGCGAGAACAAGCGCAAATAAGCGCAGCAACCTCGGGGGCCGGTCCGCGCAATGCTGCGGGCCGGTCCTTGCGTTGGGCCAAGGGGGTGCAACATGGCAAAGCGTGATTTCTACGAGGTTCTGGGCGTGGCGCGTGGCGCTTCGGCCGACGAGATCAAAAAGGCCTATCGGACCAAGGCCAAAGAGCTTCACCCCGACCGCAATCAGGACAACCCCGACGCCGAGGCCCAGTTCAAGGAAGTGAACGAGGCCTATGATGTGCTGAAGGACGATACCCGCAAGGCCGCCTATGACCGCTATGGCCACGCTGCCTTTGAGGGTGGCATGGGGGGCGGCGGGCCGCGTGGCGGCTATGCTGGGCAGGGCGATTTTGCGTCGGCCTTCTCGGATGTGTTCGAGGATCTGTTCGGCGATTTCGTGGGCGGCCGTGCTGGCGGCGGGCGATCCCGTGCCAGCCGCGGGTCGGACCTGCGCTACAACCTGCGTATCGCGCTGGAAGATGCCTTTGCGGGGGTGCAGAAAACCATCACCGTGCCCGGATCGGTGGCCTGCACGGCCTGCAACGGCACGGGCGCCGAGGGCGGCGCAGAGCCGGTTTCCTGCCCGACCTGTTCGGGGCTGGGCAAGGTGCGGGCGCAGAACGGCTTTTTCACCGTGGAGCGGACCTGCCCGACCTGCAATGGCGCAGGTCAGGTCGTCAAGAACCCCTGCCGTGTCTGCCACGGTGCGGGCCGCGTTGAGAAAGAGCGCACCTTGTCGGTCAATATCCCGGCGGGGGTGGAAACCGGCACCCGCATCCGGCTGGCAGGCGAGGGCGAACCGGGTCTGCGCGGCGGGCCTGCGGGCGATCTTTACATCTTCATTGAGGTGAAGGAGCACGCGATCTTTCAGCGCGACGGGCTGATGCTGTTCTGTCGCGTGCCGGTCAGCATGGCCTCGGCGGCGCTGGGCGGCGAGGTCGAGGTGCCTACGATCGACGGCGGCCGAAGCCGTGTAAAAATTCCGGCGGGCAGCCAGTCGGGGCGCCAGATGCGGCTGCGCGGCAAGGGGATGCCGGCGCTGCGTGGCGGTGGTGCGGGTGACATGCTGATTGAACTGGCGGTGGAAACGCCGGTCAACCTGACCACGCGGCAAAAGGAACTGCTGCGCGAATTCGAAAAGATCGAGGCCGAAAACAACCCGGAAACTGCGTCGTTCTTCAAGAAGGTCAAAACCTTTTGGGATGGAATGAAGGGGTGAACCCGCAGCCCCCCGCTGCGGCGGGGGGCTTGGCCGCGCAGGCGCCGCGACGCCGTTAACCATTTATTCACGTTGCTGCGCGAGGCTGAAGGCATGACCTGTCCCCGTGCCTTTTCCGAAGCTCCGCTACCGCTTTTCGCCTGCGATGCAGACGAGGCTGCGGCGGTGCCGATGGCACCCACCGGGCGGTTGCCCTCCTACATCCAGGACCACCGCAAACGCCTGCGCACCCGGTTCATGGAGGGGGGCGCGGCGGCCATGCCCGATTACGAACTGCTGGAGCTTGTGCTGTTTCGGGCCATCCCGCGGCAGGATGTGAAACCCCTGGCGCGGCGCCTGCTGGAGGTGTTTGGCGATTTCAACCGCGTGCTGTCGGCCCCGCCGCACCGCCTGGCCGAGGTGCAGGGGGTGGGCGATGCCGTGGTGCAGGAACTGAAGATCGTCGAGGCGGCGGCGCAGCGGATGGCGCGGGCGCGGGTGCTGAACCGGCAGGTGCTATCTTCGTGGGATGCGTTGCTGGATTATTGCCACACCACCATGGCGCATCGGGAAACCGAACAGTTCCGGGTGCTGTATCTGGATCGCAAGAACGTGCTGATCGCCGACGAGGAACAGGGCCGCGGCACCGTCGATCATGTGCCGGTCTATCCGCGCGAGGTGGTCAAACGCGCGCTGGAACTGAACGCCAGCGCGCTGATTCTGGTGCATAATCACCCCTCGGGCGATCCGACCCCGTCCGAGGCCGACATGGCCATGACAGGCCAGGTCCAGGATGCAGCCCAGGTTCTGGGCATCGTGCTGCACGACCACCTGATCATTGGCAAAAGCCGCGAACTCAGCTTTCGCGCCTCAGGCTATCTGTAACGGAAGGGGCGGCTAAAGCCGCCCCGTCTTATGCCAGCCTGCCGTGGCAGTGCTTGAACTTTTCCCCCGACCCGCAGGGGCAGGGATCGTTGCGCGAGGGGTTGCCCCAGGTCGAGGGGTCAGTTTCGTCAAAGGCCACCGCTGCGGCCTTGGCGGGCGCGGGTTGCGGCGTTTGCTTTGCGACCGGGGCCGGGGCCGCCGGCTTCGGCTGCGGGGCCATCTGGGCCATCAGCATGGTCTGCTCTTCGGCGGTGATCGGCCGAAGTTGTGCCAGCCGCTCGGTCACTTCGCTGCGCAGGCTGTTCAACAACGTCTCGAACAGTTGGAACGACTCGGTCTTGTATTCAGACAGCGGGTCGCGCTGCGCATAGCCGCGGAAGCCCACGACCGAGCGCAGATGTTCCAGCGTCACCAGATGTTCGCGCCATTTGGCGTCAATGGTTTGCAGCAGTATCTGCTTTTCGATCGCCCGCATCGTTTCGGTGCCAAAGCGGTCGGCCTTGTCGCGCAGATAGGCGTCGGAAATCTTTTCCAGACGGGTGCGGATTTCGTCCTGATCCACGCCTTCCTCGGCGGCCCAGGCGGTGATCGGCAGGTCCATGTTCAGCCGATCAAGCACGGCGGCTTGCAGGCCCTTGCTGTTCCACTGGTCGGCATAGGTCTTGGCAGGCGTGAATTCCCCGACCATGTCATCGATCACCTGATGGCGCATGTCGCGGGTGATCTCGTCCACCGACTCGGCGCGCATGATATCCAGACGCTGGCTGAAGATCGCCTTGCGCTGGTCGTTCATCACGTCGTCGAATTTCAGCAATTGCTTGCGGATGTCAAAGTTGCGCCCTTCGACCTTGGCCTGCGCGCGTTCGAGCGATTTGTTCACCCAGGGGTGAATGATCGCCTCGCCCTCTTTCATGCCCAGCCGCGACAGCACCGCATCGAGCTTGTCCGAGCCGAAGATGCGCATCAGGTCATCTTCCAGCGACAGGAAGAACAGCGAGCGGCCAGGGTCGCCCTGACGACCGGAGCGGCCTCGCAACTGGTTGTCGATCCGGCGGCTTTCGTGCCGTTCGGTGGCCAGAACGAACAGCCCCCCGGCCTCCAGCACCTTGGCCTTTTCGTCGGCGTGTTCGGCCTCGATCCGGGCGCGCAATTCGTCGGGGTGGGCGCCGGGGTCTTTGGCCAGCGCCTCCAGCACCTTCAATTCCACGTTGCCGCCCAACTGGATGTCGGTGCCGCGACCGGCCATGTTGGTGGCGATGGTGACGGCACCGGGCTTGCCGGCCTCGGCCACGATATAGGCTTCCTGTTCATGCTGGCGGGCGTTCAGCACGTTATGCGCAATGCCCTCTTTCTTCAGCATCTCGGACAGCATTTCCGACTTTTCGATCGAGGTGGTGCCCACCAGAATCGGCTGGCCCTTGGCATTGGCCTCGTGGATGGCGCCCACCACGGCCATATATTTTTCGCGCGCGGTGCGATAGACGCGGTCGTGTTCGTCGATCCGCTGCACCGGCCGGTTGGTGGGCACTTCGACCACGCCAAGGCCGTAAATCTCGGCGAATTCCTCGGCTTCGGTCACCGCGGTGCCGGTCATGCCCGCCAGCTTGTCGTAGAGCCGGAAGTAGTTCTGGAACGTTACCGAGGCGAGCGTTACGTTTTCGGGCTGAATGGTGACGCCTTCCTTGGCCTCGATCGCCTGATGCAGACCGTCCGACAGGCGGCGGCCCTGCATCATCCGGCCGGTAAATTCGTCGATCAGCACGATTTCGTCGCCGCGCACGATGTAGTTTTGGTCTTTGTGGAACAGCTTGTGCGCGCGCAATGCCTGCGTGACATGGTGCACGATGGTCGTGCTTTCGGGGTCATAGAGCGACTGGCCCTCCGGCAGGATGCCCTCTTCGCGCAGGCGCTGCTCGATGAATTCGTTGCCGTCCTCGGTATAGGTGGCGTTGCGGGTCTTTTCATCGAGGCTGAAATGCTCGGCCCGGATTTCGGGGATGAAGCGGTCCAGCGTCTTGTAAAGTTCGGACCGGTCCTGCGAGGGGCCGGAAATGATCAGCGGGGTGCGCGCCTCGTCAATCAGGATGCTGTCAACTTCGTCCACGATCGCAAAGAAATGGCCGCGCTGCGACATTTCGGGGATCGAACTGCGCATGTTGTCGCGCAGATAGTCAAAGCCCAACTCGTTGTTGGTGGCATAGGTGATGTCGGCCTTGTAGGCGGCGCGTTTTTCGGCGTCGGGCTGATAGGGCACCACAACGCCCGTGGTCAGCCCCAGCGCCGCATGAACCTTGCCCATCCACTCGGCATCGCGGCGCGCCAGATAGTCGTTGACGGTCACGATATGCACGCCCTTGCCCGCCAGCGCGTTCAGGTAGGCGGGGAAGGTGGCGACCAGCGTCTTGCCTTCGCCGGTCTTCATCTCGGCGATGTTGCCTTGGTGCAGAAAGATGCCGCCCATCAACTGCACATCAAAGGCGCGCAAGCCCAGCGCGCGGCGCGCGGCCTCGCGGCAGTTGGCGAATGCTTCGGGCAGCAGGTCATCCAGGCTTTCGCCGCCTTGCGCGCGTTGCTGCAATTGGGCGGTCTTGGCCTTGATGCCCGCCTCGGTCAGTTTCTGGAACTCCGGCTCCAGCGCGTTGATCTTTTCAACCAGCGGACGGGCCGATTTCACCATGCGGTCGTTGGGCGTGCCAAAAACCTTTTTCGCGAGTGTCCCAAAGCCCAGCATGTGTTCTCCGCGGGTTCGATTGCGCCATCGTGTGAAACGTGGCCTTGCCCGCACCTTCGGGCTTGCCTAGAACGGCTGCTAACAAAGGGCGGATTAGCCTTCACAAGTCCCTTGGCGATGTAAGGGTCTACCGTCAGAGTGTCAACGCCGCGGCAGGTCGCGGCCCTTGCAGGAGTGGCTTTGATGTCGATCGGTGTGAAATTTCTGGCGGCCTCTGCGCTGGCTCTGGCGCTTTCGGCCCCGGTGCGCGCGGCTGACCTAACCGCCGATACGGTGGTGGCCAATGTGAACGGTCAGTCAATCACGCTGGCGCACATGATTGCGCTGCGCGACAGCCTGCCCGCCGATTATCAGGCGCTGCCCGATGACGTGTTGTTCAACGGGATTCTGGATCAGTTGATTCAGCAGACCGCACTGGCCCAGATTGGCGCCGAAAAAATGACCCGTCGGGATGAGGCGATGCTGGAGGTGGACCGCCGCGCCTATCTGGCCAGCGCGGTGCTGGATCAGACCGCCGACACCGCCGTCACCGAAGAAGGTGTGCGGGCCGCCTATGACGCCCGTTTTGCCAAGGCCGAACCCACGCGCGAATACAACGCCTCCCATATCCTTGTGGAGACCGAGGAAGAGGCCAAGGCGATCAAGGCCGAACTCGACGGCGGGGCTGATTTTGCCGAAATCGCGCGGACTAAATCGACCGGCCCGTCGGGGCCGAACGACGGCGAATTGGGCTGGTTCCCGCTGGAGGCGATGGTCAAGCCCTTTGGCGATGCGGTGGCGGCGCTGAAACCCGCCGAAATCTCGGTGCCGGTGCAAAGCGAGTTTGGCTGGCACATCATCCGCCTGAACGACACCCGGTTGGCCGAGGCGCCCAAGCTCGACGATGTTCGTGCCGAGTTGGAGGGCGATCTGCGCGCCAAGGCCGTGGAGGCCCGCCTTGATGAGGTTGTGCAGGCCGCCAAGGTTGAACGCAGGGCCGAGGGGATAGACCCGGCAGTGCTGAAAAACGCCGCACTGCTGGACAATTGAGGGGGGTCTGCAATGTCGAAGGACAAGAAGGAACTGAAGGCGAAGGCGGTCAAGCTGAAAGCCAAGGTCGAGGTGCTGAAAGCCCGGCTGGAGGCCGCCTTGGCCCCCGCTTCGCCCGCACCCAAGGCCAAGGCGGCCAACCCGGTTTCGCCGCTCGCGCCTGCAGCCTTTCCCGCGCTGCCAGTGATTGCAGGGGTCGAATTTGCCGCTGCCGCCGCAGGCGTGCGCTACGCGGGCCGCACCGATGTGATGCTGGTGCGCCTTGCGCCCGGCACGGCGATTGCCGGGGCCTTTACCCGGTCTTCGACCCGCGCAGCCTGTGTGCTGGATTGTCAGGCCAAGCTGACGGCAAACGCCGAGGGCGGCGCCGCGATCATCGTGAACTCGGGCAATGCCAATGCCTTCACCGGCGCGGGCGGTCAGGCCTCGGTCGATGCCGTCACCGGCGCGGTGGCGCAGGCGCTGGGGGTTCCGGCGCAGCGGGTGTTTTCCTCTTCGACCGGGGTCATTGGCGAGCCTTTGCCGCATGACCGGATCACCGCCGCGGTTCCGGCGCTGGTCGCGGGCCTTGACCCGGCGGGGATCGAGGCGGCGGCGCGCGCGATCATGACGACCGACACCTTCGCGAAAGGCGCCATGGCCGAGATCGCGGGCGAGGGCGGGCCGATCCGTATTGCCGGTATCGCCAAAGGCTCGGGGATGATCGCGCCCGATATGGCGACGATGCTGGTCTACATCTTTACCGATGCCAAAATCTCGGCGGCGAACCTGCAAAAGATCGTCTCGCGTCAGGTCGATGACACGTTCAACGCAATCACAGTGGACAGCGACACCTCGACCTCGGATGCGCTGATCGTGGCCGCTACCGGCCAGGGCCCGGCGGCCGAGATCAGGGATCTGCGCGGCAAGGTGGCCAAAGCGTTCGAGGCGGGTCTGCGCGGGGTGATGATGGACCTTGCGCATCAGGTGGTGCGTGATGGCGAGGGTGCCACGAAATTTGTCGAAATCCGCGTGACTGGCGCGGCGGATGCCGCCGACGCGCACAAGGTGGCGATGGCGGTGGCCAATTCGCCGCTGGTGAAAACCGCGATCGCGGGCGAGGATGCCAACTGGGGCCGCGTCGTGGCTGCAGTGGGCAAATCGGGCGCCAAGGCCGACCGCGACCGGCTGAAAATCGCCTTTGGCGATATGGTTTTGGCCGAAAACGGCTGGCGCGTGCCCGACTATGACGAGGCCGCTGCCAGCGCCTATATGAAGCAGCCTGAGCTGGTGATCGGTGTCGATCTGGGGCTGGGCAAGGCCGCCAAATCGGTCTGGACCTGCGATCTGACCCATCGCTACATCGACATCAACGCGGATTACCGCTCGTGAAGGTTGTCCTGGTCTCGGCCGTCGCGCTGATTGATGCCGACGGCCGGGTGCTTTTGGCGCAGCGCCCCGCGGGCAAGTCGATGGCGGGGTTGTGGGAGTTTCCGGGCGGCAAGGTGGAGCCGGGAGAGACGCCCGAAGCTGCGCTGATCCGCGAATTGCAGGAAGAACTGGGTATCGACACATTTGCCAGTTGCCTGGCACCGCTGACCTTTGCCAGCCACAGCTACGCCGATTTCCACCTGCTGATGCCGCTCTATGCCTGCCGCAAGTGGAAGGGCATTGTCACCCCGCGGGAGGGCCAGAGCCTTGCCTGGGTGCGCCCGGCCGATCTGCGCGGCTATCCGATGCCGCCCGCCGACGAACCTCTGATCCCGATCCTGCGCGATTGGCTGTAGTGCCGTAGGCAACAGTTGTTAAAAAACTGTTGCGCAAAGCCAGAATTCGCAACAATGTTGCGCAGCGCGGCTTTCTTGGGAGGGAAGGACATGTTGAGAACGATAACAGTGGGCAGTTGCGTCTCGGTGCAGGGCAGCTTTGAAGGCCAACTCGACGATGGCCGCATTGTCGTGCGGGTTGGCAACAGCCTGTATCAGGGCAAGCCCGTAATGCAAAAAACCGCCTGAGATCAGGCGGTTTCCAGCGCAGTATCAGGGGGGCAATGCGCCCCCCGTCTTTTTAGCTCAGCTTACGCTCGACCTCTTCGCGCTCAAAGATTTCGATCACGTCGTTCGGGCGGATATCGTCGTAATTCTCGAACGCCATCCCGCATTCCTGACCCGACTGAACCTCTTTGACCTCGTCCTTGAACCGCTTGAGCGTCTTCAGCGTCCCCTCGTGGATCACCACGTTGTCGCGCAGCAGACGCACACCCGCAGACCGGCGCGCCACACCTTCGGTGACCAGACAGCCCGCCACCTTGCCGATACCCGAGACCTTGAAAACCTCTTTGATCTGCGCGTAGCCGATGAAGTTTTCGCGCACTTCGGCCTTCAGCAGGCCCGAGGCGGCGGCTTTGATGTCATCGACCAGATCGTAGATGATCGAGTAGTAGCGGATCTCCACGCCCTTCTGGTTCGCGGCGGCCCGTGCCGGCGCATTGGCTCGCACGTTGAAACCGATCACCGGCGCGCCCGAAGCCTCGGCCAGCCCGATATCGCTTTCGGTGATGGCGCCGACGCCCGAGTGCAGCACGCGCACGCGCACTTCGTCGTTGCCGATCTTTTCCATCGCCTGCACGATCGCCTCGGCCGAACCCTGCACGTCGGCTTTCACCAGAATCGGCAGTTCCGACACGCTTTCATCTGCCTTGGCCTTGGCCATAAGCTGTTCCAGCGTGGTCGCGGCACCGGCGGCGGCGCGCTTGTCTTTTGCGGCCTTGATCCGGTAATCGGCGATCTCGCGCGCCTGCGCTTCGGTTTCGACCACGTTCAGCACGTCGCCCGCTTCGGGCGTGCCGTTCAGGCCCAGAACCTCGACCGGAACCGAGGGGCCGGCGCTGTCCACGCGCTCGCCCTTGTCGTTGATCAGCGCGCGGACCTTGCCCCATTTTTCGCCAACCACAAAGATGTCGCCCTGTTTCAGCGTGCCGTTCTGCACCAGAACCGTTGCGACCGGGCCGCGGCCCACGTCCAGCTTGGCTTCGATCACAGCGCCCATGGCGGCGCGCTGCGGGTTGGCCTTCAGCTCCAGGATCTCGGATTGCAGCGCGATCGCCTCCAGCAGGGTATCAAGGCCCATGCCGGTTTTTGCGGACACTTCTACATCCTGCACATCGCCCGACATCGCCTCGACGACAACCTCGTGCTGCAACAGATCGGTGCGCACCTTTTGCGGGTTCGCCTCGTATTTGTCGCATTTGTTGATCGCCACGATCATCGGCACCTTGGCGGCCTTGGCGTGGTTGATCGCCTCGATCGTCTGCGGCATCACGGCGTCATCGGCCGCCACCACCAGAACGACGATATCGGTCACATGCGCACCGCGGGCGCGCATCGAGGTAAAGGCGGCATGGCCCGGCGTATCAAGGAAGGTCAGCAGCGCGCCCGATTCGGTTTTCACCTGATAGGCGCCGATGTGCTGGGTGATCCCGCCGGCTTCGCCCGACACCACGTTGGTCTTGCGGATCGCGTCCAGAAGCGAGGTCTTGCCGTGGTCAACGTGGCCCATGATTGTGATGATCGGCGGGCGCGGCATCTGGTCTTCGTCGCGGTCCTGAACCGTGTCGATGACCTGTTCCACATCGGCATCCGACACGCGCACGGCCCGGTGGCCAAATTCCTCGATCACAAGTTCGGCGGTGTCGGCGTCGATCGTCTGGTTGATCGAGACCATCATGCCCATTTTCATCAGCGACTTGATCACGTCGGCCGCGCGCTCTGCCATCCGGTTGGCCAGTTCCTGCACCACGATCGTTTCGGGCAGTTGAACGTCGCGCACCATCTTTTCGGCGCGGTGGCCCATGCCCATCGCCTTCTGGCGAGCTTTTTCCTGCTTACGCTTCATCGCGGCCAGGCTACGCTGCCGCCCGCCCTCGCCATCCAGCGCATCTGACAGGCTCAGCTTGCCGGTGCGGCGCGCGTCATCGGTCTTGGCTTTGCCGCGGGCATCGCCGCGGTCGGCATCGGCGCGGTCGCGGTCGGTCTTGCGCGGGCCGACGGTGGCCACGCCCTTGGTCGCGGCGCGCGAAGCGACCGCCTCGGCCGCAGCCGGGTCTGCGGGCACCGCGGGCTTGGTCGTGACGGGCTTGCGCACGTCTTCTTTCTTCTGTGCGCGCAACTCGGCCTCACGGGCTTTGCGGGCCTCCTCCTCGGCTTTCAGCCGGGCGGCCTCTTCGCGCTCACGCTCTTCGCGTTCTTTCGCCTCGATCTCGGCGCGGCGCAGGGCGCGCTCTTCCTCGCGGGCCTTCTCGTCCAGCAGGCGTTGCGCGGCCTCTTCGACCTCGCGCGCCTTGGCAGCGCGCAGCGCGCTCAGGCGGCGCTCCATCTCGGCGTCGGAGATGCCTGCGGGGCGTTTGGACGGATCGCCAAGGTTCGGGCTGCCTGCACCGGCGCCCGTCGTCGAGGCGGTGCCAGGCTTGGGCACCACGACGCGCTTGCGCTTGGTCTCGACAACGACGCTTTTGGTGCGGCCGTGGCTGAAGCTCTGCTTCACCTGACCGGGGCGCCCGCCACCAAGACCAAGGGGTTTTTTGCCGTCTGTATCGCTCATGCCGTCTTCGTATCCTTCTCGGCGGTCCCGCCGCCGTCCTGCTTGCGCAAGCCCGTGAGCTTCGCCGCATCCTCTATAACACGTATGCTGAGTCCGCCAGCCGCAAGCGCGCCGTGTATGGCATGATCGCGGCCGAATGCCAAACCCAATTCCGAGGCCGTCAGGCAGCCGAACCAGCGCCCGCCTTCGGGCGTCCACAGCTTGCCCTTGCCGCGTTCCGACCCGTCGGAGGCTTGCAGCAGAACCTTGGCGCGGCCCTCGGCCAGCCAGCCCTTGACCTTTTCAAAGCCACAGACCGCCCGGCCCGATTTGCGCGCCAGCGACACCAGGTCAACAACCCGCTGCGCCATCGCCGCCTCGACCATCGCGACCAGCCCTTCGGGCAGGATCACGGGCTGGCGTGCCGCGCGGGAAAAGGCGTTTTTTTTGACGGCCTGTGCCAGCACACTGCGATCAGCCGTCACCCAGATGCCCCGACCGGGCAGCTTTTCGGCCAGATCGGGCACGATCTGCCCTTCGGGGCCGACGACAAAGCGGATAAGCCCGGCCTTCGGCCGGACATCGCCGGTGACGATGCAGCGGCGTTCCGGGTCTTCTCGGTCCTTGTCGCGGCCCCCTCGGGTCATAGTGTCGCGCTCCGGGGCTTAGCCCTCGGCCTCCTCGTCTGTGTCGTCTTCGTCCTCGACCACGGCGCCGGGCAGTTCCGACGGATCGACCCAACCCAGTTGAATCCGCGCGGTCATCACCAGTTGCTGCGCTTCTTCAAGGCTCATGTCGAATTTCTCAAGGATGCCTTCGTCCTTTACGCGCTGGCCGTTGACCGTGGTCCAGCCGCCGGCCAGTTCCCAGTCGGCGCAGGTGGCGAAGTCTTCCAGCGTCTTGACACCGTCATTCGCCAGCGCCTCGATCATCTGCGGGGTCAGCCCCTCAAAGGCAAACAGGCTGTCCTCGACGCCCAGGGCCTTGGCAGCCTCCAGCGCCTTGCGGTTCTGTTCCTCGATCTGGTCGCGGGCACGGGCCTGAAGCTCGGATGCGGTGCCCTCGTCCACGCCCTCGATCGACAGCAGCTCGTCCAGATCGACGTAGGCCACCTCTTCAAGACTGGTAAAGCCTTCGGCCACCAGAAGCTGGGCAAAGAATTCGTCCAGATCCAGCGCATCGACGAACAGCTTGGTGCGCTCGGCGAATTCAGCCTGACGGCGGCTCGATTCCTCGGCCTCGGTCAGAATGTCGATGTCCAGGCCGGTCAACTGACTGGCCAGACGCACGTTCTGCCCGCGCCGACCGATGGCCAGCGACAGTTGCTCGTCGGGAACCACAACCTCGATGCGGTTGGCTTCCTCGTCGATCACCACCTTCGACACTTCGGCCGGTTGCAGCGCGTTCACAAGGAAGGTCGCCTGATCCTCGTTCCACGGGATGATGTCGATCTTTTCGCCCTGCAATTCGCCCACCACGGCCTGCACACGACTGCCGCGCATACCCACGCAGGCGCCGACCGGGTCGATCGAATTGTCATAGCTGATGACCGCGATCTTGGCGCGCGAGCCAGGGTCGCGGGCGACGGCCTTGATCTCGATGATGCCGTCGTAGATCTCGGGCACTTCCATCTTGAACAGTTCCGCCATGAATTGCGGGTCGGTCCGGCTCAGGAATACCTGCGGGCCACGGGCCTCGCGGCGCACATCCTTGATATAGGCGCGGATACGGTCGTTCGGACGATAGCTTTCGCGGCCGATCTTTTCGTTGCGGCGCAGGATCGCCTCGCCCCGGCCGATATCGACGATGATGTTGCCGTATTCCTCTCGCTTGACCACACCGTTGATGATGCTGCCCTTGCGGTCCTTGAATTCTTCATACTGACGGTCACGCTCGGCCTCGCGCACCTTTTGCAGGATCACCTGCTTGGCGCTTTGCGCGGCGATCCGGCCCAGATCGACCGGGGGCACCTCGTCGATGATCTCATCGCCCACCTTGGGGTCGGCCAGATAGGGCTTGGCCTGGGCCACGGTCACCTGCGCCTGATAATTTTCGACGCCGTCATCCTCGACCACGGTGCGCACACGGGTAAATCTGGCCCGGCCCGTCTTGCGGTCGATCGCAACGCGAATGTCCATCTCGGCGCCGTAACGCGATTTGGCGGCGCGGGCGAGGCTGTCTTCCATCGCCTGAATCACCAGGTCGGGATCGATCATCTTCTCGCGGGCAACGGCTTCGGCCGTCTGCAGCAGTTCAAGCTGGTTGGCAGAGGTGATTGCCATGTCTCACGCCTCCTCGGACGGGTCAGTATCAGTATCGGTTTCGATCTCGTCGAACATGTCTTCGTCAACGATGCCGGCGGCCTTTTTCTGCCGCAACATCTCGGCGATCAAATCTTCGGTCAGGATCAGCTTCGCATCCGAAAGCCAGTCGAACTTCAGCCCGACGGTGCCTTCCTCGATGTTGATCAGCACCTCGTCGCCCTCGGTGCCGGCCAGCATCCCCTTGAAGCGGCGGCGCCCGTCGATCGTCTCGGTCGTCTCAAGCCGGGCCTCATAGCCCTCCCACAGGTCGAAATCCTTCAGCCGGGTCAGCGGCCGGTCGATGCCGGGGCTGGACACCTCAAGGTTGTAGGCATCTTCCAGCGGGTCTTCCACGTCAAGCGCGGCGGAAATCGCGGTCGAGATTTTCGCGCAGTCTTCCACGTTGATCCCGCCTTCAGGGCGGTCAGCCATGATCTGCAACGTCTTGGTCAGCCCGCCCATCAGGCGCAGGCGGATCAGCTCATACCCCAGCCCCTCGATCGCGGGGGTCACGATGTCGGCCAGGCGCCGGTCGATGGCGGTCTTTGCGATCAGGTCGGTCATCTGGTGATGCCTCAAAAACAAAAAACGGGCGCAAGCGGCCCGTCGATCTCTCCCGGTGGGCTGCGGGTTTGGACCCCGGAGCGCCGCTGTTGACCGCTCTATAGGCGAACCGCCGCAATCATGCAAGCGCCGCGTGGGCCAGGCCTGGCGTGTTACTCGCGCAGCCGGTTCATCACCCGCACCAGTTCGGCGGTGATGCCGGGTTCCGACAGGGCGTGGCCCGCCGCAGGCACCATCCGCAGGTCGGCCATGGTCCAGCCATCGGCCAGCCGCCATGCCGAGATCGGCGGGCAGATCATGTCCATCCGGCCCTGCACGATACTGGCAGGGATATCCTCGATCCGGTGCCGGTCGCGCAAGATCTGACCGTCGCAGTCCAGAAACGAGTCGTGCTTGAAATAGTGGTTCTCCAGCCGGGCAAAGGCGCGCGCGTAATCAGGCGGTGCCTCACCCAGCGGGCCATCATGGTCCACGCTGGCCAGCGCGTTTTCCCACTGCGCCCAGATCCGGCCATGGCGCGCCTCGGTTGCCCAGTCGCCGGAAAACAGGCGGCGGTGATAGGCGCCGATCAGGTCGCCCCGCTCGGCCTCGGGGATCGGGCGGCAGAAATCGGCCCAGAGGTCGGGAAAGAACAGCCCCGCCCCGCCGCCGTAAAACCACTTCAACTCCTCGCGCATGGCCAGAAAGACGCCGCGCAGAATCAGGTGCCGCACCCGGCCCGGATGGGCCTGCGCATACAGCAGCGCCAGCGTCGCCCCCCAACTGCCGCCAAACACGAACCAGTTGCGGACCCCCAGCGTTTCGCGGATCGCCTCGATATCGGCGATCAGATGCGGGGTTGTGTTCGCCTCCACGCTGGCATGCGGGCGCGACCGGCCGCAACCGCGCTGGTCAAACAGGATGATGCGGTAATGCGCCGGGTCGAAATAGCGCCGCATCGCCGGGTTCGACCCGCCCCCCGGCCCGCCATGCAGCACCACGACCGGCGCGCCCTGCGGATGACCGCTTTGCTCCACATACAGCCGATGGCCCTGACCAACCTCCAGCATCCGCTGATCGAAGGGTTCGAGCGGCGGATACAGAAAGGCGTGTGCTGCGCGCTTTTGGCCTGCGGTTCTGTCCATGATCGCACTATATACCCCAAAACAGAGTGCCCGCCACCGTGTCGGGCCAGGATTTGCAGCAAAGGGGGCACTATGCCGGGCGATCAACCGATGAACACCGTCGATCCCGCCGAAGTGGCGAAATTCGAGGCGATGGCGGCCGAATGGTGGAACCCCAACGGCAAGTTCAAGCCGCTACACATGCTCAACCCTTGTCGGCTTGACTATATCACCGGTCAGATCGCCGCCGAGTTTGGCCGCGACCTGACCCAGCCGCAGCCGTTCGCGGGGCTGCGGCTGCTGGATATCGGCTGCGGCGGCGGGCTGCTGTCAGAGCCGATGGCACGGCTAGGGGCCACCGTGGTCGGCGCCGATGCGGCGGGCCGCAACATTCCCGTGGCGCAGATCCACGCCGAACAGCAGGGGCTTGCGATCGACTACCGTCATACCACCGCCGAGGCGCTGGCAGAGGCGGGCGAGGAATTCGACGTGGTGCTGAACATGGAGGTGGTGGAGCATGTCGCTGACCCGCAGGGATTCATCACCACCTGCCGCCGGTTGCTGAAGCCGGGTGGGCTGATGATCTGCTCGACGCTGAACCGCAACCCCAAAAGCTTCATGATGGCGATCGTGGGCGCCGAATATGTCATGCGCTGGCTGCCCAAGGGCACGCATGAATGGCAAAAGTTCATCACCCCCGATGAGCTTTATGGTCTGATCCGAACTGCCGGCCTTGATCCGGTGGACCGCAAGGGCATGGTCTTCAACCCCGTCAGCTGGAGCTGGAGCCTGTCGGACCGCGACCTGTCGGTCAACTACGTCACCGCCAGCGTAAAACGCTGACCCCTTCATCTTGGCCCAAATATCCCCGCCGGAGGCTCCCGCAGTCGGGGTCAGATCTCGTCGCCCAGCCGTGCGCGCAATTCGCGCAGCACCGGCAGGGCGGCGCGAACCTTGTCGGGGCCGATGCCGCGCACCACATCGGCAATCACCGGCATGAAGGCCGCCAGCGCGGCATCGCGCGCGGCCCGGCCCGCCGGGCTGATGGAAACGAACTTGCGCCGCGCATCGTCCCAATCGGGGCGAATGTGCACATGCCCGGCCCATTCCAGCCTTGAGAGCGTGTTG
Source organism: Phaeovulum veldkampii DSM 11550 (assembly GCF_003034995.1). GTDB lineage: Bacteria > Pseudomonadota > Alphaproteobacteria > Rhodobacterales > Rhodobacteraceae > Phaeovulum > Phaeovulum veldkampii. Next base: position 4,851 of record NZ_PZKF01000011.1, on the reverse strand, counting down.
GTCATCGCGCCGCGGGTAACGTGAAAGGTGGCGGCAAGCTGCGCGGGGGTGCGTTCCTCATTCGCATGGGCGAGATGGTTCAGCACCGAAAAATGCGAAATCTCCATGCCCTTGGGCAGCGCGCGCGAAATCAGGTTGCGCGCCAGTTGATCGGCCATGAACACCTCGGAAAACAGCGCCGCGGCCAGCGTGTCGGTTAGGTCTGCCATCGGCTACGGCCCCTCAAAGGCGCGGTCGTGGTGCAGCGCGGGCACGCGGGCACGGGCGCGGGCAACCTCAGGCAGGTGCAGATCGACAAGGCTGATGCCCGGCTCGGCGCCGCCATCGGCCAGCACCTCGCCCCAGGGCCCTACGGCCAGGCTGTGGCCATGGGTGCGGCGCGGCTTGCCGCCATGGGCGGCATGTTCGCCGCATTGCGCGGGGGCCAGAACATAGCAGCCGGTTTCAATTGCACGGGCGCGCAAGAGCGGCTCCCAATGCGCGGCGCCGGTGGTATCGTTGAAGGCGGCTGGAACCGTCAGCACCTCGGCACCGGCCTTGGCCAGCGCCCGGAACAGATAGGCAAAGCGCAGGTCATAGCAGACCGCCATCCCCAGCCGGGCAAAGCCCGCATCGGCCATCACCGCACGGGTGCCGGGGCGATACCCCTCTGATTCGCGGTAGCGTTCGGTTGCCGACACATCCACATCGAACATGTGGATCTTGTCATAGCGCGCCGCAATCGCCCCATCGGGCGCGATCAGGAAACTGCGGTTGGCAAAGCGGCCGTCGGGGTCATCCGTCTTCAACCCCAGCGACCCGATCAGCAGCCAGATGCCCAGCCGGTCGGCCTCGGCCCGCAGGGCGGCTAGGGTCTCGTCCTCGGCCTCATGCCGCAGCGCCTCGGCCTGCCAGGCGCGATCGGACGACAGCAGATTGGTGCATTCGGGCGTCAGCACAAAACCTGCCCCGGCGCTGGCCGCCTGACGGACCAGGCCCAGCGTCACCGGCAGGTTCGCCGCCGGATCGTCGGTCACCGAAAGCTGCACCAGCCCTGCGCGCATCGCTTAACCTGCCAGCAGGATGTCAAGCCTGCCCTGATGGTCCAGCAGGTGGATGTCATCGCAGCCGCCTACATGCTGCCCGCCGATGAAAATCTGCGGCACGGTATAGCGCCCGCCCGCCCGCGCGGTCATCGCCGCACGCAGGCGCGGGTCGGCGCCCACATCGGTTTCGTCATAGGCAACGCCCTTGGCATCCAGCAGCCGCTTGGCAGCTATGCAATAGGGGCAGGTTCGGGTAGTATAGATTTCAACGTGCTGCATGATGGGCCCTTCCGCATCGGCCCAATATACGGATTCAGCCCTCCTTCGCAACGCGCGCCAGCACGGCGACCGAAACCGAGGCCGCGCCCGCAGCAAGGCAGGCGTCCGCCGCCGCCGCCAGCGTTGCGCCCGAGGTCATCACGTCATCGACGATCAGCACCGGCCGGCCCATGATCTGCCCCTGCCGCCGTCGCGCCACCTGGATTGCATCGGCCATATTGGCAAAGCGCGCCTCGCGCCCGCGGCCTTCCTGGCTGGGGGTGGGGCGGGGGCGCGCCAGCAGGTCGGGGCAATGGTCAAGCCCAGCCGCCCGCGCCAACGCGCCCGACAAAAGCGCAGCCTGATTGTAGCGCCGCTTCAACAGCCGCCATCGGTGCAGCGGCACTGGCGCCACCAGCATGTCAGGCAACAGGATCGGCTCCGCTGCGCGGGCCAGCCAGGCGCCCAGCGGCGGCACCAGATCCAGCCGGTCGCCATGTTTCAGCGCCAGCACCAGCCGCCGCCCCGTATCGCGATAAAGGATTGCCGCCCGGCCCCGGTCCCAGGGGCGGGCGATGGTCAGGCATTCGTCGCACAGTTCGGCCCGGCCCTCGTTTTTCCCCGGCAGCGGCACCCCGCATTTGTCGCAGACCAGCCCGGAAATGAAGTCGGTCTCGCGCCAGCAAGCCGCGCACAGCCCGAAATCGTCAGTGACAGCGCCGCCGCAGCCGATGCAGCGCGGTGGAAATATCAGGTGCAACGCGGCTAGCATCCCGTTTCGAACGGCTCTAAAGTCTGCACCCATGACCAAAGCCCCCCTTCTGACCGACCGCAAGGCCCTGACCCGCGCCCGCGCCCGTGCCCTGCGCGGCGCCCCGGCGCTGTTTTTCCATGACGAGGCCGCGGCCGAGATCAAGGAAAGGCTGATCGAGGTTAACAGAAGGTTTACGGCGCCTGCCGTGGTGACGGGTTTTCCCGATCTGTGGGCGGCATCCTTCCCCGAGGCCAGGGTTGTGGCCGATGATGAGACGCTTGATCTGGCCGAGGGGGCGCATGATCTGGTGATCCATGCGATGGCGTTGCATTGGGCCAATGACCCGGTCGGGCAGATCGTGCAATGTCGCCGGGCGCTGCGCCCCGACGGGCTGTTCATCGCGGTGCTGTTCGGTGGTCAGACGCTGGCCGAACTGCGCGCCACGCTGGCCGAAGCCGAGGCTGCGCTGACCGGGGGGCTGTCGCCACGCATCCTGCCGATGGGTGAAATCCGCGACTGGGGCGGGCTGTTGCAGCGCGCTGGACTGGCGCTGCCGGTGGCCGATGCCAGCCTGCGCAAGGTCAGCTATCGCAACGCCTTTCACCTGATGGCCGATCTGCGGGCGATGGGCGAAGCCAATGCGCTTGCGGCACGTCGCCGCACCCCTGCCCGTCGCGGGGTGTTTGTTGACGCCGCCCGGCGCTATGCTGCGGCATTTTCTGAGGCAGGGGACAGGGTTCTGGCCAGTTTCGAGTTGATCTATCTGACCGGCTGGGCCCCGCACGACAGCCAACAGCAGCCCCTGCGCCCCGGAACGGCCCGCTACCGGCTGGCCGATGCCCTTTCGGGCGCTACACTGACGCCGGCACCAATGCCGGGCTCTGACAATTGACCTTGGAATAATTCTGCTTATGTCAGTTCTGAAACAAACAAGAGACATCCGATGACCAAGGACATGATCCAGCCCGGTGCTGGCCGCCTCGCCCATGCGCCGGCCGACCATCCTCCGGTCGCGCGGGCAAAGATCGGTATCCTGCTGGCCAATCTCGGCACGCCGGATAATTATGACTACTGGTCGATGCGCCGCTATCTGAACGAGTTTCTGTCGGATCAGCGGGTGATCGACTATCCGGCATGGAAATGGCAGCCGCTGCTGCAACTGATCATCCTGTCCAAGCGGCCCTTCACCTCGGGGGCGAATTACAAGGAAATCTGGAACCACGATCTGGGCGAAAGCCCGTTGATGACGATCACGCGCCAGCAGACAGCCAAGATCAGGGCTAAGGCGCAGGCGCTGTGGGGCGATAATGTCGTGGTCGAATTCTGCATGCGCTATGGCAACCCCTCGACCCGCGACGTGGTCAACCGGATGGTTGATCAGGGCTGCGAAAAGATCCTGTTCTTTCCGCTTTACCCGCAATATGCGGGCGCCACCTCGGCCACGGCGAACGACCAGTTCTTTCGCGTAATGACAGAGATCAAGCGTCAGCCCGCCGTGCGCGTGGTGCCCGAATATTTCGACCGTCCCAGCTATATCGAGGCCTTGGCGCAATCGGTCGAACGCGTCTATTCCGGGTTGGAGACGCGGCCCGACGTGCTGGTGGCCAGCTATCACGGTATGCCGCAGCGCTATCTGCTGGAGGGCGATCCCTACCATTGCCAATGCGCGAAAACCTCGCGGCTGTTGCGCGAACGGCTGGGCTGGGCGCCGGGTGCGATTGACACCACCTTCCAGTCGGTGTTCGGCACCGAGGTCTGGCTGAAGCCCTATACGGTGGAACATGTGGCCGAACTGGCAAAGGCGGGCAAAAAGAACATCGCTGTGATCTCTCCTGCCTTCTCTGCCGATTGCATCGAGACATTGGAAGAGATCAACGGCGAAATCCGCGAGGCGTTTGAGGAGGCAGGGGGCGAGAGTTTTACCTACATCCCCTGCCTGAATGATGATGACGCCCATATCGCCGCGCTGATCGAGGTGATCGGTGAAAATCTGATGGGCTGGGTCAAATGAAAACGGGCGGTGGAGTAGCCACCGCCCGTCTCGCATCCGGTCGTTAGCGCGGGTCAGATCAGCAGCACCTGCGTGCCAACCTTGGCCAGTGCAAACAACTCCTGAATATGTTCGTTATACAGCCCGACGCAGCCGTTGGACGATTTGCGGCCGATCTTGCGCGTGTCGTGCGTGCCGTGAATGCGGTAATACTGCCAGCTCAGATACAGGGCATGGGTGCCCAGCGGGTTGTCGGGCCCGGCGGGCACGAAATCGGGCCATTCGGGGTTGCGCTGCTTCATCGCCGGGGTGGGCGACCAGGTAGGGCCTTCGACCTTGCGGATCACTTCGGTCCGGCCGCGGCGGGTAAGATCCTCCGACACCGGGATCGAGGTGGGATAAAGCTTGTAGACCGTCTGATCTTCCGACCAGAAATGCAGCGCGCGCGAGGTGATATCGACCAGAATGGCGCCATTTCGCAGATTGTCGAAATAGGGCTGCCAGTCCAGCGCACGAAAGCTGGAAATGTTGCGCCGCATGTTGGTGTTGGCAGTTTCTTCCTGAACCGTGCCAGCATCAAGCGCGGTCTGCCCCAATGCCGGAACCGCCAGCCCCGCAGCCCCAAGGGCGGCGGCTGTGGCAATGAAACTGCGGCGGTTCAGGGTTGCGGAACGCGCTTTGGCCATCACGATGTCTCCAATTATTCCGGAATCCAGCCCGGCTTTTTGTGCTGTCTATGACGGGTTTGCCGCAGGTGCAATTCAAACTGGCGTCATTGCGCCGATTCACGCCGACTTGCATTTGCTCTTGCGGGCACAATCGGC